>NZ_JAQISW010000001.1 GCF_028618435.1 Bartonella sp. MM73XJBT.G
AGCAAGAGATATCTTAAAACATAACACCCTAGGTGAACGTTTGTGTGGATGGGAACATGGCTAGAAGAAAAACAAGAGACGATATAGAGCTTACAGAAGCGGAAAAAGAAATCCTTCAAGAAATCATTATGACCTATAAAAGTGTAAAGGTGATGTCTCGTTATACGAAATGGATTGTACTGATTATACTCTTATTAGCGCTTGATTTTTCACGTATCCTAGATGCCATAGAGAGTATTTTTACACAAAAACCAAATATCCGACTCTAAACATACTCTGAGACGCGCGAAATTCTTTAGAAAATGGTTTCTTAATTTTGCTCGTCTCATGGAGGCGATAGAGAATGTCTTTGCACATTTAAAATAGTGGATTTCAAAGAATTCAAAAAATTATTAGAGAATGTTGGAGGGAAAAGATGAGCTTCGTAACGGTATGTTGGAAAATCCTATTCCCGAACTTTTGTTAATGCTCCCAAACCTTTAAAAAAATTACAAAGAATCAATACGTTATACATAGAAGAAAATTGTATGGCGGAGAGAGAGGGATTCGAACCCTCGATATGGTTTCCCATATACACGCGTTCCAGGCGTGCGCCTTCAACCACTCGGCCACCTCTCCAGGAGTCTCGCACTATACTCAGAAAGAAATAACGTGCAAGCCCAAATTATATATTCAAAACTTTAAAAACAAATTCATTTATTAAAATTAAAAGCTGATACCTTTTGAATAACGAGCACATCCTTTCTTTTTAAGAAAAAACTTTTTCCGTGGATAGTTATGTACAATGCAAGAATGGGAATAAAAAGTTTATCCCCACTCATAAATTTTCATGCTCACTTACACACCTTCTGCTTTATGAAAAAACACTGCTCTTAAATTGGTAAACGATCTATATTTTCTTCAAAATGAAATGATTAAACATCTCTCGCCTATTCACACTGATTATACCAACAATAAATAGAATAAAAACAATATGAATTTCATTTTAATAAAAATTATTTTCAACCTCCTCCCCTCCCCCAAGAATGAGGATTCTTAACCATGACAAATCTGATTTAAAATTGCTTTCTCTTAAAATGAGATCTATCTGCTCATCACTTTTATGTTTCACTTCATCGGCAATAAGTTTTAATTTATTAATGACAATTTATCACTATAAATATGTTGCCTATAATTGTTCTAAAAGATAATGAGTCACAATACTAAAGATCTAAAACCTTACACAATGAGTGTGTTTTTTTCTCTCCACGTTCTTACCACTGTATATCCTTGCTCAGAGCGCGTACAGCCCGTGCAGTTTCACATTGTAGTGCTTTTTGTGCTAAAATTTTCATCTCTTCGAAACTATGAGTCTGCAAACACGCCTTTACTGGAGAAATATCGCAAGATATCATAGAAAGCTCATTAATTCCCAATCCAGTCAAAATCATCGCACCAAAAGGATCTCCAGCGACACCCCCACATACACTAACCCAACATTCATGTTGTGCTGCTCCCCGAATAGTCTGATAAATCATACGCAAAACCGCTGGATCAAGGCTATCCGCTTCAGACACAAGGTATGGATTTTGCCGATCAACAGCCATTGTATACTGTGTTAAATCGTTGGTTCCAATTGAGAAAAAATCAACATGGGCGCTCAACACATCTGCCATAATAGCCGCTGCTGGAACTTCGATCATAATACCAAGTTTTAATTTAGGTGCATCAATATCATTGCGGATTTCTTCTGCAATCTTTTTTATGGTAACAATCTCTGAGACAGACATCACCATTGGAAACACAATCCATAGATCTCCGCCCTCTTTTGCTGCCCGATACAAAGCACGTAATTGAGGAACCAAAAGATCACGCCGACGTAACAAAAGCCGCGTTCCTCGAACACCTAAAAAAGGATTATCTTCTTTAGATAAATGTAAATGCGTAACCTGTTTATCCCCACCAATATCGAGTGCACGAATAATTAATGGCTTATCTCCTACAGCTGCAATCATCGCCCGATATATATCAAATTGGGTCTCTTCATCCGGAATATGTGGATTCTCTAAAAATAAAAATTCTGTGCGCATGAGTCCGATACCTTCAGCCCCCAAATCAAACGCAACAGGAACCTGATTTGCATAATTGGCATTAGCCATGATACGAATTCTTTGACCATCTGTCGTTTGCAATGGTAATCGAGACGCACTTATCTCACTAACACGTTTTTGCGCAACACTATCAATATGTCTTTGAGCATCTTCAATATCTTCAAGCATAGGATTAAAATAAATGAATCCGTTATCACCATCAATAATAGCTTGAATATCAGACTGAACCGCTAAAATATCATCACCTACAGCAACAACCATCGGAATACCAAGAGTACGCGCTAAAATAGCTGTATGAGAGAGTGGACCTCCCCATGCTGTTACTAATCCTTTTACTTTTGTACTATCAAGTTGTGTAACATCAGAAGGAGAAAGATCATTTGTAACCAGAATAACACCACTTGGAATATCATTTAAAAAGAAAGACCTATAGGATGGATTTATTTCACCTAAAACACGACGACCAACATCAATTAAATTAACCGCACGTGCTGCTAACAAAGGATTATCCACCTTAGAAAACATATCTGAAAATTGCCGAACCGCTCTATCCCAAGACCAAGCAACACCATGACCTTCTGCTATAAAACGACAAGCTTGAGCTATCAGATTTTCATCTTCAAGCAAAACCATTTGCGCAGAAAAAATCGCAGCAGAATCCGCTCCCATACGCACTGTAATATCAGAAATCACCGATGCCAATTTATGTTTTGTTTTTGTAAGAGCATTTTCAAGACATGCCGCACCAACTGCAAAATCAATTGGCTGGTCTATTATGGAAATATCATTTTGCCTTAGAACAAAAATCTTACCAAATGCTAACCCCGAACTTGCTCCAACACCAGAAATGCCTTTTTGCATGGAACGTGGATACCAACCATGCAAAGTCTTTGTATGAGATTCCATCTCTCTCACCATGCATTTTTCACTAATACTTACTTTCTTTACAACAGAAATGGCATCCTGAAGAAGTTGTGCTCCTTCTGCAGCATCTGTAGAAAAAATCAGAACATCACCGTTTTTTGCGCCTAATTGCAATAAACCAACCAAATTTTTCATTTCAACGGCATATTGACCATGGCGAACTCTGATAGAGTTTTTAATCCTTTTTGCAAAATCAACCCAAAGAGAAGCTGGTCGTGCATGTAGACCACTTGGATAATCTAAAGTCCATTCCTGACACATCGAAAGATCACCAATAAAAGTTTTTTCTTTCTTTATATCCTGATAAAACAAAGTTGTAACAATTTGCCGTTTGTCTGTAGTTGTCGCAAGTACTTCAAGTTGTTTTTTATCAAATAAAAGAGACGTCAATTTTTTGCAAATTTCTCTATAAAGATCTGGACACGCTGCAATGGCAATAATCAAATGTGCTTTCTTTCCATCCTGCCACTCAACACCTGCAGGAACCTGTATAACAGCAACAGCATCTTTGATGATTAAATCACAATTTTCAACAAAGCCATGAGGAATGGCTATGCCATTCCCAAGCCAAGTATTCGTTATTTCTTCACGTGCAAGCATGCTTTCCAGATAGCATTTGTCAACCGCGCCAACCTGTACAAGTAACTCAGCAGCAGCATAAATCGCATCATTTTTATGATTAAAAGCAGCGGCAAGTTGTATAGATTTCATAGACAAGATTTCACTCTCAGTAAAATCTATATTCATTGCTTCTGCTTTCTCAAATCCCATCATGAATTCAAACTACCTCACATTTGAATACAAGTGCCCCTGATAAGTTTCACTTCAAAGCCACATTTTTAAAAATACAAGATGTGCACAACATCATGGCTTTTTGTTTTACGCAATTCAATAGAGCTAACTGAGGTGCTTAAATACCTCAATAAACCGATAAAATAATTGGATATTATAATCCCGCGGGTAGCTTAAACCATCATAAGCAAATCTAACTCTTAACTTTTACTTTACAAAAACAAAACCTCAAATTTTACAGCCCCAATCACCTGAAAAACTATGTTTTAAAACGCTCTCTTCAGCCAAAGTTATTCAACATAACTTGCCATTATTCTCCCTTTAAGAAAGCATTCTCCTCAATCATTTGTAACTCAGCTAACATTTTGACTCTTCCTTCAAGTTGATTTAACTTTCTGTGTCCCTCTTATCAATTTATTACATCATCAAAAATTGTCTCATGCAACTTACTATTTTTAAATTCTGTGCGCTCACCCTACGATACTCATCCATCAATTATATGATATTGATATATTTTAAGCTAATCCTTTGCTTCAATCAATATCGCAAACACATAATACTCTCTGATACGCATTTGCAAAGAACGCACATCCTCTAAACACCATCATAAAGCAATAAAACTAAGAAAAACTCTATAGATAATCTTACTTTCTAGACATTTCTACAAATGAGATAAATAAAGTACAAAACTTAAAAATAATTACGGCCTTAACCTTACCCCTTATGCTTATTTATTTTTACAATAAAGAGTGAAATTAGAACTAAATACTCTCGAAGATAGCTGATTGCACATCGGCTGTTTTTATATCTTCAATCCTCCTTCAAAATATAATTTCACTCTCGATTGACTGGAGCGCTTTAATACATATTCTCTTTATAGCAGCTTTAATCATTTAATCTTATGGATTTTTATTCCTTCTTTTTTAAAAGAACGATCCCACCTGCCCCATCACCAGCACACGTGCCTATGAAAAGATTCATCTTTATCAAAATGATTGTATTAAATTTCTCAATAATTTTCCAAAAACAAATTGCCTCTTTTATAAAAAATCACTCAGCACTTCTTCATGCATAAAAAGAAAGTAAATTCTTCTCACTTTTATCACATACAAATTTATCAACAAATTACATCATAATATCAATACCTTCAATGCAAACACAACGCAGCACAAATTTTTCTCTCATGGAAAAAATTCATTTACCCAATTCTACCTTTTTCGTTTTTCGTATACTTTCTAGATTCATCATAGTACCAACGCAAAAAGGGAAAGATAGAATGTTATCTTTCCCTTTTAATGCTTATTGCTTAAAAACTACAACTGCAATTCAATGAAATTCCAAAATATAATGAAACCCCAATTGATTGCTAGAGAAAATGCTACAGATTACTCCGCTGCCTCCACCATAGGGATAACTGAAACATAGGAACGGTTACCCGCTTTCCGTTGAAAAGAAACCTTTCCTTTTGATAAAGCAAAAAGCGTATGATCTTTTCCCATGCCGACATTGTCACCAGCATGCCAACGTGTACCACGCTGACGGATGATAATATTCCCAGCAATAACGGTTTCACCACCAAATTTTTTAACGCCTAGACGTTTCGATTCTGAATCGCGACCATTACGCGAGGAACCACCAGCTTTTTTATGTGCCATAGACGCTCTCCTTTAATCTTTCTTACTTTTTGATGATACAGCCGCTTTCTTCTGCGATGCAGCCTTTTTTTCAACTGTTTTCTCAGCTTTCTTCTCAACAGTGGCATTTTCTGTTTTTTTTGCTGCCATTGTTTCCTCTTTTATGGGTTTTGTAACTGCTTTTTTAGACGTTGAACCACCCATTAAAATTTCTAAAACACGCACTGTTGTAAATTCTTGACGATGACCACGCGTGCGTTTAGAATTCTGACGGCGGCGTTTCTTAAATGCGATAACCTTGCGCCCACGTGCCTGTTCTAAAATCTCAGCCGTCACCAGTGCATCAGCAACAACAGGCGTCCCAATAACCGCATTACCTTCTTGGCCAACCATCAAGATATCATTGAATTCAACAACATCACCCGCATTTCCACTAACTTTTTCAACTTTTACCACTTGGTTAGCAACAATGCGGTATTGCTTACCACCGGTTTTAATGACTGCGAACATTTTTTATCCTTCCGTTCACTCCAGCTTTTATTTAATTTCTACCTTGAAATAAGGGAAAATAGGCTGCTTTTTATCAGTCGTAACCACTGTTAAAGGAGGATAAAACCTTCCTCAACAAAAATATGCGCAGATTTCCCCACGCTCATATTCTGCCTATATGAATGAATTTCTATTCTCTGTCAATAAAGTCCCATAAAAAATAAAAAAAGGTTGTACCAAAAACAATTGAAGGTTATCTACCCGTCATATACTATACTTAACTCAAATAGTGCGGATTTTTGCCGCACTTCATATGGAGAGGTGGCTGAGTGGTTGAAAGCACCGCACTCGAAATGCGGCATAGGGGTGACTCTATCGAGGGTTCAAATCCCTCTCTCTCCGCCAAAGCGCTCAATAAAGCATCTTTTTTAAATATTTTTAATGCATGTAGCTTTTCTGTAGCTTGTCAGCAGATTTTGTATATTTTGACACCTAGTTTTGTATCAATGTTATTCTTTTCAAAGTTTTTTTGGATTTCTGGCACGTTATTAAAAAATAAAAGAAATTTTGAAGAATTCGGTCAAATTGACCGAATTGTACTGCAATTTAATCTAGTGGACAAACACGAATAATGTGGCCGTCGGGATCTTTGATGAGGAAGGTACGTCCAAATATGTCAGTATATGGTTCCTTCAAGACATTTATCTCAACGGTGGTTTGCTCTTGCCATTCCGCATATAGCTTATCTACATCTTCTCCTGTAGGCAACATAATACCAATTTCTGAAAAACGAGGCACATTTTCCTCAGGCGCATCACCCCCAGACCAAAGTGCAAAGAGTGCATCACCCGAAGAAGCAAATGCAACATAGCGTGGCGAAATGAATACAGGCTCTTTCTTGAAGATGAATTTGTAAAAAGCGGTAGAATGCTCTACGTTTGATACGTATACCAACTGTAGATTTGGGGTAACAAGATAAGTAGGAATATTACTCATAAATTCTCCATGATTTAGTAGCTGTTGCTTGACACAATATACCTATTAGAGGATATTTCAACAAGAGTTTGTGATGCTTCCGTTCGCAGTGTGCTCTATTGATCTGTTTTTACGCGTTTATTGCTCGAAACTGCTATTCCATAGTCTTCTCTAACCTGATTTTGTCAACAATATAATCAGCAGCTGGTGTGATAGGTTCAACAGATTTTAATTTTTATGATGTCTCGTTTTTTAATTTTCTGCTGTTAAGATTCAATCTAACAAACAATAGCTCAACGATAGATGTACGTAAAATAGCGGGTTATCACACATTATTTTTTCATAAATCTCTTTTGCACATAATAAAAAAATACTTTCAAATTATATTTAGATAATCTATTGATTTATAATGGTAATTTATCTTTCCGTATGTTGAATAAAAATCTCGAATATTTAAAATTTTTCTTATTTGAAATTTGCTTATTTATCTTGAATCAATCAGTATTGTTTTTTTGTGCCTCATAAGCAAAGAGAATAAGAACTATTAAAAAAATAAAAATGCTTTTTGTAGACTACCTAAAGACAAAGATTATCGCAAAATTTTGAGCGCGCAAACAGAATGATGATGCTGTTACCTTGCACCCTCATTCATAGGTGTAAAGATGATAATGCACAGTGGGTTCTGTATTATTTTGCACGTCTTGCCTGAATATGTGCTAACAACCCTAATGTTGAGCTATCGCGTTTATCTGCTTTATTTTCTCCGCGAAGTATTGGTAATAATTCATCTGCTAATTCTTTACCAAGCTCAACACCCCATTGATCAAATGAATTAATGTCCATTAAAATACCTTCGACAAAAATACGATGCTCATAAAGTGCGATGAGACGACCGAGCGCAAAAGGTGTCAATAAATCTTGAATCAACGTAATACTAGGGCGGTTTCCTGCAAAGCTTCTATGAAGTGCTAAATTATCTGCCTCACACGCATCAGTGCCATTCTTTAAAAGAATATGCCGTGTTTCCTCAACACTGCGTCCTTTCATTAAGGCTTTGGATTGCGCTAAGCAGTTTGCTACCAACATATCATGCATAGGACATAAATTTTGCTCATGCCCTTTGATAAATAAAATAAATTCTACAGGAATAACATCGGTTCCTTGATGCAGAAATTGAAAAAAAGCATGTTGACCATTGGTCCCTGAATCACCCCAAACAACTGGACCACTTGAAAAATTTAATGGTTTGCCATCCAGCGAGACTTGCTTCCCATTTGATTCCATATCAAGTTGTTGTAAATAAGTTGGAAAATGCGCTAAACGCTGTGCATAGGGAATTACAGCACGTGATGAATAACCACAAATAACACGATGCCAGAACCCTAAAAGAGCAAATCGAATAGGAATATTTTTATGCAAAGGCATGGTTTTAAAATGTTGGTCCATTTGCAGAGCGCCTTGGAGAAATTGACGAAAATTATGCCCCCCTATTGCAAACATCACAACAAGACCAATAGCTGACCAAATTGAATAACGGCCTCCAACCCAATCCCAAAATCGAAAAACTCTCGAAGAATCTATGCCAAACTCCTCTACTTTATCAAGTGCACTCGAAACAGCAACAAAATGCGTGTGGAGAGCTTCTTCCCCTAAATATGAACAAATCCACTGACGGGCAACTTGAGCATTTGCCATTGTTTCAGCCGTTGTAAAAGTTTTAGAAGCAATGACAAATAGCGTTGTTGCTGGATTCAAAACAGAGAGAACATCAAAAATATCTGCACTATCCGCATTAGAAACAAAATGGCAATGGGGACCATCATGATAAGGTTTTAATGCACGTGTAACCATCGCCGGTCCAAGATCAGAACCACCAATACCAATATTTACAATATCGGTTATCTTCTCACCACCATGCCCCTTATAGCAGCCATCACGTACCTTTTCAGAAAATCTTTCCATATCTTGAAGGACGTCTTGAATATCGGGAATAAGATTATGGCCACCCAGCATGAAAATTTCGTCAGCAGGTAAACGTAATGCAATATGAAGAACAGAGCGCTTTTCGGTTGTATTAATAGCTTGACCCGAAAACATTGCATCACGTCGGCCTAATACATCTGCTGCGACAGCTAAATCATCTAGAAGTTGCAACGTTTTAAATGTTACACCACATTTTGAAAAGTCAAAAAGAAGATCATCAAGTCTGAGAGAAAAATGGGAAAAACGCTGACCATCCTCTACAAAATGCCTACGAATATCATAGACCCTATCCTTTGCAGCATGGCTTTTTAAAGCTCTTAATGCGGCTTCAAAAGCCTTTTCATTTCGAATTGAAAAGCCATCTCCCATAAGCTTATCCTATATGGTTATTGATAATGAAATCTACGGACAAACAATAACAAAGCAGAAAACGTCTCCTTGATTGCTCACTCTTTTCACCGCTCACACAAAAATGAAGGAATATAAAAGTAAAAAAATAAGATCGGAAAATGATATTTTTATAAAAATAAACTTTCAAACCTTTTCTACTCGATATATCATTTAACTTGATTGAGTTCTTTTGTTAAGCGCAAATCTTCTTCTGCTTTTGATCTTATAAAGCGCCCTAAAAAAAGATAAACAACCGGTGTAACGTAAAGTGTAAAAATAGTTGCTAAACCTAAACCACCAACGATAACCCAACCTAAAGCTATACGCGCTTCTGCACCAGCACCTTTGGCTAAAACCAAAGGAATACCCCCTAAAATGGCACAAATCATTGTCATACAAACTGGACGAAGGCGAATATTTGCTGCTTCTTCTACAGCTTCACGCACGTTTCTTCCCTGATCACGTAATTGATCTGCAAATTCAACAATCAGAATACCATTTTTTGCCATAACGCCAATTAACAAAATTAATCCAATTTGACTGTAAATATTAAGACTCACACCACTTAAGAGCATAGCAATTACAGCACAACCAATCCCTAATGGAACAGTGGCCATGATAATGAATCCTGAAATAAAGCTTTCAAACTGAGCCGCTAAAACCAATAAAATGATCAAAAAAGCAATGCCAAAAACAATCATAAAATTGGAAGATGTTTCATTAAGTGTTTCGGCTTCTCCTAAGGGAACCACATAGGTTCCTTTTGATAACAAAGGAGAAGCAATTTTCTGCACAGTTTGGTAAGCTTCCCCTAAAGTGATACCTGGAGCAAGATCTGCACTTAAAATGACAGCACTCATGCGCTTTTCCCGTTTTAATTGGGGAGCGATAGCTTTTTCATGCAAACGCGCAATAACCGATAAAGGAACATATCGATTGTCTTTCGTCTTTAAAAAAATATTTTCTAAATCGCTAGGACTCTTCATATGATTTTTACGCGATATCAATTTAACATCGTAAGAATGATCATCCACGTTAATGGAACCAATCTTTTTACCATCCAACATTGCTTGTAATGTATCGCCCAAATTGGTGATATCAATCCCTAAATCGGAGGCTTTTTTTCGATTGATTTCAATAAAAAATTGCGGTTGTGTGGCATCAACAGTAAGACGTGGGCGAATAAAATGCCGATCTGCTTGTAAAGCACGCACCAACTGATCAGCAATAGGTTGTAATGTTGCATAATCATTACCAAGAATTGCAAATTGTAACCCTTGCCCCGTTCCTCTCACACCTAGAGAATTTCCCTGTGCAGCAAACACAAAAACTGCCGGAAATTGCCTAACCTTCGCATTAACATCTTTCACAATTTCTTGCTGACTACGTACACGTTTATCCCAAGGTGAAAGCAATAAAACCAAAAAAGCAGTATTGGGTGAACCACCAATACCTGCAATAGAGTAATTGTTAGCAATCTCACCTGCATCACGTAATGGCTGTAAACTTTCTTCAATTTGCTCTACCTGCTCGTTCAAATATTGTGTTGAAATACCTTGAGGTCCATTAATGACCAAAAAGATAAGGGCTCTATCTTCTGCTGGTGTTAATTCTTGTTGCAACTTCGTATAGCCTCCAACGCAAAGCGCTGCAAAAACAAGTGAAGCAATAACAACAGCCCAAGGCTTTTCTAAACATTTATGCAAACTGTACGTATAGGCCTTATGAAATAAAGAACCCCATTTATATAAAAAAGTAAAATGATGATGGAATTTTTCTTCTTTCTCCTCAATATGTTCTTTGAGAAAACGTGAAGCCAACATAGGACAAAGCGTTAAGGCAACGATTGAAGAAAGCAAAATAGAAATTGCCAAAACAAAACCAAATTCTCTAAAAAGTCCTCCAACTTGTCCAGGAAGAAAAGAGATAGGGACAAACACAGCCACTAAAGTCAACGTTGTTGCGATAACAGCAAAAAAGACTTCACGGGTTCCTAATACCGCTGCGGCCCTAGAACCTATGCCCATATTGCGCCATCGAACAATATTTTCCAGAACAACAATGGCATCATCTACAACAAGCCCTGTAGCTAAAACAAGCCCTAAAAATGTGAGAATATTCAATGAAAACCCTACAAGATAAATAGCGGCAATAGTACCAATCAAAGCGACTGGAAGAGATAAAGCAGGTATCAGCGTTACACGAATGTCTCTGAGAAAAAGAAAAATAACCAAGACAACGCTCAAAATAGCTATGATCAATGCAACCTCAACCTCATGAAGGGCGCTTTTAATAAAAATTGCATCATCACTAATAACATCTATATGTACAGAAGAAGGAACGATACTTTTGAGATTATCAACAACGGCTCTCACGCCTGCAGAAATGTTAAGCGTGTTGGATTGTGCTTTACGCACAATACCTAATCCAATCCCTGTCTTTCCGTTGATACGAAGAATAACGTTTTCTATATCGGGTGATAAAGTTACATGCGCAACATCACCAAGATGTACATGAGGCTTTAAAACAACTTGTTCAAAAGATTCTGGTGTTGTTAAACGTGCAGTGGCACGAACAACTAAAGCTTGCTTAGAATTGCGTAATGATCCTACTGGAACATCCGTTGTCATATCAGCAAGAACACGTGAAATATCTGCGACAGTTAATCCATAACTTGCAAGTTTTGCTTGATCTATATCAATCTGAAAAATCTTTGTGCGAGCACTTGCAACCTGGATATCTCCAACACCATCAACAGCAGAAATTGCATCAACAATCTGATCGTCTACAACTGTTGTTAAATCATCAATACTCATTGTTGGTGATGTCACAACCAAATACATCATGGCTGCAGCATTCGAATCTGCTTTAATGATCAAAGGAACATCTGCATTTTTGGGTAAAGAATAAGCAATGCGAGACAGAGCATCACGGATATCAGATGCCGCTACATTCAAATCAACACCAACATTAAAATTAATCTGCACAAGAGAGCGCCCAAAAGAAGATGTTGAAGAAATCGTCTTAACCCCTGAAACGCGAGAAACAGCATCTTCTATAACTTTTGTCACTTCACGATCAATTGTTTCCGCCGACGCACCAGAAAACACCGTCACAACCGTTGTTACTGGCGTATCAACATCGGGTAATTCTCGCACATCAACATTCAACCACGCTGCAAATCCTGCAATGATGATCATGGCATTCAAAACAAAAGTAAAAACCGGTCTGCGAATAAATAAGGCAATAAGACCACTTTGCTCCGCCTGTGATATTGGCTGTTTTGTGCTCAATTCTTGGCCCATTATATATCCATTCCATAAACTGCTGATAATTGCTGTTGATGGGACTTTGGATCATCAATAATTACTTTACTTCCTGGATAAAGCATTTGCACCCCTTGAATAACAACTTGATCACCATTCTCCAGAGGGGCTTTCACGAAAACTTGATCTGCTTCATGCTGAATAATCGATACAGGAACAGACTCTACTTTTCCTTCTCTCACACGCCAAACAAATGACCCTTTACTGTTCCATTGAATCGCGAGAGGATTAACAACAGGAAAAGATCCTCCATGAAATTGTAAGGCAACAGAAAAGGACATACCAGACATGAAGGTATCTTTTTCATTATTGATTTCAACCTGAACATGAAGCGTGCGACTTTCTGGGTCAACGACATTATCAATCGCGTAAATATGACCAACAAAAGATTTATCTGGCTGCGCTGTTAATGTTGCTGTTACCTTATCTCCTTTATGGATACGCGATACATATCGTTCAGGGATCCATATATCGACCAAAATACGTTCTCTATTCTCAATACGACCGATTACAGTATTAAGGGTCACATTATTTCCCGCATCAACAGGTAGAATACCAACAACTCCAGGAATCGGTGCACGAATTGTTCGCCGCTCGAGATCTAACTCAGCATTCCGTAACACTAAATTTGCATTATCTAATTCTAAACGTGCCGTAATTTCTTGCACTTCCGTTGCTGTATTGCTAGCTCGTAATTTAAGAATACGTGAAAGTGTTAAAGCATTATTATCACGTTGCACTTTTGCTTTTGCGGCCGCTATCTCTTCCTTTTTAGAATCAAGCTTTGCAATCACGTCTCCCACTTGTACTTTTGTACCAGCAGACACAAAAAACTTATCGATAACACCTGATGATAAAGGGGTTAAATCTACTTCAGCAAGCGCTTTTCCGCTCCCAATAACGTTAAGATGTTCATAAAAATCTTGCGTTTTTACAAAATCAACAACAACATTCGTCGGTGGTCTTCCTATTTTTCCCTTTGAAGCTTTATACGATATACCTGTTTTATCCACCGTAGAAATAGGTTGCTCTACACTCTTTTTTCCAACCCAATAAGCGACCGTTAAAACGACAATTAATAACACCAATGGAAAGATCTTTTTTAATAATGCCATACATCTACCCTTGCTGTATCATGTTTACCTGAAATAGTTTTCAACAGTAATAATATCGGCGTTTTACATAACAACCAAACAGCAGGTATATATCTTACCCCCCACCGCAAAAACATATCTTATCTCTGGCTGACTATCGTTCATAGACTAAAAGGTCAAGTTAACTATCGTTCATATTGCTTTGTACGATCATAACAAAAAAATGATCTTATTAAAAATTCAATTGAATCGATAATATATTATAACTTTTTTAATATCTCATAAAAAAAGAGATTTTTTTTATGATGACCCAAGTTTCACTTGCATTTCTTTAATGAAACGATTAGGAACCTTTTGTCTTAGACATATAGAAAATTAAAATGTGTGCACCCGTAGCTCAGCTGGATAGAGCACCAGACTACGAATCTGGGGGTCAGGAGTTCGAATCTCTTCGGGTGCGCCATTATTAGCAAAATCAATATTTTACTCACAAACTCAAGTTCTTGAAATTCTTCTAATACGTGATTTATTTTTTGCTTATCTTTGAATTTCTCATAGCTTTTTATTCCATTCTATTGTGAGTCGTTTCTTTAATTTTTGATAGAATGGGATGTTTGTGGCCTTTAATTTAATCCAAAAGTGTTTTCATTAGCAATAATCGTAACGATTGCATAAGTTGGTGGGTGTTGTTGCTTTCTTTTCGCAATCTATGCACTTGTTTTTGATTTCTTCTGGATTATACTTTCCAATCAGTTGGATAATTTTTTTACTTGCTTATTTCTATCTTTTCCATCAAGGGGGCTTTAGATGTGTCCCCACAAATTGTGGTTTACTGCCTTCTAAAATTTTTTCAACGGACTATCCGGAATAACAAATATAAGATATCAATATCGCTGCATAAAAAGTTTTTAAATTAATTACCCAAAAACTTTCTTCTGATGTTCATCATTCGTTGATATTGAAAGTAATATTGCAGACTAGCTAAAAACTTACCGAAACTTAAAACACAAAGATTCTTTTTTCTAAAAACTCGTTAAAACTCCTCTTGTCGTTCTTTAGCATTATCTCTTGCGCGACATATCATTGACCTCTATGATATCTTACACTTTATATTCTCTATGGATTCTTATTAATCCAGAGAATAGAGATTCTAAACATTAATAAAAGCTCATTTTAAAGAATTTTTCCATGCCTAAAACAGATATTGAAATTGCTCGCACTGCTAAAAAGCAGCATATTACTGAAATTGCACAAAAAATTGGTATCTCCCATGAAAACCTTATTCCCTATGGACATGATAAAGCCAAAATTTCTTCCTCCTACATAAAATCGCTCAATAAAAACCCAGATGGTAAACTTATCCTCGTCACGGCCATCAATCCCACACCTGCTGGAGAAGGCAAAACAACCACAACTGTTGGACTGAATGACGCTCTTAATCTCATTGGCAAAAAAACAATAGCCACTTTGAGAGAACCATCTTTAGGCCCCTGTTTTGGTATAAAAGGCGGTGCCGCAGGTGGTGGTTATGCGCAAGTCGTTCCAATGGATGACCTTAATTTACATTTTACTGGAGATTTTCATGCTATTACAGCAGCGCATAATCTTCTTGCCGCAATGATCGATAATCATATCTATTGGGGAAATACTCTAAACATTGATCCACGTCGCATTGTTTGGAAGCGCATTCTTGATATGAATGACCGTGCATTGCGTGATATCGTTATTTCATTGGGAGGCATAACAAATGGTTTTCCTCGACAAACAGGTTTTGATATTACTGTTGCATCAGAAATTATGGCACTCCTTTGTCTTGCTGAAAATTTAGAAAACCTTACACGAAGACTCAAAAAAATTATTGTTGCCTATCGTTATGATAAAACACCCGTAACAGTGGCTGATCTCAACGCAGAAGGCGCAATGGCAGTTCTTCTAAAAGACGCTATACAGCCCAATCTTGTACAAACAATTGAAAATAATCCTGTTCTCGTTCATGGAGGACCTTTTGCCAATATTGCTCATGGTTGCAACTCAGTTATAGCAACAAAAACCGCTTTAAAACTCGCTGATTATGTTGTCACAGAAGCAGGATTTGGAGCCGATCTTGGAGCAGAAAAATTCTTCAATATCAAATGTCGGCAAGCAGGTATTGTGCCAAATGCAACAGTGATTGTTGCAACGATTCGTGCATTAAAAATGAATGGTGGTGTGGATAAAAATAACCTGACAGAAGAAAATATCACCGCTTTAGAAAAGGGATCAGCTAATCTTTTACGACATATCAAAAATATGGAGCTCTACGGTATTCCTTGTGTTGTAGCGATTAATCATTTTGACAGTGATAGCGATGCTGAAATAAGAACATTACAAAAAATAGTTGCAACAACTGGACATAAAGCTATTATTTGTAAGCATTGGGAACAAGGTGGAAAAGGTGCAGTAGCGCTTGCACAAGAACTCGTCACCTTAATTGAAAAGCAAGATTCCCATTTTAAAGTTCTCTATCAAGATGATATTCCCCTCATTCAAAAAATTAACTGTATTATAACAAAGCTGTACGGTGGGCGTAGCGCCATCATCTCAGCTCCTATTCTTAAACAACTTGAATCTTGGGAAAAAGAAGGTTTTGGAAACTACCCTATTTGTATGGCAAAAACACCTTATTCTTTTTCTGCTGATCCCAAGCAATATGGTGCTCCTGTTGATTTTGACATTCCTGTACGAGAAGTTCGTCTCTGTGCAGGAGCCGGCTTTATTGTTGTCATTTGTGGAGATATTATGACCATGCCCGGCTTACCGCATTATCCCGCCGCTGAAAAAATTTATCTTGACGAAAATGATCAAATACAAGGACTTTCATAAGTTTATAACCGTAAACTCTATCATTTATTATAAAAAGAATTTTATTACAAAAAGAATAGAATTTTAAAAAGCTATATAGACAAATATCTTATTTGTATGATATAAGCTTTTGTCCTTTTGGATATGCCTTTAAAGGGACGTAGGTTTTCCTATAATTTATGACACTGAAAAAGCAGGATAAATAGTGCAAGTACTCGTTCGTGATAATAATGTTGATCAAGCGCTCCGTGCGTTGAAAAAAAAGATGCAGCGTGAAGGTATCTTCCGTGAAATGAAAATGCGTAGTTATTATGAAAAGCCGTCTGAGAGGCGTGCTCGTGAAAAAGCTGAGGCTATTCGTCGTACACGTAAGCTTGCTCGTAAGCGTGCGCAAAGAGAAGGTTTTGTTAGTAACGGACGAACTGGTGTAATAAAGTGATGTGCTTTTGATGCATTATAGGATTGCATAAGGAATAGAGAGTAAGATACCCTGAGATTTTGTTTTATAGGCAATTGCAATGGGTTTTTGGCGCGTGTTTTTTTGTGTTATGTTGTCTAGGGCTTTAGTTATATAAACGAATGTGTTATTTATCTACAAAGTGATAAATTTTTATCATAGAGGTAGCGTTTACTTCACTCTTGTAATTCTAAAAATAGATAAAAAACGATGCTTTAGATATTGAAGGGACTTGTTCTTGTGTAAAATGTGTATTGAGTGTAAGGTGTTTTATCATCACTTTTCGCTATAATTTCCCTTCTTCTTTTTATCTCTCAAATAACTGTTTCCTATATGCATGTCTAATGATGATTTTCTTCTTTTGCCCTTAAATATTCTGCATCTTTCGGAAATTTTAGATCAAATTGCAAAACACAAATGATTATCGCAATATGCGATTGTATGTGTAAGGATATGAAAATACATAATCCTCTGTCTCTTTGTCTATGTAATTAACCTCATAAGCGTATCGAATAATCCCTCCTCTTTCATAAAACTTTTTATACTGAGCTGAAATAAAATTGATAACTTATTGATTTATCGTCATAAATAATCTTCTTTCATCTTCTTTCATATCAGATAATAACTCCGCATACAGCAAACTCTCTCAACATCTTCTCATATTGAATCAATCTTTTTTTCTTGTACATCGACACGCAGGGGCGCCTGCAAATAAAATAAAAATGCATTTTATAAACGTTCTAAATAATAGGAACTGTATAACATTGAGACCTTTGACATAGAATGATGATGTGCCTGCTTTAATGTACGGATAAACAATATCATTGCATAAGGTCTTATATATCAATCTACCCTATAATATTACTCATATTTTAAACTTAAATGCTCCATTCAGCGTATTCTTTTATCCATTCAAAACTATCTTCTCAAGCCAAAGCATAATCCCTTTACTGAACAGTTTTCGTATTCATAACATGCATAACTGTGCTTTTATTTCGAGAAACGCTCTTGGAAAAAAGAGACAAAATTCTAGCTCTGGCTTCCTATACAAAAACTGCTCTGGCCACAATATACTTTTCTGTTTTAATATTTTTCTCACGCAGACAACTCGCTAAAAGTCCAATATTTATTTACAACTATTACCTCATAATCACCCTAAAGTACTCAAAAATTCAAATTTTTGTTTTCTTTATTTTGCTCTTTTCGTAACAATTTTTTCATTGTTTAGATCTCTTTAACGGGCGATATGGCATAATTTTTATCCGTCTCCAATCTTATTTTCCAGATTTTAAATGACCAATATATGATGAAATAAAGGAGTTCAGTGTGCAAAATTCTCGTTGGTTTCGCGTTTTAATGCTTGCATCATGTATCTTAATAGCAAAAGTCATTGTGTTGGGTACACCAGGTTTGTTGCACGCACAAACCTTTAATCAGAATTTAGGACCTAGTGGTTTACCGCTTCCACGATTTGCTTCGATTAAACCTACGCGTGTTAATGTCCGTGTTGGGCCAGGAAGCAACTATTCTATTATTTTTACCTACAAAAAGAAGGGGTTACCTATTGAAATCATCCAAGAATATGATCAATGGCGCAAAATTCGTGATGCAGAAGGCGATGAAGGGTGGGTATATCAATCACTTTTATCAGGAAAACGAACGGCTATAACTATTCCATGGCAAAAAGATAAAACAAAAAGACTAATGCTACGAAAAAAACCCACCGATAATGCACAACTTGTGGCAGAGGTGGAGCCTAATGTCATTGGCAATATCCACCAATGTGATGGACAATGGTGCGAAATTACTCTTAATAATGTTCATGGATGGCTTCATCAACCTCAATTATGGGGGATTTATCCTGATGAAAAAATAAAAGGTTGGTGAATGCTCAAACGCATCAAGTTCAATTTTTATTTCTCATTGAACATGCCTATTCCCTATCACAAGATTGATTCTTTTGTTTCAATCGAACAATCAAATCAACATGTGAAATTTCCATACCCTCTGGTGGTGTAGGCAAATTTCCAATAATAGGAAATTCTTCTAAATTGCAAGGAATATCAAGAATATGATTTTCACCTTCTATATAAAAATGGTAGTGATCAGAGGTATTTGTATCAAACCAAGTCTTCGAACCCTCTACAGCAATAATCCGTAATAATCCCGCTTCCGTAAATTGATGAAGCGTATTGTAAACCGTTGCTAAGGATACAGGAACACCTACCCTCACCGCTTCCTCATAGAGCTCTTCAGCAGTAATATGACGATTGCCTTGAGAAAAAATCATATGTGCAAGTTCTAACCGTTGACGTGTTGGGCGCAACCCATTTTCACGCAAACGTTTTTCTAACATAGAAGTGGAATAATACTGCATACCCTCTCCACACTCTTTTGTGGACTGTTGCTCTTCATTCATATCTAAATTGTCTGCACTTCCTGACATATTACAAACCAAAATATCTTCCTGCTTTAAGTAAGATAAAAATAAAAAAATGGGAACAGGATGGTACAATCTTGTATTCCATTTTTAAATAATTATCTATGTAGAATACATAAAAAAGGGCTTTTGTCATTAAAAATGATATAAAATCATTTCCCTCTCTTTAAAATTTGCTCTAAAAGTAGATTGGGGAAAAGCGCAGAAATAAAGATATATGCAAATAAATGGAGTAACCATGGCTGAACAAAAGTCTCGCTACACTTATGAAGAGCTTCTAAGCTGCGCTCGCGGCGAAATGTTTGGTAAGGGTAATGCGCAATTGCCGGCACCGCCAATGTTGATGATTGATCGAATCACTCAAATCAGTGAAACTGGTGGTAAATACGATAAAGGGATGGTTCGTGCTGAATTTGACATTACACCAGATCACTGGTTCTTTAATTGTCACTTTATAGGTGATCCCGTTATGCCAGGATGTCTTGGACTAGATGGTATGTGGCAATTAACAGGTTTTTTTCTTGGTTGGCTAGGAGAACCAGGGAAAGGGAGAGCGATATCAACAGGTGAAGTAAAATTATCAGGTATGGTAACACCACAAACAAAACTTCTTGAATATGAAATAGATTTTAAACGTATTCGACGGGGAAATTTAGTCTTAGGAATAGCTGATGGATGGCTCAAAGCAGATGGAGAAACTATTTATAAGGCAAATGATTTACGCGTTGCTTTATTCAAAGAAGATTGAATGTTATTTTCATCAGAAATAATTTTTTACTATTCTGTATGGAATAAGGAGGTATGAATGCGTCGAGTTGTTATAACCGGAATGGGAATTGTTTCCGCGATTGGAAATGACCCCCAAGCTGTTTTAACCAGTTTACGTGAAGCAAAATCCGGTATTTCTTACGCACCTCAATATGCCGAGTTAGGCTTTCGTAGCAGAGTTTACGGTAAACCTGATATTAATATAGAAGAACTTGTAGATCGACGTGCTCTACGTTTTCATGGGCGTGGAACCGCATGGAATCATATCGCCATGGATCAAGCAATTGCTGATGCTGGTCTAGAGCCTCATGAAGTATCAAACGAACACACAGGTATTATTATGGGTTCTGGAGGTGCTTCAACGCAGTCAATCGTAGAAGCTGCTGATATTACACGCCAAAAGAGTCCGAAACGTGTTGGACCTTTTGTTGTCCCTAAAGCGATGAGTTCTACTGCATCTGCAACACTGGCAACTTTTTTTAAAATAAAAGGGGTCAACTATTCAATCTCTTCAGCTTGTGCTACCTCCAATCATTGTATTGGGAATGCTTATGAATTGATCCAATATGGTAAACAGGATCGCATCTTTGCCGGCGGCTGTGAAGATTTGGATTGGACACTCTCTGTTTTATTCGACGCTATGGGCGCTATGTCTAGCAAATATAATGACATCCCTCATAAAGCTTCACGTGCCTATGATGTCAATCGTGATGGATTTGTTATTGCTGGTGGTGCTGGTGTTTTAGTGCTTGAAGAACTAGAATGCGCTAAAGCCCGTGGGGCAAAAATCTACGGAGAAATCATTGGATATGGCGCGACATCCGATGGACATGATATGGTCGCTCCATCAGGAGAGGGAGCAGAACGATGCATGCGCATGGCCCTTGCAACAGTCCACGATAAAATTGATTATATCAATCCCCATGCAACAGCAACGCCTGTTGGAGATCCTCCTGAAATAGAAGCTATCCGGCGTATTTTTGGAGCAGGTGATCAATGTCCCCCCATTTCTGCTACCAAATCTCTAACAGGGCATTCCTTAGGAGCCGCAGGTGTTCACGAAGCAATTTATACATTGTTAATGATGAATCATAATTTTATCTGTGAAAGTGCCCATATTGAAGAACTTGACCCAGCTTTTGCTGATATGCCAATTGTTCGTGAACGACATGATCATCAACAACTGAATACTGTATTGTCAAATACTTTCGGCTTTGGTGGTACCAATGCAACGCTTATTTTTCAACGCTATATATAAATGAAAGTTCTTAGTAATTGAAAAAATACGGTCTTACGGAGAATAATATGAAAGGTTTGATGGAGGGCAAACGCGGCCTTATTATGGGAATTGCGAATGATCATTCAATTGCTTGGGGGATTGCCTGTCAACTCGCACAAGCAGGGGCTGAATTGGCCTTAACTTATCAAGGAGATGCTTTCGGGAAACGTGTTCAGCCCCTAGCAGATGGGCTTGGCTGCAAATTAGTTCTAGAATGTGATGTTGAAAAAATTGAAAATGTCGACGACGTCTTTGAGAAACTTGAAAAAGAATGGAAAACTATTGATTTTATTGTCCATGCTATTGGTTTTTCAGATAAAAATCAGCTAAAAGGACGTTACGTTGATGTTACAACGCGTGAAAACTTTCAACGTACAATGGTTATTTCAGCTTATTCCTTTACTGAAATTGCTCAGCGCGCGGGAAAGCTTATGCCTAATGGAGGGGCACTTTTAACTCTTACCTATGGCGCTTCACAGCAAGTTGTTCCTAATTATAATATCATGGGGGTAGCTAAGGCTGCTTTGGAAGCTATGGTCCGTTATTTAGCGGCAGACTTTGGCCCGCAAAATATCCGCGTCAATGCTATTTCTGCGGGTCCTGTTAGAACCCTAGCAGGCAATGGCATTGCAGCTGCCCGTGCAATATTTTCACATCAACGTCGGAATGCTCCATTACGTCGTACTGTGAATATTCATGAAATCGGAAAATCCGCGCTTTATCTCCTCTCTGACTTATCATCAGGCGTTACAGGTGAAATCCACTATGTTGATTCAGGCTATAATATCATGTCTATGCCAATACTTGAAGAACTGAAAAAAACTGAAGATTCTTAAGACGGATAAAAAACATTTAACTTAAAAAAATAAAACCGATCACCTGTAGAGTGCTTTAGTCGCGTATTGAGCGGCTTTCTTTACGAGACTAAACTTCATAGAGACGGACTTCAAGTCCAATCTGTTGCATATATGATGATATACAATTTTCACCGATGGAACATGACTGGTTGGAAAAAAAAGAAATCATTATGAAATAGCAAACTGTTTGTTTTAAGTTTTTTTAATGCCTCTGATGAAAAGGGAAATGAAACCCTGTTGTCGTATTACGCTTTCCTTTTCTATTTTCAAGCCAAGGATAATCCATATATTTTTCTCAATCTAATCTTTATGAATATAAGGCAAAGGACGTATACGATCCTCTATAAAGATAATCAAATATCAAACCAATTGTGTCATTGTTATTGTTTTCAAAATATTTTATAAAGAAACGATCTATCTCAATCCATTTTGCTGGAAAGCTTTGTGTTTTATGGAGTTGTTTTCCTAACAATACCCATGCTTTTTCAGCTTCTTGTAAATCAATATCCAATCCCAAAACATAACATATTTTAGATAAAATATTAAGATGATTTAGTGCTTTCTTTACTGTCTCGGCTTCTATATGCCAAATAGAAGCAAATATGTTGGGTATCTCTGTTTGATTTATCTCTGAAACGGAAAGACAATTTAATTTGGAAAGAATATAAAGGCATAAAGCTAGGAACTATCTTCCGGGCTTTACAATCATCCTTTAATTCAGCTGCACAACTTTCACAGCAATATTTTTTCAATAATGAAGATTACGTCTCCCCTCATGCCTTTGTTTATCATGTGTTTTTTTAAAGTCACGTCCTTCATGCAAAACAGAATACCCTAAATCTAATGCACTTTGGTTGTAAACTCATATGTTTTTTTAAGAAATATCTCGCTCCCAAACCCATTTGGCAATGGGAGTAACCGTTAGTATAACCATAAAGCTATTTACATACCCCCATCTTTCCACTTATGAAGAAAAAAACGACACCATCATTATATTTGCTTTCCCCAATGGGGCAATAGTTTTTAGAAATTGAAACGATTCATAAGAGGCATCTTTAGTCGTTTCTTAACATCTTTATTCACACAACTTTTCCCTCTTGTAACGTGCAAGAGAATGATTTTCGTTGATTCAACATAGAAAGACTTGAAATAAGAGAATCTCGTAATATTAAAGATTCTAATTCAATATAAATAACTCAATCTTATCTTTATAATCGTATTATTTTTCGGTTTAAATAACAGCCACAAATATAATAATATTCTTTCAATTTTAGACCTTTATATTTGAATTAAAATAAGTCGTTTTTTGCATATAAAAAAATACAATTAATGTGTAGGAAAAAAATCCGTAAATATCTCTACTGAACTGTCTCAAATGCCAAAATCTGCCTCAACATTGTGAACCGGAAAAGTGTGTGATAGCGTTTGGCTTTCTCCTTCACAAACGTAAAGATGTTAAGCAGAATGGGTTTTGTGTATTTCACAGGGATTTTAATTATACTGTTTATGGTACCATTGTAAAATGGAGTTGCGTAAAGATGCCTTTTTTAAAAAGTACATAAATGAGCAATAGTGTTTTGTTTTAATTGAAGGACATACCCCCATTAAAGAACGAGAAAAACAAAATACCTCTTTCATTATATTACACAAATATACGTAAGTGGAAACGATAAGTTATTTTCAAAGAGGGACTTAACAAGAGCCAAAACTTTTATATTTCAACTCTATTTCATAAAAAATCGAATGACATGAATCTGTGATTTTCTGAGATATGATAGTCTGATACAAACATCAATACAATCTATTTTATATTTCTATCATAGTATGTTTCTATTTTTTGCGATTTAAATTATTTAAAAACACAGGATGCCGTTATATTTCATCCTTGAGAGTGCGGCTTAGTAATGTGTTAGCCGCTTCTGTTATGTTTTTACCACAATAGAGAATTTGATAAATTTGTTCTACGATAGGCATTTCCAATCCAATACGTTTTGCTAACGTATATACTTCCTTGGTATTTAAATACCCTTCCACAACCTGACCAATTTGTTTTTCCGCTTCTTTTATATCTATTCCTTTACCAAGAAGTATTCCAAAACGGCGATTACGCGACTGATTATCAGTACATGTCAAAACCAAATCACCTAAGCCTGTCATCCCCATAAATGTGGAAAGCTCAGCTCCCATAGTGCCCCCTAAACGACTGATTTCAGCGAGTCCTCGTGTAATGAGAGCTATTCGTGCATTTGCCCCAAATCCCATGCCATCTGATATTCCTGCACCAATAGCAATAACATTTTTGACGGCTCCCCCTAATTGAACACCAATCATATCTGAGCTTTTATAAACTCTAAAACTTTTGTCACAATGAAACAGTTGCTGCAATTCTTTACCAAACCCAACATCAGAAGCTGCTATCGTCATTGCTGTAGGCCAGCCGATAGCGAGTTCTTTAGCAAAAGTTGGTCCAGAAAAAACAGCTAAAGGGACTTTTTCACCTAAAATCTCACGAGCGACTTCTTGTAAGAGACGTCCTGTACCCTGTTCTAAACCTTTCGTTGCCCAAATAACGCGCGAATATTGATCCAAATAAGGCTGAATATTATACAACACTTGATGAAATACATGGCTTGGAACAGCAATTAGTATATTATCACTTGCTGTTATCGCAGTTTTAAGCGAAGCTTCAGGGAATAAGTTTTCAGGAAATTGAATGTCAGGTAAATGTACTTGATTACAGCGTTGTTCTTGTAATTTTTTGATGTGTTGAGAATTATATCCCCAAAGTAAAATATTATGACCATTACGAGCAAGAGCAATCGCTAACGCAGTACCAAAAGAACCAGCACCAATAACTGTCATTGCAACGGTTTTCATTAAGTTTTCTGATTATTCTCTAAATTGCCGATTTTAGTTGCGCATTATCATTACAAATAACTTCAATGCTCTCTTTAATATAACCCCTGTAAATAAAATATTACTTTTTCATTGCTTTATCTTACACTTAGCTCCTTTTTCCATACTCTACGAAGCTTTGCAACATCTCCTTTAGAGCTGATACATACCGCATCAGCTCTAAAGATATTTCTCATAGTTATTCTACAGGAGAGTACATATTGGGAACTTTCTCCATGGGCATTCCTGAATCCAGCATCTTTTCTGGCTGTTTTCTTATAGATATATCTTTGTTTGATAACTGCTCAGATGCTGAAGAATCATCCATTCTTGATATTTCCGGTTCAATAACACGTCCTGAACCACCCATCATATTATAATTCAAATGGGAAATAGCCCACCAAGTTCCCCCAATAATAACAAAAACGCAAATAGCAGCAAACCATAAAGCGCTTAAATTCCATTTGGCATCTGGACCAGAGTTCAAGTGTAAAAAGAAAACAATTTGTACTATAATCTGAATAATTGCCATCCCAATAAGATACGCAACCTTTGTACTAATTGCCCAACTTGCCATCATTCCATACATCACAGGAATAAAAGAACCCAAGGTGAAGAATACAGCCAGAATAAAACCAACCAAATAGGAACCAATACTGGGACCATGTGTTTCATTTTGCATGCTCATCATAACGCTCCTAATAGATAAACCATGGTGAAAACACCAACCCATACAATATCAAGTAAATGCCAAAAAATGGAAAGGCATGCTAAACGTGTTTTATTATTCTGATCCAAGCCATTACGACGAAGATGAAAAAACATCACAACCATCCACAGAAGACCAACACTTACGTGAAGTCCATGAGTGCCAACCAAAGCAAAGAATGCTGACCAATAAGCAGAGAGAATTTCCCGTCCAAAAAGTTGTAGACCTGTTGAAGGATCAATACCCGCATAAGCATTTGGATCGTAATAAAACACCTCACTCAAAAGTTCATGGAATTCGTAAAGTTCCATACCAATGAAACAACACCCCAATACAAAGGTTATAGCCATCCATAAACGCACACCACTGATGTTGTTTTTATGCGCTTGGACCATTGCAAAGCCATAAGTGACAGATGAAAATAATAAAAAAGCAGTCTCAACCAAAACAAACTTTAAATCAATAAATTCATTGCCGGCTTTACCGCCCCCATAAGAAGCAGAAAAGACAGCAAAACTTGAAAAAAGCGTTGAAAATAGAATTAAGTCTGAAAGAATATAAATCCAAAAACCAAACGTCATGACTGAGCTACTATCGTGGTGAAGTTTATCCACAGTACTCACATTATTCATTGTTACTGCACTCATACTGTCACTCCTTGTTCTTTAAGAACAGCTGTAAAGGCATCTTCAGTTTTTTGTACTTCTTCAGCTGGAATATAATAACCATGGTGATCACCTGTTAATGAATGACACACAAGCGTTGCAATAAAGCCAACCAGTCCGATCGCAACAAGCCACCAAATATGCCAAACAAGCGCAAAACCAACAACTAATGAGAAGAAGCCAGCAATAATTCCAGCCGATGTATTCGAGGGCATATGAATTTTTGTAAATCCACTTGTTGGGCGTTGATAACCACTTTTCTTCATATTCCAATAAGCATCATCAGACTGTATCTTCGGAAGGAGAGCAAAATTATAGGAAGGAGGCGGTGAAGAGGTAAACCATTCAAGTGTACGTGCATCACCCCAAGAATCATTTAACGTTACCGGTAAGTGACCTTTATGCTTAATACCGTACCAAATTGCCAAAACAACCTGTAACACAAAACAAAGGATACCAAGTAAAATAATGAAAGCACCTAGAGCAGCGATAATAAACATCGGCTGCCAACTAGGTTCCATGTAATGCTGAAGACGGCGCGTCGCTCCCATTAGCCCGAGGGCATAAACAGGGAAAAATGCAAGATAAAAACCAATAAACCAACACCAGAAAGATGCAATCCCTAGCATGCGATTTGGTTTATAACCAAAAACTTTTGGAAACCAAAAAGCAAGTCCAGCTAGATAAGCAAAAACCACACCTCCAATAATTGTATGGTGGAAATGCGCTACTAAAAAGAGCGAGTTATGAAACTGCCAATCAGCAGGGACAATCGATAATAAAACACCAGTTAATCCACCACCAACGAAGGTAAAAATCATGCCCATGCACCAAAGCATTGGAGGTTCAAAACGTATCCTTCCTTTATACATCGTGAGCAACCAATTGAAAACTTTTACACCTGTTGGAACAGCAATAATCATCGTTGCGATGCCAAAGAAGGTATTTACAGCTTCACCGCCACCCATTGTGAAGAAATGATGTCCCCAAACAAGAAGCGAAAGGATCAAAATAACCAACATGGCCCATATCATGGAAGTGTAACCAAAGAGGCGTTTTGAAGAAAAAGTTGATACAACCTCAGAAACAATTCCAAAAGCAGGAACAACCAAAACATAAACCTCAGGGTGACCAAAAACCCAAACATAGTTAATCCATACCATTGGATTTCCCCCACCAACATTGGTAAAGAAATTCATACCCAAATAACGATCACAGGCCAAAAGTGCAAAGGCGACAGTTAAGACAGGATAAATAACTAAAATAAGGACATTACTAACAAAAGCACTCCAACAAAAAACAGGCATCCTCATCATTGTCATTCCAGGAGCACGCATTTTAATCAGAGTTGCAACAAAATTGACTGCCCCCATTGTTGTCGCGATACCAGAAAGCTGAAGTGACCATAAATAATAGTCTACCCCTGTATCTGGACTCGTTTGCAATTCTGTAAAAGGTGGATACATGAGCCACCCACCACGACCAAAATTACCAACACCTAGCGATATATTAATCAAGATTGCCCCAGCTGCCGTAATCCAAAAACCTAGATTATTTGCAAAGGGAAAAGCAACATCACGCGCACCAATTTGAAGCGGTATAAGGTAATTGAAAAGACCAAATAAAATAGGCGTAGCCATGAAAAAAATCATGATCGTGCCATGAGCCGAAAAAATTTGATCAAAATGCTCAGGGGGCAAATAACCCGCCGCTTCACTCCCAAGAGCTAAAGCTTGATGCGTTCGCATCATAAGTGCATCTGCAAAACCGCGAACAAGCATAATAATTCCAAGAATTATATACATTATACCGATGCGTTTATGATCAACAGTGGTAATCCAATTTCGCCATAAAATCCCCCACCACCCAAGCGCTGTTAAAGCAACAACAGCAATTAAACCAACCACAACAATCGCAATACATGTATACAAAACGATTGGTTCATGTGCAAGTGCATGAAAAGCACCTGCCGTAGGATCTGTAAGTCTTCCAAACATTTCTCAACCCATTTCAAATGAAATTCAAGTTTTAAAGAAACCTTATATTAAAAGGGCTCTCTCTCTACTGACCCTTTAAATAACATCAGGATCAAATACTGAACACAATGCACCCCATAGTGTCTGAGCAGCTGCACGCTTCATTAAATCTTCATTACATACCGTATTTTCATCGACACACCGATTAACAATACGATAGTAAAGCCGCTGCTCAACAGGTGCAAAATAACGAACTTCAGCATCTTTCTCCTTCGCAGCAATATCACCCATACGAGGCGCAATAGAAAGTTGACGATAAGATTTACGATCAAGTACTCGACCATTAGCCCGAGCTTTTACAATCCAATCTTCAAAATCCTGCGAAGAAACAGAATGCCAATTAAACCGCATCCCTGAAAAACCATCACCGCTGTAATTTGCTGAGGTCCCCTTGAATACGCCCTGTTCCTCAGCGATCAAATGCAACTTAGCATTCATCTGCGGCATAGCGTAAAGAACTGTACCTAATTTAGGAACCCAAAAGGCATTGACAGAATTTTCTGACGTCAATTGCAATAAAACTTGACGTCCCTCAGGCGCGTAAATTTCATTGACCGATGCAACACCATATTGAGGATAAATAAAAATCCATTTCCAATCAAGAGCTATAGCATCAATCTGCAATGGCTCTCCTTCACCCACAACCTCTACTGGAAGAGGCTTTGCAGGCTCAAGCTTATAGGTATAATAAGCCGTTAATGAACCTAAAACCATTACAATTACAATTGGAATACCCCACATTAAAGCTTCAATTTTATTTGAATGTGCCCAATCAGGAGAATAGTTCGCTTTCGTATTCGATGCACGATATTTTATCGCTAAAAATACCACACTTACCATAACTGGAATGACAACGCAAAGCATAACAAACACACACACAACAATCAAAATAAGCTGTTGATG
The DNA here is from genome assembly GCF_028618435.1 of Bartonella sp. MM73XJBT.G. GTDB lineage: Bacteria > Pseudomonadota > Alphaproteobacteria > Rhizobiales > Rhizobiaceae > Bartonella. Next base: position 29,548 of record NZ_JAQISW010000001.1, read on the forward strand.
TGCTACATAACCTGATGGCTGAAGGACATCCATTTTACAACCAGACAAAAGCAGTGCTCCCCCTAAAACCACAAGCATTCCTAATTGTCGAACAAAGCTTTTCATCTTCATTTACCCCCGTCATATGCACTAAAATTTGCCATAAATATAATACCTCATATTGTACAGATTTGAAAATAATTATCAAGTGAATTCAATGTCTATATTACTCTCATCCAACACTTAACTCTTTACCTTTACACCTTATTAATTGTTTTGCAATATACTCGAGCGCAAACCGATATCCATCACTTCCAAACCCACTTATGATAGCATCTACACCTGAAGATGTATAAGAATGATGACGAAAAGATTCGCGTTGATAAATATGGGATAAATGAACTTCTACTTTTGGCCCTGAAAACATTTTTAGAGCATCAAGAAGAGCAACAGATGTATGACTATAAGCCGCTGGATTGATGATCAATCCAGAACTTAGTCCTATTGCTTCTTGTATCCATTCTACTAGCTGACCCTCATAGTTACTTTGATAAAAATTTATGATAACATTAATTCTTTTTGCCCATTCTCTGCAACTTTTTTCAATATCTTCTAAAGTTTCAGTTCCATAAATTTCCGGCTCACGTTGACCCAGAAAATTTAAATTAGGACCATTTAAAATCGTTATCATAACAGACATGGCAACCCTTTTCTTCTCGACCATCACTTATTAAAAAAGTATTTAGTATGTTTTTACAGTAATAAAGCGCCATCCTTAATCTCAAAAAATTCTGCACGTCCTTTTAAGTCATCAAATAAAAGAGGATCTGTTCCTGTCATAAATGTTTGCACAGCTAAATCATCAAGAATATCAAATAAAGCTGCACGTCGATGTGAATCAAGATGAGCAGCCATCTCATCAAGAAGAAGGATAGGAGCCCTTTCCGATATCATACCTGTTAAACGTGCATGACACAAAACCAAACCTGTCAATAGCGCTTTTTGTTCACCAGTTGAACAAGATGTTGCTGCTCTATTTTTATCCGCATAAAAAACTTGTAAATCTGTGCGATGTGGTCCCTCTAATGTCCGCCCAGCCGCACGATCCATTGCGCGATTACGCTGCAAGCGATTGCAAAATTGCTCTTCAACTTCAGTGGCTGATAGTTTCTTTAAAGCTGTTTCCAAAAAACCATCAATTTGCAAAAAAGCCCGCGGAAAAGGTACCTGTGATGGCATTTGTGTAAACATGTCATTTAAAAGCCGAATAACATCAATACGCGCCGCAGAAATAGCTGTAGCCAATTCTGCCATCTGCTTTTCTAAAGCATCAAACCAAGCATAATCTTCATTGCCATCTAAAAACAAACGATTACGTGCACGCATCACCCTATCATAATCGGCTATGCGGCGACTATGCAAAGGATCAATCGCCAAAACCATACGATCCAAAAAACGACGGCGCTCAAGCGAAGGACCTGTAAAAAGACCATCCATAGAGGGGGTTAAGATACTAATATGACAGTAATCTGTTAAGCAATCACTTGACTCATTCACACCATTAATATGGACCTTTCGACTGTTATCGCTAACCTCTAAAGCTGTACCAATCTTTACTTCACCATAAAGAGCACATTCAAGACATGCAAAGACAACAAATCCTTCACCTCCTCCATCTATAAAGCTAACATCAGAATACGCAGCCCGTCGCAAACCACGACCCGGCGAAAGAAAAGATAATGCCTCTAAAAGATTCGTCTTGCCAGCACCATTATGCCCCGTGAAAACCACATGCTGTCCCGAAAAATGAATATTAAAAAAAGAATAATTGCGATAACGTAAAAGCTTTAGCTGTCTCACAGCCACTTTATGCACATAACTTACCATGCATTGCAAAACAATTGCCCCTAAACGCGAATAGGCATCAGCACATAGAGCACATCCGCATCATCATTATCACGAATCAAAGCTGGCGCTCCAGCTTCATCCAACATAAAAACCATTTCATTGCTTGAAAGCTGCCCAGCAATATCCAAAAGATAACGTGAATTAAACCCTATCTCAAGTGGTGCAGATGTGTAAGTTACAGATAATTGATCCTCCGCACTACCTGAATCAGGACTATTCACAACAAGCCTTAACTGTCCATGCTCAATCGTTAACTTAACTGCACGTCCCCGATCACTTGAAATCGTTGAAACACGATCAACAGCAGAAGAAAAATCCTGCCTATTAACAACTAATTCTTTATCATTTCCAAGAGGAATAACACGTTGATAATCTGGAAATGTTCCATCAATTAACTTTGACGTAAAAATCACAGAACCGACAGAAAAACGAATCTTTGTTTCTGAAAGCTCTATACATACCTCACCATCATTTTCCTCTGAAAGAAGTTTTTGCAACTCTCCTACAGCTTTACGAGGAACAATAACACCAGGCATTCCCTCAACCCCTGAAGGAGCCTCCATCTCAACTTGTGCTAAACGATGACCATCCGTCGCCACCAAACGCAGTTTAAAAACATCATCATGAATAACATGGAAGTAAATACCATTAAGATAATAGCGGGTTTCTTCAGTCGAAATGGCAAATTGTGTACAATCAAGTAAATGTTTCAACCCTGATGCCGAGAGAGAAAAGCGATAACCAAATTGCCCAGGAAGAGACTCTGGAAAATCTGCTTTCGGAAGACATTGAAGCTGAAAATGCGCACAACCCGAAACAACGGACATTGTATTCGCTTGGCTCTCATCAACAGATAATACAACTTCATTGTCATCAGGAAGTTTACGAATGATATCATAAAGCAAATGTGCCGGAACAGTTGTTGCTCCTGCCTGTTCAACATTGACTGTAAAAGATTCCGTAACCTCTAAATCAAGATCTGTTGTTTTTAACTGCACACAACTATCTTCTGCATCAATGAGAACATTTGACAAAATAGCAACAGTATTACGGCGCTCAACCACACGGTGAACACGGCCAAGAGACTTAAGAAATTGATTGCGATCCACTGTAATGCGCATAAAAGCCCCATATGATTTAGCAAAAATGATAAAAATTCCTTAGAATTAAAATAACAGATCCTTTTTAAAGAATCGCCTGCTAGAGTTTATTAAACCTCTTTTAAAATGGCAAGTCACTCCTGCATGAGAAAAAACAAATCCTTTCATTAAATCTCTTAAAGTTTCTTCAAAGAAAGAAATGATAAATGCTATACAGCCTGTTCTCCAATTAACCGCTTCAGTAATTCAAGTTCCTTGGCCAAGGTCTGATCACCACAAACCAAATCTTCAATTTTACGCACAGCGTGTAAAACCGTTGTATGATCACGCCCACCAAAACGTCGTCCTATTTCTGGCAACGAGCGAGGCGTTAATACTTTCGCTAAATACATTGCGACCTGCCGTGGCTTCACAATCGTACGTGTTCGACGATTAGACAACAAATCCTGTTTGGAAACATTATAATGGCGTGCTACCGTACGCTGAATTTCTTCAATACGAATGCGCTTAGGTTCACCTGGACGTGTCAAATGACCTAATAATTCATCGATCCGTTCTAAGGATAAATCAGACTCAAAAGATTGACGAAATAAGAGCTGGTTAAACGCGCCTTCAATATCGCGCCCTGACCCTAAAACCGTTTTTGCAATATATTCCAAAACATCATCAGAAATTGATATCATGCTATCGTCTTTCTGTGCCACCTTCAACCGCTGGCGCAACATTTGCAAACGCATTTCGTAGTCTGGTGCCTCAATTTCAAGGGCAACTCCTCCCTGAAGACGAGACCGAACGCGAAGATCAAGCGATTCTAATTCCGCTGGTGGACGATCTGCAGCGACAACAACCTGTTTTGCACTATCAAGCAACATATTAAGTAAATGGCAAAATTCATGTTGTATCGACTTGCCCTGCAAAAACTGCATATCATCAATAATCAAAAGATCGATATCGCGAAGCTGTTCTTTAAAAGAAAGAGCATCATTATCACGAATAGCTGTTGCAAAACGCCACATAAAATATTCAGCAGTTAAATAAATAACACGCGCAGAAGTTAAACGCTTCAATGCAGAAGCGGCAATTGCTTGAAGCAAATGTGTTTTTCCTAAACCAACAGACGCGTGAATAAAAAGAGGATTAAAACGCAAAGCACTTTTATGCCCCTCTGCTATTGAACGTGCTGCCGCTAAAGCAACACGATTAGACGCCCCCTCAACAAAACTTTCAAAAGTATAGCGAGAATCAAGCGGAGATCCAAAAACTCCCGCTTGAGAACTTTTGACTGAATGCTCTACACAATTCTCAACAAAAGATGAGGTTGCCGGCTCCTCCAGCACAACAGAAGGCGCACTTGTTTTACAAACAACATCTCTTGAAACCCGCTCCATACCGCGAACGATAACTTCAACACGAAGAATTGCTGAGTTCTCTTGTTTCCATAAATGAGTCAAAAGAGAACCATAGTGATTATTAATCCATGAACGTAAAAAAGCTGTAGGAACAGAAAGTTTTACAAGAGTATGACTATACTCAGCAAGTTTCACACGACCAAACCAACTGGTATAAGCCTCAACACCAACCTGCGCCTTTAATTGTGCCATAACACGTATAAAAGCCGCCGCACCCTCCTCCTCTGAAACAATAGAATGCCCTATAGAAGCATTTCTACAAACAACCCCATCACTCTCTGCCACTCTATTCTTTATTATGTTCTCTGCCGACAGGATATTCACCGAAACCCTTTTAAAGGAACTAGCTTTAGAGTTCAATTTATCCACCATCTTCCATCCTGATAAAAATAAAATTTTGTCCTGCCAAACAGCTAAAATAAACCTAGCGAAGGCAAAACGCCCTACCCCAAATAAGATTACTCATCCTCCCCTAGGATAGCCTCATCACAACCCCACTAATAAAGATGACCAATAAGATTTACTTGCACTCATGATATGACCCACCCTTCTAAAACGGTAAACATACCAACTAAGAAAACTAAAAAACCATCAAAAAATCTACCCAACACAAAAGCTTTAAAAAAGCCTAAACCAAAGATTTTATATTCAACAAAATATAGGATAATGCGCTGATGTGACCCCTTCATGCTTTTTAGTCTTCATAAGAACCATACAAAACAGCAGAGGTAAAATGCAAGAGGTCAAAATAAAATCAAAAGCTCCCAAAAAATGCTTATTTCAATGAGAAATGAGAAAAATAATTGATTCAATTCATTTTTTTTCTGAATTTACCAAGCATTAAAGAATCTCTTCAGATTTTAAAAAAAAAAAATAAAATGCTTGACAAAAAAGACTCTGTAAAAATCCACAAAGCTTGTGGATAACCATACTCCCCCTATAAACTTTCTCCCCTTATTTCAAGAGGAGAATCGCTGTCGATTCTTGTTTTCAATAGAAACTTTTTGAAATAACAAATAAAAAGCCAGTACCCTTACGGATACTGGCTTGATTCTTAATAAAATAGAAAAATCTTAAACGCTGAGAGCCCTCAAACGCTTCGCTAAACGTGATACTTTCCTTGCAGCAGTATTTTTATGAAAAACGCCTTTAGAAACCGCACGCATAATCTCAGGCTCAAAATTCTTAAATGCAATTTCTGCCGATGCTTTATCGCCCCCTGCTAGAGCATCATCAAACTTACGCATAAAAGTACGAACGCGTGAACGGCGGGCCTTATTAACCTGTGTGCGTGCTGCAACCTTGCGCACCGCTTTTCGAGCAGAAGGTGTATTCGCCATAAATATAATCTCTCTTTCAACACCTTGGTAAAATGAGTTCCAATAACAACTCTACCAATGTAAACAAACCTAACCCAAGCAAAACTATAAAGCTGCTTATAACTCATGTGGTTTATAGCTCAATGTCAAAGCCAACGTCAATTAAATTTTCAAAGACAGACATAAAAAAACGAAGCCAAATTCTTTGATCCGCAACTTTATAGCTTAATCGTTTAAAGATATTCCTCAACGAACAACAGCATTTAAACAGCTAGCTTACGCAAGACATATTGCAAAATTCCACCATGATGCAAATAATCTAGCTCATCTTCAGTATCAACACGGCATAACAATGGAACGGTTTTTACCGTACCATCAGAAAAAGTAATTTTTGCTACGGTCTTTTGACGAGGTTTCAAGTTATGAATACCCTCAATCGTTACCTTTTCATCGCCCTTTAAGCCTAAAGACTTCCAACTTAGCCCCTCCTCAAAGACAAAAGGAACAATACCCATACCAACAAGATTAGAGCGATGAATCCTTTCAAAAGATTGTACAATCACTGCTTTGATACCAAGAAGATTAGTCCCCTTGGCGGCCCAATCACGTGATGATCCATTGCCATATTCAATACCTGCAAAAACAACGAGTGGAATACCTTCTTTTTTATACGTCATTGCTGCATCGTAAATGGTTTGTTCTACCGCTGAGGGATAATGAATCGTATAACCGCCTTCTCGACCATTTTCTCCTAACATGAAATTACGAATGCGAATATTGGCAAAGGTCCCACGAACCATAACTTCATGATTCCCACGGCGTGTCCCATATTGATTAAAATTAGCAACGTTAACACCATGATCCATTAAATACTTTCCAGCAGGAGAAGCGGCCTTAATAGAACCAGCAGGAGAAATATGATCTGTCGTGATTTTATCACCAAATAAACCTAAAATTCGTGCCTCCTTAATATCTGATAAAATATCTGGTGTTTTCTGCATATCATCAAAATATGGTGGATTACGAACATAGGTGGATTGCTCATCCCAAGAATAGGTAGCCCCCGTAGGAATCTGAACTTTTTGCCAATTTTCATCACCCTTAAACACATCAGCATACTTTTCAGCAAAAACCTTACGTGTGACATTTTCTTCGATAAACGCCTGTATTTCTTGAGAAGTTGGCCAAATATCTCTTAAGTAAACCGGTTGACCATCTAAATCTTCACCAAGAGGTTCTTTGGTTAAATCTTTACACACCGTCCCGACAAGCGCATGTGCAACAACTAACGGGGGTGAAGCTAAATAATTTGCTTGTACATCAGGAGAGACACGCCCTTCAAAATTACGATTTCCTGAAAGAACTGCAGCAGCAATAACACCATTGTCATTAATCGTTTTGGAAATAGCTGGATGCAAAGGACCAGAATTCCCAATACATGTTGTGCACCCAAACCCTACTAAATTAAATCCTAATGCATCTAAATCTTTTTGCAGACCAGAATTTTTAAGGTAAGCTTCAACAACTTGTGAACCAGGTGCGAGAGAAGTTTTTACCCATGGTTTGCTTTTTAGACCTTTTGCTACAGCATTTCGTGCCAAAAGACCTGCTGCAATAAGAACACTTGGATTCGATGTATTTGTACAAGAAGTAATCGCAGCAATCACCACATCACCATGACTAAGCGTATATCCTTCACCTTCAACCGGATAATGCTCATCTTGTCCTGAAGTTTTCTTATAGTCTTCAACCAATGCCTTCCCAAAACCTTGCCCAACATTTTCCAATGCAATACGCCCTTCCGGACGTTTAGGACCAGCCATAGAAGGAACAACTGTTCCCATATCTAATTCAATGGTATCGCTAAAAACGGGATGAGCCACCCTTTCGTCATGCCACATCCCTTGCGCTTTGGAGTAAGCCTCGACTAAGGCAATCCGATTTTCATCACGCCCTGTCATGTTGAGATAACGCACTGTCTCCTTATCAATTGGAAAAAAACCACAGGTTGCTCCATATTCAGGAGCCATATTCCCAATCGTCGCCCGATCAGCAAGGGTCATATGCTCCAAACCAGGGCCAAAAAATTCCACAAATTTACCAACAACACCCTTCTGCCGGAGTATTTGGGTTACCGTTAATACGAGATCGGTGGCTGTGACACCTTCTTTAAGTTTTCCTGTTAGGCGAAAACCAATGACTTCAGGTAACAACATAGAAACGGGTTGGCCTAACATTGCCGCTTCGGCTTCAATGCCGCCAACACCCCAACCTAAAACCCCCAAACCATTGACCATCGTCGTATGCGAATCAGTTCCCACACAGGTATCCGGATAAACCGTCTCATCCCCCTCTTCATTCTTCATCCACACACATTGTGCTAAATATTCGAGATTAACCTGATGACAAATCCCTGTTCCTGGAGGAACAACACGAAAATTTTGAAAGGCTTGTTGCCCCCATTTCAGAAAACGATAACGCTCACCATTGCGTTCATATTCATGCTCAACATTTTCCTTAAAAGCCGTAGGAGTGCCAAAATCATCAACAATAACTGAGTGATCAATAACAAGATCAACAGGTATGAGAGGGTTAATTTTTTCAGCGTTCCCACCAAGTTTGACCATAGCATCACGCATTGCAGAAAGATCAACAACCGCCGGAACACCCGTAAAATCTTGCATAAGAACACGTGCAGGACGGTAAGCGATTTCTGCCCCTGCGCTCCCTTTGTCGCTTAACCACTTAGAAACATTGAGGATGTCTTCTTTTTTAACTGTGCGCCCATCTTCAAAGCGCAATAAATTTTCGAGAATAACTTTCATCGAAAACGGTAAATGCGAAATGCCTTCAAGTCCATTCTTCTCCGCTTCGATTAAGCTATAATAAGTATATTCTTTGCCACCAACCTTTAACGTTCTGCGACAATTAAAGCTATCAATGTGAGTCATGACTGTCCACCCTCATACTATAAACCACCCAATTTCCAGGAATGAACAACACAAACTACGAGTCAAGGTCGCAGCTTGAGCGCAGACGCAATTACCTCCGCCATCCATTTCCCCCTCCACCTTTTATAGGTAAATGCGGAAATCAGCGCCAAAAACCATTCTACACCAGATCTTGATGTAACGTATCCCTTATAGAACTATTTCTAGAACTATTCTAGGGACAATTGCATAAAAAAACGTGTTTTTTATGCAATAATGCAATAAAGAATAGGGAAATATAAAAATAGGCAATCACATGGTGTTATCAGGCAAAGATTTAGCAGCTTACAGAAACGGAGAAATTCTGTTCAAAGATCTTTCTTTTTGTTTATTTCCACAGCAACTGATGACAATCACCGGACCAAATGGCATCGGAAAATCTACATTACTGCGAATCGTTGTCGGTCTTATTGAAGCTGCTGAAGGCCATATCGTACTTAAAGACGATGAACAAAGATACCCTGTTACAACTGCGTGTCATTATCTCGGGTCTCAAAATGCCATGAAACCCCGCTTATCTGTCATTGATAATTTGCAATTTTGGGCAGAGTTTTATGGTCAACCTCTTTACTCCCCCTATGAAGCCCTTACCGATATTGACCTTGCTGATCTTGAATCTTTACCTTTTAACACTCTGTCAACTGGGCAACAAAGGCGTATCGCTCTTGCTCGTCTTTTACTTTCCTATCGTCCTATTTGGGTTTTAGATGAACCAATATCAGGACTTGATAGCTATGCTCAAAAACGTCTTGCTCGTATTTTTCAACGTCATCTCAATCAAGGGGGTATGATTATCGCCGCCACCCATAATTCCTTAGGTCTTCCAGAAAACCATACTATTGCTCTGGAAAAATTTTTACCTCTCTAGGAGAGCAGAATATGAAAGCACTGTTCTGGCGTGATCTTAAACTACTCTTAACGTCACAAACCTCTTCGCTAACAGGATTATTGTTTTTCATCGCTGTTGTAATTATAATCCCCTTTGCCATTGGACCAGATCCAAAAATTCTTGCACAAATAGGTCCAGGGATATTGTGGTTTGGAGCCCTTCTCGCAGGACTTCTTAATCTGAACAAACTTTTTCAAATCGATCGCGATGATGGCAATCTCGACCAATTTATCCTTTCAGGACAAAGACAAAGTTTTATGCTGATCGTCTTTACTAAATGCATCGCCCATTGGGTAGGAACGATGCTTCCTCTCATTTTTACCACGCCTATTTTAGCCCTCATGCTCCACTTAGATATCACGATAACTTGTACAACAATACTTACCCTTTTATGCGGAACACCAGCTATTATTTTTATTGGCGCCATAGGAGCAGCACTTGCAAGCTCATTGTTACATAGCACGCTTCTTATTTTCATCATTATCTTGCCGTGGATCATTCCAGTTATGATTTTTGGCGTTTCAGCGGCGACAGCGCCAACAAATCCAAATGCCTCTTTTCTTACTTCCTTGGCTCTTCTTAGCGCTTTTTCACTTTCTTTGAGTCTCTTTAGCTCCTTTGTTGCCTCTCTAACGCTCAAGCTTTTATCAGAATAATAAAAGATGATTGCCGCATAGAAAAATTCCCCTTATTATGAATTTCATGAATGAATTATCGCCCGCATATAAAATGAGGTCACTCCCTATAAGTTTTGCCCGTTTTATGAAAATAAGCAAAATCATTTTACCATGGCTCGCCAGCATAACGTTATGTCTTCTGATCTTAGGGCTTATTTTCGTGATGCATTCACCAGACGACTATCAACAGGGTATGACTGTTAAGATTATGTACCTTCATGTCCCTTTTGCGTGGTTGTCTACATTCTGTTATATAACGATGAGTGCAGCAGCATTAGGAAATTTGATTTGGAAATATCATCTTGCTGATATAGCTCTCAAATGTGGGGCGCCCATTGGAGCAATTTTTACTGCCTTGGCCCTCATGACGGGAGCGTTTTGGGGGCGCCCTACATGGGGAACATGGTGGGTATGGGATGCACGGTTAACATCGGTTTTAATTCTGCTTTTTATCTACCTTGCCATTATCTTGCTTGGACGTGCTTTTGACAATCAAGTAAAAGCCGCTCGCGCGACTTCAATTCTTACCCTTGTTGGCTTTGTTAATATCCCTATTATTAAGTTTTCCGTGAATTGGTGGAATACATTGCATCAACCAGCCTCCTTATTACGTGCTGGAGGACCAACAATCGACAATGCTATGTTATGGCCTCTTATAACCATGTTATTTTGTTTCATCTTCATGTTTATTGCGCTCTATTTGATGGCTATGCGAAATGAAATCAATAGCCGTTATATCAAAATACTTCAGATTAAAAAATCCCGTCGTGCACAACAACAGGACTCTTCATCATGCTTGACCTAAATGGCATCCACAGCGGACTTTTAGGAAACTTATCTCAGAAAATCGATTTTTTCCTTGGTACCCTTAAACACAAGCAAATTGTTGTTTTAAGCTATACGCTTTCTGCAATATCCCTACTCTGTCTTATTGGCTATATTCTTTGCAAAGCCCTATACCAAAAAAACACTCTCCAGCAGCTAAACAAAAAAGAGCTTTCAAAAAAAGAAAAATATAATGAATAACGTTCCTCCAAAACTTAAAAAAAATATATCTTTGCCTGTTTTCTTTGTTCTTTTTGGACCATTTGTGCTTTTTCTTCTTCTCATGGTGTTTTTTTTCAACTTTATGCATAAAAAATACCCGCAAGACCCTTCTCTTCTTCCAAATGCATTGGCTGGAAAACCAGCCCCCGAGATACACCTTCCTCTTCTTAATAAGGACAGTTATCTTCATTCAAAACAGTTTAAAGGACGTGTCACATTGATCAATTTTTGGGGGTCTTGGTGTTTACCCTGTCGCGAAGAACATCCTCTTCTTATGAAAATTGCACAAGATAAACGTTTTGATCTGATTGGTATTAATTATAAGGATAACAAAGCAAACGCACTGCGCTTTTTAAATCTTTTTGGTAATCCTTTTAAATTGATTGGCTTTGATGCTTTAGGATATACAGCTATTGACTGGGGGGTATATGGACCACCAGAAACCTTTCTCTTGAATAAAGAGAGCATCATTATCGCTAAACATGTTGGCCCCCTAACATGGAAAATTTATCAAAAAAAAATTCTCCCCAAAATTGAACAAGCAATCGTAATAGAAGAAAATAAAATATCAACATATTGATCTATAAATATAATTTACCACTTCTCTCTATGAAATGAAAACACCGAATACTATGAGATTTTTTCAAATCCTTTTATCCTGAATCAAGAAAACAGCTAAGAAAAGGTTAAAAATGCCTTTTTGTTCATTTTTAATATAAGTATAATGAACAGCTTTTTAAATTGAAAAATAAAAAAATAAAAAAGAAGCCCTTTCCAGAGCAGAAAATATCTTTTACAAGGCACTCTTTTTTAAAAAGCATATCCAGTGAATAATGATTTCAACAGAAAGATCATTGGCATACATCAAAAAATGCTAAGAAAAAAATATTCAAAGAGATTCATATGAGTTTATGCTTTAGGTTTTTATAGCGCGAATAAAATGGGTTTTTGTTGCAATCATTATTTTTATGAAGTTGATTATATTTTTTCTTCCAAAAATTCTTGCAGTGTAAAACGATACACTTTCGAGCAAAATTCGCATGTGACTGAAATATATTTATTTTTAACCATTTCATTTCGTTCTTCACTGGGAAAGCTTTCCAGCATTCCTTTAATTTTTTCACGCGAGCAAGAACATTGGTCGACAAGAGAAAACGGATTAAAAACTCTCACACCTTGTTCATGAAAAAGACGGAATAAGAGCCGTTTACTCCCGACTTGAGGATCTGTTAATTCTGAACTTTCAATCGTTGCCATGAGTATTTTAGCTTCTTGCCATTGGTTATCTAATTGGGTTTGGTCTTTTGTTTCTTCTCGCTTTTGATAAAGGTCATCTATTCGATGATGGGATGATGCTTGGGGCAAAAATTGAGTCAAAATACCTCCAGCTCGCCAGCTTTTCTGAGGTTTTCCTTGGTTGTCACGATTGATTAATATAGCAACAGCCAAACGGATATCTGTAGAAATTTGCTCTGATTGATCAAAATAAGTACGAGCAGCTTCTTGTAAATTTGATCCATCTAATGCAACTATTCCTTGATAGGGTTGCATGTGAGGGCCTTGATCAATCGTGAAAGCTAAAGTACCCTTTCCTAAAAGTGTTTCTGAAGAGATTTGATCATTATCTATGGCTTGTTTAAGCTGTTCTTTATCAAAACGAGCGTATCCACGTAAACTAGAAGGAGGAGAAAAATCGCACACCAGCATATTAACCGGTCCATCGGAATGGGTTTGTAAAATAAACTTGCCCGTAAGCTTTAGAGAAGTTCCAAGTAGAACAGTTACAAGCAAAGCTTCGGCCAAAAGATAAGAAACCGGTTCAGGATATTGATGTCTGTTAAGAATAGAATTTAAAGTTTCCCCAAGTTGTACAACACGTCCACGAATATCAAGTTCTTCGACTTGAAAGGGAATAACAGTATCCTCTTCATGCAAAGAGATGTCGTTGAGAGAGGCATCATCTTTAGCTTGTTCACTCATGGGCTTTACCTTTTATTGTAATTTGTTGTAGAGACGCTCTTATGAAGAGAAAAATGCATCTTGTAAACACCAAGAAAGAATTGCTTTTTGAACGTGAAGACGATTTTCAGCTTCATCGAAAACAACTGAGTGCGGTCCATCAATCACAGTATCAACAACCTCTTCACCACGATGAGCTGGAAGGCAATGCATAAAAAGAGCATCAGGTTTTGCTAATTTCATGAGAGCTTCATTCACTTGATAAGGCTGAAAAATGGAATGACTGCGAGCACGAAATTCTTGCCCCATGGAAAACCATGTATCAGTCATAATACAATCAGCATCTTGAGCTGCTTTTTGAGGATTATGCGTTAGCGTAAGATGTGCACCCCACTTACGTGCCCAATGTATGAATTGCTCTTGTGGTTCACTACCCTTTGGAGTAGCAATGCGCAAATGAAAACCAAAAAGAGCTGCAGCCTCAATTAAGGAATGGAGCACATTATTACCGTCCCCCACCCATGCAAATATTTTGCCAGCAATTGGCCCTCGATGTTCCTCATAGGTTAGGATATCTGCTAGAATTTGGCAAGGATGTGTATCATCTGTAAGGGCATTAATGACAGGAATTTGTGCATATTGTGCCAATTCAAGCATACGTTGATGTTTTGTTGTTCGCAATATCACGATATCTACAAAACGGGATAAAACGCGTGCCGTATCAGCTATGGTTTCACTATAACCAAGCTGCATCTCTGACCCCGTGAGCATGATTGTGTCTCCCCCAAGTTGGCGCATACTGATATCGAATGAAATACGGGTTCTTGTGGATGGTTTTTCAAAAATCATCGCAAGTGTTTTTCCTATAAAAGGTTTTAAACTTTTCCCTGCCTTAAAAGATGCTTTAAGTGTTTTTGCATAATCAATCAGCGCACGTGCCATTGCTGGCGTTAAAATTGATAAGTCCGTGAAGTGACGAAGAGCATTTGTCATGTGTATAATATTTGTCCTTCTTTATTGATTTGCGAAAGATAAGAAATTGCTTTTTCAATACGATTCAAGCTTTCATCTATTTCTTCTTCCTTGATGATAAGAGGAGGCAATAAGCGTACAACATTATTGTTGGCAGCAACACTTAAGAGATATTCATTTTCCAAAACATTAACGACAAGATTTGAAGGTACGACACACTTCATGCCCACCATTAGGCCCATCCCATGAACTGCGCAGATAATATCAGGATAGATATTGAGAATGTGCAAAAGTCCACTTTTTAGTTTATCCCCCATGCGCTGAACATGGGTCAGAAAACTTGGCTCTAACAGAATATCAAGAACACTATTTCCTACAGCCATCCCCAGAAGATTTCCTCCAAAGGTTGAACCATGGGTCCCAGGCGTCATACTTTTTGCAGCTTTATCCGTTGCAAGGCAAGCCCCTAAGGGAAAGCCACCTCCTAATCCTTTTGCAAGAGTAAGAATATCAGGTGTAACACCACTCCATTCATAAGCAAAAAGCTTTCCAGTTCGTCCTATGCCCGTTTGGACTTCATCAAAAATCAACAATAGATCATTATCATCGCATATTTTACGCAAAAATCTTAAATATTCATAGGAAACCGTTCGTATTCCTCCTTCTCCTTGAATGGGTTCAATCAGAATAGCGGCGGTATTTTTATTAATAGCGTTACGCAAAGCAATTTCATCACAAAAAGGGACTTGAATAAATCCACCGGCTTTAGGTCCAAAGCCTTCAAGATATTTTTCATGCCCAGTCGCAGCAAGCGATGCAAGTGTCCGTCCATGGAATGCCCCTTCAAAAGTAATTATTTCAGTGCGTGCTGGATGACCAGCAGCATAGTAATAATGACGTGCCGTTTTAAAAGCGCATTCCAATGCTTCAGTGCCTGAATTACAGAAAAAAACCTTATCCGCAAAACTATTTGCACAAAGCCGCCTGGCAAGAGCTGTTTGTTCAGGAGACTGAAAAAGATTGGAAACATGCCAAAGTGTTTCAGCTTGTCTTTTGAGCGTATTAACCAATTTAGGATGAGCATACCCTAATGCATTAACAGCAATGCCAGATGTGAAATCGAGATAATGTTCTCCTTTATCGGAAATAAGCCATACACCATGCCCCTGTTTAAAATGCAAATTTCGTCGTGCAAAGCATTCATAAAGTGGTTGTATAGAGATGGCATCCATCATAATTCCCTTTATATTTTAATCTTTTCAATATATATACAAAGCAATACTACAAATAAAACAACATGATGCATTTCATTAAAGTGCTTTAAACATTTCACTCGATTAATGATTACATGGAATAGATCATTACACCAATTGAAAAAAAGTCAATGAAGGTTCTACAAATAAGCATTTTGGGAAAAAGCCTTAAACAAAAGTGGACGTTTAACCTATGATTGATTTGCAAGTTGGGGAAAACATTCTAAATAAACTCTTTGAGAGGCAAAGACTCTTGTCATAGAGTGAGTGCATATTGTAACTTACACTATAGTTTAAGCAAGATAATGTGTTTTGATTTGTAAGTTCCGCAGGTTGAATGATTTTTTTATGCTCACTTAGAGTGTAAAATTCTTTCATTTAGTGCATTGAGAACATTATTAAAACATTTGAAGATGCAAAGGGGAAGCATCTCAGTGACGTAATCGGAATGGAGTGCTGATATGGGTTGGACATGTGAACGCGTTGAGCTTCTTAAAAAGCTCTGGAGTGAAGGGTTAAGTGCAAGTCAAATTGCCGCTCAATTAGGTGGGGTCAGCAGAAATGCAGTCATCGGCAAAGTGCATCGATTGAAGTTGCCAGGACGTGGCAAGACAGCACAGGGAAATACACGCGCGCAAAAAACTCCCGCAAGCAGCCCATCATCTCCACGTGTGCGTCGCAACACAGCGACAGTATCGCCAATAAACACATCATCTGTCAACGTTGAAGAAACAACTTTAAAGACAGAGTTTGTAGCAGAAGATGTCAAAGAAGTTGATATGCCTACAAAATCTAATGTAGTGGTGCCTATATCACGGCAACTTAATCT
Organism: Bartonella sp. MM73XJBT.G; assembly: GCF_028618435.1. Taxonomy (GTDB): domain Bacteria; phylum Pseudomonadota; class Alphaproteobacteria; order Rhizobiales; family Rhizobiaceae; genus Bartonella. Next base: position 45,879 of record NZ_JAQISW010000001.1, read on the forward strand.
GCTACAATTGAGTGAAAATACATGTAGATGGCCGGTTGGCGATCCATTATCAGCCGATTTTCATTTTTGTGGTGCTGATTCTGATGAAAATAGTCCCTATTGTGCCTTTCATGCTAAATTAGCATTTCAACCAATATCTGAAAGACGGCGAATAAGGGTATAATATCCGCCGATATAATTTTATATTCTGCGCCTCATGATAAAATTTTAATGATAGAGTTATTATGAGAAAGAGATTTAATGAGGTTTTTAATGAATGAGAACGTTTCTTCATGAAAATATTCAACGAAATTGTATCTTTTAGTGCTACTGCGCGGCCGTGTGTTATAAATCTACGTTTTTTATTTTCACGATTCTCTTTAATTTAATTGTACAGCTTTTAAAACTATCTATAGTAATATCTTTTGAATAATGCAGATTTCTCAATCTATCATATTTTTATTCTTTGTGTTATAATAGCGTAATGTTTTGTTTTACAAAAATAATTTATCGTTTAGCAACCTGAGTGAAATCCACAAATATATCTCTCTTATTTTAAGCTCTCTTATATTGAAGCAATCAAAACCTTTGGTTTGCACGTCATGTGCGAAGGGAGCCTATGCAGAGTAAAAACACTTTTAAAAAAAGCATGCCGCCGATAACCCCTCTCAAGTTCCAAGAGTTTTGCAATATTAGGGGCTAGAAAAATGTGTGATCGTGTGGCTTACACTTTAAGCGTAAAGATGAAGGTATATAATCAATTTTATACGCTTCATGGAGATCACTATTTTATGCACTCTATTACAGAATAAGCTTGAAATTATTAAGAGATATTTCTCTAAAATAAGCTCATGAATATGCAACACAAGTGTATTCTACTTGAAGCATTTTGTTTTTCATGAAGAGCATGGACTTAAAAAAACACGCGATAAATAAAAGCATGATGCAATGCATAGTGCGTAAGACGAATAGTCTTTGTAATTCTTTATAAAAAATTAAAATAAGGAAATGTTATATTCAAGACTCTTATGCAATAGACAGAAATTATAAATTAATATGTTATCATGCCTCTTCTATGATCTATAATATACGAGATCTTTTAAAATAAATATTCAACCTGAAACGAATACAGATAATATCACATTCCTTTTCCCGACACAAAACGACGCAACCAAATATAAAGCGCACCTTCACCGCCATGCTGACGTGCTGCTTGCTCAAACGCATGAACATAATATCGAAAAGCTGGTGTTGATAACCAATACGGAACAAATCTATACAAAGCTCCATCACTCCCAATAGATCGACCTTTTCCTGTAATAACAAGAACATAACGCAATCCACTCTGTTGAGAGGATTGTAGAAATTTTTTTAAGAAAAAATAAGCTTCTTCCTGCATATAACCGTGAAGATCAAGACGCGCCTCAAGAGGATAACGACCTTGGGCAATTTTACGATGTGCAACATGATCAAAGAAATGAATTTTATGCGTTTGTGTAACGGCTCTCTTTTCTTTTTTAATAATTGTTGAGCGTTGTTGATTTTCCTGCCCCCCTAGAGGAGCTTGAGTTATGCACTGTTTTTTATCATTAATATTTGCAATATTTTCTGATATAGAAGAGAGCCTCTTATCATGAAGCGGTGTTATTGTGCGACAAACCTTCTCCCATAAAAGGCGATCTTGTGAAGTTAATAAATCTCTTTTTTGTCTCCATTCACTTAAGGACATTTCAATTTCTCATAAATTATTGAGTACTTATGGAAGAAAAGGTACTTTAATTTTCATCTTCTGTAGCGAAAAGCTTCCAGTTTGGGTCCGATGATAGGCTATTACGAACAAACGTCCAAATATCCTTAATTTCTATAATAGCATCGGTATCACCGTCTATACGCTCACCCTGTTCATTATAAGTAACAGAAATCATCTCACTGATAATACGTACCGTTAAAAGTTCATCCTTTTCTTGCATTGCCGCCGCAACAAGCTCTATTTTATTAATTCCAACAAAAGTAAACTCTATTCTTTCTTTGTTTTTTTCTCGTTGTTCAATAGCAGAACAAAAGCTTTCAAAAACATCCTGACAAAGCAAGCTTTTCAGTTGACTGCGATCACCTTTGGCAAAAGCTGTTACAATCATCTCATAAGCAATTTGTGCACCTTTTATAAAAGATTGAGGAGAAAAATGAGGATCAATTCTACGCAGTGCGCGCAAATTTTCATTTAAAATACTCCCCTCTGGTGCAATCGTATCAATTTCACTAAAATCGTCTTTTTGTAAATTTTTTTGATGAGGGAACGAAACAATATTATCCGTCGTTTCTGGATCAGCTCGTTTTTCAGAACGACGTGAATAAGGATCAAAGGGAGGCTTTTCAAATCCAATTCTCTTCCCTAATACACTACGGAGTTGCACAAAAATAACAACCACAACAACAAGAGCGATAACAAGTATAACGTCAAATTCCATGGGCGCGGTCAATCTCCAAAGCTTTAAGTTTGTAATAAAACATTGCAGTCAATATCATTTATCAATAAATATGTAAAATAGGGAATCCTACCATTCAAATATTTTTATAAATTTTATATAAGGAATGCTCTTAAGAACTTCTCCCCTACTCATCCAGAAGGAATTTTTCATGTGATAAAACTTTATTCTATAAATCCTCGTTTTTTTATCGTTATATTTCTCTGTATTCTGTTAATTGAGATTGCTGGTTTTATCTTTGTTGGTCAAGCAATTGGCATTTTGGCAACTTTGAGTTTGGTTGTTCTCACAACCATAATTGGGGTTATTTTATTGCGAATTCAAGGTCTTAGCCTTTTAAAAAACATACAAAGTGAACTTATCCAAGGACGCACATTAGAAAACAATATTATTCATGATGCTTGCATCATGTTTAGTGCAATTTTGCTTATTCTCCCCGGTTTTGTAACAGATCTCTTGGGGATATTACTTCTTATTAAACCAATTCGCTCTTTTGCTTGGCATTTCTTTTCATCATTAAAAAATACGTTGAATTCCAATATGAAAAGAAAAAATAATTCTGAAAAAATAATTGATCTTAACGCTGCAGATTACAAAATTCATGATACGACAGAATCCCCATGGCGCAAAAATGATGATAATCAGTGAATTTGCCTAAAAAATCTGCAACAAACGAAAAAAATAGTCAAGATAAAGCGCGCGTTCCTTGCAACCTTTAGCAAGGCATGATAACCAATTCGATTTTTAGATCTGAAATAAATATACATAATTATAATGAGAGAGGTTCGTCGTATGGCCGAAGGTGAAATGAACAACAGTGGCGGAGAGCCGGTTTTTGCTGTATTAACGCAATATTTAAAAGATTTATCATTCGAAAACCCAGGTGCTCCCCATTCATTGCGTACGCGTGAAAAATCACCACAAATTGATATCAATATTAATGTCAATGCTAACCCGATTGGTGATGACAATTATGATGTCGTTTTATCTCTCTCCGTCAAAGCCAATGATAATACTGAAACTTTATTTCATGTAGAACTGATTTACGGAGGAGTTTTCCACCTGAAAAACATTCCACAAGAACATGTTATGCCTCTGGTCTTTATTGAATGTCCCCGTCTTTTATTTCCATTTGCGCGCCAAATTATATCTAATGCTACTCAAAATGGTGGTTTTCCACCTTTGTGGATTGATCCTATTGATTTTGCAGCTCTCTTTCAAAAGCGTCTCGCTGAAGAACAAAAAGACAATCAAATACAGCCTTCTTAAAAATTTGTTCTTTTGCTATCATAAAGCCCTTTAATATATTATTGATCTATTAAGGGCTTTTTTCTTTAAATGACTTTTGCCGCATGATAAGCTGCAAGCATTGCAATATTGACAACATCTGTATCGCTTCCACTAAACGGTACAATTTGAACAGATTTTTCCAATCCAATTAAAATAGGACCGATGATGGTTGCTTCTCCAAGTTCTTGTAACATTTTGCTTGCAATAGAAGATGCGTGATAGCTAGGCATAACCAAAATATTAGCAGGCTCTGTTAATCCCATAAATGGATATTGCTGCATCAATTTTGAATTAAGCGCTACATCAGCACTCATTTCTCCATCAAACTCAAAATCAACTTTGCGTTCATGCAAAATATTAATTGCATCCTGAATTTGCTGTGTGACATTCCCTTTCATATAACCAAACGTAGAAAACGCTAAAAACGCAACCCTTGGTTGACATCCAAATCCACGCACAAACGAAGCGGTTTGTTCCGCTATATCCGCTAGTTCTTTAGCATTAGGATTTTCATAAACGGCAGTATCCGCAATAAACACAGTTCGTCCACGGCAAATAGCCATTGAAATACCAATCAGTCGTTCTTTTGGTTTTTCATCAATTGCCCGACGTATATCAACCAGCGCTGTTTCATAATTGCGTGTCACCCCTGTAACCATTGCATCCGCATCTCCTAATGCCACCATACACGCAGCAAAATAATTTCGATCATTATTGATACGGCGATGACAATCGCGCAACAGCCAGCCTTGGCGCTGCATCTTTTTATAAAGATAATTTGCATAAGCATCTGTACGACAGGAAAGCTTAGCATTCATAATTGAGATACCTTCACGCTCCAGATCAATTCCAGCGGTAAAAGCCGTTTCTCTTACTTGCTCTTCACGACCAACCAAAATCGCTTTTCCTAATTGTTGATGAACATAGGAAACAGCAGCCCGCATGACTTGCTCCTCTTCACCTTCTGCAAAAACAATTTGTTTTGGCGCTTGACGAACATGGTTATAAATCCCACGCATCATTGAAGAAGTAGGGTCACGTCTCGCATTCAAATCGCGCTCATAAGCCTCTAAATCATCTATGTTCTTTTGCGCAACACCACTTTTCATCGCTGCTTTTGCTACCGCGATTGAAACAACCGTAAACAAACGTGGATCAAAAGGAACAGGAATGATATAATTCGGTCCAAATTTCAACCGCTTTCCATGATAAGCTTCTGCAACACTGTCAGGAACTTCTTCATGGGCTAAATTAGCAAGGGCTCTTGCCGCAGCAATCTTCATATCTTCATTAATAACGGTTGCACGCACATCAAGCGCACCACGAAATATATAAGGAAAACAAAGAACATTGTTAATCTGATTTGGATAATCCGAACGACCTGTCGCAACAATGGCATCATTACGCACTTGCATAACTTCTTCTGGGGTAATTTCTGGATCGGGATTAGCCATAGCAAAAATAATCGGCTGCAGTGCCATGGACTTCACCATTTCAGGAGTTAATGCACCTTTAGCAGAAACCCCGAAAAATATATCTGCCCCTTCCATTGCTTCGGCAAGTGTTCGTTTATCGGTTCGGATAGCATGAGCAGATTTCCATTGATTCATTCCCTCTTTGCGCCCTTCATAGACAACGCCTTTGGTATCACATAGGATGATATTTTCAGCTCTAAAACCCATCGCCTTAATCAATTCAATACAAGCAATGCCGGCAGAACCAGCACCATTACAGACAAGCCGCGCATTTTGCATATCACGTCCTGTTAGCTTCAAAGCATTGAGCACACCAGCAGCGACAATAATTGCTGTACCATGTTGATCATCATGAAAAACAGGAATATTCATCACCTCGCGTAAGCGACTTTCAATCATAAAGCACTCAGGCGCCTTAATATCTTCAAGATTGATGCCGCCAAAAGAAGGTTCTAAATGGCGCACCAAATTGATAAAATTCTCTGGATCGTTTGTATCAATTTCTAAATCAATGGAATCAATATCGGCAAAGCGCTTAAAAAGCACTGCCTTACCTTCCATCACAGGCTTAGATGCAAGCGCACCTAAATTGCCTAAACCTAGAATAGCTGTTCCATTTGATATAACAGCAACAAGATTGCCCTTTGCTGTATAATCATAAGCCAATGCTGAATTTTGAGCAATTGCCTTAACTGGAACCGCAACACCTGGAGAATAAGCAAGAGCTAAATCATGCTGTGTTGCCATAGACTTTGTTGCAACAATCTCAAGCTTTCCTGGCCGACCACGACTATGAAAATCAAGAGCTTCTCGTTCGCTCGCACTGTAAACCGTTTGATACATTTTCTGATCCTGCTCGCTCTTTTTCATCTCACTTTATTTTCTCCAAAAACAGTGTAAATTCTGCTTGATAATGCATATAATCATTCGATTTGATTCATATGTTAGAAATCGCTATTCTTTGCCTTAGCAAATCTGATGATGCGTTTCAATTTAGAGATAAATAAATATCGAAGTAAACAAAAAAGAGTAAAAGCTTCACTGAAAGGGAACAGGCTACGTAAAAATGGATAAAAAAAACGACCATAAAAATAATTTAATTCCACAGCCTGCTTCCCTCTCTGCTTCCTCTTCAGAACGTCTTACACCTATGATGGAGCAATACATAGAAATCAAAGCTGTCCATCATGATTGCCTTCTTTTTTACCGAATGGGGGATTTTTATGAATTATTTTTTAAGGATGCAATTGAAGCTGCTCAAGCTTTAGGAATCACGCTCACAGCACGCGGAAAACATTTAGGGCAAGATATTCCTATGTGTGGTGTTCCCGTTCATGCTGCAGACGATTATTTGCAAAAACTAATTGCTTGTGGTTATCGCGTTGCTGTTTGTGAACAAACAGAAGATCCTGCTGAGGCAAAGAAACGTGGCTCTAAATCTGTTGTTCGGCGTGATGTTGTTCGCCTTGTAACCCCCGGAACGATAACAGAAGAAAAACTCCTTGATCCAACACGCGCAAATTATCTGATGACACTTTCTCGGATAAAAACTGGCGATAGAGAAGAATTTGCTCTTTCTTGGATTGATATCTCAACAGGCATATTTCGTGTAACAGAAAGCCGCCAAGAAAAACTTTTAGCAGATATTATGCGTGTAGACCCACAAGAAATCATTGTTGCTGATTCCTTTTTTCATGATAAATCGCATAAATCACTTTTTAATGTTCTTGATCGTATCGTTTCACCTCAACCGGCTTGTCTCTTTGATACCCTCACCGCTGAACGAGATATTTGCACTTATTTTAAACTCTCAACGTTGGAAGGTGTTGCCGATTATTCACGCTGCGAACTCTCTGCAATCGTAGCTGCTATTCGTTATATCGAAAAAACACAAATCACGCATCGCCCCCCCCTCATGCAACCTGAGTGCCAAAATGAAAGTGCTACCCTTTTTATTGATGCTGCAACCAGACTAAGCCTTGAGCTTATTCGAACGACATCAGGTCAACGGGATGGAAGTTTATTAAAAGCTATTGATCGCACTGTAACAGGAGGAGGATCTCGCCTTCTCATTGATCGCCTTATTGCTCCTCTTACCATCCCTTCTGCTATTGATACGCGTTTAGATTCTATCGATTTTTTTCTCCGGAATCCTTCTCTTGCAGAAGCGATAAAGCTCACTTTAAAAGGGGGCCCAGATATGCCCCGCGCCGTTTCACGTTTGGCTCTTGGACGAGGAGGTCCCCGTGATATGGCAACGATTCAACGCGGCTTTGAAATCATTCGTGAAATTCATCAGCTTCTTAATAATGAGCTCCCGCCTCAAGAAATAAGTGATATACAACAGGTGTTTTCAAATCTACCCGTTGCTTTACATTGCCATTTAGACCAAGCATTGGCTGATGATCTCCCACTGCTTAAACGTGATGGTGGTTTTATTCGTTCCAATTATCATCAAGAACTCGATGAAATGCGTGCTTTACGTGATGAATCACGCCGTGTCATTGCTGAACTTCAAGCGCAATATGCCCAAGAAACAGAAATTAAGACGCTTAAAATAAAGCATAATAATATTCTAGGCTATTTCATTGAAGTCACCAGTACACAAGCATCTTCCCTTACAAATAACCCACAAGCTAAAGCACGCTTTATTCACCGGCAAACAATGGCAAATGCTATGCGCTTTACAACAACAGAGCTTGCTGATCTTGAAAGTCGTATTGCCCATGCTGCCAACCACGCCTTGACACTTGAACTAGAGATATTTGATACGCTTGTTCAGGAAATTACCGAACAAGTTGATTTTATTCGTAAAGCCGCTGAAGCACTTGCTATTTTAGATGTTTCTGTCGCTTTAGCACATCTTGCTGAAGAACAAGGATATTGCCGCCCTAAAATTGATCATTCACTGACCTTCCATATCACCGCAGGACGCCATCCAGTTGTTGAGCAAGCACTCCGCAAACAAGCAGCAGAACCCTTTGTTGCCAATAATTGTGATCTCTCTGCGCAAAAAAATCAGCAATATGCAGCAATCTGGCTTTTGACAGGACCTAATATGGGAGGAAAATCAACCTTTTTACGGCAGAACGCTCTTATAGCTATTATGGCGCAAATGGGATCCTTTGTTCCTGCAACCTCAGCACACATTGGCGTTGTTGATCGCCTGTTTAGTCGTGTTGGTGCTTCTGATGATCTTGCTCGGGGACGCTCAACCTTTATGATGGAAATGGTTGAAACGGCAACGATTCTCAATCATGCAAGTCACCATTCTCTTGTTATTCTCGATGAAATAGGACGTGGAACATCAACCTTTGATGGACTTTCTATTGCTTGGGCTGCTGTTGAATATCTCCATGAAGTTAATCACTGTCGTGCTATTCTCGCTACCCATTTTCATGAAATGACAGCACTGACCGAAAAACTTGATAGACTGCACAATGTAACCATGAAAGTTAAAAATTGGAATGGTGATGTGGTTTTTCTTCATGAAGTCACACCAGGAGCCGCTGACCGATCCTATGGTGTACAAGTCGCAAAGCTTGCTGGACTTCCTTCAGCTGTTATTACACGAGCAACAGATGTCCTCCATCAATTAGAACAAGGTGAAATGGCTGGAAAAGGACATAAACTCATCGATGATTTACCACTCTTTTCTCTTCAAACAACCTCTCCCCTTAACGAAGAAAGAAACAAACATGATGTACTTCACGAAGCTTTAAAAAATATTCATCCCGATGAGCTTTCCCCTAAACAAGCTTTAGAAACAATTTATCACCTCAAACAACTTGAAAAAAATAATTCCTTATAAAAATAAACACTCTCTTTTATTAAAAAGCTTTCTTAATAGCAAATTAAAGTACCCTTTTTGATATGTTTTAGCATAAAGTAACTGTTTACTGTATCCTCATCACTTTTCTGCGCAACATATTTTGATAAGCATAGAGAGAAAAACCCTGTGCATTTTCATATTTTCTTAGATCAAGATTAGCTCTTATACAAAAAAAATAATCAACATCGATTCTTTTTACAAAACAGTCCTTTTTTGCAAAGATTGTTACGAAATTTTCTCTCCCCTATGAATAAATAGATTTAATGAATCATACTTTTTTACGATCAATATTATTGTTATCATAGCAACAGCTTTGGTTTAAAGCTGTCTGTGTTGGAACGCTCCCCAATTTTGCATGATAAATTCATAGATAATGGATCGTAAATTTTGTTGATATTTTAAACGATAAAGAACTCTTTTAATGTTTTTACATATGTTGTATGAACAAACTCTACTGCTTTTGATTTTCCTAAAAAGCCTTTGAGCTCCTTCCCGCATCTCAAAAATGGAAATTCTCACTTAAATCTGGGCTGTTTTCAGACCAGATTCTAGAAGCTTTTCCTTGAATTCCAGTCATATGATTCACTTAAACTAAAGAATTGACAAGCTTCTTTTAAGAATATTCCCACACACTAAAAAATACTTAATGTTGAAGGCCGTTTTATATCACAGCCCTCAATAAGGGTGTTTTACGACATAACATGATAATATCACCAATACAGTAAATATCTTTCCTAAATATGCGTAAAAAGAGGTCGCAATCTCCTACAAAACTTAGAAGATAATATGAAAAATCATCAATCCCCTTCTTCACCTATCTTATATAGCTAGTTGCTAAAACGAAAAATCTGCAACAAGCTTTTAAATCATATTTATGTTTTTTAATCATATTCACGATGACTCAAAATATTATGATAAGTTCGTAAACTTATAGAATAATCTGCTTAGAATATCGTGCAAAAAATCAGAGCATACTTTCTCTTTACCTTTTCTTATAAGGATGCATCCTTCATCTCATCAAATATTACGAACAGCACCTTTTGCAGCAGAAGTTGTCATCGCAGCATAAGCTTTGAGAGCCTTTGAAACTTTGCGCTGACGCTTCTCAACCGGTTGCCAAGCATCTTTTCCTTTCGCTTCCATCTTGGCACGACGCTGTTTCATCTCAACATCATCAACCAACATATGAATGCTACGGTTTGGAATGTCAATTTCTATGATATCCCCTTCTTCCACCAACGCAATTTCTCCTCCTTCAGCTGCTTCTGGTGAAATATGGCCTATCGAAAGACCTGAGCTTCCCCCTGAAAAACGTCCATCCGTAACAAGTGCACAAACTTTGCCCAATCCTTTAGATTTGAGATAACTTGTTGGATAAAGCATCTCTTGCATTCCAGGTCCCCCACGCGGTCCTTCATAACGGATTAAAACAATTTCACCTGTTTTAATTTTATCATTTAAGATCGCTAAAACAGCTGAATCTTGACTTTCAAAAATTCTCGCTGGACCTTTAAAGGTCAAAATTGATTGATCAACACCTGCTGTTTTTACAATACAGCCATCTTTAGCAAGATTTCCATAAAGAACTGCCAATCCTCCATCTTGTGAATAGGCATGCTCCCTATCACGAATCACACCTTTTTCACGATCAAGATCAAGAGTCTCATAGCGACAAGATTGACTAAAAGCTATCTGTGTCGGAATCCCCCCTGGAGCGGCACGATAAAATGCATAAACTGTTGATTCTTTGGTTTGTTTTATATCCCAATGATCAAGAGCTTCTTTCATGGTTTTTGCGTGAACCGTATAAGTTGATGTATCAATGAGTCCAGCCGCATCTAGCTCGCCTAAAAGCCCCATAATACCACCTGCGCGATGAACATCTTCCATATGGACATTCGCAACAGCAGGAGCAACCTTGCATAAAACTGGAACACGACGTGAAAGGTGGTCAATATCCGTCATGGTAAAATCTACCTCACCTTCTTGTGCCGCTGCTAAAAGATGCAGTACCGTATTGGTTGAGCCCCCCATGGCAATATCAACAGTCATGGCATTTTCAAAAGCCCTGCGTGAAGCAATAGAGCGTGGCAAAATCGTTTCATCATCTTTTTCATAATAACGCTTGGCCAATGCAACAATCTGCCTTCCAGCTTCTTCAAAAAGCATCCGTCGATCTGCATGTGTTGCGAGCACTGATCCATTTCCAGGAAGCGAAAGCCCCAAAGCTTCTGTTAAGCAATTCATGGAATTAGCCGTAAACATTCCTGAACAAGACCCACATGTAGGACAAGCAGCACGTTCCATTTCAGCAACTTCTTCTTCTGAATTCTGTTCTGAAGCGGCGGCAACCATGGCATCAACCAAATCAACCCTTAAATCTTGATCTTTCCATTTAATCTTACCGGCTTCCATAGGCCCGCCTGAAACAAAGATTGTTGGAATATTCAATCGTAAAGCAGCCATTAACATTCCAGGTGTAATTTTGTCACAATTAGAAATACAAACAAGAGCATCCGCACAATGGGCATTGACCATATACTCTACAGAATCAGCAATAATTTCACGTGAGGGCAGAGAATAAAGCATTCCATCGTGACCCATCGCAATTCCATCATCTACAGCAATGGTGTTAAACTCTTTTGCAACACCACCAGCAATGGCTATCTGTTGTGCAACCAATTGTCCAAGATCTTTTAAATGAACATGCCCTGGTACAAATTGTGTAAAAGAATTCGCAATCGCAATAATGGGTTTACCAAAATCCGCATCTTTCATCCCTGTTGCACGCCAAAGACCGCGAGCTCCTGCCATATTACGCCCGTGTGTTGATATTCTTGAACGGTAAGAAGGCATTATTTTTTTCCCCTCAAATAATTCCATTTCGCTTGTTGTGCTGTAACTTCACCATAAAACAAGAGCTTTAATATTCAAAAAAGAAAAATACCTTGTCCTGAAGCATTCGAAGCACAAAATTAAAGGCCTTACATAAACTTTCTCATAAAGTCATAAAGCTTTTATTTTGCTATTACCTGATAATCAATATCTAATCACAGAATAACTACACGTTTGAGACAAATTCAAAATGATTCAGTGCAGAACAAACTATTCTAGATTTTTATATGTAAGATTTAGTGCGTATATTACATCAATCTGTTTGCGTAATTTCTGGAAGAAGAGGACAGCCTAATTGGTAAAGAATATGAAAGCATAATGGTATAAAAACCTACCATCTCCTTACACTCTAAGCTTTACACCTTTCAAAAGCATCCATAGCGATATCTTAAATAATGATAATTCTCTCATGCTTTTGTTTTTCACATTCTTCAATGAAGTCAAGATCTTCACGCAAATAGAGTGCTCCAGTGGAATGAACTTTTCCTACCAATTCACGCATTCATTTTAAAGAAGTATCTCTTAATATGCTCTAGCCCATTTCACCACCAAGCCCATGAATGGTATAATATCCCCATAAATAAATAAAACTTATAGAGCACCACCACCTTTACATTTATGTAAAGAAAAATTTGGTAAAATCGTACATTTTACTCATCCAATGTTGTAAAAGTCATTGACAATTAAGATAATTCATAAAGGGAATATTCTTTCCTTCAAGTATTTTTTACCTACACGCCAACTCTACTTATGATGGGAAAACAAGTAATTTTAATTGATCAATACGAGAATACCTTAAATGAGGGAATCTCATAATTTTCAGGCTCTTTATTCCAGTTACAAAAAATTAATTATGAATAGTCATCAATCTTTTATTTTAGTGATAACACCACATTGCAGAAAAATGCCAATCCTTCTAAGCTCCACACAATACTAAAACACCGCGGCCCTCACCAATAAAAGAAGGAAAAATCTAACAATACCGCTAAACAGCACAACACCCTTTAACTGAGAAAAAATGGATAGAATTTATAAATAGATCCATTTTTTCTCGTAAAGCGCAATCTAGTGTAGAGTAACAATCTGGAGTTCATGCTCATTGGCTCCAGCAAGAGCAATAGAGCGTTCATCGGATAAAATGATAGGATAACCTGTTTCACCAAAAAGCGCCCATATGGTAATGCCTGGAGTCATAGGTGGAAGATCTGGAAAGTTTTTAGCCAGATCATCTGTACAAACCTTTTTTAAATAAGCAATCTGTCCCGCATCAGAGTAGGACGTGTTCTGAAATGATAAGCTTTGTTTATGTTCTCCCATTTCACTATTCCTTTACGCCTTAACTTTTATGACTCACTACAACTGACTTTAATTGGAATCTGTTTTATTTCTTTTTTTAATTTTGGTTGATACAGATTAATTGATAAAAGACCATTTTTCAACTCTGCATTTGTAACATTCATCCCTTCCGCAAGAACAAAGATCCGCTGGAATTGCCGCGCGGCTATACCGCGATATAAATATTGGTGATTTTGATTGTCTGTTTGTTTACCATGAATAACCAATTGATTATCATCGAGCAAAATATTAAGATGATTAATCTTAAATCCAGCAACAGCTAAAGTTATCCGGATATGATTTGCATCATCGTTTTTATGTAAACGCTCAATATTATAGGCTGGGTAAGCCTCATCACCTTTACCGATACGTTGTAATATTTTTTCTACAGTTTCAAATCCTAAAAGGAAAGGATTAGAGAAAGGTGTCACATGTGTCATTCATGAGTATCCTCTTTAAAGCGGCTTTACTTGACAAAACTCTATATAAAGTGTTCGCTGCATTCTTCTCATATAGCGAGCGCGAATGATAACTTCAAGAGAGAAGATTAAGAGAGCTTAATGTCTCAAAGTAATATAAAAATACCTCGAAATACCATAAATTTGTCAAAGGTGCGAAATTTATCTGGTATATTATATAATGAAAATGAAATTGCAGAAATATTTCGCCGTTTTTCTGTGCAACGTCCAACACCTAAAAGTGATCTTAACTATATAAATACTTTTACACTGTTGATTGCCGTTGTTCTTTCAGCTCAAGCGACAGATGTAAGCGTTAATAAAGCGACAAAAGAACTCTTTCACCTTGCTGATCAACCAGAAAAAATGGTTGCATTAGGAGAAGAAGGAATAGCACGCCATATCCGTTCAATTGGTCTTTGGCGTGCAAAAGCACGTAATGTTTATGCACTTTGCAACTGTTTAATGGAGCAATATGGTGGTCAAGTCCCTGATACGCGTGAAGCACTTATGTCGCTTCCAGGCGTAGGACGTAAAACAGCGAATGTCGTTTTGAATGTTGCTTTTGGCCAGCCTACATTGGCGGTCGATACACATATTTTTCGCTTAAGCAATCGCCTTGGTTTGGCACCCGGCAAAACACCAGAGATTGTTGAGAAAAAATTATTAAAAATTATACCGATTCATTATCTTCGTCATGCGCATCATTGGCTGATTTTGCATGGGCGTTATGTCTGCCAAGCACGTAAAGCACAATGTAGGCAATGCATTATTGCTGATTTATGTAAAGCTGCAAGCAAAACAAATGCTATTCCAGCACCTTTGGTTGAAATTCAAGGTAATGGAGCGCCGATTTTTTTGTAATACACTCTTGCTATTTTGTGTATACTAGCTTATGAAAGCGTCTCTGGAGAACCGCCCGGCAGGGCATGCCGTGGCTGTTTAAATGCTTATTCAAGTGTTGGTCCACTTGAATGAATAAAATGTTCGGTTGAATTATTAATGTATGGAGTAGCAAAATGCCCAAGATGAAGACCAAATCATCCGCTAAAAAGCGGTTTAAAATCACTGCGTCAGGCAAAATTAAAGTAGCAGCCGCCGGTAAGCGCCATGGTATGATTAAGCGTTCGAATAAATTTATTCGTGATGCACGTGGAACGATGGTTTTGAGTGAGCCAGATGCCAAGAAAGTTATTCAGTATTATTTGCCGAATGGTTCTTAAACCTTACGCTTTTGATTTTTAGGAGAGTATTACATGGCACGTGTAAAAAGAGGTGTGACAGCCCACGCTAAACACAAAAAAGTTTTGAAACAGGCTGAAGGTTTTTACGGTCGTCGTAAAAATACTATTCGTGCTGCTAAGGCAGCAGTTGATCGTTCAAAGCAATATGCTTATCGTGATCGCAAAAATAGAAAGCGTACTTTCCGCGCTTTGTGGATTCAGAGAATTAATGCGGCTGCTCGTGCAGAAGGTTTAACGTATGGACGTTTTATTGATGGCTTATCAAAAGCTGGTATTGAAGTTGATCGTAAAGTTCTTTCAGATATAGCAATCTATGAGGCAGAAGCATTCTCTGCTTTAGTCGCTTCGGCAAAAAAAGCTTTAGAATATTTAAAAGATACAACACCTAATGCTTTTGAAAGCGCTGTCAAGTAAGCCAGTCGTGTTCTCTTAAAGCATTTATTTATTCGAGGTCCCGTGCTGGCTATTGCGAGTGCGGGTTTTTTTTTATTAAAAAATAGGCAAAAATATGAACGATATTGAGCGTCTGGAACAAGAAATTTGTTTAGCCTTAGAAGCTGCAGGTGATGAACAGGCCCTTGAAGCAGTGCGTATTGCAGCATTGGGTAAAAAAGGGAGTATCTCTGAAAAATTAAAAGCATTAGGAAAGATGGAGGCGAGCGAGCGCCAAAAAGTTGGACCCGTTCTTAATGGATTAAAAAATCGCATTTTGGAATTATGGACGCAAAAGCGTGATCTTTTGAAAAGACAAGCAATGAATGCCCGTCTTTCTCGTGAAACGGTTGATATTACCTTGCCTGTTCGCTCTTCGCCTATAGAACGGGGACGTATTCATCCTATTTCACAAGTAATTGAAGAAATTATCGCCATTTATACAAAATTGGGTTTTTCACTTGCAGAAGGACCAGATATTGAAACAGATTATTATAATTTTACAGCATTGAATTTTCCTGAAGGGCATCCAGCACGTGAAATGCATGATACCTTCTTTTTTGATATTGATAAAATGGGAGAACGCAAATTATTGCGGACCCATACCTCACCTGTACAAATTCGCACACTGGAAAAACAACAAGCACCAATACGGATCATTATTCCTGGAAAAACTTATCGTATGGATTCGGATGCAACGCATTCACCCATGTTTCACCAGGTAGAAGGTCTTGTCATTGATAAGACCTCCACTATTGCGCATATGATGTGGTTGCATGAGACTTTTTGTAAAGAATTTTTTGAAGTTTCTTCAGTAAAAATGCGTTTTCGTCCCTCTTTTTTCCCTTTTACCGAACCATCTATGGAAGTAGATATTCAGTGTGATCGTTCTGGTTCAGAAGTAAAGTTTGGTGAAGGGCAGGATTGGTTAGAAATTTTAGGATGTGGAATGGTACATCCTCATGTGTTGAAAAATGTTGGTTTAGATCCCGATGAATATCAAGGTTTTGCATGGGGCATGGGCATTGATCGTATTGCCATGTTAAAATACGGCATGCCTGATTTACGGGCGTTTTTTGATGCGGATCTGCGTTGGCTAGACCATTATGGCTTTCGTTTCTTTGATATGCCTGCTTTTTTTCCTAATAGAAATGTGTGATCTTATCAGAAGCTTTCATGTGAGGTTTTAAAATGAAATTTACTTTGTCGTGGTTAAAAGATCACTTAGAAACAGATGCATCTTTAGATAAAATTTGTGAGAAATTAACAGCTATAGGCCTTGAGGTTGACCATGTTGATGATCGTTCTTCTTTAAAAGGTTTTATGATTGCGAAAGTTTTAACAGCAGATAAACACCCAGATGCAGATAAACTCCAGATTTTATCCGTGGATACAGGCTCTGATACACCTGTTCAAGTTATCTGTGGAGCACCAAATGCACGTGCAGGCCTTGTCGGAGTTCTTGCATTACCAGGCACTTATGTTCCAGGACTCGATGTGACATTATCCGTAGGAAAAATCCGTGGTGTTGAAAGTTTTGGGATGATGTGTTCATGGGCAGAGCTTGAATTATCCAATGAGCACGATGGCATTATCGAACTTCCAGAAGATGCACCTATTGGAGAGACATTTGCAGCTTATGCTGGTCTAGATGACCCAATCATTGATATTGGTTTGACTCCTAATCGCTCTGATTGCACAGGTGTTCGCGGTATTGCTCGTGATCTTGCAGCTGCTGGAATAGGAAAATTAAAAGAATTATCCTTACCACAATTCAAAGCGAGTTTTGAGACACCACTTGATGTTTCGTTAGATTTTTCGCAAAGCACATCCTTGTGTTTAGGTTTTGCTTGGCGTGAAGTGCGCAATGTTCAAAATGGTCCATCACCGCAATGGATGCAACAGCGTTTAAGTGCAATTGGTCTAAGACCGATTAATGCGCTGGTGGATATGACCAATTATATTAGTTTTGATCTTGGTCGTCCGCTCCATGTTTTTGATGCTGATAAAATTAAAGGAAATTTGTATGTGCGTTGTGCTCGTGCAGGGGAAAAACTTCAAGCACTGAACGGAAAAATCTATCATTTGAGCGTTCAGGATTGTATTATTGCCGATGAAGAAGGTGTTGTTTCCATTGCTGGTATCATGGGTGGTGAGAGAACAAGCTGTGATGAGACGACGCGGCGCGTTATTATTGAATCGGCGCTTTGGGATGCGCAAAGCATCGCACAAACAGGGCGCACATTAGGTCTTATCAGTGATGCACGTTATCGGTTTGAACGGGGTGTTGATCCGGCTTTTATGGAAACAGGGCTTGAAATTGCAACAGAACTCACCTTACGCCTTTGTGGTGGTGAAATATCCAAGGCAAAAATTGTTGGCTATCAGCAACAAGAAACCAAACAGATCGCTTTTCCTTTTTCTGAGATTAAACGTTTAACACATTTGGAAATAGAGCCTGAAAAAGTCATCTCTATTTTAGCAAAACTTGGATTTCGCATTGAGGGAAAAGGAGATGTCATTACAGTAAAAGTACCATCATGGCGTCCTGATATTATGGGTAAAGCCGATTTGGTAGAAGAAGTCATGAGGATTTATGGGTTAGATAAAATTAAACCTATTCCTTTGGAAAGTTTCGCAGAAAATAAAGATCAAGTTTTAACATGCGTGCAAATTCGTTCACGCGCTAGCCGTTTGGCTTTAGCGCATCGTGGTATGAAAGAAGCGGTAACGTGGTCTTTTATCTCTGAAAATCAAGCTCTTGCTTTTGGGGGAGGTCAAGCACAGCTTAAATTGATCAATCCTATTGCCGCTGATATGTCAGTGATGCGTCCTTCTCTTTTACCTGGTTTGCTTATGGCGGCACAGAGAAATGCTGATCGTGGTTTTTCTGATCTTGCTTTGTTTGAAGTTTCCAGCATTTATGAAGGTGATACCCCTGATAAACAAAAACGTGTTGTAAGTGGGATTCGTCGTGGCACAGAGAAATTTGAAGGTGCTGGGCGTTTTTGGAATGAAAATGCAACAGCTGTTGATGTTTTTGATGCCAAAGCAGATGCTTTAGCCATTTTAGAAGCATGTGATATAGATGTTGGGAAAGTACAAATTGAAGTTGGAGCCCCTGATTGGTATCACCCAGGTCGTTCAGGTGTCGTAAAACTTGGTTCAAAAATTATTCTTGGTTTTTTTGGTGTTCTTCATCCAGCGACCTTAGAAAAATTAGATATCAGTGGTCCTTTATGCGGTTTTGAAATTTTTCTTGATCAAATTCCAGAACCAAAGAAAAAAACAACGAAAAGCCGTCCTCCTTTGAAATTATCGCCGTTTCAAATGGTGCGGCGTGATTTTGCATTTATTGTTGACAAGAAAGTTGCTTCTTCTCTTATTGTTCGTGCTGCTCAAGGAGCTGATAAAAAACTTATTCATTCCGTCCAGGTTTTTGATCTTTTTGAAGAGCAAAGCCTTGGTGAAGATAAAAAATCTGTTGCCATTGAGATTGTTATTCAACCGATTGAACGCACTTTGACAGATAAAGACCTAGAAGAAATTGCTGCAAAAGTAATAGAAAAAGTCACTAAAATGACAGGCGCTTATCTTCGTCATTGACTATTTTCAAATGATTTTTATAAAGACAGGAGTACGAATGCTCCTTTATTTTTTAAAGGTTCGAATTCTATGGAGTTTTTTGAAAAAGAGTTTTACGACAATCTATCCACTGATAATTTTTGTCTTAAATAAGAATCCCCAATATTATGAGGCTTATCATTTCAAATCCTCTTTGAATGAATCAAAATCATTTATTCTCCTACCTTAAAGTGGAGAAGTTGTTTAGAAACCATAAATAAAGAAAATAATGATACCGCATTTTGTAAAATCAATGATGAAGCTCATCCCTTTGGGACCTATATCTTTCAGTTCAAGCCCATGAAATGGATATAAGGGGTTGTGTAAAAAAAGTCGCATAAATAACATAATAAGTCTCTGTTTTGAGCGTTTTATTTTTTTTATGAGAGATGTATATCTCATTAGAAAATGAGAGTAAAAACATGGGACAATAGGCATTCTATGAATTAAAAAGCATTGCTTGAGATTCTTTATAAAATCGCAAAAACTGCATAACGTCTGTAAATAACTTGACTAACCTGATCTACTAGAACCACCAATAATAGACTAAAACCCTTTGAATTTTTAAAATTCATTTAATATAAAGCTGAATTAAAAAGGAAGATCATCGGAAGATGTTTTTTTACTTTATATCTTGGTATTCTCTTCTAAAAAAGCTGCGCTTCATTTCAGAGATAGACCAAACAGATATACGTAGTATTTTTTCAAATGTGCGCTTTTTAAGAAACATATTTCAATGCTTCTAAGTCTATTTTACGACAGCATCTGTGAATAGTGTAATTAAAGTTTATTACGCTTCATTCTCTTTATGCTTAATAAAAAGCAAATTGGCTCCATCATACTTTCTCTTTTCTAGCTTCCATATAATCGACTAAACCTTGTATTGGCGAGAGACCATAAAAAGGATTTTCATTCCTTTTTATCGTTTTTGTTCACAGACTTATTCTCTGCTTGTAATGATCAAGTAAAAGATAGTCATTGCGTCATAATAAGAAAGTTTAAAATGATAAGCCCCTATGATATTTGGATCATTAACTCAATAAAATGATACGTTAATCCTTATAAATTAATATATTATCATTGAAGTAAG
Organism: Bartonella sp. MM73XJBT.G; assembly: GCF_028618435.1. Classification (GTDB taxonomy): domain Bacteria; phylum Pseudomonadota; class Alphaproteobacteria; order Rhizobiales; family Rhizobiaceae; genus Bartonella. The sequence continues at coordinate 66,019 of NZ_JAQISW010000001.1, forward strand.
CTGTTGATTCAGCAGTAACAGAAAAGTCACAGGCTTTATGAAATAAAAAGTGCCATAAAACACAAGCTTACCAGCAACGAATGAGAAAGATATCTCAACTTTTTATCAAATACTTTGCAAAACGACAAAGCAATTTTTTTAATTATTCGCTTTTTTAAAGGTGAATTTTCAAGAAAAGAAAGATTTTTTTTAAAGGACTTGAAAAGTTAATTTTTGTAAAAATCCTTCATTGCAAATGTAAAAGATAACTGTTATTGCTAAATGATAATGCAAATCATTCGCAATAAAGAAAAGAGAAAATTAATGAATATAAAAAAAATTTCTACTCTCATTCTGGTAAGTTTTATTTTTCTTACTCCCAATTTAGCGGTATGTGCTGGTAAATTTAAAGCTGTTACCACATTCACTATTATTGCCGATATGGCGCGAAATGTAGCAGGTGATGTAGCTGATGTTGAATCAATCACAAAACCAGGTGCTGAAATTCATGAATATCAACCCACCCCTCGTGATCTCATGCGTGCGCAAGGTGCAAATCTTATCCTATGGAATGGGCTAGAGTTAGAACTTTGGTTTGAAAAGTTTTTTCAAAATATCAACGATGTTCCAAGTGTGGTCGTTTCAAAAGGTGTTGTACCCATTAAAATTGGTGAAGGTCCCTTTAGTGGTAAGCCCAATCCTCATGCTTGGATGTCACCCACTTCTGCTCTGATCTACGTTGATAATATTCGCGATGCTTTTGTAAAGTATGATCCTGAGAATGCTGCTATTTACAAAGAAAATGCTGAAATTTATAAACAAAAAATTCGTGCGACCATTGATCCCATTAGAGCTGAATTGGCAGAAGTTCCTCAAGATAAGCGTTGGCTTGTCACCAGTGAGGGGGCATTTAGCTATTTAGCACGTGATTTTGATCTAAAAGAGCTTTATTTATGGCCCATTAACGCTGATCAGCAAGGAACACCACAGCAGGTTAAGCATGTTATTGATATGGTCCGTAAATATAATATCCATGCTGTTTTTTCTGAAAGCACAATTTCTCCAGCACCTGCTAAGCAAGTCGCAAGAGAAACAGGGGCTAAATACGGTGGTGTTCTCTATGTTGATTCTCTAAGTGAGAAAAATGGTGAAGTCCCCACTTATATTGATTTATTACGTGTTACGAGTGGGCGTATTAGCAATGCCTTATTAGAGGGAGTAAAAAAACAATGACGGAATGTGGAATATTTGCCCAAGGGGTAACGGTAACTTATCGTAATGGACATACAGCTTTACGCGAAGTGAATTTTGAAAGTCCAAAGGGATCTATTACAGCATTGGTTGGCGTTAATGGATCAGGTAAATCAACATTATTTAAAGCAATTATGGGGTTTGTAAGTCCTTCAAAGGGGAAAATTCGCATGTTTGATTTGCCCGTTGATGTCGCTTTGAAAAAAAATCTTATTGCTTATGTTCCTCAAAGTGAAGATGTGGATTGGAATTTTCCTGTTCTGGTTGAAGATGTTGTCTTGATGGGGCGGTATGGTCATATGAATTTCTTTCGCTATGCCAGCGCACGAGATTATGAAGCTGTTCGTGTTGCCTTGGAGCGCGTAGATATGTTGCCTTTTGCCAAGCGCCAGATTGGAGAACTTTCTGGTGGACAGAAAAAGCGTGTTTTTCTAGCGCGCGCTTTAGCACAAAAAGCAAAAGCTATTTTATTAGATGAACCGTTTACAGGGGTTGATGTTACAACAGAAGATAAAATCGTTGCTTTGTTACAAGATCTTCGTAAAGAAGGAGCAGTAATCTTAGTTTCTACCCATAATTTAGGCTCTGTTCCGGAATTTTGTGATCATACGGTTTTAATAAAAGGGACTGTTTTAGCTTCTGGGTTAACAGAAAAAATCTTCACAAAGGAAAATCTGGAGAAAACTTTTGGAGGATCTTTGCACCACCATATTTTTGATCTTCAAAACACTAAAAAAAATAATGTTTTCATGGGAAGAAAACAATCCACAGTTTGTGAAAATATTGAAAAAGTGGAGCACGTTGCATGATTTCTTTTTTGCTTGAGCCACTGAGCTATCAATATATGATAAATGCAATGTGGGTTTCTGGATTAGTGGGGTGTGTTTGTGCCTTCCTTTCGGCTTTTTTGATGTTAAAAGGTTGGTCATTAATTGGTGATGCGCTATCCCATTCGATTGTTCCTGGTGTCGCAGGAGCTTACCTTTTAGGGTTACCATTTTCACTTGGCGCTTTTTTTTCTGGTGGTCTTGCTGCAGCAGCTATGCTGTTTTTTAATCAGCGGACAAAACTGAAAGAAGATACCATTATTGGTCTCATTTTTTCTTCCTTTTTTGCTTTTGGATTATTTCTCAAATCATTAAAACCAATGGCTGTTAATATTGATACGATTGTTTTAGGAAATATTTTAGCAGTCAGTTCATCAGATATTATACAATTGGCTTTTATTGGTTTTTTCTCTTTATTTCTATTGCTTTTAAAATGGAAAGATCTCCTTGTTTCTTTATTTGATGAGACGCATGCACGTGCCATTGGACTGAACGTAAAGTTTTTAAAGATTCTCTTTTTTACACTGCTTGCTGCTTGTACGGTTGCTGCTATGCAAACAGTTGGAGCATTTTTGGTCATTTGCCTTGTGGTAACACCTGGAGCAACAGCTTATCTTCTCAGTGATCGTTTTACGAATATCTTGATTATTGCAGTTATAATTGGAACATTCACAAGCGTATTGGGTGTTTATGTGAGCTATTTTTTGAATGCACAAACGGGTGGTGTTGTTGTGCTTTTCCAAGCATTTTTGTTTATGTTAGCTTTTATTTTTGCTCCTAAACACGGGTATATTGCTGCACGTTTACGGATCAATGCAGCCAAAAAAGGGATGATATTGTCATGATTGATCAATTACTACTTCCTTTTCAATTTTCTTTTATGTTGAAAGGCATGCTTATTGTTATGATCCTTTCTATTCCAATGGCGATGCTTTCTTGTTTTCTTATTTTGAAAGGATGGGCACTATTAGGAGATGCCATTTCCCATGCCGTTTTTCCTGGTGTTGTTGTTGGTTATATGACAACGCCGTGGGTGATAGCATTTTTGACTTCTTTACCATTTGCTTGGCTTCAGCATATGCGTCCAGAGAATATTACAATGACTTTGATTACGTGCGGTGCTTTTGTTGCGGGTATGGTTTGTGCTCTTACAACAGGTTTTTTAGGAAGCAATAGTCGTATCAAACAGGATACAGTGATGGGTGTTGTTTTTTCATCGATGTTTGGTTTAGGACTTGTTTTGGCAACATCTATCTATAGTAGCCTAGATTTAAATCATATTCTATTTGGTAACCTGTTGGGCGTTAATTGGCTTGATATTACACAGACAGCAATCATTTCTACCATTGTTACTTTTATTTTAGGAGCAAAATGGCGCGATTTTATGCTGTATATTTTTGATTCAGTACAAGGTCGTGCGATGGGATTGCGAATATCATTACTTCACTATACTCTCTTAACAATGATTTCTCTCACGATTGTCGCGGCTTTGAAAGCTGTTGGAATTGTGCTTGTTATTTCTTTACTCATAGCACCAGGAGCAATTGCTTATCTTGTCACAAAACGGTTTTCTTTTATGTTAATGATTGCGATACTTGTTGCAGCTCTTTCTGGTTTTTTAGGGATTTATCTCAGCTTATTTATCGGCTCTGATTCTGCTTCCACAATTGTTTTGATCTTAACGTTGGTTTTTATTGCTATTTTTATGATGATTTTCGTTCGTCGAAACACAGTTCAAGAAACTTGACTGTGATAAAATTTATGCATATCAGCCATGCATTTTTATACATTGTTTCTCATGTTTATTTTAATTAGAGGTTGAATCGCTAGGTTATTTTTCCTCCTAATGTCTAGCAAATGAATGCAGTACGTTTTCTCCTCCCCCCAACACTGCATTCTTAATTAAGAGGCTGCATTGATTTATTCTGCAGCCTTTTTATTTTTTTACTTTTCTAAAATGTCTTCTTATTTCTTGAAACCATTTAAAATAATTATCATATTGCAAAGCGATTTAGTATCCTGAAGGAACTTAATGACAGTAAAGACACTTACACATAGAAATGGTAGAGAGGGGAAATAGTAAAGAGGGATTATTCACTCAAAGATATAAACAATGAAACAAATACAATTTTTTGTGTAAAGTTTTACGTGGAGGAAAGTAATACGAGAGAATGAAGAAATATTTCAAGATATCACACCCTTTACGTCTCTGCTATTATATAGCAGGTTGGATAATGGTTATATTAGGCATTATCGGTGTGGTATTACCTATTATGCCAACGGTACCTTTTTTGTTGGTTGCCTCATGGTGTTTTACGCGTTCTTCTCCACATTTTCATCAGTGGTTGAATAATCATCGTATTTTTGGTCCCCCTCTTAAACGATGGGAAGAAAGAAGAGCTATTTCTCCATTTGTTAAAATTTTTGCCGTGATGAGTATGACAGGAGGGGGATTATCCTTTTTCGTAATGGTACACCCTCCTTTATGGATTTCTTTACTCGTTGCCGTTATATTATTGTTGATTGCTATTTATATTGTAACACGTCCATCTTCATAATGATAGAAAAGGCTTTATGAGATGCTCTTTTGATTTATTTGTTAAAACAAGTAAGAGAGACTTTTCCTTCAAGTTTTACATATAACCTCTCTGTATTCAAAATGCATATGCAATAACAAGATTTTTAAAAGCAATTGATTAATACTATGTTTGTGAAATAATTTTTCTGAGCAAAGAAAATTATGTACAAACCCCTTAGAGTTCATAAAAAGTTGCTTGGTAAACAATGATAAATTATATTCATTAAGAGGCTTTATTTTGTAAAGCATGTAAGCTTCTTTCGCTAAACTTCCTTGGCAGATTAAATTAAGTGCATCGTGCATATTTTTAAGTTTTTCTTATTGCGCCTTGTACAAGTAAAACACCTTTGTGAAAAGCCAAGTGGAATCTGCTTAACAAAAAGCCAAACGATTTACAAACCTTCAAAGGGTTAAGAGCCCTTTTTCTCAGGGTAGGAAAAAGATTAGCTTTATAAACAATATGATGAATCAATACATCCGTTTAAGAGCCGAAAACTACATCTTTATAGGTCCAGAAAAGCGCTTTTTATCACCAAAAAAATTGAGATAACGTTGTACTTCTTTTGAATTACCAATCGTTTTTTCAGGATTATCTGAAAGTTTTACAGCTAGTCGACCATTGGCATGGGTTACCTTACAAACAAGGGAAAGAGCATCAAGGGTTGCGATTTCTTGAGGAGCACAGCCTGTAAAGTCATTGGTAAGATCAGTACCCCATCCAAAACTCATGCGCACTTTTCCCTGGAAATGGTGATAGGTTTTTTCAATTGTATCGACATCAAGTGCATCAGAAAAAATTAAGAGTTTTTCGCGTGGATCTTTCCCTTTTTCTTTCCACCATTGAATAATACGTTCTCCACCTTCAATAGGAGGTGCACTATCCGGTCTGAAACCTGTCCAGTCAGAGACCCAATCTGGGGCATCGCATAAAAATGCTTCTGTGCCGAAAGTATCGGGCAAAACAATGAGAAGATTTCCACCGTAATAGCGATTCCAATCTTGCAAGACTTTATAGGGTGCTCTGTGTAGATCATCATCATTTTCTGCAAGAGCAGCAATAACCATGGGTAATTCATGGGCATTGGTTCCAAGAGCTTCTAAATCTGTATCCATGGCTAAAAGAACATTAGAAGTTCCGGTAAAAGAATTGCCAATACCTTCTTTTAATGCTTCAACACACCATCGTTGCCATAAAAAAGAATGACGACGCCTTGTCCCAAAATCAGATATTTTAATATCAGGTAATTTTTTAAGGCGTTCAACTTTACTCCACATTTTTGCTTTAGCGCGTGCATAAAGCACATCGAGAGCAAAACGATCGAGGTTTTTCATAGCGGCACGTGAACGTAATTCACTGATAATAGCAAGAGCAGGGATTTCCCACATGGAGCTATGAGCCCATGGACCATGAAAATGAAGGATATATTGGCCATCTTTGCGGGTAAGTTCATATTCTGGGAGTTGAAAGTTTTCAAGCCAATGAAGAAAATCTGGTTCGAAAATTTGTTTACGCCCATAAAATGTATTACCAGCAAGCCAAATCATTTCTTTTTTTGTAAAGCGCAAGCTCAAGGCATGATCAAGTTGAGCACGCAGCTCATTCTCATCAATATCATCGGCAAGACGTATTGTTTTGCTGCGGTTTATGAGGGAGAAGGTAACATTGACATGAGGATAAAGCCCCCAGATCATCTGTACCATAAGAAGTTTATAAAAATCCGTATCGAGCAATGAACGAATAATAGGATCAAGTTTCCAGGTATGATTGTAAACACGCCTCGCAATATCTGGATGATTCATAACCCTCGTTCTTTCAGTCTCGTAGAATATAAAATCACTTGTGCTCCAACAAAATCCATATAGGCCAATAAAATACATATAGGAATGAGAGAAACTATAACAACTCTAAGGTTTGGGGCAAGAATAAAAAAACTTTTATCTTTTCTGTTTTTAACGTTTAAGAATGCGTATGATCTCATGTCGTCCGGTTTTTTCCAACTTTATCCCTGCTTGAATATGAGCATATTTTTTCCCATCAACATGAAGCATATTTTCAACTCCCCATTTTACGGTAATGGTATAAACAGCCTCATGAAATTTCATTTTTGCTTCATATTCAGACCATGAAGAAGGTAAATGTGGATCTAAGAATAATTGATCATCTTGACGATTAATTCCAAGAATGGCTTGTGTTGCGGCCCGGTAGAACCAGCCTGCCGAACCTGTATACCATGTCCAACCACCTTGCCCACGATATGGTTCAATGGCGTAAATATCTGCGGCCATGACATAAGGTTCAACACGATAAATTTCAGGATTTTGTCCATGAGTAATCGGGTTAATCGCAGAAAATAAAGCATAAGCTTTATCGCTTTCACCCATTTGCGCAAGCGCCAAAATACTCCAAATAGCACCATGCGTATATTGACCACCATTTTCTCGAATACCTGGAGGATAACCTTTAATATAGCCGGGTTCGAGAGTTGTTTTATCAAAAGGTGGCCAGAAAAGACGTATAAGACCGCTTTTTTCATCATACAGCTGTTCAAGCATTGATGCCATTGCTTGTTTTTGTCGCTCAAGCGATGCCATTTGCGAAATAACAGCCCAAGATTGAGCAATGGTATCAATTTTACATTCATCATTTATTTGAGAGCCAAGAGGTGTGCCATCATCAAAATAACCACGTCGATACCAAGCACCATCCCAACCGTTTTCTTCTAAGGATTTTGTTAAACGTTCAAGATATGCACTCCATTTTGCAACACGGGTGTTGTCACTCTGTTTTTTGGCAAGGGGGATAAATGTTTGTAGTGTGGTACCAAGAAACCATCCCAACCACGTGCTTTCACCTTTTCCTTTAATACCTACCAAATTCATGCCATCATTCCAATCTCCGCCTAAAATAAGAGGAAGTCCATGTGGTCCACAGCGTTTGATAGCAAGATCTAAAGCCAAAGCACAATGTTCATAAATTGTGGCGACCTTTAAGGATTGTATGGGCTTAAAATAAGCGTCTTGTTGTTCATTGTTGAGAGTATCTCCTTCAATAAAAGCAATAGGGGTATCAAGAAATATGCTATCACCAGTGGTGTTGACATAAAGCGCTGTGCCATAAGCAAGCCACACAATATCATCAGAAATACGCGTGCGAACACCGGCATTTGTATCAGGCAACCACCAATGTTGTACATCGCCTTCGAGAAATTGATGTGCTGCGGCGTTTAACAATTGTTCACGCGCCAGTTTTGGATTCAATAATAATAAGGACAAGCTGTCTTGTAACTGGTCGCGAAAGCCAAATGCACCACTTGCTTGATAAAAGGCAGCGCGTGCCATCATACGGCAAGCGTAAATTTGATAAGGAAGCCAATGATTGACCATAAGATCAAAAGAGGGGTCAGGTGTTTTAACTTGGAATGGGGAAACAAAATCATCCCATTGCTGTTTTTGTTGTGTGAGCAGAATTTCAAAATCTCTTGCACGCACGTTGTCTAGTAAATTTTCCGCTTCTTGCCTATTTTCAGCACTGCCAAGATAGAAAATGATTTCTTTTGTTTGCCCTGGGTGAAGATCAATATCATAGGAAAATGCTGAACAAGGATCACAGCCTGCTTCAACTGTATTTGAAAGAGCATCTGCGTTACGGATCGCGTGAGGATGTGTCACTGTTCCCGTTAGACCGATAAATTCAGTGCGATCAGTAGTCGTACTTGTTGGTATTTGGGAAGCAGACAAAAATGCCACTTGTTGAGATTTGTCGATGTGGTAGGGATTTTGGATAAAATGTGCACCACGTATAGGATCATAACAGGGGAGTATGAAAGGTGCATATTTTGTACGGACATTACCCAAAACCCATTCAACATAATTATAAAGGCGTAAACTGCGTGTTTTTTTCCCACTATTTTTAAGGGTAAGCCGTGAAAGACGTACAGGTTTTTCTGGATAGAGTATATGGGTGAGCTCTAAGGCGATCTCTGTATGTGTAGATTTAAAGGTTGAAAATCCAAAACCGTGGCAAGCCTCATAGACAACATTTTCATCACATTCAACGGCAGAAACGGGTGAGAACCGTTTTAAAGAAAGGCGGTCTACAAGATAAAGTGCTTCTCCTGGACGGTTAGAAATGGGATCATTACTCCAAGGGGTTAGTTGATAATCACGGCTATTATTTGCCCAAGTAAAGAGTGCTCCTTCAGCAGAGACATGGAAGCCAAAGTTTTTATGAGCAATGATGTTAATCCATGGTTGTGGTGTGGTGGTATGCCCATGAAGACGTATTACATAATGATTATGATGATTAAATCCACCATAACCATTCCAATATTTTAGATCATTTCCCTCAATGGGGAGAGGTGAAGTTTTTTGTTGACCGATAAGACCAAGAGAAGCAAAAAGGCTTTGCTCCGTTGATATTATACTTTGTCGTTCTTGATTATGTTTTGGGTCGTTTAATTGATAATAGGATTCTTGATGGCTCTTATGGATGGTGAGATCAAAGTCATTATTGTCAAGGTGTTTAAGTTGTTCAGACAAAGATCCATTTTGCGCATCAAGAATGACGCGTGCTGAGGCAAGAAGGGTTTTAAAACTCTGTTCATTCATTTGATCACGCCGAAGTGTGAAAATATGTTGGCGTTCATCTGTATCATGAATGTGATGGCGATAGGATTCGCATACCCATTCAATAGCATGTTGTGTATTTTGTATGTAGGAAAATGCCTGTTCATTAAGAATGACAAGATCAACAATAAGTCCACGCATACGCCAATATTCATGTGCTTTAAGAAGTTCACGTAGAACAGTGATATCTCCCTCATTATCTAATCTGAGAAGACAGAGCGGAATGTCTCCTGAAAGTGACATTGGCCAAAGATCAGATTGTTTACCAAGATTTTTTGCTAAGTTTTTTGGAGAAAGACGCCATGTTCGATCGAGATAGATAAGTGGTGTTGCATATTTTTGATAGGTAATAGCTTCTTTCAGATCGATACCACTTTGATAGAGCGAGACTTGTGAGCGTGTCCATGCCATTGAAAATTCTTGCTGGAATATATTGGGTTGCTGATAATGTTTAATATAATTGTGCAGTGTTTCTTTTGCATGAGCAGCAAAAGTCCAAAAAATGAGTTCAATTTTTTCGTGTGCTGGAATTTTTACACGGCATCGCAGTGAGATAATGGGATCAAGCACACAACCTTGACTGTTGCGAAAATGCGTATTGTTGTCAAATGCAGCAGGTCGATGAATAGATCGTCCTCGACCAATAAACAGTAAGCGGTCCGTTTCAGCTTCTGTTTCTTGGATATTATCACCAGTAACAAAATGGGCAATGTGGATTTCAGGGTCATTGGGAGAGCGTTTGCGCCTTTTAGCAAAAATTGTTCTTCTTCCCTTAGCAATTTCTGTTTCTATAAACAATCGCGAAAAAGCAGGATGAGCTTGGTCTACATCTATTGTTGCGAGAGCAAGTTCACCATAAGAGGTCACTTCAATGATACGCTCTTTGTTTGTTGTATTAATAAATTGAAGACGTCTACCTTCACCGCACCCTTCAGATGTAATAAGACATTCAAGTGTTGATTTGATACCATCAACCATTTTTATATATTCAGCTTTTTCATCTGTAAAAATGCAGACTGCTTCTTCTCCGACAACACGTGTTGGCTCACCAGTTACAGACCACCAACGACCATTCTCTATATCACGGAGAAAGAACAAAATCCCTTGTTGATCTTCTGTTGCATCGGGAATAAAGCGCGTAATCGCATAATCATGCCAACGGCTGTAACCAGAACCGTTGGCTGTCAACATTGTAGAATAGGAACCATTGGACAAGAGCAAAGTTTCACGTGGTTTAAGCAGCGGGTTCTTGATAATACGCAAAGGAGCATCGTTGAATTCTTGATAATTATTACGCATGCGATGAATAACTTTGCTATGAATGATGGGAATTTGATGTGGTGCTCTTTCCTGTAATAAAAATTGGATTGCTTCAACAATTGGGTCACGGTGAAAGCGATCACGCATCCGCCCTTGAAAAATAACATTGTCGATAGCAAGAATAGACATGCCATGATGATGCGCATAATAATTACGTACCACAGCGTATTTTTCGCCTGTTTTCACGCGTGAAGGGGTAAAATCAAGAGAATCGTAATAACCATATGTTCCTAAAGCTCCAAGATTACGGAGATGTTTTAAATTGGTCACGGTTTGGTCAGGGACATATTGTGCTGCTAAAAGACTAGCATAGGGAGCAATAACGGTATTGCGTGAGAGACCACGTTGGAGACCGAGGCTTGGAACACCAAAATGAGCATATTGGTAATTCATTAACTGATCACGAGCGTTAAATGCAGCTTCTGAAATGCCCCAAGGTACTCCACGTTTATAGGCATATTGTATTTGATGATGAATGATCAGTCGATTGGTTTGATCGAGGAGAGATCCCAAAGGTTCGTGCATAATAAGGGATGGCATGAGATATTCGAACATGGAGCCAGACCATGATAACAATGCACCTTTCCAACCAATGGGGACGAGGAGTCGACCAAGATGAAACCAATGCTTCACTTTTATATCGCCTTTTGCGATAGCAAAAAGACTTGCAAGGCGCGCTTCTGAGGCGAGTAAATCATAACAATTTTCATCGAGTTTATTTTCTTGAACACGATACCCAATAGACAAAAGATGCCGTTCAGCTTGTTCTAAAAAGTCAAATTTCATATCGAAGGCAATTTGCCGAGCTTCTACAGCCAAACTAGTTAATTTTTGCGATAATTTGTCTCTGTTATAGCCGCTAGTAGCGTCATGGTGGTGAGCTTCACAGGTTTCTAAAAGACATTTTGCCCAAGAAAGTGTTTGAGAGGATTTTGTCGTTTGAACTTTTTGATGAAGTTCATCTATTAAGTGGATAAGATCACGAGCGATAAGTGATAGCTTGATAAGCTGAGAAATGATGGTGTTTGGTGTTTCTACGACAGTACTCATACAATGATCAAAATTGGTGATGTGCTTTTCGATTTTTTGACGTAAGGAATGTAAAATAGGTTGATTATCCGGAATTTCTTTGACAGTTTCTTCCAAAAGAGCATGAACATCCCGCAAGCCGTCCAGATCACTTTGAATAAAAATATAAGGTTTTTCAGCCCATTTTCTTAAGGCTGAAGCAAGGGTCAGTAAATGGCCAGCAAGATTTCCTGAATCAACAGTTGATACATAAGTGGGTAAAAGAGGTTTGAGAGTATCCGTTTCATACCAGTTATAAAGATGCCCACGAAATTTTTCCATTTTTGCAAGAGAGCTTAATGTACTTTCAATGCGGGTAATGGTTTCTTTACAACTAATCCAGCCAAAGTCACGCGCAGCAATAACAGAAAGAAGATAAAGCCCAATATTGGTAGGAGATGTGCGTTGTGCAATCAGAGGTTCAGGATCTTCTTGAAAATTATCGGGGGGCAAATAATTGCTTTGCGCATTGACAAAGGTTGCATAGTAAAGCCATGTCCGTCGTGCAATAGAGCGTAGCGTTTTTTTATCTTCAAAAGAACTATGAAGAGTATCTTGAAATGTTGAAGGTTGACTCACAATCCATGCAATTAAGGGTGAAAAAAACCATGACAGACCAAACGGTAAGGCAATAAAGCTTGCAAAATTATGGGAAAAGAAAGGAAGTGCTATAGCAAGAAGCCCCATAAGTGTTGCTGACCACATTGTAAAGATATAGAAGCTCAGACTATTGGGAATAGATTTTGTTGCAGCAGAGGTTTTCCATTCAAGCAAGTGCTGTTTTGAAATCGTTATGCGATAAAGTGTGCGGATAATTGCATCAGTCATAAAATAAGCTGCATGAGCAAGAAATGTCATTTTAAGAAATATATTTGCGCCTGTCAGGGTCGTTTTATTGAAGATTAATTGAAAATACCCACGTAAAGAATCATCAATATTGGATGGAAAAAGCGTTTGTAAGATACTTAAAATTGGTGCAATGAAGAGACTAAAGAGCAAGAATGTTTGCCAAATAATTGCACTCTTTAATGGCAAAAGAGACCATCCAGCAAAGGCAGCAATGAGCCACATCAGTGGTGTGAGGGAACGGCGCAGATTATCTTGCATTTTCCAACGTGTCGTAGAGCTAATTTGACGAGGGAAAAAGAGATAAGGCAAGAGTTGCCAATCTCCACGAATCCAACGGTGATAACGTGCAATATCCATATTATAAGCTATTGGATAATCCTCAATGATTTCCACATCACTCACCAGTGCGGTACGTGCATATCCTCCTTCTAAAAGGTCATGACTAAGAACAGTATTTTCTTTAATTTTGCCATCAAGTGCTTGCTGAAATGCATCAAGATTATAAAGACCTTTGCCAATAAAAGTTCCTTCTCCCAAAAGGTCTTGATAGGTATCAGAAACAGCAAAGACATAAGGATCAATACCGCGATTGGTAGAAAAAACCCGTTGCAAAATTGATGTTTCTTTTCCTGTGGTAAGAGAAGGCGTAATACGGGGTTGTAAAATGCTATAGCCTTTTATAATCTTTTCATGGAGCGGATCAAAAGTATGACGGTTGAGCGGATGGTTCAGTTTTCCAACAAGTTTTGTGACACATTCAGGGGTTAGGCGTGTATCTGCGTCCAGCGTCATAACAAAACGGCAATCCATGGGAAGATGTGGGTTAGGGGGATAAAAGCTAGTGTTTTTATCACCTCTTAATAACAGATTGAGTTCGTGAAGTTTACCACGCTTTCGCTCCCATCCCATCCAGCATTTTTCGCTGGTATTATAAAGGCGTCGACGGTGTAAAAGGAAAAAAAGAGGGATATCATCACGATGATAACGACAATTAAGTTTATCGATACTCTTTTGTGCATAATACAGCAATTCAAGATCATCTTGCGTTTGTTCTAAGGGAGAATCTACCCAATCTGTGAGAAGTGCAAAATGGATGGCGCCTTTGGGATTGGAAAGGTAATGCACTTCAAGGTTGCGCACTTGCTCATCAATATAATCACGTGAGGTGATTAAAGTAGGCACAACAACCATTGTGCGTGCATGTTCCGGAATCCCCTTTTTATATTCATAACCAATGAGTTGTTTTGAGGGAATAATCCATGAAACAACAGTGTTGAAAAAAGCAAAAGCAGCATCCATAGCAGGAAACAGCGCTAATGCAGTGAAAAGAAGAGATATCCAGAGTGTTTCAGATGTCTGTAAGAGAGCGTAGATTGTAAGCAAAAGGATAAGCGTGAGAAAAGAGACAGGAATAGTAATAATGCGTATCTTTGAAGAGCAGAAAAACCGTGCCCATTTTATAAGCAAAGGTGGAGTATAGCCACATGCTTTTTCAAAACTATGCTGCCCATCACCGATAAGGTACCACCCAACAGAGGAGTGCAGAAGTGTATTTTCAGAAGGAGAACGTGCTATTTCTATCGCTTTTCGTGCAACTTCCCATTCACTAAGGGGTGAAAAGCGAGCAATTTTTTCAATTACTTGTCGATAAATATTGCGTGAATGAGCATCAATTTCGGAAAAATCACTATTTTCATGCAAAATAGAGTCTACAGAACTAACAGTTTCAAACCATACTGTCCAATCAACGTCACCAAATGCTTTAAGGGCACGGATAATATTGCCCATGGTGACACCATCTGTTGCTTGGCGCATATGTTCATCAGTTGTGACGGTTTCTAGGCTGCTACTTTGGTTTTGTAATTGCTGTTCAAGCCAATTTAATGCTGTTGTTGAATCGATAGATGCACTGCGCAGACGATAGAATAAATAAGCTGAAAAACTTGAATCAACAGTGAATGGTGCATAACGCGTAAAAAGAATATGTAATTTTGTTTCATTATCAGTGAGGAAAATTTTATCAGCAACTTTATAAGCAAGCTGACGCATAGTGCGTGTTTGTTCAATACGCAGTGCAAGACGACGGACATTTTCAATGAGCAACATCTGTATAACAGAAGGAAGAGCCCATAATTCACCAATTTTGAGAGCATCAACTTCTTGAAATCCATTGATCATAGTCGTGAGTGTTTTTTGTGAAAATATGCTGTCCGTATGGGCAATATAAAGCCAAGCTAAAGCAAAGATACGTGGTATGTCTTCCTTTTGTTTATAAAGAGGAAGTTGTTTAATGAAGGACTTAGATAAATTACGACGGAGTTGTTGTATTGTTTTGTCAATAGTATAATGATTATCAAGCAGCCATTGAGCAGATGGCGCCATGGTTTCATCGTTTCGAGCAGCAATATAACAGGTGTGAAAGACACGGAGAATAAGTTTAGCATTTTCATCCAACCTTTTGTGAAAATTATTTTCTCCTTTATATTCAGGGAGCGAAATTTCTTTGCCAGAAGCTATATCATGCCCTAGGGTATAAAGTTCATCCTGTGATTTATAAATTGCACGAAGAGGAAGAGCCGTATTAATAAAATGGTCTTTTTCCTTCTTTTGAGAAAAAAAGTACTTTATGAAAGGTATTGTGTACGCCATAATGTCCCATTATTATTCAATTACATTGCTTATTATTTAAAATGTAAGCATTTTATCTAAATAGTGAACCGTTGATAGACAAAAAACAAACTTTTTGTTTTTTTTATTTGCAAGTAATTATAATAATTTTTAATGCAATAATTAAAAATTAAGGAAATAATTTCTTTAGAAAATAAAAAGGTCACTCCTAAAATGAGTGACCTTAATAATACCATTAATTTTAATGATTGATGATTAATCTTGTTCTTGTTTTTTCAAAGCAGCACCGAGAATATCGCCAAGAGAAGCGCCTGAGTCTGTAGAACCATATTGGGCAACAGCTTCTTTTTCTTCTGCAATTTCTAGTGCTTTTATAGATACTGAAATTTTACGTGTTTTTTTATCAAATGCTGTGATGCGTGCATCAACCTTTTGTCCAATTGCAAAACGCTCAGGACGTTGTTCATCACGATCACGTGCAAGATCAGCACGCCGAATGGTTGTCTCAAGGTTGTGGTCAATAAATTTCACATCAATGCCATTGTCGTTAACAGCAATCACTTCACAGGTTACAACGGCCCCTTTTCGCAATTCGCCAGAAGCAGCCGCTTCTCCAACTTTATCACTAGAAAGTTGCTTAATTCCAAGAGAGATACGCTCTTTTTCAATGTCAACATCCAAAACCACAGCTTTAACGATATCCCCTTTATTGTAAGTATCAATAACTTGTTCACCAGGACGGTTCCAATCCAGATCAGAGAGATGAACCATACCATCAACATCGCCTTCAAGCCCAATGAAGAGACCAAATTCTGTTTTATTTTTAACCTCTCCCTCAATTTGTGAATTGACAGGAAATTTATTGGCAAAAGCTTCCCATGGATTTTCAAATGTTTGCTTTAAGCCAAGAGAAATACGCCGTTTAGAAGGATCAATTTCAAGAACAACCACTTCTACTTCTTGTGATGTAGACAGAATTTTTCCAGGATGAACATTTTTCTTTGTCCAACTCATTTCAGAGACATGGATCAATCCTTCGATTCCTGGCTCTATTTCAACGAAACCACCATAATCAGTAATGTTGGTAACAGCACCGGTGATTTTTTTACCAATCGGATAGCGTAGACTGATACTTTCCCAAGGATCACTTTCAAGCTGTTTCATTCCAAGAGAAATACGATGCGTATCTTGATTAATGCGAATAATCTGAACTTTAATCGTTTGACCAATTGTAAGCACTTCAGATGGGTGGTTCACACGCCGCCATGCCATATCTGTAACGTGTAAGAGACCATCAATCCCACCAAGATCAACAAAGGCACCATAATCTGTGATATTTTTTACTACACCTTCAACAATTTGATTTTCTTCAAGATTTTGTACAATTTCTGAACGTTGCTCAGCACGGCTTTCTTCTAAGACAGTACGACGTGAGACCACAATATTGCCACGACGACGATCCATCTTTAAAATTTCAAAAGATTGTGCATTATGCATGAGAGGTGAAACATCACGAATGGGACGAATATCAACTTGGCTGCGCGGTAAAAAAGCAACAGCACCATCAAGATCGACTGTAAAACCACCTTTTACTTGACTAAAAATAACACCCTCAACGCGTGCACCAGCATTAAATTTTTCCTCTAAACGGACCCAACTTTCTTCGCGACGTGCTTTTTCACGCGATAAAACAGCTTCGCCCATTGCATTTTCAATGCGTTCAATGTAAACTTCAACTTCATCGCCAACTTGCAAAGAACCATCTTTTGCTTTAGCTCCAAATTCTTTGAGAGGAATGCGTCCTTCGACTTTAAGTCCAGCATCAATAATGGCCATGTCTTTTTCGATTGCAATAACACGACCTTTAACAACAGATCCTTCATTAAGATCATTGGTTTGAAAAGATTCTGTTAAAAGGGCTTCAAAATCCGCTGTTGTGGGATTGTATTGTGACATAAGAACTCCTAATATATACCTTACCTTGTAAGGTATGAGCGCTAGGTTAGTGTTAACATAGGCGACTCCTTAGCCTTTTCCCTTGAATAAAGGAGAAAAATTAGCGCTAGGCTGGAAACCACCTTTACAACTTTATCCAATTATATGCATTTTTATGATTGGATCAATAAAAGCGCATGCAATTGCAAATGTTGCTTCTATACTCAATTCTGACGTATCAAGCAAGTGGGTGTTTTTTGCTGGTCGCAGTGGGCTTTGTTTGCGCGTTATATCACGACTGTCTCGCTGTTCAAGATCGCTAAGAATTTCACGATAATTTGCTTGCCCCCCCTTTTCTAAAATTTCTTGATAGCGACGTTTGGCACGTATTTGAACATCCGCTAAAACATAAAATTTAATATCGGCATCGGGGCAGACAACAGTACCAATATCGCGACCATCAAGCACACTTCCAGGTAAAGTTTTGGCAAAATTACGTTGTTTTTCGACAAGAATGTTGCGTACAGCAGGGTTAATCGCTATTTTTGAGGCAGCCTCACCAAGTTCATGAGAAGAAAGAAGGACTGGATTTAAAGTGTTAAAATCAAGCTCTTTGGCACAAGCAAGAGCACTTTTTTCATCATTGAGAGGCAATTTTTGTTGTAAAAGTGCGTAGGCAACACCACGATAAGTAAGCCCGGTATCGAGATGGTGAAGATGATAATGCGTAGCAATTTTGCGTGCTAATGTTCCTTTTCCTGAAGCTGCTGGACCATCAATTGCGATCACAAAAGGTTTCAAGCGATTTTCCCCCCAAGTTGTTTTATGAAAGAAATAAATTCTGGAAAACTAGTAGCGATCATTCTTTGATCATCAATGGTAACAGGCTTTTCTGACGCGAGTCCAAAAACCAGAAAGCACATAGCAATTCGGTGATCAAGATGAGTTGTAACATATCCACCACCTAAACCTTTGGCAGAGCCTTTTCCATGAACAATGAGGAAATCTTTCCCTTCTTCACATTCTACATGATTGATTTTTAATCCTTGAGCAACAGCAGAGAGCCGATCTGATTCTTTAACGCGCAATTCTTCAATTCCTAGCATCACTGTTTTGCCTTCAGCAAAGGCTGCTGCTACCGCCAAAGCGGGATATTCGTCAATCATCGATGGAGCACGTTCGTTAGGTACAGTAACACCTTTAAGGATCGATGATTTGATCCGTAGATCAGCAACATCCTCTCCACCTGTTTGGCGTTGGTTCAAAAGTTCAATTTGAGCACCCATTTCCCATAATGTTTCGATAAGTCCTATTCGAGAATTGTTTATCAAAACATTTTCAATGGTAATATCAGAATCTTCTACAAGAAGGGCTGCGACAAGTGGAAAAGCAGCAGAAGAAGGATCTCCTGGAACATGAATCGTTTGTCCAGTAAGATGGGGGTAACCATTAAGATGAATCAAACGCGCACCTTCTTTATCTCTTTCTATTTCAAGTTTAGCACCGAATGCTTTTAACATTTTTTCCGTATGATCGCGTGTAAGAACCGGTTCAATAACAGTTGTAATGCCAGCGGTATTGAGTCCAGCAAGGAGAACCGCTGATTTAACTTGAGAGGAAGCTATGGGCACACGATAGCGAATCGGATTAGCTATTTTGGGACCATAAAGCGTTAAAGGAAGATGATCGCCGTGTGTTGCCTCAATGTCCACACCCATAAGACGCAGTGGATCGAGGATACGTCCCATGGGGCGTTTAGAGAGAGAAGCATCACCCATAAAAGTTGTTTTCATATGATAGGCACCAACCATTCCCATAATCAGGCGAGCACCTGTTCCAGAGTTTCCAAAGTCTAAAGGTTTTTGTGCGGCTAAGAGACAACCATTCCCTGTTCCTCGTATGATCCAGAGGTGGTCTTTCTTAATCATATAGGCGCCCATAGCCTTCATAGCACCAGCTGTGTTGAGTATATCAGCACTTTCAAGTAATCCATGGATATATGTTTCACCATTTGCTAACCCTCCCAATATAAGAGAGCGGTGGGAGATTGATTTATCTCCTGGTATTTTAATTTTTCCAGAGAGACTACTCGATTTATAGGCGGTTATAGGGATTGCTTTTTGCATGGAAATTCTATTTAATTCTATCTAACTTGTATGAAATTATGCATCCTTTAGCACATGCTTTAAAGGGCGTCATGAAAAAATCTACGTGGAACAGTGTATTTGTCTTTGACAAAGGCATTATTTTTCGATTAAGCACCATAAAATTTATCTTTTAATGGAATAGAGTTAATCAAAAGAGGCACGGTTTATGGCAAAACAGGAACTTGGAACGAAACGTGTTGATCCAGAAACAGGAAAAAAATTTTACGATCTAAATCGCGACCCTATTGTATCACCTTATACAGGAATTTCTTATCCGCGTTCTTATTTTGAGGTTGCGGCTGCTGAAGCAAACAACGAAGAAGAAGTGGATACTGAAGAGCTTGATACAGCACTTGAAAAGTCTGCTTTTATGCTTCTTGAAGAGGATGATGACGGTTCTAAAGATGACGATCTTCCCGATCTGGAAGATAGTGATGTCGATCTCGGGGATGACGACGATACATTTTTATCTCACGAGGATGATGAGGAGGATGATGACGTTACCGATATTCTTGGAAGCGGCGTTTCTAATGATGACGATGCTTAAAAGAAGCAAAAGAAGGCATCTTTTTCATTGAATGCAAATTCTTCTTGATCTTCAATTTTTCTCGTTTTAAAAAAGTCGAAATTATATACTGTTCTTTTGGAGAAATTTGTTTTTGTAGGGGCTATAGCTCAGCTGGGAGAGCGCTTGCATGGCATGCAAGAGGTCAGCGGTTCGATCCCGCTTAGCTCCACCAAAAAGACCAGCTCTTCTCTTAAGGAATCAATTTATAGTAAAGAACGTGTAATCAATTTAAAAAGATTATATGCGCTGTAACTATTAATCCATTAGTGCACGCTCCTTTCCGCACTGTAATATACGTGTGATCATTTGTTGGATTGTGAAATTTTACTGTCATAAGAATGGAAAGTAAGTGACGTTTTTTATGCTTTGCATAAAAATAAAAATGTGTGTTATTTATCTTACACATTGTTTTAAAAAAACAAAATTTTAACTCCCCTTCCGCTACAAAATTTTCGCAAAATCATAATACATCGATTATGGATATCTTGTTAACAGATGTAAGCTACTTAGATAAAAGCTCTGGAACAGGATATTCTTCTCGATCATCGCGAATTAAAACTTTTTTCCAGTGTTTTTAGCCTTATCAAATGACCTACCAATTTTAAAAAATCCCCACTTGAATAATGTTCACCAGCTCATTCCTGAGATATATTAAAGCCTAAAAGCCATATTGATTTATCATAATTAAATTATCTACTCTGTTAAATAATAATTCCGAACAGAGTATGCTTTTCTTATCATATCATAAGCCCTCACATATTAAATCAATGAAAATCATTTCCTTGGCGCATCATAAGTAAGGTTGAGTTGTAACGCTATCACACATTTTTCTAGCTCCCAATGTTACTTCATACTAAAGAAAAATCTTGCCTTGAATATTCATTATATGAAAGCGGTATATAGCTTCCCCCCTAAACACAATAGAGTCGTACAACAAAATAACTTTTTAATTAATATGAACAGACTTCATTTCATACAATACTAAAGACTATTAGTCTTTTGGGAGACTGTAACTATATCTTTATACGAAGCAATGTTTTTATGAAGCAATACTCTTTGATTTAATACATTTCTCATTTTTTATATTGAATGTTCCACCTTTTTTTATGATGCTTGAATTACATTTGTTTTAATTGCTCTTTTATACGCTTAACAAATAAATATTCATGTCATAATCAGCCAATAATGCGCATAATGAAATCTAAAAGTTTCTTTCAACACTCTTAGGTATTTTTCCTAGAGCTAAATGCCAGCATTCAATGGATGATAGTATCCTTTGTAAATTTTTTGAATAAATATACCTTTTTAAGGGGGACAAAAATATCAAGAGTATATTCAAATAGATTATGTCTTACAAAAACTTTCTGTCGCTTGAATTTATTTAAAAAAATAACGATTTTTTTTCTTTAATAATCGGAAAAAAGATACTGCCTTATCGCGCCATAAGAAATTTTACTCTTGAACAATTTGATCCCATCAATTCCCTAATTGAGATTTTTAAAAATCTTCCCTTAACGCCATCCACATCTCTTCAATTGATGTTCATAGAGCTTAGACATCCTTGCCATACGCTGTGCTGCCTGTGAAAGCCCGGCATTAACATACCCTCTACTCCGTGCATAAGCACCATGCCCCATATGATAATTTAAATAAAGGCTATAGGCATCATCAAACCTCACCCCATTGCGTTGAACACTTTGGCGATGATACCAAGCAACAAAATCAGCAGCATCTGCAAAATTGGTACGCCGTGCAAAAGATCTACCCGTAGAGCGAAGATACATTGTCCATGTACTGTCAAGCGCTTGAGAATAGCCATAAGCTGTCGATCGACGCTTCCATGGAATAAAACCAAGTAGTTTTTTACGTGGAGGACGTGCATTGTGACGAAAGCCCGACTCCATATTAATGGTTGCAAGAATAATCGGCATAGGAATCCCATAACGCATTTCTGCTCTTTGAGATGCCCTACCCCAATTATCAAAAAAACCATTTTTTTGTGCTAGAATAGCGCAAGCATTGTTTGTGTGGATGGGAGTGGTTGTTGCACACCCCCCTAGCAAAAACACCAGTGCTCCTAAAAACAAAAGGTGTCGCATATTCCCTATCCCTCTCGTTTAAGAAATAAAACAAGATAGGGATACTAAAAAAATATTACCAATCAATAAAGGCGATGATCTATCTTGTGATATAAAAACTTGCCTTACTTTACTTTATTTTTCATCAACAAAATACAATGTTTGCGACTGAAAAGATGTTATCGTTTAAGTGTGAGATGTCGGCGACAAACGGTGTGGTGCGGACGCCAAGTACTGAGCTTGTCGCTGTGGAATGAAGGGTGGGGGGGAATAAGTGGTCTGTATCTAACGCGTTATATTCTTTTGAAATAAATTCACGAATTTAAGAGCTTGAAGGACTTGA
Source organism: Bartonella sp. MM73XJBT.G (assembly GCF_028618435.1). Classification (GTDB taxonomy): domain Bacteria; phylum Pseudomonadota; class Alphaproteobacteria; order Rhizobiales; family Rhizobiaceae; genus Bartonella. Next base: position 88,216 of record NZ_JAQISW010000001.1, read on the forward strand.
TAGGTTCTATTTTTAAAACAAACAATAAGATAGATTAATCTTCGTGGAGAGTGTTTATGGAAGTTGCAATTACCCAAACTTTGTTGTCTGACGCGTCAGAAGTCAGCCGCCTTCTGGTTAAAACTTAGCATGATACTTATGATGCGGTACTTGATGCAGAAGTTGTTACAGCTCAAACAGATAAATGGCATAATGTTGAAGCTATAAGTGATCAGATCAAAAAATATGGTACCTTGTTTTTGATAGAAAGATGGGTGGATAAAATTGCTGTCCATATATCTTTTGATTTTTCTGATAAGGATAAAGCCTATTTAGCAAGACCTTATGTGTTGCCATCCTATCAGCGTTTAGGAATCGACAAAAAACTACTTGAACAAGTCATAGCGGTAATAAGATACAGGTAGGATTCATCTTAAAGTGAACAACAAAAATATCAAAGGCCTTTCCTTTTATAAAAAATTAGGTTTTAGAGTAACTGGTCAATTACACGAAGACGAAAAAACAATTCTGTCTATAGAGAACGAGATATAAAAACTTTTGCTTTTTGAGTCATTAAAAAGGATAATATGTGTCTCTATTTGAATTTTTTTGCATTAAAAGTTCTAAGCGTGGAATAATATTTGCGTTACACAGATTCCTAATTGCTTTAATGCTGCTTTGTTACTTCAGAGTGATTTTCTTTTAACTCGAAGGTTTCAATGCGATTTGCCCGTTTCATAATTTTGGATGATGATATTAAAATTCCTTCTATATCTTCACCTGCTTTGTGAAAGTGCTTCTGTAGTGCGCGAACACGCATATCCATTCGTCCAAAATCTTCCATTAATTTTGCTACTTCTGATTGAATTAAATGTGCTTGTTCACGCATCCGTGCATCTTTCATAATGGTTTGTACAACTTGGACAGAGAGCATCAATAAAGACGGTGAAACAATAATCACATGAGCTCTATTGGCTTTTTGTACTAATGGCTCAAAATCCTCATAAATTGTTGCAAAAATCGATTCCGATGGTACAAAAAGAAAAGCGGTGTCATGGGTTTCTCCAGGAATCAAATATTTTTGTTCAATGTCACGAATATGGACTTCTATATCGGTACGAAATTGACGCTCTGCCTCTTGACGTTCTTGTGCTGATGTTGCTTTACGCAGTGCATTCCAAGCTTCCAAAGGAAATTTAGCATCCACAACAAGAGAAGGTGCTTTATTTGGCATGTGAATAAGACAATCTGGGCGCTTTCCGTTGGAAAGAACAGCCTGAAAAACGTAAGCATTTGTTGGTAAGGCATCGGCAATAATGGCTTCCATCCGCCCCTGACCAAAAGTACCACGTGTCTGCTTATTGCTTAAAATAGACTGCAACTGAACAACTTGTCCCGTAAGCGATTGAATATTATTTTGTGCTGCATCAATCACTGCTAAACGCTCTTGCAAACGATTCAAATTTTCATAGGTGGATTTGGTCTGTACCTGAAGTGTTTGACCTATATTGGCTGTCATGCCATTGAGTTGCTCACTGAGTGATTTATTTAATTCAGCTTGCCGTTGACCAAAAATTTCCGCCATCGTTTGCATTCGCCCTTGCATTTCAGCTTGTGTTTTGAGCAAAGTAGCCATCTGCTCTTGTGCCTCACGAGCATGCTTGGCAACTTCACTTTCCAAAAATGCCTTTTTCCGATAAGAATAAATCACTATAAAAAGTGCTAAGCAAACGAGTATCAATAAAAGAATAACACTCAATTTCGTAAAAGACTCATCAGCAAGTATAAAAGAAAAAAACGAATCAAACATGAGAAGTAATATAACGCTCTCATTGCAAAAAAGCGCAAGAATTTATTATTCAATATTGACCCATACACAAGCATTGATTAATCTGTGCTCCATGTCAATAAGATCTTTAGTTACTTTACCAGATCCGATTTTACGGGAAGTGTCCAAGCCCATCGAGCATGTTGATGCAACCCTCCAAAAGCTTGCAGATAATATGCTGGAAACTATGTATCATGCCCACGGCATTGGTCTTGCTGCTATTCAGATTGGCATACCGCTACGCATGCTGGTTATGGATGTCTCTCCAAATGATGCACCGAAAAATCCGTTTGTTATTATCAATCCAGAGATTCTATGGCTTTCAGAAGAGCGTAATATTCACAAAGAAGGTTGTCTTTCTATTCCTGACTATTTTGCAGAAGTTGAACGCCCTAAACGTCTGCGTGTTCGCTATCAGAATCGTGAAGGAAAACAAACAGAAATTGAAGCAGATGATTTGTTGGCAACTTGCTTGCAGCATGAAATGGATCATTTAGATGGGCGTCTTTTTATTGATCATATCTCAAAAATCAAACGCGATATGGTGATACGAAAATTTAAAAAACGCGCAAAAGAAAAAAATACTCAGGAAGCAATTTTGTAATGGCATTACGGTTGAGTTTTATGGGAACCCCTAGTTTTTCTGTTCCCATTTTGCGTGCTTTGTTGGAATCTGGTCATGATGTTGTTGCCGTTTATAGTCAACCTCCTCGCCCAGCAGGACGTCGTGGTCTTAAACTCATTCCCTCACCTGTGCAAAGTGCAGCAGAAGAAAAGTCTATTCCCGTATTCACGCCCCAAACACTCAAAACAGCCGAACAGCAAGCCCAATTTGCAGCACTTTGTATTGATGTTGCTGTTGTAGTTGCCTATGGACTCCTCTTACCAAAAGCTATTCTTGAAACACCACGTTTTGGATGTTTTAATGCCCATGCTTCACTTTTACCACGCTGGCGTGGTGCTGCACCTATTCAGCGTGCCATTATGGCTGGTGATAAGGAAACGGGGATGATGATTATGAAAATGGATGAAGGGCTTGATACAGGGCCTATTGCCCTCTCACGCTCTATTCCCATCACGGATACCACCACAACGGATGAACTTTCAAATAAGCTTTCATATATCGGCGCAGAACTTATGATAGAAGCTCTATCAACTTTAGAAAAAGGACAACTCAAACTGACCCCCCAATCAGAAGAAGGCATCACCTATGCTGCCAAAATCAAAAAGGAAGAAACCCGCATTGATTGGACAAAGTCTGCTAAATTTATTCATCGATATATTCGCGCACTCTCTCCCTTTCCTGGTTGCTGGTGTAACATGATTATCATGGGACAAGAAGAACGCGTAAAAATTCTTGGAAGTCGTTTAATAACAGGCTCTTCTCTTGAAATTGGTCGAATAGAACCAGATTCTTTGATTGTCCATTGTGGACAAGGGCTTCTTGAAATAACCCATCTGCAGAGATCTGGTGGTAAAGTCCTTGAGAATGCAACCTTTTTGCGAGGTGCTCATATTTCTGCTGTTTTTTGATATGCCACGTTTTAAACTTACTCTTGAATATGATGGATCAAATTATGCTGGCTGGCAACGTCAAGCAGATCTGCACACCATACAAGGCGCTCTTGAACAAGTCATTTTTCTCTTTTGTGGACAACAATTGACCATCACAACAGCGGGTCGAACGGATGCTGGTGTACACGCTATGGGGCAAGTTGCGCATGTTGATTTTGAAAAAAACTGGCAGACGCACACTATACGCGATGCTCTGAATGCGCATTTGCAAAAACGGAGAGAAAATATTTCAATCTTAAATGTCGAAAATGTCCCTGATGATTTTGATGCACGATTTTCTGCTATTAAACGTCATTATCTTTTTAAAATTCTCAATCGCCGCTCTCCACCAGCCTTAAATGCCAAACGCGTATGGTGGTTGCCAAAGCCTCTTGATGCGCAAGCTATGCATGAAGCTGCTCAAAAGCTTGTAGGACAACATGATTTTACAACTTTCCGTTCAATACATTGCCAAGCTAAAAGCCCTATTCGCACCCTTGAACGCCTTGATGTGAAAAGAGAAGGGGAAGAAATCTTCCTCTATGCACAAGCACGCTCTTTTCTGCATCATCAAATCCGTTCCTTTGCAGGAAGCCTGATGGAAGTTGGTGTTGGGCGCTGGAGAGCACAAGATCTTGAAGCAGCTCTTCATGCTAAAGATCGTAAACGTTGTGGTGTTGTTGCTCCCCCTTCAGGACTTTATTTAACCAAAATAGAATATTAATTATTATGCAAAGTTTCTTCTTAAAGAGCAATTAAGGTAGTTTGTAAAAACAACGGATTTCTTCAAAGGCTTCTGCTGCAGTATTGACAAATTTTACTAAATCAATATCGGAGGGAGAAATTGTACCTTGTTCTGATAAATAATCAAAATTGATCACATTGTACCAAAATTCTTTGCCAAACAGTAAAATTGGAACCTGTTTCATCCGTCCCGTCTGTATCAAAGTTAACGACTCAAACAACTCATCCAAAGTCCCAAATCCTCCAGGAAAAATAGCTAATGCCTTCGCCCGCATGAGAAAATGCATTTTTCGCATCCCCAAATAGTGAAAATTGAAACACAAATGCGGAGATACATATGAATTAGGCTCTTGTTCATGCGGTAAAATAATATTCAAGCCAACCGTTGGGGCTCCAACATCACAAGCGCCACGATTTCCTGCTTCCATGATCCCTGGTCCACCCCCTGTGACAACCACAAACTCACGATATTGTGTGGTAGCGGAATAGCGTGAGCATAAACATGCAAATTCCCTTGCCTCATCGTAATAATGTGACATAGCATGCAAGTTTTTCTTTTGCGTTTCATTTTTTGCTGCCCAAGCTTCTTGCCCGTGTTCAGGAATACGCGCACCACCAAACAAAACAACTGTTGATTGGATATCATATTCTTTAAGTGTTATTTCTGGCTTTAAAAATTCAAGACCAATACGTTGTGAGCGCAGCTCTGGACGCATCATAAAATCTTGATCGATATAGGCTAAACGATAAGTAGGTGAACACATTTGTGTTGAATTAGAAACTTCATGGATCTGTTGGAGAGCTTCTCTCGTGTGAAGAAGTGGTGTCCAATTTTCTTGTTCTTCTTTTCTTTTTTCTTTACAGCTTTTTTTCATGCACATGTCTTACTTTCTCATCGTTTTATTGACTAAAAACATTTCTTCGCGTAGGTCATAGAGAATAAATCTTGAAGCTTTCAACTTGTTTAACGGAACGCTCGTCATGACCCATCTCACACAATTTGAAATCATTATCGAAAAAGCATTTGATAATCGCGATTCTATCAATACTACCACAAAAGGCGAAATCCGTGAGAGTGTCGAACACATATTGAACCTTCTTGATAAAGGTGAAATCCGTGTGGCAGAACGGCAAAAAAATGGACAATGGTATGTTCATCAATGGTTGAAAAAAGCTGTTTTGCTCTCTTTTCGGCTAAACCCAATGAAAATTATTGCTGGTGGAATCAATGGAACATATTGGTGGGATAAAGTTCCTTCAAAATTTTCTGGTTGGAAAGAAAATGATTTTCAAAAAGCGGGGTTTCGTTCCGTTCCTGGAGCGATTGTACGTCATTCTTCCTATATTGCGCCAAACGTTATACTCATGCCATCCTTTATCAATCTTGGCGCTTTTGTCGATGAAGGAACAATGGTTGATACCTGGACAACCGTTGGTTCTTGTGCACAAATTGGCAAACATGTTCACCTTTCTGGTGGTGTTGGTATTGGAGGCGTTTTGGAACCTCTGCAAGCAAATCCAACCATTATTGAAGATCATTGTTTTATTGGTGCTCGCTCTGAAGTTGTTGAAGGTTGTATTATTCGTGAAGGTGCTGTTTTAGGAATGGGAGTCTTTATTGGGAAGTCTACAAAGATTATTGATCGTACAACAGGAGAAATTTTTATTGGTGAAGTACCGGCATATTCAGTTGTTGTACCAGGGTCTCTCCCTGGAAAACCACTCCCTAATGGTGAAGCAGGACCAAACCTTTACTGTGCTGTTATTGTAAAACGCGTTGATCAAAAAACACGAGAAAAAACATCGATTAATGAGCTTTTACGTGATTAAACACAATGTTGATTGATAATGTCATTTATTGTTTTCAATTTTAATAACACTATAAAATAAAAGGATTCTTCTTATTTCAAATCCTTTTATATTGAATTAATTGCTCTCATTTCCTTGCGCATTACAAACGTAAAGAGTGTTTGGGTAAGACGTACCTTAATAAAAGAGTGAAAATGTCTTTATTGAACGCTCTTAAAAACCAAGAGCTATCATAACATTTTGAACACGCAAAAAGTATGATGGTAGCACTATGCGTCTTTATGACATGTAAAGATGGTCATGCCAAATGGGTTTTATGTTATTTAAGGAAGCTTTAATTATTATCCTTTTGACGAACACCATTGTGAAATCGGCTCGGGTACATTGAGAGAGAGATATTTCTTTTTTAAAAAAGGGGGGGGACAATACGCAACATAAATGTATTTTTGTTTAAAGCATTCCATTTTACGTGAGCAACGTGACACAATGAAAAAGCACACTATCCCCAAAAGCGTGAGGACTGCCCAATTTCCATTTAAGAAACACTCTTTAAAAACCTGAACCAGTCGGCAAAAACAAAAGCACAATTTAATGAGGAAAATACACCCTTTTTCATTATTTATTCATTTTGAGCGCTTGAATAAAAGCTGACTGAGGAATTTCTACCTTTCCAAATTGGCGCATCCGTTTTTTGCCTTCTTTTTGCTTTTCCAATAATTTGCGCTTACGCGTCACATCACCCCCGTAACATTTTGCTGTTACATCTTTACGCAAAGCTCGAATTGTTTCGCGCGCTATGACTTTACCACCAATAGCTGCTTGAATTGGAATCTGAAACATATGCTGGGGAATAAGATCTTTCAGCTTTTCGCACATGGAACGCCCACGCTTTTCCGCAATCGTACGGTGCACAAGCATGGACAATGCATCAATAGACTCTCCATTTACCAAAATAGACATTTTAACTAAATCCCCCTCTGCATAATCCCTCATCTGATAATCAAAAGAAGCATACCCCTTTGAGATCGATTTTAGGCGGTCATAAAAATCAAAAACAACTTCATTAAGTGGTAAATCATATGTCACCATAGCACGCGTTCCAACATAGGATAAACCAACCTGTACCCCACGCCGCTCTTGGCATAGCTCTAAAATTGACCCAAGATAATTATCAGGAGTCATGATTGTCGCTCGAATCCACGGTTCTTCGATAGAAGAAATTCTAACCACATCAGGCATATCTGCTGGATTGTGCAACTCTTTAACTGAACCATCATTCATATTCATACGATAAACAACTGAAGGTGCTGTCGCGATTAAATCTAAATTAAACTCACGCTCTAATCGCTCTTGAATAATTTCAAGATGAAGAAGTCCCAAAAAGCCACACCGAAAACCAAACCCCAAAGCTGCAGATGTTTCCATTTCAAAAGAAAAACTCGCATCATTTAAGCGTAATTTGCCCATGGCTGCACGCAAATCATCAAAATCGGCAGCATCAATTGGAAAAAGTCCACAAAAGACAACCGGTTGTGCAGGCTTAAAACCAGGTAAAGCATTTTCACAAGGACGACGCTCTTCCGTAATTGTATCACCAACCCGTGTATCAGCAACCTCTTTGATAGAAGCAGTGATAAAACCAATCTCACCTGGTCCTAATTCATCAACTTGTACCATTTTAGGTGTAAACACCCCAACACGCTCAACAGGATATTTTGCGCCCGTACCCATCATACGAATGGTTTGGCCTTTTTTTAGCACACCATCAATGACTCGTACCAAAACGATGACACCAAGATATGCATCATACCAGCTATCAACCAACATTGCCTTCAAGGGATTTGCAACATCGCCTGTACGTGGAGGTGGTAACTGTGTAACAATTGCTTCCAAAACATCAGGGACACCTAAACCTGTTTTTGCTGATATTTCCACGGCCCCAGAGGTATCAATGCCTATCACATCTTCAATTTGTTCTTTAACACGTTCAGGTTCTGCTGCCGGAAGGTCAACTTTATTGAGTACAACAACCAATTCATGGGAATTATCAATAGCTTGATAAACATTTGCCAACGTCTGTGCTTCGACACCTTGGCTTGCATCCACCACCAACAGAGAACCTTCACAAGCTGCCAATGAACGCGAAACTTCATAAGCAAAATCCACATGACCTGGTGTATCCATAAGATTTAAAATATAAGTCTGACCATTCTTTGCTTTATAATGTAAACGTACTGTTTGTGCTTTAATAGTAATTCCACGTTCACGCTCAATATCCATAGAATCAAGCACTTGTTCCTTCATCTCACGTGTGTCAAGCCCTCCTGTCATTTGAATCAAACGATCCGCTAAAGTGGACTTGCCGTGATCAATATGCGCCACGATGGAAAAATTACGAATATAATTACGATCTATTGTCATATAAGGCGATTTAGCAAAGAATAACATAAAACGCAAAGACCAATTATGTCCTATCGAAAACCTTTCAAAAGAATATTAACCCAAAAAGCTTCTCAAAACACAACCTCCCATAACCTGAAAAAATAAGGCTTTTATTTAATAAATTAAATACCAAAGAGACTAAAATGATCTTTTCACATCTTGTCTGATGACTCCATAGGCTGATAAGCCGCTACCATCACACACTTTACCAACCTCCAATGTTGCAATAGTCCTTGAGACTTGAAAGAATTTAGAGGAGACATGCCTTTTTATGCAATTTTACCACATGGCCCATCCGCTTATAGCGTGTAATCAAGTGATTTGGATTGATTTAACATGAAAAAAATTTACGGTATTCAGGATTCTAATTCAATGTGAAGAATGCTATATTCTCATTATAAATCTATATGTTGTATAAATACAGAGTAGACATGTATATCACTTAAACTTTCGATAAAACTTGCGAGAAATACTTTTTATTTGTACGCAATAATCTGCTTTTTTAGCAATCTTATATAATAAATGCATGTCCAAAGGAATAGTTTTTTTAACGTTTAAAACTGTAAAAATAAGTTCTATTGCATAGAGTTTTTATGTACTTTCTATACAACTCCTTTCTGCCTCCATTAAAGATAAAAACATCAATCCTCTTCGAATAATTATATAACATATTGATTTATAATGATTATTTATTGTTTTGTAATTTAAATAAAAACTCTGTAAGTAAAAAAACGCATGCAATAAAATCATCATAGGAAAAGTGCATCGCTAATCAATCTTTTCAAGAGCTTTATTTTTTTTACGCCATTGTGAAGGTTGTAATTCAGCAACAATGATCCCAATCAGAATAAACAAACCACCCAATAAAGCTAAAGAAGATAAATGCTCTCCAGCCAAACGCCCAACAATACCAGCCCATACTGGTTCACCTGCATAAATGAGTGTTGCACGTGTAGGGGAAATGGACTTTTGTGCCCAATTCATGGCCAATTGAATAATCGCACTCATTAATGCCAATCCCATACCAATAATAAACCATACCCACGAAAATTCAGGAATGCTTTCCCCCATCAAAGGCATACAAGAAAACGAAAAAAAACCACTAAAGAATAACTGAATAATGGTCACACGTCGACTATCAACCTTGTTGGCAAAAATTCCGATGAGTATGACTTCTCCAGCAATTGCTAAGGCCCCCAACAAAGTCAAAATTTCGCCTTTTGAAAAATCAAAACTTCCCGGCTTTTGTCCTGAAACAAGTACAAGGCCAATAAAAGCAAAAACAATACCAATCCAACAAGCAAAACGGGGAGGCTTTTTAAAAACAATCCATTGCAAGATTGGAACCATCGGAACATAAAGCGCTGTGATAAAAGCCGACTGACTACTAATAATCGTTTGAAGTCCAGCTGCTTGAAAAGCATAACCAAAAAACATGGATAAACCAATTGCCATCCCAGCAAAAACTTCATAAACAGTTATACCTTTTATAGAGCGCCAAAAAATTGCTCCACATATAAGGGATGCAGCAATAAAACGAAATCCAACAAAAAACAGAGGACCGCTATAGCGTACCGCAATGTGAATGACTAAAAATGTAATCCCCCATAATATTGTTGCAGCAAATATTGCCAACTCTGGTTTGCTTAATAAAGGATATTTAAACTGTTTGATATTCGTCATGAAAAGCCTTCTCCTCCAATTTTCCGCACAATTTATGAAACAATAAGTGTTCCAACTCCCTGTTCGGTAAACAGCTCTAGTAAAACAGAATGAGGGGTTTTTCCATTTAAAATGACAACACCTTCCACACCATTTTGAAGGGCTTTCACACAAGTCTCTACTTTTGGAATCATGCCTCCTGAAATTGTTCCATTTTCGATAAGTTTCTTAGCCTCAGAAACTGTCAATTCTTTTAAAAGTTTACCCTGTTTATCCAAAACACCAGGAACATCAGTAAGAAATAAAAGACGTTTAGCCTCTAATGCACCCGCAATAGCTCCAGCAAAAATATCAGCATTAATATTATAGGTTTTACCATCCCTACCTGGAGCCACAGGAGCAAGAACTGGTATCATTTCAGAACAAGCTAATAGATCCAGCAATGTACGATCAACTTCAATAGGCTCACCAACAAATCCCAAATCTAGAACACGTTCAATATGCGAATCAGGATCAATGACAGTTCTATAAGCCTTTTCGGCAAAAACCATATTGCCATCCTTGCCGCACAACCCTATTGCCCATTCACCCTCAGCATTGATGAGAGCAACTATTTCCTTATTGATGGAACCCGCTAAAACCATTTCAACCACTTCAATGATCCGCTCATCGGTTACCCGTAAACCGTTTTCAAATCGTGATTCAATCCCCATTTTCATCAAAATTTCAGCAATTTGAGGTCCTCCACCATGAACAACAACAGGATTAATCCCTGATTGCTTTAATAGAGCAATATCACGCGCAAATGCTCGTCCCAAAGCAGGATCACCCATAGCATGACCGCCATATTTTACCACGACTGTTTTATTTTCGTATTTTTGCATATAAGGTAAAGCAGACGATAAAAATGCTGCTTGTTTTTCCAAAACATCGACAGCACTGTTTTTAGCATCATCCATTAATAGAGCCTCCTCATCACTTTTTACTATCTCTTAGTGAAATTTAGGAAAAGTGAAAACAATAAAACAAAGCTTTACTCTATCCATCCCCCTGAAAATCGTCAATTTTCCTTCAAATTACAAAAAAATAATAACCAGATGAAACAAGAAAATAACTTCCTCAATAAACGTAATAGCGAAAAATTAAACAAAATAAGCGTAAAAAACGTCACTATTTTATGATCTGATGTATAAAATTGAAAAGCAAAACTTTTAAGCTACGCTGTACAATCAACTCATTAGGTTCCCCTTATGGATACTTAACAATGAATAGGAATATATACAACCATTGATTTTACAAGAATGCACATTATGGAGAATTATAATAAACTGATTTATAGTAATAACTTATCTTTTTATAGCGTAAAAAAAATGAAATTAGTGTATCAACACCATTGATTTGCCAATTCACGGGCTTGTTTTAAAGAGACATCTCTCAAAGCACCCAAACCCATTTCGCGACGGTGCCCCCGTGAAGGGTATAACGATAAATCCATTGGGCACCTCATCTTTACGCTTATGAAGTAACAAGCCAAGCACCATCGTTATATTTGCCAGCCCCAATGTTGCGACAAATCTTGCATTAAGACGGTTCACAAGAGCCATTTTTAGTCCTTTCTTATACAAATTTTATTCACACATTCATCCCACTTTTGACGTGCAAATGAATGATTTTGATTGATTCAAAATAAACAGCTTTGAAATAAGGGAATCATACGTTATTCGGGACTCTCATTCAACATACAAAACAGTTAATATTATTGTAAATCAAAGTATTATTCGAATAAAAGCTTCCATATTTTAGAGCAGGCTGTGGTTAAAACTATATGAAAATAGCACCTTATACAATCGATCATGAAAGGTTATATTATTGAGAATAAGAGACAGATTGCCCAACAGCTTTTTTAGCATCATCTGATAAGATTTTGCCATTTTAAAACTTTATGTTGGAGCTTTTAAAAGGGATTTTGTCTGTAAAAAAATCTGGATTCTTACTGGGTTGGTTCTACCTGATGATTAGCTTATATGATTTATTCACATAAGACTCTACGAACAAGCCTAATAACCTCGCACTTCTAAAAACGCTTTATGTGTACAAGAGGCTTACATTTGTATTACCGCCTTAAATGACGATCTTTTGTGGTACAAAAGATAAATGGCCGTTACACTAGAAATATTATCAATCATTCAGTGCATCTTTCTATGGATAAGCCCCTTTTAAAATATTATAAACATTAAAAAGTAAAACTTATCCATAAAATGTAAAAAATTCTGTACAACAGGAACTTACAATAAATCAATCGTCTCTCTTTTTTCTTTTCAAAGATAATAAGACAATCGAAAGTTTAATAAAAATAACCTTCCAAAAATGTTTTCTCATTTACTTTGAAAACATTCACCTACTTTAACCAGAAATATTTTCAAAAAATTCTTTCATCCGTGAAAAAAAACCATGTGATTGTGGTGAATTCTCATGATTTGAGAGCTTTTCAAATTTTTGCAATAGTTCACGTTGCTCGTGCGTGAGCTTCTGTGGTGTCTCAATCGTGATATGAATGTACAGATCACCTCTTAGCTGCTGACGGCGCAACATGGGCATGCCTTTACCTTTAAGGCGGAATTGACGTCCATTTTGTGTCCCTTCTGGGATCTTAACACGTGCTTTAACACCATCAAGGTCAGAAACTTCAAACTCTCCTCCTAAAGCCGCTGTTACCATCGAAATAGGAACGCGACAGTGAAGATCTGCTCCTTCTCGCTGAAAAAATTCATGCGGTTTAACGGAAAGGAAAATATAAAGATCACCATTGGGACCACCACGAACACCAGCATCACCCTCACCAGAAAGACGAATACGCGTCCCATCTTCAATACCAGCTGGAACATTCACGCTCAACGAACGTTTTTTCTCTATACGCCGTGTACCCTGACATTTGGGGCATGGATCTGTAATCGTTTCACCACGTCCGTGACATGTATGACATGTTCTCTCAATAGAAAAAAAACCTTGTGCAGCACGCACACGACCAGACCCATGACATGTCCCACAAACTTGTGGACTAGAGCCCTTTCTCGCTCCTGAACCTTCACAAACATCGCACGTAACAGAACTAGGAATATTAATTTCTGCAGTTTTTCCTGAAAAGGCCTCTTCTAAGGTCACTTCCATATTATAACTTAAGTCTGCACCACGTTCGCGACCATCACCACGCTTACGGTGTGCGCCTCCCATAATCTCACCAAAAAAATCTTCAAAAATATCAGCAAATCCACCACCGGCAGCAAAACCGCTAAAGGGATTGCCTCCCCCTTGACCACCGCTATTTTCAAAGGCCGCATGACCAAATCGGTCATAAGCAGCACGCTTTTGGGGATCTTTAAGAACTTCATAGGCTTCGCCAATTTCTTTGAATTTTCGCTCTGCCTCTTTATCCCCGGCGTTGCGATCAGGATGATATTGCATTGCCAACTTACGAAAAGCAGATTTCAATTTTTTATCATCACATTCACGAGTCACGCCAAGAATTTCATAATAATCAACCTTCATCATGTATTCCTGATAGTTTTTCTATTATCCATCTTTATGGATAATATCTCTTTTAATTTATATTTTTAGCAACAAAGTTGCAACTTGTCTCAAATAATAAAGCCCAGCCTTATATTTCAAAGGCCGGGTTTATAAATTAATCAACACATATGCTGACACTATTTCTTCTTATCATTAACTTCTTCAAAATCAGCATCAACAACATCATCATTCTTTGTCTCTGTTTCAGTGTCAGCGCTTGCTGCTTGTGACGCTTCATACATAGCCTGTCCAAGCTTCATACTGACTTCTGCTAATTTTTGCATCTTTGTTGTTACTTCTTCCGTATCACTGCTTTCAAGCGCAGATTTCAAATCAGATATTGCTGTTTCAATCTGCCCCTTTTCTTCAGCTGATACTTTATCGCCATATTCATTGAGTGACTTTTCCGTCGAATGAATAAGAGCTTCCGCTTGATTTCTAGCTTCAACACCTTCACGGCGTTTTTTATCCTCAGCGGCATGTTCTTCTGCATCCTGTACCATTTTTTCAATATCAGCATCACTTAAACCACCTGATGCCTGAATACGAATTTGATGCTCTTTACCCGTTCCTTTATCTTTGGCTGAAACATTAACAATACCATTCGCATCAATATCAAAAGTAACTTCGATTTGCGGTACACCACGCGGTGCTGGGGGAATACCAACAAGATCAAATTGAGCCAATAATTTATTATCACTCGCCATTTCCCGTTCACCTTGGAAAACACGAATCGTTACAGCACTCTGGTTATCATCAGCTGTTGAAAAAACTTGCGATTTTTTTGTCGGGATAGTGGTATTGCGCTCAATGAGACGTGTGAAAACGCCTCCCAATGTTTCAATCCCCAAGGATAAAGGGGTGACATCTAGAAGCAACACGTCTTTGACATCGCCTTGTAAAACGCCCCCTTGAATAGCTGCACCCATTGCAACCACTTCATCGGGATTAACACCTTTATGTGGATCTTTGCCAAAGAAGTTCTGCACAACTTGCTGAATCTTAGGCATACGTGTCATACCGCCCACTAAAACAACTTCATCAATCTCACCAGCCTTTAATCCAGCATCTTTCAATGCAGCTTTACAAGGCTCGATGGTACGTTGCACTAAATCATCAACGAGTGATTCAAATTTTGCCCGAGTCAATTTCATTGTTAAATGCTTGGGACCCGATTGATCAGCCGTAATAAATGGTAAATTGATTTCTGTTTGCTGTGATGAAGAAAGCTCAATCTTTGCTTTTTCTGCCGCTTCTTTTAGGCGCTGTAAAGCAAGTTTATCATTCTTTAGATCAATACCTTGTTCTTTTTTGAATTCATCGGCAAAATAACCGACCAAGCGCATATCAAAGTCTTCACCTCCTAAGAATGTATCTCCATTAGTTGATTTAACTTCAAAAACGCCATCTCCAATTTCAAGGACTGAAATATCAAATGTACCGCCACCAAGGTCGTAAACAGCAATTGTTTTTCCGTCCTTTTTGTCCAAACCATAAGCTAAAGCAGCAGCTGTTGGCTCATTAATAATCCGTAAGACTTCAAGTCCAGCAATTTTACCCGCATCTTTAGTCGCTTGACGTTGGGCATCATTAAAATAAGCAGGAACAGTAATAACTGCTTGTTCAACTTTTTCACCAAGATAAGATTCAGCTGTTTCCTTCATCTTTTGCAAAATCATCGCTGAAATTTGCGATGGAGAATATTTCTTACCTGCTTCTTCGACCCATGCATCGCCATTGTCACCTTTAACGATTTTATAAGGCACAAGTGCTTTATCTTTTTCAACCATAGGGTCATCAAAACGCCGCCCTATCAAACGTTTCACTGCAAAAACTGTCCCTTCAGGATTTGTTACTGCCTGACGTTTAGCAGGCTGTCCTACAAGCCGCTCTCCCCCATCCGTAAAGGCAACAACAGAAGGTGTTGTTCGCGCTCCTTCTGAGTTTTCGATAACCTTTGCGTTTTTGCCATCCATAACAGCCACACAAGAGTTCGTCGTCCCCAAATCAATACCAATTACTTTTGCCATATTATAATCTCCATTCAGCAAGCTACCTCAGCCTTCATAAAGCATCTTTTTAAGATAGCTCCTCACAACACTCAAAGCCCGTATCCTGCTTTAAGCAACATAAATAATAATAAATCGCAAGTCGCCAACAAGCCTCGCTGCCTCGTATATAAGAACACGATTTTATTGCTACAAGAGAATAATGAGAGAAACATCTCCAAAATAAAAAAATTCTTTCAAAGTAGGCGCTCTAATAATCCATAAATACCATATTTATGAAAGGGTTAAGATCATAATATATTTTTCTTTCAATCCTCAACAAACAGATCTATCTATAAAAATAAAATCATTGAACACGCGCTCTTGATCTTTCATCATGAATTAAGAAATACTGATATAAAAGCTTTTTAAAAATACCGTTTAAAGGCGAATAATTTATATCATAAAACGTTATAAACCTTCCTTAAAGACTAAAACAGCTCGCATATCTTATGAACCTGTTTTTATGATCCTTCTTCAAGTATTAAACAGTGCTTTTCTAAATGTTCATATTGATAACAATATCATTGATCTATCTCCTCTCAACAATTCTTCTTCTAATAGCCTTATCGTTCATTGCTATTTGAAAGCAGTCTTTTAAATTCATCAAAAAAGCTTTTTCTTAACTATATTCTTCTTAAAATTCGAAAGATAATGCCTCTGTATAAACGCTTTAAAATACCAAAAGCTGTTATAATACTAAGAGTTGATCAATTTTATGATCTTTTTGTATTGTATCTTTATTCAGTAAAGGAGTGGCAGACCATAGAATTTTATCACTTACAAATACTTTTGTGATATGAATAATGATGAGAGATACTTTGTCTTTGTAAACCTTACTGTTTTCCTTTAAAATCGAAGAATTCTATGACTTTTCTTCTCATAATTTAAATCAATTTTATTTTAGTAATTCTTTGCTTTTATTTTAAATAAAAATTCTGCTAAATAAAAAATATTCAGAGTATGAATCTTATTAAGGAGGGTAAATTAATGCTGGCATATATTATCAAGAAAATAACGAAACTCAACTATAAGAATACAATATATGCGCTATATCCATACAAAAAGGCTATCGCAAATATCATTTGTGTTTTTCTTTTTGCTAGTATAACCTTACCAGCAAATGCTCAGCAATACAAACTTGGTGACATAGAAATTCTTAATCCTTGGGCACGCGAAACACTTAAAGGTGCAAAAGTTAGTAGTGGTTATTTTTATATTATTAATCACAGTAATATTCCAGATCGTTTAGTTTCTATTTCCACAGACAGCGTAAAAACAACAGAAATGCACACTATGACCGTTGTTAATGATATTATGAAAATGGAAAAAATGCATAATGGCATTGAAATCCCGGGAAATGGCGAAGTCACACTTAAGCCCGGTGGTAATCATATTATGTTTATGGGACTTTCAAAACCCTTCAAACTAGGTGATAAAGTTAGTGCAAAATTGACATTTGAGCATGCAGGAACCATTGATGTTGATTTCTCTATAAAAGCTATGAAAACAACTTCACCTTCCAAACCTACTCCTGCTCACTAAGCCCTTTTTATTTAATTATTATAAACACACATTTTATAAAATGAAGAAGTGTGAAATTTTTACGCTTCTTCATTTTGTTTAATGCCATAACATAAGCAAAAAACTATTCTCTTTTATGCGTAAATATGGTCAACTTCAGGAATACGCAAAACTTGTCCAGGATAAATTTTATCAGGAGATTTTAGCATTGGTTTATTGGCTTCAAAAATAAATGTATTTTTATCACCTTGCCCTTTTCCATAAACCTCTTCAGCAATTTTCCAAAGATTATCACCAGACTTAACCTCATAAAAACGAGAAGATTTTCTAAACGTTGTATCTATAACCTTTAATTGCTCAACATCCACAGAAGAAATGCCTTGTGAATTACCAACAACCAAAAGTGCTTTTTCCAGTGTTTCCCTATCTGGAACCTCACCGCTTAAAATAGCTTTACCGTCTTCAATTTGAATATTAACTTTTTCTGTATCGAGTTGAAAATGATCAAATGCGGCCTTAAAGTCTTTTTCTTTTGGTTCATGGTCCCCCATACCTAGCTTTTCACCTACGGTTTTAATAAAATTAAAAAATCCCATTATGACCTCCTTATCGTATAGCAGAAACAAATTTTTGTGCATATATTGCCACATTCTTGTCTTTGCTCTTAAAACACATAGGCGGATTTTCTAAACTTCAACAATCAAAACTAAACATGTTCAATTTTGAGACAAAAATAAGAATAAACTTCGCAATAAATTTTAATAAAAAAAGCCTTTATGCAAATTTTCTCTCAAACGAAGGGATCTTAATAGACGTAGAAACATTATAAATTATGAAAGCAAAACAAGATTTTACAAGAATGACAACAGGTTTTTTACTTTGCTACAATTTGTATCATATTTGTTTTGCAAAAAAAATGTGAACTCCCATATAAATAAGTGTGGGTAATTTGCTACCACAGCAATAGAAAGGTCTAAGAAACCATGAAAGATACACCAACAATCACGCAAACGATTGTACTTGTTGATGATGATCGCAATATTTTGACATCTCTATCTTTTGCGCTTGAGACAGAAGGATATCGGGTTGAAAGCTATACAGATGGAGCATCTGCACTCAAAGGTCTCACACTTCACCCCCCACATTTAGCTATTTTTGATATTAAAATGCCCCGAATGGATGGGATGGAGCTCTTGCGTCGTTTACGTCAAAAATCTGACCTTCCAGTTATTTTTCTGACGTCCAAAGATGATGAAATTGATGAATTATTTGGTCTTAAAATGGGAGCTGATGATTTTATTACAAAACCTTTCTCCCAACGTCTTCTCATTGAGCGCGTAAAAGCTATTTTGCGCCGTTCCAATGCTCGTAACCAACCGCTTTCCACAGGAACTGCTTCCACCTCTTCCCTCAAACGTGGAGATCTTGTGATGGACCAAGAGCGTCACACCTGTACATGGAAAGATAAACCTGTTATTTTAACTGTTACGGAATTTTTGATTCTGCAAACCCTCGCACAAAGACCAGGCGTTGTAAAAAGTCGTGATGCTTTAATGGATGCTGCCTATAGTGATCAGGTCTACGTAGATGATCGCACCATTGATAGTCATATTAAACGTCTGCGTAAAAAATTTAAACAAGTGGATGATGATTTTGCAATGATTGAAACACTTTATGGTGTGGGTTATCGTTTTCACGAGGTGTAAAACTGCTTTGTCGCAAAAATTTGAATGGCAATCAAATCGATGACAGAAAATTCTCAACTGGAAACTCTAAAAAAAATAGCCCCTAATGGTATATCCTCAGCACCATTTCTTATGTTTACTCATTTACACCTTCGAATACAACGTCTCTTTAGACAATTGCTTTTTTCCAGTCTCACACGCCGCATTGTTATATTAAATATTGCTGCCCTTGCCGTTCTGGTTACAGGCATTTTATACCTTAACCAATTTCGCGATGGTTTAATTGAAGCAAAAATTAAAAGCTTATGTACCCAAGGAAAAATTATTGCCGGAGCTATTGCAGCTTCCGCCACAGTAGATACAAACTCTATCCTCATTGACCCCCAAAAACTCTTAGAGTTACAGACTGGTGAAAGCATTACACCCGCCCCTCAATCAACAGACTCTTGGGACTTCCCCATTAATCCTGAACAAGTTGCCCCTCTTCTACGACGTCTCATCACACCTAAAACGACAAGAGCACGTATCTATGATCGTGATGCTACTTTACTTCTTGACTCACGGGTTCTTTATTCTAGTGGAGACGTTTTTAAATATGATTTACCCCCACTTAAAACAGAACAAAATATATGGGATCGCTTGACTGCATGGTATTCAAACACATTTTATGGAAAAGGTATTGCTTTTGATAGAGAACAAACAAAAAACCGTGATATTGCTTATCCAGAAGTATACCGAGCATTAAATGGATCTCTTGCTACCGCAAAAAGACGCAACAGACAAGGTGAACTTATCGTTTCTGTTGCCGTTCCTGTTCAACGCTATCGCGCAGTGGTTGGCGCCCTTCTTCTTTCAACAACTGGCTCCGATATTGATAACATTGTAAAGGCCGAAAGACTGGTTATATTTAAAGTCTTTGTCGTTGTAGGCAGTGTACTTTTGGTTCTTTCGCTCTTTTTAGCCCATACGATTGCCCATCCATTAAGCAAATTATCTGCCTCTGCTAACCGAGTGCGGAATGGCAATAATCAGCGTGTAGAAATTCCTGATTTTTCAATGCGTGAAGATGAAATTGGTCATCTCTCAACCTCTATTCGTGACATGACCAATGCTCTTTATATGCGTATTGAAGCCATTGAACGCTTTGCGGCTGATGTAAGCCACGAATTAAAGAATCCCCTCACTTCTCTCCGTAGTGCTGTTGAAACCCTCCCTCTGGCTAAAAATGAAGAAGCACAAGAAAAGTTGCTTGAAATTATTCAACATGATGTGCGTCGTCTTGATCGGTTGATTACAGATATTTCTGATGCATCACGGCTCGATGCAGAGCTTGCACGAGAAACCGCAGAGATCGTTGATATGACACCGCTTTTGGAAAGTCTTGTTCATGCCGTTCAGGAAGTATACCGCAATGCACAAACCATCGATGTAAGCTTGAATATTATCCCACGTCCTTATGGAAAACCTTATCTTGTGTTAGGACATGAGCTCCGTTTAGGGCAAGTGATTTCCAATCTTCTTGAAAATGCGCGTTCCTTTATTCCCCGTAATCGGGGAAAAATTTGCATTACTATGAAAAGTCATGTTTCAACTCTTATTCTAACCATTGAAGACAATGGCCCTGGTATTCGTTCAGAGAATATTGAACGCATTTTTGAACGTTTCTATACTGATCGACCAAATGAAGATGCTTTTGGACAAAACTCTGGACTTGGCCTTTCTATTAGTCGGCAAATCATTGAGGCCCATAATGGAACAATTACAGCCGAAAATATTATTGATCCAGCACTTGGAAAATGTAAAATTGGTGCACGTTTTATTATTATGCTTCCCCTCGTTAAATAAATCTTTTACCACAAAATAAAAGACATGAAAATAAAATGTGAAATACTCCACGCAAATTGTCTTCAACTGGGAGGAAAGGGGCTGTTGATTATAGGTCCATCGGGATCAGGGAAATCAACCATTACCCTTGCTTTGCTCGACCGCGCTGAGTGGTCAAAACGTGAAGCAAAACTTATCAGTGATGATTATACAATGCTACGTGTGAAAAATGGAAAACTTCATGGATACACGCCTGAAGACTTACAGGGCGGTATCGAGATTCGTGGTGCTGGTCTCTACATGATAGAATTTCAAAAGCAAACAATTATCGATTGTATTATTTTTCTTGGCCCTGAATACGAACGTTTTTCCACAAATAAAACTTTTCAATTTGAAGATTTGCACATTCCTCTTTTAAAACTTCCCTCTCTTCACGAGGCCGATTGTACAGCCATTTGTCAAGCTATTGAAGCATTTTTGTTCAGAAAAATATGGCATAAAACTGTTTAATTTTTTCCAAAGATAAAAAAATCACACTTTTTTGCCTTTTTTTTGCAAATTTTTCTTGGCAGCAAGACAAAGCCTTGTAAAATATCCTTCCCACCAATATGGTTGGATCTTATTAGTTAACAGGAGTTTGCGTAAATGATTGGACTCGTGCTTGTAACGCACGGTGAGCTAGCTGTTGAATTTTTACATGCCGTGGAACATGTTGTTGGAACACAAGAAAAGTTCGCAACAATATGTGTTTATCCCGATGACGATATAGATCAGCGCCAAGGTGATATTATAGCCGCAGTAACCGATACAAATACAGATAATGGCGTCATCATATTAACAGATGTGTTCGGTGGGACACCATCAAATATAGCTATTCCTGTTATTGAAAAAGGACGCGTTGAAATGATTTCGGGGGTTAATTTGCCCATGCTTATTAAATTGATTTCTATTCGCAAATGTCCTGATATCTCATTATCAGACGCGTTAAGAATAGCACAAGAAGCAGGGCGTAAATATATTAATGTACCAAGTATGATTTTATAGCGGATGATAAAATACTGATGCTTCCCAAAGATACCCTCCCCTCTAAACTTAGTCGTCATTTTAATATCTGTAATAAACGTGGGTTGCATGCAAGGGCTTCTGCAAAATTTGTACAAACTGTTGACAATTTTAATGCCACTGTTGAAGTTGAAAAAGATGGAAAAATCGTTGGTGGAACATCAATTATGGGACTCATGATGCTAGCGGCTTCATCCGGTTGCAACCTCACTATTCGTGTTTGGGGACCAGAAGCAACAGATGCCCTTAATGCTCTTGAAAAGCTCATCAATAACAACTTTGGAGAGGAAAACTAGCCCTTTCTCATAATAAAAAAGAATGATGATCCTTGAAGAATAAGAATTTTCTATCATTATCTTGAATTTTGATTTCTTCTCTCATTTTTATGCCAAGATTCATATCCACTGTAGATTGGCACAATTATTATAAATGTGACAGCTTATCCTAATTGTATTATGCAGAATTTTTTGTTTGCTATTTTAACATTATTGGGCCTATTTAAATAGTTATTGTGTATTATGGTTTTTATCTAACTTAATCATATGATTTACATCTTTACAGAAAAGGGAATTTTGACTTGGATTGAATATGTTTGCTTTTAAGCAAAATAAAAATAATATCAAGATAATTTCACAAATCAGAAATTGATAAACTTTCTTTATTTTCTGCTCACTTTGTAGCCTTTATAATACAAAAGCAATCCCCGCCTTCAGATCATTGTGATGCATATTATGAAAACGCAATTTTTATTTTGATCGATATCATAACCATTTTCTTAAAACAAATAATCTTCGTACATTTATAATTATGGTAAGCATTTTTTAGACATTATTTTTCTATACTATTGCCTTATCTTATGTGACATTTTTTACTTTCAATTTATCTGTTATTGCACTTTTTATCTTTTATTGCACTTGGGATAGCATCTTTTCATTATAAGGAGATAACATTATGGACCGTTTATTTAGTGCCCTTCAGATTCCTCAACAAACAACACAACAACTTGTATCGTTGCAAAATGGCTTACCAAATGCACAGTGGATTAATCCGCAGAATTTTCACATCACTTTGTCTTTTTTCGGTGAAGTTGAAAGTGATACAGAAGATGCACTTAGGCATGCCTTTGACATAATAAAGCTCCCTCCTTTTATGCTACAAATGAAGGGTTTTGACGTTTTTGGTTCAGAAAACGCTCCACATTCTCTTGTTGTCCGCATTCAATCTTGTGAAGCTCTCAATCTTTTACACGAAAAGATGCAATGTATTCGTAGCCACTTGAGGCTAGAACCTGATAAAAAAGAATTTACACCGCATATTACTATTGCGCGACTGCTCGATATTAAACCTGAAGATCTTCCTCCTTATCTGTCCTCTCGGAGTGATTTTTCATTTCCTCCCTTTGATGTTGATCATTTTGTTTTATTTTCATCGCCATCTCCCTCAAGCGATGCTCCATATATTGTAAAAGGAAGTTGGTCACTTCAAAGATAAAAGGGTGTTTGTAACACCCTTTAAAACTCTTTGAGGAAAGACCCCATATACGCGAAATCACAGGAAATGCTGAATTTTACGCTGGAGACTTGTTATTAATATGTTTTAAGCCGAATCAGTTTCAACAGAAGCTTCTTTTGTTCTTCCTTTGGCCACACCCACTATCGCTGGACGTAAAACCCTTTCTCCAATAATATAACCAGCCTGAACCACTTGTTGAACAGTGTTATCGGGAACATCGGCATTAGGAATTTCAAACATCGCTTGATGAAAATGAGGATCAAATTTTTGTCCCTCTGGATGAATTTTCTGTACACCATGACGCTCTAATGCTGCCATCATGGCACGTTCAGTCATTTCAACACCTTCTGCCAATGATTTTAAACCAGCATCACTTTCTCGTGCACCTTCTGGAATCGCTTCCAAAGCACGATTGAGATTGTCAGAAACAGATAACATATCCCGTGCAAAATTAGCAATAGAATAAGCCCTTGCATCCGCTACATCACGCGCAGTACGGCGTCGAAGATTTTCCATATCTGCTGCAAGACGTAAAAGCTGATCTTTCAAATCTTTGTTTTCATCCTGCAAAGCCGCTAAAGGATCAACCTCATTACTTTCTTCTTCAACCTCTCCATGTGCTTCTGTTTTATGTGTTTTTAAAAATTCATCCGCTGCTTGTTTAAGTGTATTACGATCAGCTGGTTTTTTTAAATCGCAATTTTCAAATGAAGCGTCAGTAAATTTGTTTTTTTCATCAGACATAAAAATTCTATTCCTTCATAAGATTTGTTATTCTCGATATCGAAATTTTACAGACAAAAATCAAGGGGTATAGATGTATATAATACAATGAGCTTTTATAGTACAAATACTTAACCGTATCATTTTAACGCAATAACTGTGACATAAGTTGAGCTGTATAATCAACCATAGGCACAATCCTTGCATAATTAAGCCGTGTAGGACCAATAACGCCTAAAGCACCAATGACTCTTTGTTGTGAATCACGATAAGGTGCTACGACTAAAGAAGAACCAGAAAGTGAAAATAACTTATTTTCCGAACCAATAAAAATTCGAACCCCTGACCCTTCATCCGTTAAATCGAGAAGCTGGGCCATACTTTCACGTGTTTCAAGATCATCAAATAAATGGCGTAACCGTTCTAAATCTTCTTCTGCTTTCACATCTTCAAGCAAATTACTGCGTCCACGAACAATGAGGTGCATTTTATGATCAGCACCTTCTCCTCCCCAAAGAGCTAATCCCGTTTCAACAAGATGATGTGATAAATCATCAAGTGCAGCCCGTGTTTGTGCACATAGACACGCAATTTCCCCTTTAGCTTCACTCAATGTACGCCCTTGAATATGGGCGTTTAGAAAATTCGTCGCTTCTGTCAATTGTGCATGGGTAACCCCTTCTGGCAAATGAACAATACGATTTTCAACCTCACCTTGTTGAGTCACTAAAACGGCAAGAGCGTGCTCCCTATCAAGGCGCACAAATTCAATATGTTTCAATGTTCCTTCTTGTTTTGTTGCGAGAACAAGCCCTGCCCCACGGGAGAGGTCTGAAAGAACTCGGCTTGCTTGAACAAGAAAATTTTCAACCGATTGTGCATGACCTGCCTCTTTGACTTGCATTTCAATATTTTCTCGCTCTTCGTTTGGCAAATCACCGGCTTCCATAAATGCATCAACAAAAAAGCGTAAACCCGATTGGGTTGGCATTCGCCCTGCTGAAACATGCGGTGCATAAATCAAACCGAGATGTTCAAGATCACTCATCACATTGCGAATCGTCGCAGGTGATAATGTCTGTTGCAAAAGTCGCGAAAGATTGCGTGACCCTACAGGTTCACCATCATTAAGATAGGCTTCAACAATATGGCGAAAAATATCACGCGAACGCTCATCAAGATATTTTAGTTCATTATCAATAGATTTGTGCTTCATCACAATTGTTTCACTACTAAAAAAATGCTCTTCTCTTATATAAGTTTTGCCAATGTCTGGTCAAATAATCTAAAGTAGTATAAAAATATATTATCCTATTGAGCCATAAAACACCACATTTTATAGTGATGATATAAACGTATAAATTATGTATGAGGTGTTTTTATTAGAGCGTGTCATTGGATATTTAAGATAGGAATTGGTCTCTTTAGGAGCTTGTTTATTTATAAACCACCGGGAGTATAAAATTAGATTTTTATCATAAGAAAGCTTTCATAAAAAAATCGTTTCTCATGTCTTTTTAATCGTTGTCTTCACAAAATACGAAAAATTTTATTTGAATAAAATATCATAAAACGTGTAAAATAACCCTATCATATAAAATCAAGCAGAATATGTGTGTATATGAGCATTTAAGCTGGTTCCTAGCGCAAAAATAGTTCCCCTTTCATTTTTGGAGAAATCTATATGAGAAGTATAGCAGATAAAAGACTTGTCATTGCGACACATAACACCAGCAAATTACATGAGATCACCACCTTGATTGCACCTTTCGGTTTAATAATACAATCAGCAAAAGAGCTTGGCTTGCCAGAGCCGAAAGAAACAGGAACAACATTTGAAGAAAATGCTTACATTAAAGCTTTTGCAGCAGCAAAAAAAACAGGACTTCCTGCTCTCTCTGATGATTCAGGCTTAGAAGTCGATGCATTGGATGGTGCACCGGGCGTTTATACAGCTGACTGGGCGATTCAAGCCGATGGTACACGTGATTTTCCAAAAGCGATGCAAAAAATAGAAGATGAGCTTCAAAAAGTCGGAGCGCGAGAAAAAAGCCAACGAAAATGCCGTTTTGTATCCGTCATTTGTATCGCGTGGCCTGACACTCATGCAGATTATTTCCGCGGATACGTTGAAGGAACATTCATTTGGCCTCCACGGGGAAATAAAGGCTTTGGCTTTGATCCTATTTTTTTACCAGATGGATATGAAAATACCTTTGGAGAAATGTCAACAGAGCAAAAACACGGCTGGCAATACAATGATATTCCCCCTCTTTCACATCGCGCACGGGCTTTTAAACTTTTGACAGAAAACCTTTTGGCATTCTCATGAATGAACCTTTTGGCATTTACATTCATTGGCCCTTTTGTGCTGCTAAATGTCCCTATTGTGACTTTAATTCACATGTTCGTATCCATGGTGTTGATCAGCCGCGTTTTGTCACCGCCTTTGAGCGCGAAATAGAAACGCAATATCATAAAATAGGTCCACGCCATATTACGAGTATTTTTATTGGTGGGGGAACCCCCTCTCTTATGGAGCCGCAAACTGTTGATGCCCTTTTGCAAGCACTTGCAAGAAAGTGGATACTTGATGATAAAGTTGAAATTACGTTGGAAGCTAATCCATCCAGTGTGGAAGCAGAACGTTTTCGCGGATACCGCGCTGCAGGTGTTAATCGGTTATCTTTAGGAATACAAGCACTCAATAATAAAGCATTGCGCAAACTTGGCCGACTCCATAATGTAGAGCAAGCTCTTTATGCCATTGATTTAGCAAGGAAAATTTTTCCACGCTTATCCTTTGATCTTATTTATGCTCGTCCCGAACAAACCCTTGAACAATGGAAATCTGAACTTGTACAAGCCATTGACTTGGCAGCAGACCATCTTTCTCTTTATCAATTGACAATCGAAGAAGGAACCGCCTTTAAACGACTTCATGATGCAGGAAGGCTTATCCTTCCTCCATCAGAGCTCGCAGCAGATCTGTATCATCTTACCCAAGAAATAACAGCTCTGTATGGACTTCCCGCCTATGAAATCTCAAACCATGCCATGCCTGGTGCTGAATCAGCACACAACCTTCTTTATTGGCGTTATCACCAATATGCAGGCTTTGGTCCAGGAGCACACGGTCGTTTTATTGAAAATGTATCAAATCATTCTTCCACCTTTTCAAAAACATCTTTATCACATCTTGAAAACCATGAACGTTATGTCACAATCAATGAAAAGAATCCCGAGCAGTGGCTTGCATTAGTCGAAAAAACAGGACATGGCTGTATTGAAACAGAACGATTAACTCTTCAGCAACAGGCGAATGAAATGCTCCTTATGGGGTTACGCCTTTGTGAAGGCTTGGAACTTACACGCTATGAAACTTTAAGCCCAAAACGCATCCCAATGGAAAAACTTATCGATTTACAACACCAAGAATTGGTAGAAATGGTGGATAACCAACGTCTAAAAGTGACAACCAAAGGACGTATTATTCTTGATCATATTATCAGCCAACTTGCAAACTAAAGCCTTTATAACAACATATTGATTTCAATAATAATTATTATTTTTTATAGCAAAAATGAAACTAAAATATTGTAAGACTTTTTTCAAAAGTTTTATAATATATTAATTCTTACTTTTTTTAAAAATAGCGGAGTGTGTGGATACAAACTATACAAAAGACGTATAAAAATGCTTTTTATGACTATTTTCAAGCACCTAAAATTATCGAAATATTTTGAGATAGAAAAGTATATGATAGTCTAACTTTCTTTTTCATAAGTGTAAAGAGAGTGATACGCCGGAGATTTTATATTATACTATTCATAAGTTCCGTTGCATATAACAAACATTGAAGAGAATTTCTTTGCTAAAAAAGCTAATGTGATGCTATAAAAGATTTTTCATATATCTTTATTATCAGAAATATTAAAATTGATTGAACAAGCTTACCTTCTACTTTATCATGATTTTTTCTGTAACGCAGATTCTTTTGAGTAAAAAGAGCATGATAAAATAAACTGGAAGTGTGTTTCTATGGATTTTCTTCTAATAAAGAATCATTAAAACAAAGAATTTTTTGCGTGAAAACATATTAAGGCATATAGCGAAAATGAATGCATTTACGTTGTAGAAACTTTTTAGAAAAGTGACCTATTTTTATGTGTCTTTATGGCTTCAACTTGTCATCATATCAATTGTGATATAACGTTCATTCCTTCAATGAATTGCACGCTAATTGTTTCCCTGCACCTTAAAGGACGAACACTCTTAACCCAATCCGGTCTGTAAACGGCTTTACTTCTTAAAACAGGTTCCACTTGATTTTCCACTGATGTGATTCACTGAACTGAAGGCTTTACGAGCGAAAGTTCCAGTTTATACTCACCATCTACTCTAAAACCACTTAAGATGTTAAAACCTCAAACGACAATGTTTTATGGTAACAAAAGATAACGGCATTATTTATTGAACCAAGCAATTATTTCTTTAGGCAAAAAAATCAACAATAAAACGCTCATAAACAGCCGTAAGCGTTTCTAATGCATCAAGGGCAACACATTCATCTACCATATGCATCGTTTGCCCTGGTAAGCCAAATTCAACCACGGGGCAATAGTCCTTAATAAATCTCGCATCTGAAGTTCCCCCAGACGTAGAACATTCTGGTGTATTCCCTGTTACACTTTTAATAGCATTGGATAAAATTTGAATAAGTTTATCATTTTTGGTCAAAAAAACATCCCCTAAACTTGGAATCCATTCAAGCTGATAAGAGGGATATTGACCACTGTTATTTTTTGACTGCACCAAAGCAAGACACTTTTCAATTTTCGCCATCAAGGTTTCTTTTGTCCAAAGATCATTGTAGCGTATATTAAAACGAACCGTTGTCTGCGCTGGAATAACATTGGCCGCCAAATTACCAGTATCAATGGTTGTTAGCTCTAAATTACTGGGTTGAAAATTCTCTGTCCCTTGATCTAAATCCGTTTGTGTTAATGCTTGAATAAGTTTACTTGCTAAAGGCAAAGGATTGGCAGCCCGCTCTGGAAAAGCAACATGACCTTGAAGACCTTTCACAGTAATGATCCCAGAAATCGATCCGCGGCGACCAATTTTGATAACATCACCAACAGCCTTTACGCTTGTTGGTTCACCCACAAGAGCTGCAGTCCATTTTTCACCTCTGTTTTCTGCCCATTGGAGAAGTTTCACCGTGCCATTAATAGCAGGCCCCTCTTCATCACCAGTAATCAAAAGGCTTATTGTGCCTTTAATGGATTGTTTCTCAAGAACCCGCGCTAGAGCGGCAATAAAACAGGCGATACCGCCTTTCATGTCAACAGCCCCCCGCCCATATAATTTCTCCTGATCTATAACAGCTTCAAAAGGTGGATAAGCCCAATCTTCTAATGCACCTGGCGGTACAACATCCGTATGACCTGCAAACATAAGATGGGGTCCTTCGCTTCCCATTTTTGCATAAAGATTTTCAACATTATCTGTATTTTTATCCGTAAAAATAGGACGCTCAACATGAAATGCCATTTTTTTCAAAAATTTTTCCAACGTTGATAAAGCCCCTGCTTCACGAGGTGTAACAGAAGGACAACGAATAAGTGCCTGTAATAGCTGAAGTGGATCTGTAAGAACAGACATAAAAACCCCTTCCCATTTGTTATGAATCATCAGAACTTAAGATTATTACGTTGAATGGCAAAAAAGATAAAGCAAAAACATTGAAGACACTCAGCAAACCAAGCAGGGGAGGACAATCGTGCTGAGAGCTTCAATGGCTTCCTCATTATGCATGACGAAGCAAACATACAACGAAACACTCAAAAAAAAGTTCCGTTAAATATTGCTCTTATCTGCATATTTGCAAATTTTTTACGCCTCTAATTTATATGAAGCGAAATTAATAGCGTGTAGTCTATGAGCATTTTCTTTCAACCAGGCGCGATACGTTTTACTATCAGGGTAAAGTTTTTCACAAAGAGCCCAAAATCTTGGTCCATGATTCATTTCAACAAGATGAGCAACTTCATGAGCGACAACATACTCAACAACTTCTTTTGGTGCCATAATAAGGCGCCAAGAAAAAGAAAGACGCTTATCGATGGAACAAGATCCCCAACGACTTTTTGTATCTTTATAACAAATGGATTTGACTTTACGCTCTACCTGATGAGCATAATGTGCCACTAAAGGCGTTATAATAAGCGCTGCTTGTTTTTTTAAAACATCAGCAACGCGTCTTGGAAGATATTCTAATTGACCATAAACAATAATTTTAGGCCCTTGCTCCGCATCTGCTGTAACAATTTTTGTTACTCCACGTCCTTTTTCATGCTTTATGGTATGAGAAATACCCAAGAAAGGAATTGTTGCACCCTCTTTGAGACAGATATTTTCATGAGACATGTGTATACGCTTAAGGCGCGCCTCAATCCAAGACCGATGTTTTTCAATAAAACTTTCAATCACATAGGAATTTATCGCTGGTGGTGTTGTTACACAAATCTCCTGGCTTCTGGCATCCATACGTAAGGTAAAACGGCGCGCGTGCTTATTTTCCCGCACGCGTATAGGGATAGCACGATCAGAAAAAATAAAACGCTTTTCAGAAATGCTCATATGTTTATCTTCATCATCAATAAATAGCCCCTTATTTTGCATTAATCTGATTAATTAAAGATCTCAAGGCTGTTTCTAGACAATCTAAATCCTGTGGACGAGAAAAACGGTGATCTGCATCACGAACAAGTGTCATTGTTACATCATGGAGAGGCAAATGATCAAGTAAAGTCAATGTATGCTGATAGGGTATCTCCACATCTTCCATCCCTTGTAGAATATGGATTGGGCACCCAACATCAATGCATCCCTCCATGACACAGTTATTTCTGCCATCTTCAATAAACGCTTTTGTAAAAGGAACAGGCTCTGTATAACTAATTGCGGATCGTTCAATATGCTCTGCTTCTTCCAAAATTTTCCACTTCTTCACCCCTAACCCTGATTCTATCAATGTTTTTGTAAAATCAGGTGCTGGAGCAATCAATATCATGCCAGCAAGCTTTTTATTTTTCTGCGCTAGCAACTTAGCAAGCCTTAAAGCAATCCATCCCCCCATAGAGGAACCAACCAAAATTTGTGGCCCCTCACAATAGGTTTCAAAAACCGCTAAACTTTCGCTCACCCAACGTGAAATCGTTCCTTGAAAAAAATCACCGCCTGATTCTCCATGCCCAGAGTAATCAAAACGTAAGCAGGACAAATCATTCTTCTGAGCAAAATTATCAACGAACACCGCTTTATCCGCTAACATATCCGATAGATAACCATGAAGCCAAACCAAACCTGGAGAGTAGCGACCTTTGCGATGACGCACTGCAAGAGCAGTATCCTCAAACGAAAAAAACTGGCAAGGAATATTTTGATTCATAATTCTTTTTCTCCATAAAACAATTTCTTTAAATCAAGAGAAAAACTTTTATAATCTAAATTCTTAAAAAAGTAACAAATCAAATAATGAAAAATACACGAATTATAGTTGTTTTTATGTGTATAATTGTATATTAAGTAACCATAGTTGGATCAAAATTAAGGAGCATAAACCATTCGTAGACCGTTTAAAATGACACCTACCCAAAAAGATGGGCCGCGTTCAAATCATGATATTCGGGTGCCTCATGTTCAGCTTATCAATGATGAGGGACAACATCAAGGAGTTGTTGCGATACAAGAAGCTCTTGCTATGGCCGCAGAAGCTGGGCTTGATTTGGTTGAAATTGTACCAAATGCGGAACCGCCCGTGTGTAAAATCATCGATTTGGGCAAATTAAAATATCAAACTCAAAAAAAAGCTGCTGAAACACGCAAAAAACAAAAAGTCATTGAAATCAAAGAGATTAAAATGCGTCCGAATGTTGATGTCCATGATTATGGAGTCAAGCTCAGGGCTGTTCATCGCTTTATTGACCATGGTGATAAAGTAAAGATTACTTTGCGTTTTCGTGGTCGTGAGATGGCTCACCAGGATCTTGGATTAAAGCTTCTTCAGCGTATAAAGGAAGATACAAGTGGTATTGCCAAGATTGAATTGGAGCCAAAGCTTGAAGGGCGGCAAATAATGATGGTGATAGCACCTAAATAGTTTTTCATTGAAATAATGTCTGTATGCAACTTGTAAAGATAAGCGGATGGATATTAGTTAGGGGCGTTACGGAGAGCTTTGTGGTGCTTTTGAGGTTTTGTAAATCTGTATAGTCCCTTTTAAAAATTTAATAATGCTTTCTCGACTTATAAGAAGAATGTGTTTTTTTGCATATTATTTTTTGTATATTAAATGAGAGAGCATAAACATCGTGAGATCTTCTTCATTTTGAGATCTCTTATTTGTGGAATCCGGCAAAAAAATTATTTTCTTGAACATCACAAACAGAAATAATACATAAAATATTAAGAAAGTAGAAATGTCTTTTATGAACTATTTCAAATGGCAAAGCCTATAGCAATATGGAAAAGGGTAAAGGAATGAGGATGTTAACTTGAACTTTAATAATCGTAAAGATAATGGTGCCCATTAGTACAATCATTCTCATCTGTTACTCGTAATAGCAATATACTGATTTATAAAAATAATTCATTGTTTTGCATGTTGAGTAAGAGTCTCAAAGATCGTAGGATTCTTTACATTTCAAATCTGTTCCATGTTGAATCAATCAAAATCTCTTGCTTTGCACATCACAAAGGGAGAAGCCTGCGTGAATAAAAACGGTACAAGAAAAGAGTAAAAATGCCTCTTATAAAGAGTCTCGAGTGCCAAAAATTTGTCGCAGCACCCATGAGCTTGCAAGTGTGTGATGGTGCTGACTTGTTCCTTCATAAGCGTAAAGATGTAGGTGCTTAAACAACACTTTACAAAACAGTATTCAATATGCCAGTGGGCAACCTGTGTTTATTTTTTTTAATAAGAGAGCATCTCCTCAGTACAAATTTTCCCTTATTATCCACTCTATTGTCAGCATTCCCAGTAACTTTAGCCACTATCTCTTTTAAAGGGAAATCGTTTTGTTGGTTTAAAACCAAAGCCTTTAAAATTTTTTTATTCCTTTAATATAACCTTTTGAAGGTTATAGGATAAAGCGGATATGCAACATTATAGAGTGAAAATGATGTATTTATAAATGCTCAAAGCATTAAAAATTTCTTGCGCGATATTTTACATTTGGAGCGGAATAGAATAACATATTAATTAATAATGATAATTTATATTTTTTCTCTTCAAATAAGAGAAGTAAATATCGTAGGTTTCTCTCATTTCAAATCTTTTCAATATGAAATCACACAAAAATATTCGCTTGCGCGTCATAAGTGGTGGTATCATATGCATAGAAAGAAGCCATAATCCTTCTATGAACTTTTTCAAGCGTCTAGGGGACAGTTGCAATATGGGAATGCCAATTAGAGTAATGATATCAGCTTATATCTTATATAAATGAAATAGTTTTGCACAGACCATTTATGGGAGGATTTTACATTATACGAGACACTGTCACATGGAAGAGTATGACACATATTGAAAGAAGAAGACCCTTTTTATAAAAAAGATTAAGGGGCTTTTGAATTAAGAGCGCTTCAATCTTGCATAAAACAACAAGAAAATATAGAAGCACTTCATGGCCAAAAAACAACTTTCCTCTTTTGATAAACATCTCATTATTCGCCTTTTGCGAGAAAATTTTCATAAACATGCGCGTTGGTACAGTGCAGCTATTATCTCAATGATCATTATTTCCTGCACAACTGCAACCAGTGCATGGATTATGCGTGATGTTGTTAATTATATTGTTGATGCGCAAAATTTTGCTATGATCGTTTTGATTTCTAGCTTCATTGCCTTTATCTTTATTCTTAAAGGGATTGCAACTTTTGCCCAAACTTACTTTTTAAGCAAAGCAGGCAACAGTATCATTGCTGAACAACAGCGCAAAATTTATGCGCGTCTCATGGAACAAGGTGTCTCTTTTTATCATAATAACACGTCATCTGATCTGCTTGTTCGCGTAACCCATAATGCGACAGCTGTACGTAATATCATTGATACTATTATCACAACTTTTGTGCGCGATTTGCTTTCCGTTAGTGGTTTGTTGCTTGTCATGTTCATTCAAAACTTTGTGTTAATCTCCATTACTTTAATCGTAGGACCACTGGCTTTTTTGGGTGTTCGAATGGCTTTAAAACGCGTTCGCCGCCTTATGGAAAAAGAGCTTTTTTCACTTAGTGAAATTATAAAAATCGTACAGGAAACGGCTGTTGGCATTCGAGTTATTAAGGCTTTTTCACTAGAAGAAGTCATGAAAAAAAGGATGGACAAAGCCATTTGTGATGTTGAAAAACAAACAAACAGTATTGCAACACTTGAAGCGATTACCAATCCGATTATGGAAACACTCACAGGTGTCGCCATTGCTGGTATTATCTGTTTTTCTGGATACCTTGCAACCCAACGCGCAGGTGTTCAAGGTGAGTTTATGTCCTTTATTGTTGCTTTACTTTTAGCTTATGAACCCGCAAAAAGACTAGCAAATGTCCGTGTCAAAATTGAATCTGGCTTAGTCAATATCCGCACGATGTTTGAAATACTTGATCGTCCCATTACTGTTACAGAACATAAAGAAGCTAAAGATCTGAATAAAACGCAAGGAGCTATTCGTTTCGAACATGTTTCTTTTGCATATACTGATAACAAAATGGTATTAAAAGACATCAATCTAGAAATAGAAGCCGGAAAAATGACCGCATTAGTAGGACCATCCGGCTCAGGAAAGTCAACACTTATCAATCTTATTATGCGCCTCTATGACCCCACAAAAGGACGCATATTGATTAATGATCAAGATATCCGCTACGCAACATTTCGTTCTCTGAGAAACCTGATGGCCTATGTAGGGCAAGATACTTTTCTCTTTCAAGGGACCGTTAAATATAATATTGGGCTTGGAAAAGAAGGCGCTCGTGATAACGAAATTATCGCAGCAGCAAAAGCAGCAAATGCTCATGACTTTATTATGAATTTGCCAAATGGTTATGATACACAAATAGGCGATAATGGCTGTAATCTTTCAGGGGGACAAAAACAACGACTCGCTATTGCTAGAGCAATGATTCACGATAGTGAAATTCTCATTCTTGATGAAGCAACAAGTGCGCTCGATTCACACACCGAAGCACAAATTAATGAAGCCATTCATCATCTTACCAAAGGGCGTACAACAATCATTATTGCTCACCGTCTTTCAACGATTGCTCGCGCTCATAAAATTGTGGTCATACAAAATGGACAACTGATTGAACAAGGAACTCAGAAAGAATTGCTCGCAAAAGAACATGGATTTTATAAAAAACTTCATAATATCCAGTTCAAAAAACACACGCCCTAATTTCTAGGTATTTAAAGAATATTTAAAGTAAAAAATGAATAGAAGCTAACGCTCTATTTGTGAAAAAGTATTATTTCAATTAGGAATTGGCAAAAATTTATGGTTTATCGAAAATAAACTTATTGGATTTAGATGAAAACCTTTTCTTTTATTTTGTTGAATGTCATTGAGTTTTAATCACGCAATGAGAACAATCACCTTCTTCTCTCTTTAAGAAAGTGATAAAATATTCTTCAATTTTACCAATCCTAAAAAGAGGATACCATCAAGTTCTGAAAAAACTTCCACGAAGGATAAGGAATCTAGATTGATACTACCTTTATCCATATTTATCTTTATGCTAAAAACTTTTTCTCTTTACACCTTAAAAGTACAAAGATTCCTACTCAATCTAATTTGTAAATAATCCAGATTTTTATCGAATTCATTCTACTCTATAATGATTTATGTGATTCACGTATACAAGGCTTAACGAATAAAACCGCCCCTAAATATCCATCCACATACTTTCAAAATACTTGGTCAAAGGCTACATGCCTTACTATCACTACCCCTAAAATGATAGTTTTTTATGGATAACAAGATAAGCTATCAATTACGCTGCAAATTATAGATATACTCAGCGTAAAAGAAAAAGATTTAAAAAACAAGAAATGATTCATTCTAAAACTTTTGATTATCGTAAATTGCTTTAAATGTGTTTGAAAATAAAATCGATATTTTATAAATTCTACACTTGCCTCATGCTTTTGTTTATCGCGTTCTTTAATGAGCGCACGCCCTTCATGTGAAACAGAATGGCATTCTGTTGCAAATTCACTGGCTTGTTTTAAAGAGACATCTCTCAATATTCTTCCAAACTCATTTTGCGACAATATCCCTGAATTGTATAACAATAAATCCTCTGAGCACCTCCATCTTTACGCTTATGAAGGAGCAAGCCAGCACACCATTCACACTATTTTGTCAGCTCGTAGGTGTTACGACAGCCCTTAGTTCTTGAGATGATTCATAAGAGGCATTTTGAGGCATTTCTTAATCGCTTTTACTACGCAAACTTCTTCACTTGTAATATACAAGCAAATGGTTTTGATTGCTTTAATATGAGAGAGATTTTCAATGAGAGTAGCTTACGGCATGCAAAATTTTAATTCAAGGTAAATAAAGATAAATTAACTTTATAAATCAATATGTTGCATACAATACACTCTTTAGTCAACAGCATAAAATGGGATTAAGAATAAGGTTTAAGTATTTTTCTAGTCTAAGCTTCCTTACCGGCCCGAGAAATGAGAGACAAAAAATAAAGAATTTGTTTTTTTAAACTTTAATCTTTAGTAGTCTCTTTCATAAAAGAGACCAATACTCGAGTTTTTTTCATTTCCTATAGAACCTTTAGCTTTAAGGTGACGCGAAATATCCAAATTAATTGTCCCTTTCGTTGTTCCATCAGATCCTGCTTCAAAGCCTAAATAAATGTTATTGTGTATGTAGCGTCCAATGCGTAAACCTGTATTACCCTTTTCATTAACGATAACATCAAGATCATCAAGTCCAATTTTAGTTCGTAAAGTGTTCAATAAAGATGTGTTAGAACCACCCGCAAGATCAGCGGCTGCTGCCGCAAGTTGAGCAATCTGAAATGGTGATAGTTCATTAAGAGAGCGTTTAAAAATCAAACGTGCCAAAATCTCATCCTGTGGCAAATTTGGTTGTGAAGAAAAATTAATATCAAGATTATCAATCGTTCCACTTACGGTTACAGTTACGTGAATATCACCACTGTTATTATTGGTTACAAAATAAACCGTAGGATTAAGATTACCGCTAAAACTCGCTTGTCCTTGATCAAAATTAAGACGTTGTGAAAGAATATCAAAACGCCCACGAATCATTCTAAATTCACCCACTGGATGCACATCATTTAATGGACCTGCTAAATTAATGCGCCCTCCCAGTTCAGCATCTAACCCTTTTCCCCGTACAAAAAATTGATTGCGTGCTGTAATACGCATATTTGATAACACAACAGATGATGATTCCTCTGTGACACTAGGGCTTTTATTCGTGCTCTTAACATCAGCACGTTCAAGTGTTGTTTGAATTGGCTTTGTTAAATTCTTATTTTTGACATCAAGAAACTTAGCATTGTGAAAATGATCAGGAACCAGAATTTCAGCCTTTTCAACGATGATATCTCCACCAATAACAAGATCACTTAGAAAATGACCTTTCATTGTCATATCACCTGACAATGTCGCAAGAATCATAGAACCATCATTATAATTGGCATTATCAAGATGAAAGATCAAATCTGTCTCTAGATCATTAGAAATACGACCTGAAGCAGAAATTCTTCCTCCCTCAGACGAAGAAGCTGAAGCTTTCTCTATAAGAATATGATCGCCATTTAATTTGCCTTCAAGCGTTATATTATTCAATCCTACGTGGGTTTTTGAATCCAAAAAGCTACCATCGGCTATAGAAATATTTCCAATAAATTGTGGCTTTGATAACGCACCATTAAGAACTGTATCAACTCTTGCTGTACCCGTTATATATGCACCACGCTTAGCTAATAAGAGATTAACAAAATCAAGAGGCATTATTCCTTTAACATTTAATTTTGCCTCTAAACCATTAAAAGAAACAGGTCCATGAATGGAAAGATCTAATCCTTTATCTCCAGTTGCTATCATATTTTCAATATGCAATGTCGATTTTTTATAAGAACCACGAGTATTTATATTGATTGACATCGGCCCCTTATGCGTCATAGTGGTTAAGCTTTGACTAGTAATCTCAAAATAAGCCGATGGATCCTTCATTGTCCCACTAATATCAATTTTGCCTATCACCATCCCATCAAGCGCCTGTCCTGCAATAAAGCTATTCGCCAAACGTGCTGATAAATTTTGCAAATTAATATGAAGATCAAGTTTGTCTTTTTCTAAAGATACCAGCCCTTGAGCTTGTGCTTGTACTCCTTCTCCTGTTAAACTTGCATTCACAGTAAGATTCTGATCTATAGTTTTCCCCGTAGCAGAAAGTGAAAAAGGCATAATTTTTTTATCTTGAAGAGCAACGGTTGTCAGTTCCTCACCTTTTATATCATAGGTTATATCAGGTTTTTTAAAATGACCACGAATCATAACCTTTCCTGTTACACTCCCTGCTGCTCCAAGATCGGATTTCCACAGATTGGCTAAAGTAGCAGGGAGAGAATCTACGGTAAGTTGCAAATTCAGGGTATCTTGAATATTCCCCGCAAGGGTAATTTTACCGCCATTTATTGTAATTCCTAATTCATTGATTGTCATTCCATCTTTATCAAAAACAATTATCGATGGTTTTGGCAATGTTGCATGAAAATGGTGCTGTTTTAAGTCTACGGTTTCAATTTGCACTTCTCGTTTTATACCTTTTGGAAGTTCTACACTCATTACACGACCAGAAAGCTGAGCATTAAGAGCATCATGCAACATCGCTTGGACAGTAAAAACCGTTTGTTCATTATTTCTATTGGCGCGAGCATTTAAACGATTGACCCTTATCAAAGGAGTTTGGATATGCTCTGCATTGATAACACCTTCAAACTGTGCCGTACCAAAAGGATCGAATATGTCGGTATCTATTGCTAGTTTTTTTATTTTATTCTTGGCAAAATTCAAATGATTAACATGCGCCTTTACATGAGCTTTTTGTCTACCATTTTGTTCATCAAAAATAAAATCTCCTTTTACTTTTCCACTACCATCCTGTAAAAATAACGCTGAAAGCACTGAAATATCATCGGCATCAATATGCAGCGCTCCTTTCAAAAAACCTCCAAGTTGTTGAGAAAGATCACCCGTTATTTTTGCACTTCCCCCTTTAATATTAATATTCTCAAGTTTTCGAATTTTATGAGAATCCTTAAAAGAAGCAGATAAATGTAGAGGTTTATGAGCAAAAACGCCTTCACCTTTTACACCCCCCGTTAAAGAAGTAACAGGTGTTGTATTATCTATAAGTGCCTTTATGTTAAGTGTTGTATTTTGAAGTTCCTTCCCCATAACAAACGCTTCAGCAATATGAGCAGTTGTATTGAGCTTTATATGGCTATTGCGCCCTCTTGCTGTTCCTTGAATTGTAAGAGCACCGCTTATCTTCGGATCTAATTTGGCAAGATCAGATATTTGAGCAGATAAATCCATTTTAGCGCTTTCATCCGAAAAATAACCATTAGCCTGTATGTTTGTATATTGATTTTTCAAATTCAAATGACGTAGAACAAAGCCCATCGTATTGTGGGCAACATCACCTGAAAGAGTGATATTTCCTTTGAATAAACGATCAAAAGGCTGCATGCCTATTTTCATATTGTCAGCCATTCCTGATAATTTCAGATCAAAAATGCCACTCAATAAACCAATCGTTCCTTTGGCTTTAATATCTGCTCTACCAGAGAGAGGTTGTTTACTGAATACTTCTAAAGGAGCTAGTGTTTGGGCTTTTAACCCAAGATCGCCTTTAAAAATAAAATTCTCCATTGTCCCCTTTAACCAAGAAGAAAAACCCTGAGCCGTAACACTAAGATCATGAATAAAAATTGGTTTATTCGAAACAATATCCGTATCTAAATACATATGAACGGCTTGGCTTAAATCTTCTACGCCCCCTCCCTTAATCTTTTTAACCCCTTGAAGCGTTCCATTAACCTGAACACCAACATGACGAGAAGCCGCATTGTCGAGATTTTCGCTTACGCCCCCCATATCAAAAACCGCATCGCGAATATAAATATTATTATTGCTAAAATGATTGACAACCAGCCGCCCATTCCAAGATTGTTGTCCTTCGCGACCATAGTCAATGTTCAAAGCAAGAGTCTTTGCAGGTTTTGACACCTCTGATATGGACGAATGAACAAACTCCTTTTCGTTATCAAGAGCCATTTTACCATCAACAAAAAGCCGCCGCAAAAAACCATCGGCGGTTATTTCAGCATTGGCGATAACATTCATTGCTTTGCCCTGAAGAACCATCTGATCAAGGTGGGTTACCCCCTCTCTTGTCCTTCTTGCCTCTGCTTTTAATATTATATCAGATGCGAAGAGATGACGATATTGAGAAGGTATTAAAGGATCCAATCTACCCTCTAATTTCGTAGAAAAACTGTGTCCTTCTGAAACACTTGCAAGAATAACATGACCATCTAAAATAGAATGATGATCGGATTCTAAAGAAAGTTTGATAACCAAATCATCAAAAGTACCATCACCTTTAATCGCGAGATTTAATGCTGGGCGTTTTTCGATGTTAAAAACATTGGCCAAAATACCATTTGGCGGTTCATCGGCAGAGATATCAATTTGAGCTGTACGATTGTTCTTTGATATCTTGGTAAAAATAGAAAAAGACCCTGGTGCATCTAAACGATGCGCCACCATATCAACATCAAAATGACCACTCGCCAAAGTGAAATTACCTTCTAAGGACATATCAGCAGAAAAACCAAAAAGATTCTGCTCAAACGTCACATGTTGCGCTGTAAGTGCATTGATTGAAAGAGCAAGCGGCAATTTTGGTAAAGAAAACCTACCTATCTCAAAAGAAGAATTGCCTTGTGGTTTGCGCAAAAACGTAACCTGTTCTGCCGAAAGCTGATTAATATCCATCCGCCCTTTTAGCAAGGCTAGACGATTCCAATCCATTTTGGCATTGGTAATTTTAAGCCAAATTCCCTTTTTATCACTGATAGTAATAGCATCAATTGATGTTTGAGAAGATAGCGCTCCTTGCATATTGTGTAAGCGAACTTGACGATTAGGCGCTGAAAGCTTGCTTTCAATTAAAGAAACAAACCATGAACGATCGTCTGCTATCTCTTCGCTAGAAGGAAGACGGTCTTCTCTTTGTGCAAGAACAAAACCACCGACCAAAAAAAACACAAATCCAAAGAAGAAAGCTGATAAACGTACACTTTTTTTCATTAAAATGCTTGTCCTATACCCACATAAAAACCCATGCGAGGATCACCCTGCTCTCTTTTTAAAGGAAAGGCTAAATCAACGCGTACAGGACCAACACCTGTCATATAGCGACCTCCTATACCGGCTCCCCATTTAATTTTTTGAGAAAAATCAAAATTCGCTTTTTCCCCTACGAGACCTCCATCAAGAAAACCAACAAATCCTATTTTATCATTTAAAGAAACACGCAATTCTGCCGATCCCTCAATAAGTGCTCGTCCGCCAACAATCGCATTATTTTCTGTTTTGATACCAATATTACGATAAGCATAACCACGAACAGAGCCCCCACCACCAGCAAAAAAGAGCGTATCTGCAGGAACTTGTGCTGCATTATTTCCAAGAATTGTACCAAGCTTTGCCCGCGCAGCAAAAACAAAACGATCCCCTTCATCCAACGCCCAATAAGAACGGCCTTCTGCCGTTACTTTTGTAACAAAATTGCTAAA
This sequence comes from Bartonella sp. MM73XJBT.G, assembly GCF_028618435.1. GTDB lineage: Bacteria > Pseudomonadota > Alphaproteobacteria > Rhizobiales > Rhizobiaceae > Bartonella. The sequence goes on from NZ_JAQISW010000001.1 coordinate 130,101, forward strand.
ACGCATCTCATAAAAGGGCTCAATGAGAACTTCACCATATAAACCTTTTGTTGCATTAAACTTATTATTACGACTATCATAAATCAAACCAGTAGGAAAACCAATTGTTGTAAAATTACGGCTTCCAAAATAGATATCACGTGAGTAACCATTTGAAACTTCTATAGCAGCCTGTCCCGATAGATTACTATTGAAAATATGCGTAATACCTAACTTCCCTTTGATGGCTTTTGTTGTGTAATTTTCCAGAACATCTTGCTGTATTTTTAATTCTGACCTGATATCTGTATTAGGTGTGAGTATACCCGGTTTTATAAACGTACCACCGAAAAGATAATCAAAATTTTTAAAATTGTATGATTGTTTTTTATTGCTGCCAACACCACTCATTTTTGTTTCGATTTTAAGAACTTCTGCATGACCAAAAAGATTGTTATGCATCCAATAAGCTTCAAAACCAGCACCATCTAATGTTGAATAACTACCCCCTACACCAAAACGACGCGGTTTACGTTCTTGTACAATAAGCATAAGTGGTAAACTGCCATCTGAGTTAATGGTATCAGCCTCACGGATATTGATCGCACGAAAAACACCAAGGCGTGCAAGACGTTCATTTGCCTTCGCTAACGCATCGGAATCGTATTTCTGGCCGGGTTTTAATCCGGTCATCCATGCGATATAAGCTGAATCGACACGTGGTTTCTTACTTATATTACGGACACTTAAAGGACCATAATGAGCCTTTGGTCCAGGATCAACAACAATCCTACCTTCAATATGCAACGCAGCATGATCAGCCACGATATCACTTTTTATAATTTTAGCTTTTGCATAACCTTGTTTACGCCATCCTTCTACCGCCCATTTTTCTGCTTTCAAAATGGTTTCAGATTTGGCAATAGCACCAACTTTATAGCCCAATTCTTCAATTGTGGGCATTTTATGCGCTTTACGCTTTTCAGGAAGCGCTACTTTATCAATATCTGCAATACTAAAAACATATTGTGGGCCAGCATTAATCGTAATAACAATATTGGATTGTGCTGGTAGTTGCGTTACTGGACTTAAATCAGCCGCTTCTAAGCCATTAATTTTAATACTAATAACACCACCATAGCGCCCATCTGCATAAAGAGCAGAAAGAATAGCACGATAATCTGAGCGTGCTTTGGCTAATAAACCAGAAGAACTCGCAGAAGCTTTCTCTTTATCTGAAAAAAGAGAAGAAACAGATTTAACTATTTTTATGCCTTCCGATGGCGCTCCTGGTGGGGTGATAATATCAACTTTATAAAATCTCTCTGTACTTTTAACAGAATGTGAAGAAGAATTTATTTTCTTTTGACCAAAAAGAGGGAGGCCGAAAAAATCAAATGCAGCAAGTGGCTGAGGAAAAGAAAACGCGAAACACAAGCCTATAAATACACAGCGCACAGTTTCTGATTTTAACAAAATTCTCGTCTGGTATACCATAAATCAGATACCTTTAATACACTTTGCATCTACTACACTTTAAATAATATAAAATAATAAAGGTAAATATAACTACTTTGCATACTTTACACGTTTTATCACATCAAATCATACTCTACGATACATAATGCCCCCTCCCTTCATATCTTCACAAAACTCTGCTCTATCGTGTCATACAAACACCCTCGTTTCCTTCTCTTAACATATTCATTGAGCTTATTATAAATGTTTTATTGCGCTCCATATTATCATGGTTAAATTTGTACAAATAATTTTCAGAACGCTACAAAAACCCGCGTACGTATATAGATCTATCCATGAAAAAAACCATAGAGATGCTTCTTGATTTTTATGCGTAGATATGATTGTCTCTCCCAAATCTAAAGGGGGAGATAAATGATCGCACGTATCACAACCGTTGCTTTTCGCGGTCTAGAAGCAGTTCCTGTCGATGTACAGGTTATGATTTCATCCGGTAAAATAGGAATGGCTATTGTTGGGTTAGCCGATAAGGCCGTTGCAGAAAGTCGTGAACGCGTACAAGCAGCTCTCCATGCTTGTGGGCTTTCTATGCCAACCAAACGAATTACGATTAATCTTGCACCAGCTGATTTGCCTAAAGAGGGATCACATTATGATTTGCCAATTGCCGTAGGCTTAATGCTTGCTATGGGAATCCTCCCTCCAGAAGTAGCGCAAGACTATGTCATTTTAGGTGAATTGTCACTGGATGGTTCACTGACTGCTGTCAATGGCGTTTTACCAGCGGCCATGACAGCTGTATCACTCGATAAAGGACTGATTTGTCCCTTTCAATGTGGACCTGAAGCAGCATGGGCAAATGCAGAAATAAATATTCTTGCTCCAGAGACTCTTCTCACTATCGTTAATCATTTTAAAGGGACACAAATTCAAAAACGCCCACAACCGCGCCAATATACTATCGAAACTGAACTTCCAGATCTTTGTGAAATCAAAGGACAAAAAACAGCCAAACGTGCCTTAGAAGTTTGTGCTGCTGGACGCCATAACCTTTTGTTTGTTGGTCCTCCTGGTGCTGGAAAATCTATGTTGGCGCAACGCTTACCTTCTATTTTACCCCCTCTTAATAGTCGTGAGCTTTTAGATGTCTGTCTGATTGCATCTATTACAGGAGAAACGATTCATAATACCATTTCACTTCATTGCCCCTTTCGTTCCCCACATCATTCTGCTTCTATGGCAGCAATGATTGGTGGGGGACTTAAAGGACGTCCAGGAGAAATCTCTCTTGCTCATAATGGCGTGTTATTTCTTGATGAGTTGCCTGAATTTTCTCCGCAAGTTCTTGATTCTCTTCGTCAACCTTTAGAAAGTGGAGAAGCGGTTATCGCTAGAGCTAATCACCATATCAGCTATCCTGCTCGCTTCCAACTTATTGCCGCAATGAATCCTTGTCGATGTGGTATGGCAGGTGAAAAAGGCCATGTTTGTGCTAAAGGTATACGCTGTCAAATCGATTATCAATCCCGTATCTCTGGTCCGCTTCTTGATCGAATTGATTTACGGATTGATGTTCCTGCTTTGACAGCAATGGACCTTATGCAACCAGAGCAATCAGAAAAAAGCTGTGATGTTGCAAAACGCGTCGCACGTTGCCGTACCATTCAAGCCAAACGTTTTGCAGCACTAGGGTTGGATCATATCCGAACCAATGGCGATTGCCCTGCCAAAATTGTAGAACAAATTGCTATTCCTGATAAAAATGCTGCCATACTCTTACGAAATGTGAGTGAAAAAATGCATCTTTCTGCACGTGCTTATCATCGTATCCTCAAAGTTGCGCGTACGATTGCTGACCTTGATGAATCCGATAATCTTTCACGTCATCATCTCGCAGAAGCCATCTCCTATCGAATCGGTACGGAAAGATTAACAGCTCTTCACTAAAAAACTGCTCATCAGTAAAAACTTATTGGAAAATAACGCAAATAAAGCTCTGTGAGTTTACCATCCTCTTCTAGAGATTTTAGGGCATAATTGAGGATATCAATCAATTTTTCGTTCTTTTTTGCAACAGCAAGCTGCATTCCTTGTCCCAATAACTGGGGTGCCATATATGCCCCCCCAACAAAATGGTAGAAATCAATAGATTTTTGATTTTTGAACCATAATGATAAAGCAAACCCATCATCAAAAATAAGGTCAATTTTATGCTCCTGTAAGGCTTTATAGAGCTCTTCCCTCTTTTTAAATCCTCGCCATTTTGCTTTAGGAAAATAATCATGAAAGAGCTTTTCGTGAATAGTTTTAGACAAAACACCACTGGTTAAATGAACCAATTGGTTGCTTATTGGCTCATCAAGGTTTAACTGTCGAGAAGCAACAAATCGCGCTGGAAAGCGCAAATATGACTTTGTAAAAACAAGATCTTGTTGGGTTTGACTTGTTTCTTTTAAACCTGCAATAATGACTTCTGCACCACCATTTTTGACATGTTCGACAAGCTCTTTCCAAGGAACCACTTCGACTTCACAAAACTCCTCTAATTTTAATTTTGAGCAAATAGCACGCAATAAATCGATATTATAACCTGTAAGATGCCCCGTTTGATCAAGAAAATTAAAAGGAGGAAAATCAAAAGTTGTTACAAAACGTAAACGAGTGATATTCTTGGTATCAGGTTGTACAAAATGTTCATGCGAATCAAAAAAAGAAGGCAACCTTCCAGCTATTTCAGCTTCTGCGTAAGAGAAAAATAAAAATCCCCCTGCTATAAATAAAATGCGAATAAAAAGGGTATATAAATTATGGGGTAAAAAATACCGTAAATGCCATTGAAGATGTTTTACATATATAGATTCTCTTATTTTCAAAATCTCTCCCCCATTTTTCAAAGATAAGATAAAACTCTGTTTAATTATTATCTAACGCACTTCACCAAAATATCTTCCGTTGCATAAATAAAATTCTTTCTCTTTTTTAAATTGTTAAAAGTTTTAACAGTTTTCGTATATTTTTTTAACTACATTAAAAATTCTTAAACTTTTGATCTCAAATTTTCCCAAACAAATGTACAAAAAGCAATTTGGAAGAAATGAACCTTATCGCCTTTACAAGGTATTTGAGGTTATATTCTTCAAACTCAGCTTCTCTCGATAACTTACACTTTTAAATTCTTCTGTCTTCCCATTCATACGATTCACTTAACGAAAGGCTATACAGATAAATTTTACGCTGAATATTCATCACGCACTGTAAAAATACTTAAATATATCAAAGAGGTATTCACTTATCTTATATGACCGCTCTAAATGACGCCGTTTTACTGTATAATGGCGTCATATCGTTTTATTATTCTCTCCAATATACCGACAGATATTGAATCTAGCGCTGATATACGGTAAATGTTTAATGTGGTTATTCCATAAATAACTGAGCAGAACATTGAGCTTTAAAAAAGCAGATAAAATATTGTAAATTTAATACAGAAATGGACTAACTTATGAGTGATGAGATAACCTCACCAACACAAAGCACCTCACCCACACAAGGCAATGACTATGGCGCCGCTTCTATCAAAGTTCTTAAAGGTCTGGATGCTGTACGCAAACGTCCGGGTATGTATATCGGTGATACGGATGATGGATCGGGGTTACATCATATGGTCTATGAAGTTGTAGACAATGCTATCGATGAAGCTCTAGCCGGTCATGCAACTCTTGTAAACGTCACACTCCATGCTGATGGTTCTTGTTCTGTTCGTGATAATGGACGTGGAATTCCAACTGATATCCATCCAACAGAAGGTATTTCTGCCGCCGAAGTTATCATGACACAACTTCATGCCGGCGGAAAATTTGATCAAAACTCTTATAAAGTTTCAGGTGGATTACACGGTGTTGGTGTCTCTGTGGTAAATGCACTCTCTGTTTGGCTTAAATTACAAATCAAACGTAATGGTAAAATTCATGAAATGTCTTTTACCCATGGAGTGGCTGATGCTCCATTAAAAGTTATTGGCGATTGTGATCAAGAAAGTGGAACAGAAATTAGATTTTTACCAAGCTCTGAAACCTTTACTATGGTTGAGTTTGATTTTGAAACTTTAGAGCGTCGTTTACGGGAATTGGCCTTTCTCAATTCTGGGGTTTATATTCTTCTTGTTGACGAACGTCACGCTGACATTAAATCTGTTGAATTACATTATGAAGGCGGATTGATAGAGTTTGTCAAATATATTGATCAATCAAAAAAAGCGCTCCTAGACACTCCTATTTACATTGCAAGCGAAAAAGATGGTATGAGCGTTGATGTTGCCCTATGGTGGAATGATTCCTATCATGAAAAGGTCTTGTGTTTTACCAATAATATTCCTCAGCGGGATGGTGGAACGCATTTAATCGGTTTTAGAAGTGCTCTTACACGCCAAATTAATGGTTATGCTGAATCTTCCGGGATTGCAAAAAAAGAAAAAGTAAATTTAACCGGTGATGATTGCCGTGAAGGATTAACAGCTATTCTTTCTGTCAAAGTTCCTGATCCTAAGTTTTCTTCACAAACAAAGGACAAATTAGTTTCTTCTGAAGTGCGCCCTATTGTTGAAAATTTGATCAATGAAGGTCTTTCAATATGGCTGGAAGAACATCCCAATGAAGCAAAGCTTCTCATTAGTAAAGTGGTGGAAGCTGCAGCAGCACGTGAAGCAGCACGCAAAGCACGTGAGCTCACAAGGCGAAAAGGAGCGCTTGACATCACTTCTCTGCCAGGAAAACTTGCCGATTGCCAAGAGCGTGATCCTGCAAAATCAGAAATCTTTATTGTCGAGGGAGATTCGGCGGGTGGTTCAGCAAAAAGTGGACGTTCACGTCAAAATCAAGCAATTTTACCTCTCCGCGGTAAAATCCTCAATGTTGAACGAGCCCGCTTCGACCGTATGCTCTCATCTGATATGATCGGAACACTTATTACCGCTCTTGGAACATCTATTGGTAAAGATGAATTTTCACCCGATAAATTACGATATCATAAGATTATTATCATGACAGATGCGGACGTTGATGGAGCCCATATCCGCACTCTGCTGCTCACTTTCTTTTTTAGACAAATGCCCGAGTTGATTGAACGGGGACATCTTTACATTGCTCAACCTCCTCTTTATAAAGTATCGCGTGGAAAATCTTCTCAATATATTAAAAATGAAGCAGCCTTTGAAGAATTCTTGATCGATACGGGACTAGAAGAAACAACACTTGAGCTTTCGACGGGAGAAGTTCGTGCAGGAGCTGATTTATATCAACTCGCTAAAGATGCCCGTATCTTCCGTCAACTTTTAAATGGCCTTCATACCCGTTATGATCGCAATGTTGTTGAGCAAGCAGCCATTATTGGGGCTTTTAACCCTGAATCCTTTGCAACACAAGAAAAAGCACAAAAAATAGCAGATGCTGTCGCGCAACGTCTTAATCTGATTGCCGATGATATGGAACAAGGTTGGTGTGGACAATATACAGAAGATGGAGATTTATGTTTTGAACGTGTTTTACGTGGTGTTAAAGATGTTATCACGCTTGATGCAGGACTTATAAACTCAGCGGATGCACGTCAAATTGATCGTATTTCCCAAAATTTTAGCGACCTATATCCTCCTCCTCTTCTTTTACGCCGCAAAGATAAAACAGAGCGTATTTTTGGACCTATGAGCCTCTTAGAGAGCATTTTTACAAGCGGTAAAAAGGGTATTACGCTTCAACGCTATAAAGGTCTTGGAGAAATGAATGCTGAACAGCTTTGGGAAACAACGCTTGATCCCAATGCGCGTTCTCTTTTACAAGTAAAAATTAATGATGCAACCGATGCAGATTCACTCTTTTCTCGTCTCATGGGTGATGAAGTTGAGCCTAGACGTATTTTTATTCAAGATAATGCCTTAAACGTTGCTAATCTTGATATCTAAAGGTACTCTTCTGTTTTTGGCTGTATAAACGTCGTGGTTTTATACATTGTTTTTTCGTATTTGAACATTCCCTCTCTTTTCATTTACGATAAAAGAAAAATAAGGAAGGTCATGCATATGGCAGCTGAAACAGAACGCGTCGGAGCTAAGGGAGGTATGGAACACTCCTTTGGTTTCACAAGAGTTGATGAAACACAAAAACAATCCATGGTTGATGGAGTATTTCACTCTGTTGCTGAAAATTATGATAAGATGAATGATATCTTATCGTTAGGACTACATCGTTTTTGGAAAAACTCTATGGTTGCATGGCTTTCTCCCCCAGCACTTTCCAATTGGAGAGTTCTTGATGTGGCTGGTGGTACTGGTGATATCGCTTTTCGCATCCTTAATGCTTCACGCCAAAAAGCCCATGCTACGGTTCTTGATATTAATGGCTCTATGCTCAGCGTTGGCAAACAACGCGCACAAAAAAATGGTCTTGCTCCCCTGATGGATTTTGTTGAAGCCAATGCAGAACATTTGCCTTTTGAAAATCAAAGCTTTGATGCCTATACTATTGCTTTTGGAATTCGCAACATTCCTCATATTGATCAAGCTCTTAGAGAGGCTTTTCGTGTTTTGAAGCCCGGTGGGCGTTTTTTATGTCTAGAATTTTCAAATGTAGAGATGCCTTGGCTCGATAAAATTTATGATCTTTGGTCTTTCCATGCTATCCCTAAGCTGGGTCAATTTATTGCAAATGATGGCGATGCTTATCGTTATTTGGTTGAGTCTATTCGCAAATTTCCTAAACAAGATGATTTTGCCCATATGATCAAGCAAGCGGCATTTTCGCGTGTATCGTACCGCAATCTCACCGGTGCGATTGCAGCACTGCATTCAGGTTGGAAAATTTAAAAATGGTGCAAATTTCTCCTTACTTTCAATTGATACGCGCAGGATGGGTTTTAACGCGTGAAGGTGTTTTAAGTGCCCTTCCTCATGATGAGCTTCAAGGTTTTCCAGCATTATGTCATCGTATAGCGCGTGTATTAGCACGACGCAAAACGAAAAAGAAACGGCGGTCTGAAAATATTTCGTATGCCATCAATAAGCTCGGACCCTCTTACATAAAACTTGGTCAATTTCTTGCCACAAGACCTGATATTGTCGGACGGAATCTTGCAGACGATTTGTCACAACTCCAAGATCGTGTTGAAACATTTTCTTGCACCGCCGCTATTGCTCAAATCGAAAACTCTCTTGGTCGCTCTATTGATGATTTATTCGTCAATTTTTATCCCCCCATTGCCGCTGCTTCTATTGCTCAGGTTCATCCTGCTGAATATATTGATGAAACTGGTCATAAGAAAAAATGTGCCGTAAAAGTCATTCGTCCTAATATTAGAGCGCGTTTTTCTAAAGATCTTAGAGGTTTTTATCTTATTGCGCATTTACAAGAGCGTTATATCCCTGCTTCCCGAAGGCTACGTCCTATTCGTGTGGTAGATACTTTAGCACAAACAACACGCCTTGAAATGGATCTACGCTTAGAAGCAGCCGCTATATCTGAAATGACTGAAAATATTCAACAGGATACAGGTTTTCGAGTTCCGCGTATTAATTGGGAACGGACAGGGCGGAATGTTCTCACCATGGAATGGATTGATGGTATAAGGATATCCGAAATTTCCAAGCTCAAAGAAGCAGGTTTTGATCTACAGGCGCTTGCCATTACGCTTATTCAATCTTTTCTACGCCACACATTGCGTGATGGTTTTTTTCATGCCGATATGCATCCTGGTAATTTATTTGTAGACTCAGATGAATGTATTGTTGCTGTTGATCTAGGCATTACAGGAAGGCTTGGTAAAAAAGAAAAGCATTTCCTTGCTGAAATTCTTTATGGCTTTATTACGCGCGATTACCATCGGGTAGCCCGCGCTCACTTTGAAGCAGGCTATGTCCCTTCACACCATAATATTGAAAGTTTTGCGCAAGCCAATCGCGCGATTGGTGAACCAATTCACGGACAATCAGCACAAAGCATTTCCATGGCCAAGTTGCTCACATTGTTGTTTGAAGTCACTGAATTATTTGATATGCAAACGCGACCCGAACTTCTATTGCTGCAAAAAACAATGGTTGTCGTGGAGGGTGTTGCTCGCACATTAGACCCCAGTTTTAATATGTGGAAAGCTTCTGAACCCGTTGTCAGAGAATGGATTAGTAAAAATTTAGGCCCCATAGGTGTTGCAAAAGACTTTAGTGAAGGAGCACAAGCTCTCCTATCGTTGGCTCGCAAAACTCCACAATTGATACAAAATTTCCAACGTATAGAAGAAGACCTTAACAAAATCAGAGAAACGGGATTTAGTCTTTCTCTCTCCACCCTTAAGCAGCTTGCTGTTGAACAAAGTCGTAGAAACCGTTATGGACGTTATAGTCTGTTCATCATTGCATTTTGCTGCGTTTGTCTTACTTTTTACTTTTTTCATCTTTTTTAATCTGTTCAATATGCTAAAAATACCAATAATGAAATCATTGCAATCATTTTGTTTCTTGGAGGTATTTTATGGCCAGTATTACTATTCGTAACCTCTCTCCTAAAACCAAAGAAGCTTTGCGCGTACGCGCTGCACAAAATGGCATTTCCATGGAAGAAGAAGCGCGCCGTCTTTTAAGTAATCCTACCGCTTTCACCCCGCACCCCTCTCATGTAAGCGCCGTTGAAATGCAATCACTGAAATCAAAATCACTCCTTCTTATTATTGGTGGAAGTATTGCGGCCTATAAAACGCTTGATCTCATTCGTCGTTTAAAAGAACGTGGAGCACACTTAAATGTCATAATGACAAAAGCTGCGCAAAAATTTATTACGCCTTTAACCGCTGAAGCTTTAAGTGGTCGTACTGTATATACCGATTTATTTTCACGTGAAGAAGAACATGATATCGGGCATATCCGACTCGCTCGTGATGCTGACCTTATTATTTTAGCCCCCGCTACAGCCAATCGCATTGCAAAAATAGCCCATGGTATAGGAGATGATCTCGCCGATTGCGTCCTTTTAGCAGCACGCTGTCCATTCTTAATTGCGCCTGCTATGAATCCAGCTATGTGGGCGCATCCAGCCACTGTTCGCAATGTTGCGCAATTGCGCGCAGATGGCGTCCATATTATTGGACCAGAAATAGGAAAAATGGCTGAACGTGACGAGACAGGCTGTGGGCGCATGAGTGAACCCTTAACCATCGTCGCTGCCATAGAGGCTCTGTTGAATGTACGTGAAAAACCTCTCTCTGGCCGCCATTTCATCGTTACCTCTGGCCCTACCCACGAACCCATTGATCCAGTGCGTTATCTTGCTAATCGGTCTTCGGGTAAACAAGGTCATGCTATTGCGACCGCTCTTGCGCATTTGGGGGCAAAAGTAACACTTATTTGTGGACCTGTTAATCTTGTAGACCCACAAGAAGTAAAAACTATTCATGTTAAAACAGCACAACAGATGTTACAAGCCGTTCAAGAATCATTGCCTGCTGATGGGGCCATTTTTGTTGCCGCAGTTTGTGACTGGCGCAGTCAAACGCAATCTTTACACAAAATTAAAAAGGATGGTCATAAAACACCACTATCTTTGCATATGGTAGAAAATCCTGATATTTTAGAAACGATTGGACATGCTCCAAATCGCCCCTCATTGGTCATTGGTTTTGCTGCTGAAACATGTGATATCATTGCCAATGCGCAAAAAAAATGTGTTGAAAAAGGAGCTGATTTCATTCTTGCTAATGATATTTCTCTTCAACAAGATGGTACAACCGTCATGGGTGCTGATACAAATCAAGTTTATCTCGTAAGTAAAGAAAAAGTTGAACAATGGCCCCCTATGCGTAAACAACGCGTAGCGCAAAAATTAGCAAACATGATCGTATCACTTTTTACCCCCCAAACGCCTACGCCTCATGAGAAAAAAACACCTCATTTCAAATAATAACTCTTCAAAAAACTTATTAAAACATCTTATAAAATAAGAACTGAATTTTTGAAGACACAGAAGATGTCTATCAATCTAGATTAGATAACATATTAATTTATAATAATAATCTGGCGTTATTCAACTTACAATTAGATCCCTAGTTATCGTAAGATTCTCTTATTTTAAATCCATGTATATTGAATCAATCAAAACTACTTATTTGCACGTTAGCAAGGATAGCTGCATAAATATAAAATATTCAAGAAAAGACTAAAAAACTTATAATGAATCGTTTCAAGGGTTAAGTGCTTGTCGAAAGGATTGGCAAAGTGTATGATGCTACCGGCGTGTTTCTTTGCTAAGTATAAAGGTAGTGGTGCCCTATAAGTTTTATAGTATTCATAGCAGCTTTATCCTTATCCCATTCATAGAGACTGTTGCAAAAGGGGTATGACGAGCTTTGAGAAACGTTTCTTAAAAAAATCCTGCCTTAGCCTAGGCTTTGTAAAGAATAGAATTTTTTGTACCACTGTCTTTCCAATTCTCAAAAGACAAGTTAGAATCATCATTTGCCACCCTTCAACTTTACGAAAACCTTGCTTTAGGGGGAAAATTTATAAAAAGCATTTTCTTATTAAGTGTTTTTATCCCCATATTAGTCCTATTTATAATGTGAAAATAAATGATTTTCTGATTTTGATGATGAAAGATTTGATAGAATATCTCTTTATTTGGGATACTCATTAAAATTGAAGATGATCAATTCTTTTCATAAATAAATGGTGTTATTAGCTCAAAATTATTCGCTCCAATGCACCATTTTTATGAAAAATGCTTCTATGAATTCTTACTTTATTGCACTTATAGTTCTTAAAATACAAAATATTAGGGATCTTGCAAAACAAATAAGGATATCGATAAACAAAATTCGGAAGCTATACTGGATAAAAAATGTTAGTAAAAAACGCCTACTCAATATTTCTTAAATTATTCTCATCTTTTTAACCAAAATGTCTATTTTTATTTTAAATGAAGGATTCTGAATTATTTTTTATTCTATCTATTCTATAAGAAAATTTAGCCTGATTTTAATAATATATAAAGGTAAAATTCTCTTTTTTACAAAGCAATATAAATATATTTCTTGTTTTTTTTGCTTCTTTCCTTAGTTTATTAATCTATGATTTTTACTGCTGCCTATCGTGCTTTACAACGTTTACTAACCTCGCAATATAGCATTATGATCCTGAAAGCATTGGGGATTACTTTTTTTGTGCTCGCCATTTTATGGTTATGTGTGCACCAACTTTTTGTGTCTTACTTTTGGCCTTGGGCTTCTCAGTTTCTTCCTGGACTCCCCAGTTGGGCAGGATGGTTGGGATTTAGCATGCTTATCATCTTCAATCTTGGTTTGGCTCTTTTGTTAGCTTTTTTTATTGCCCCCATTACCGCTATGATTGGTAGTTTTTTCATTGACTCTGCTGCTGAAATTATCGAAAAGGAAGATTATCCGAATGAGCCTATTGGACAAGCGATGCCATTTGGGCGTTCTCTTATCCTCTCACTTAAATTTGTTATTTTAAGCCTTCTTGGTAATGGAGTTGCTTTTATTTTATTCTTCATACCAGGTGTTAATTTCATTGCTTTTTATGTTATTAATGGTTATTTGCTTGGGCACGAATATTTCTTGTTTGCTGCTTATCGTTTTCGAACAGAGCAAGATGCGCGTGCTTTTTTACATACTTATTATACAACGGTTTTTAGCGCTGGATTATTGATCGCGGTTTTTGTTTCAATTCCCATTCTTAATTTAGCCACACCACTTTTTGCAGCCGCCTTTATGACACATTTACACAAAATGCTTTCCCAAAAAACTATGGCACGCATCACTCAAAAATAATATTCTTTAAACTTCACAAAACTCGCCAGCCAGAGAAAGCATACTATAAAATTTTATGCTTAACTTTTTTAATCAATACATTGATTTATGATGATAGTTTATTGTTTTATGGCATTAAAAAACTTAAATATTATAAAGCTTTCTCATTTTAACCCTATTCATATTGAATCAACTATAATCGCTTGTGAGATGTCATAAACGGGAGCAGTGTATGTATAAAAGCACTTTGCAAAAGACATAAAAGACCTCTCCATTCTCCCCCTCTCAAGGCAAGAACTATTATGACACTGGAAGCTAGCCAAACGTATGAAGATATCGGCTTGTACCTTCTATTTCAGTAAAAATAGGGGAATGTAATAAATTTTATACCTTTCATAGAAGGGAATATATACTTCATAGGTACTCATGAGAAAATTTCTGAAATATGTGAGATGGTCAAATCTAGCAATGTGTGGATACACAATAAAAAATAATATTTTTTAGGGTGCTTTATTTTATGTGAAACGCACGCGCTTTAAGAAAACCGTTTGAAAAAAATCTTGCTCTGGTATTAGCGTTTCGCTAACATAACGTTATCATATCCGTAATTTTTAATGGATGCGTGTAGTCTTGTTAAGGTTTTATTCTTATAAGGTTTCTTTGCTTCAGGACTGTTAATATTAGTGATTAATTGAAGAGTTATTTTTATTAAAAGAAAATAAGCCGTTTGTTAACCAGCGCAAGAGGTGAGTTTTAATATCAAAATCAAAGAATAAAAACATATAAGTTCTTAAAGCTTCTGAGAAATTTGTTATAGGGAATACTCTTCATGCATATGATTGTTATGACATTAGAAATATTAAAAATAAAAAAACAATGGAGTTAGAGCTATACGCGCATGGATAAAAGTATTAAATGGATTCGTTATTGTTCAGCCGGAAAAGCAAATGTGACTGCTTAAGTTCTATATTCTTTCAAATCATACAAAAGATGTGTAATATTTAAAGGAAGGCTATAAAGATGAACTGGATTACAAATTATGTTCGTCCTAAAATTAACTCTATATTGGGACGCCGTGAAATTCCAGAAAATCTATGGATAAAAGATCCTACAAGTGGTGAAATGATCTTCCATAAGGATCTGGAAGCCAATCAATTTGTGGCTCCCAATTCTGGCTATCATATGCGTATCAGTGCCAAAAATCGTCTCATGCATTTTTTTGATGATGGCGTCTATACAGCTCTTGAAAATCCAAAAGTTGTAACAGACCCTTTAAAGTTTCGCGATGAAAAACGCTATATCGACCGGTTAAAAGATTATCGTTCTAAACTTGGTGTTGATGACAATATTTTAAGTGCACGCGGTACGATTGAAGGCTTGCCCATCATTGCAATCGTTCAAGACTTCGCCTTTATGGGCGGGTCTCTCGGTATGGCTTCAGGAGAAGCTATTATCAAAGCTTTTGATACTGCCATTGCGGAAAGGCGCCCGTTGGTTCTTTTTGCTGCTTCTGGTGGTGCTCGCATGCAAGAAGGAACACTCTCATTGATGCAAATGCCCCGTACAACAGTAGCAATTGAAATGCTGAAAGAAGCAAAGCTTCCCTATATTGTTGTTCTGACCAATCCAACCACTGGTGGTGTTACTGCTTCTTACGCTATGCTTGGTGATATTCACATTGCTGAACCCGGCGCTATGATTGGTTTTGCTGGCCCACGTGTGATTCAACAAACTATACGTGAAACCCTACCAGAAGGCTTTCAAAGTAGTGAATATCTGCTCGAACATGGTATGATTGATATGGTTGTATCGCGTTTAGAAATGAAAGCAACCATTGCGCGTCTTTTACGCTTAATGATGAAACATCCTGTTGTTCTTAACCCTTCCAACCCATCCCCAACAGATCCTCAAACGTCGCTTTCTACAACAAAAGCAGCTTAAATTTATGCAACAAAGTCAAGTACAAAGGGTGGTAGATGATTTACTCAAGAATTATCCGAAAAAATTTGATCTTTCTTTAGGGCGTATTGTCCGCCTTTTAGAATGTCTTGGCAATCCACATTTAAAACTTGGCCCTGTTATTCATATTGCTGGAACAAATGGCAAAGGATCTGCCTCAGCAATTTGCCGTGCTCTTTTAGAAAGTGCAGGCTACTGCGTTCATATGTACAGCTCACCTCATCTCGTCAACTGGAATGAACGCTGCCGGTTAGGCCAAAAAGGAGGAGGTCAACTTGTTACAGAGAGCCTATTGGCTGAAACAATCCATGAAATTATAAAAGTCAATCATCAAGAGCCGATTACTATTTTTGAAATTTTTACAGCCGCTGCCTTTATACTATTTAGTGTACATCCAGCTGATATTGTTATTTTAGAAGTTGGCTTGGGAGGACGTTTTGATGCTACCAATGTCATTAAAAAACCAGCTGTATCGCTTATTATGCCCATTGATTATGATCATGAGAACTTTCTTGGAAACACAATTTCTCAAATCGCTTTTCAAAAAGGAGGGATTATCAAACCAAAGGTTCCTGTAGTTATCGGTAAGCAAAATTATGAAAAAGCTCTTGCTACTTTAATATCCCTTGCCGATAAAAATAAAGTACCTTATTCTTTATTTGATCAAGATTATCAAAGCTATAAAGAACATGGACGTATGGTTTTTCAAAACAATCAAGGTCTTATGGATCTTCCCCTTCCTAACCTTATTGGAGACTACCAAATTGCCAATGCTGGTGCTTCTATTGAAGCAGCCTATCAAGCAGGTTTTCACCTTTCAGAACAAGTCATAAGTGACGCTTTGAAAAATATTTATTGGCCCGCACGGATGCAACATCTCACCTACGGATATTTGGTTGATCAACTGTCTCCTAAGTTTAATTTATGGCTCGATGGCGGTCACAATCCCGCTGCTGGAAAAGTTATTGCGGCGGAACTTACACAATGGAGAAAAAAAACAGATCGTCCCATTATTATGATTGCTGGCATGATCAACACAAAAGATGCTGTCGGTTATTTTCGTCCTTTAGCCGGCCTTGTCGAAAAAGTATATACGATACCGCTTATTAATAATAACGCCAGTATCTGTCCAATAAATTTAGCTGAATCAGCCCAAAAAGCAGGAATCTTTGCATCCCCCCAAGCACACCTACAAGATGCTTTGCATAAAATTAAGGGAGAATATCAAGAGGCTATTGTCCTTATTGGAGGTTCCCTTTATCTTGCTGGCGATATTTTGCGTGACAATAAAACACCACCGTGTTAGAGATTGGTTATTTTTAAAGCTTTGAAAGATAGACTTTTTAACCATGCAACTTGATTGTGCACTTTATCAACATCCTAAACTTATTACTGTTTTTGGCGGATCTGGTTTTGTAGGACGTCATGTCGTTGAAACTTTGACTAAACGAGGATATCGCGTTCGTATCGCTGTTCGTTGTCCACAAAAAGCTTATTACATGCTCCAAATAGGAGAAGTTGGGCAAACCCAAATGCTTAAAACGGATATAAAGCATCGTGCCTCTGTTGGACGCGCATTACTTGGGGCTGATGCAGCAGTGTTTTTGCCTGGTAGTTTAAAACAAGCAAATCAATCCAATTTTAAAAGTACACAAATTGATGGCACTTACAATGTTGCTGAACTAACAGCAGAAGCTGGTATTCCACTCATCTATATGTCAACACTTGTAGCTAACGAGAACGCTTCATGTCTTTATGCGCGTGTTAAATTTATGGGTGAGAAAATCATTCATAACAAGCATTCTCAAGCAATTATTATCCGTCCTTCTGTTATCTTTGGACCAGAGGATTGTTTTTTTAACACCTTGGCAGATTTGTCACGTTTTTTACCCTTTATGCCTCTTTTTGGAGGGGGACAAAGTAAATTGCAACCCGTGTATGTTGGTGACGTTGCCGAGTTTATTGCGCGCGCTTTAGATGGTCAGGTTGCTTGGGGGAAAAATTATGATCTTGGAGGCCCCCAGATTATCACCTTCCAAAATGCTCTTGAAAATATATTCAAAATTATTCACCGTAAAAAAACACTCCTGTCCATGCCTCTTTCTGCAGGGTTATTGATTGGAGGAGTTTTGGGAATAATCGGTAAATTGCCTTTTATACCAACACTTGTAACAACTAATCAGATACGCTTTTTGCAAATGGATAACATTGTTTCTCAAGAAGCTATAGAAAATGGATATACCTTAGAAGGTGTGGGAATTACTCCTAAAGCAATAGCTGCATCCTTGCCAAGTTATCTCTGGAGATTTCGTCCACATGGTCAATTTTCAAAAAACTTATTCGTCTAAAATAAATTTTCCCAAATTTGCAGTCTTTTGATAAAAACTATTGAAAATAGAAAAAGCGTCTCTTATAAACTGTTTTTATGCAAAAGCAAAGGCACCATAGGAATCTAGAAGAACTGGATATGGGTTACCTATTCATAAATATAAAGACAACAATATATGGCTTTACGTTATATTATTTTGCTCAAAAGCTTAATCATGAAATGAAACGAGGTCATGATACCTTTTCTAAACAACCGCATGAGCGAGGAAAATAAAAAGTATACTCTCTTTGATTATCCCTTAAAAAGTCGATTAAAAATTGTGAAGCAATGCATCATTTTTATTCTTTAAAAGGTATCTCTCTGAAGATTTTTAAAAGCTTTAAAGTTATGTAAAAAGGATAAAATTTTGTTTTTATAATAAGACTTTATCATGAGATCTCTTGTCCTCTTCGTAAATCGTTACTCAAATCCATAAATGCATGTTTCTTGCACAAATTTATAGAGATTTTAAAAGAGCCTTTTCACATAAAGAAGTCTTCTTCTTGTCTTGCATTTTTTTTTAATTTCTCCTACCGTCTTTTCAAAAACTGATTTTAAAGGAATGAGGAATGACAGCTCAAGATTTTGTTGTCAAAGATATTACCCTTGCCGCTTATGGTCGTAAAGAACTTGATATTGCTGAAACTGAAATGCCTGGCTTGATGGCATGTCGCAAGGAATTTTCCTCCAATCAACCTTTGCGTGGTGCACGCATTTCTGGCTCATTGCATATGACAATTCAAACAGCTGTTTTAATTGAAACATTAAAAGCAATTGGCGCCGATATACGGTGGAGCTCTAGTAATATTTTTTCTACGCAAGATCATGCAGCAGCAGCTATCGCCGCAAGGGGTATTCCTGTATTTGCTGTGAAGGGTGAAACATTGGAAGAATATTGGACTTATATAGATGCCATTTTCCAATGGCCTGATGGTAATCCTTCCAATATGATTTTAGATGATGGAGCAGATGCCACAAACTATATTTTAACGGGAAGTCGTGCAGAACAAAATAAAGATATCCTCTCGCATCCCAAAACAGAAGAAGAAGAAATTTTTTTCAAACAAATCCAAAAGCGTATGGTTACAACGCCAGGATTTTTTACACGACAACGTGCAGCAATTAAAGGTGTAAGCGAAGAAACCACAACAGGTGTTAATCGTCTTTATCAATTACAAAAAGAAGGGCTTCTGCCTTTTCCTGCTATTAATGTCAATGATAGCGTCACAAAATCAAAGTTTGATAATAAATATGGGTGTAAAGAATCATTGGTTGATGGTATTCGCCGTGGAACAGATGTGATGATTGCTGGTAAAACAGCCATTGTCTGTGGTTATGGTGACGTAGGAAAAGGTTCAGCGGCGTCACTGTCAGGTGCTGGGGCTCGTGTTAAAATAACAGAAATTGATCCTATTTGCGCGCTTCAAGCGGCTATGGATGGCTATGAAGTTGTTAATTTAGATGATGCTGCCTCCAGTGCTGATATTATCATCACAACAACAGGCAATAAAGATGTTGTCCGTTTAGATCATATGCGACAGTTAAAAGATATGTGTATTCTTGGCAATATTGGTCATTTTGATAATGAAATCCAAGTCGCAGCCCTTAGGAATTTGCCATGGATCAATATTAAACCTCAAGTGGACATGATCACCTTTCCCGATGGAAAACGCATCATTTTGCTTTCTGAAGGGCGTTTGTTAAACCTCGGCAATGCGACGGGGCATCCTTCTTTTGTCATGTCAACCTCATTTACCAACCAAGTTTTAGCGCAAATTGAACTTTTTACTCGTGCTGAACACTATAAAAATGAAGTCACTGTTTTGCCTAAACATCTTGATGAAAAAGTTGCACGTCTCCATCTTGATCGATTAGGAATAAAACTAACTGTTTTATCAGAAGAACAAGCTGCTTATATTGGAGTTACACCGCAAGGACCTTATAAACCGAACCATTACCGTTACTAAAATGCTTCCTTGGGTTAAAAAAGGGAAAAATGTCGTGCTCAGCTTTAGTGACCATCCCCCCAAAGAAAAAGCTCAAAAAATGATTCGAATCTGCACACATATCTTTTGCTTTTTTTTCTTTTTTTCTCCAACACGCACTGTTGCTCAGTCGTTGGAAGATTATTTACCATTTTCCTTTACTTTGCCTAATGGTCCATGGCTGCTTTTAGCACTGTGTGGAGGAATTTCTTGTGCTTCATTTTTTACGTGCATGGCTGTTATTATGCATGCAAAAAAAGCAACACAGAAGCCTTTAAATATAATTCAAAAAGATTTTTCTGAAAAACTTAAATATTATGAATGGCTTCTGGAAGAAACCGAACAATTCCTTCTTATTTGGGAAAATCCAAAATCCTTGCCTCATGTCGTTGGGGGCCTTTCCACATTGCAAAAAATAGGTATTGTTCAGCAAGATTTTCAGCGCTTTGAACTCTGGGTTGAAGAAAATTCTCTGCGAGAACTTGATTATGCATTGACTCAACTGCGTTGTAAATGTCACCCTTTTGAGCTTTCTATAACCACCACAAATAATGTGCTGCTACAAGTTACAGGGGTTATCGCAGGAACAGTCGCTATTGCTCGTTTTCAAGATATCTCAAAACAGCAGAGCGAAAATGCTCGTTTACAGAAAGATATTGCCCGTCTTCTTACTGAACTGAGAATGCAGCGTAATCTTCTTGATCTTATTCAAGAGCCTGTATGGATAAAAGATTGCGGAGGAAAAATTTGTTTTATCAATCGCGCCTTTAGAGAAATGACAAACTTTCGTGAAGATAGTGATGAAGTGGGCGATCTTTTCAATGAAAACACACAACGCACAACAGATGCAACAGAAACAATTTTTCAAGAACATGTTCATACCGTCATTGATGGTGAACGGCGCCGTTTTCACCTCACACGTCTCACAACTGCCGAAGGCATGGCTGCTTTTGCACGTGATGACAGCGACTATGAAAATCTTGCTCATGAATTAAGATATGTTCTTCAAAGCCATTGTGAAACCCTTGACCAAATCTCAACAGCTGTAGCTATTTTTGATACAAACCAAAAATTAAAATTTTGCAATCACGCTTTTAAAGTTTTATGGCCGTTAGAAAGCTCCTTTTTAGAAAGTGAACCAAGCCATACATTATTTCTTGAACGTTTACGTGAAAAAGGACTCATTGCTGAACATCCTGATTGGCGCGCGTGGAAAGAAGAACTTTTTAAAGCCTATCGGCAAACAGAATCGAACCAACAAATTTGGAATCTTCCAGATGGCCGTACGGTGCGTGTTGTCTCGAATCCTCATCCACAAGGAGGGGTCACATGGCTTTATGAAAACCTTACAGAAAAAATTGATCTTGAGCGCCGTTATAATACACTTATTAAAATACAAGGTGAAACACTTGATAAACTTTCTGAAGGTGTGGTCGTTTTTGGTGCTGATGGACGCCTTCGTTTATCAAATCCTTCCCTATCGAAATTGTGGTCGCTTCCTTATAATTTACTGGTAGAAGGGACCCATATTACACAGTTAAAAAGCCATTGTTCAGCCTTAACCGTGCGACAAGAATGGGATCAATTTACCAAATTCATTACCGGTTTTGCTGAAAAACGTGAAACATTTTCGGGTCGTATAGATCTTAAAAATGATATGATTATTGACTATACTTTAGTCCCTCTTCCCGATGGACAAACGATGCTTACTTTTGTAAATGTTACAGACACTGTCCATGTTGCACGTGCTCTTCAAGAAAGAAATGAAGCCTTAGAAAGTGCAGATCGTTTGCGTAATGAATTTGTCCAACATGTTTCCTATGAATTACGCACACCTCTCACCAATATTATTGGATTTTCGGATATTTTACGGGATCAAATTTTCGGTTCTATCAATGAACGTCAACAAGAGTATCTTGGGCACATTCATTCAGAATCAGGAACTCTTTTAAATATTGTGAACGATATTCTTGATCTTGCCACCCTTGATGCAGGCATTATGGAGTTAGATATAAAACCAGTTAACATTGCCGATGCTATGATACAAGCAGTAACACGTGTAGCAGATCGCCTCAATGGACGCCATATTACACTTTTACAACAAATTTCTCCTTCCTTAAATTCTATTTCAGCTGACGAAAAACGCTTACATCAAATTTTTGTGAATGTTCTAAGTAATGCTATTAATTTTGCAACAGAGGCGAGCACTATTGAATTTTGTGCCGATGAAAAAGATGGTAACATCGTCTTTAGCGTTCACAATGAGGGCTCTGACATCCCTAAAGACATTCTTGATCGTATTTTTAAACGTTTTTCTTCCCATTCACACCATGGCGGGCGTGCAGGAGCAGGACTTGGTCTTTCACTTGTGAAAAGTTTTGTTGAGCTACACGGTGGACATGTTGAAATTTTTACCGGTACAGGACAAGGAACAACAGTTGAGTGTTTTTTCCCCCTCCCCAAAGGAGATAAGATTTTTTAATGGAAGTCTTAATGAATTTTGATTTTTTTCTTGAAAATGAAGAGGCAACAAAGATTTTTGCAAAAAATTTAGCCCTTTCTTTAAAGCCGGGGGATCTTGTGACGCTGCAAGGGGACCTTGGAACTGGAAAATCAACCATTGCACGGACAATCATCCAAACGCTTGCAAACAATGACACGATGGAGGTTCCAAGCCCTACTTTTACTCTTGTGCAAAGCTATCAACTTCCACAGTTTGAAATTATTCATGCTGATCTTTATCGCCTTTCTATGGTAGAGGAAATTGATGAATTAGGGCTTCATGAAGCACGTGAGAAAAATATTTTACTCGTTGAATGGCCAGAGAGAAGTGCAGACCTTTTAGAGATTGCCACTTTTGCACTCGCCTTACAATATAAAGCACAGGGACGTCATGTGACATTGAGATCAGCACAACATTCTATTGAACGTTTGCAACAATCTTTTGCAATTCGTCCATAAAAAATATCGACATAATCATGCATAACAGCGTGGATTCTTAAAAGTATTAAAATAAATGCATCTAACTTTTTGATTTAATTAACTCTCTACTACTAATATATTTTAGAAAAGAATGTTTGAAAAAATCAAAAGGAGAGATAAAATTTCTCCCCTTTATCGTTATTGCTCGTTTTCAAGATATGTCAAAACAATTGTGGCATTAACTAAGCCCATCTTTTATCCACTCAGAAAGACGTCCTTTAGAGGTAGCGCCAACCATATTTGATGAGACATTTCCGTTTTTAAACATCAATAATGTAGGGATAGAGCGTACTCCATATTGGGTCGCCAATTCCGGATTTTCATCAATATTTACTTTAGTAATTTTAACTTGATTTTGCATTTCCGTTGAAACTTCATCTAAAATTGGAGCAATCATTTTGCAGGGACCGCACCATTCTGCCCAAAAATCAACCACAACAGGGATAGAAGAGGTTAGAACCTCACTTTCGAAATTGTCTTTATCAACTTTTATACACGTCATTGATTTATCCTTTATACTCACTTTTTATAGATTGGTATGATAGCAATTCATATCAAGTTATTGCAAAGATAAATTATTAAAGGGGTTTTCTGCACCAAAAATTGTGGAGCGTGTTTATTTGAGCAATTTTATTAAAGTAAAAAGCGTAAAGATACTTTGAAGAGAAGAAATAATTTATAAGGCAATTTCATTAAGAAATGCCTCAAGCTTTTCTGGGAGAAGTTTAAAAATTTTAGCTTCTTTACTGTAGATAAGTAAAGCTTGGACATCTTTACCGGGATGAATAGCTTGTAATAATTTTCGATAAAGAGCCATTTGCAACCAATAATGAGGAGCAATAGCAGCTTCATTTTCTGGTGGGTATCCTGTTTTAAAATCAGCAAAGATAATGCTGTCTTGCGTGATGTAGAGACGGTCAATTTGACCAGAAATTGCTTGTTCTTTTCCTCGAATTTTTACAATACCCATTAAAGGAACCTCAGCACGTGAATGCTCAGAGAAGAGGGGTTTGAGATAAACATGATTTAACATTTTCCAAACATGGCGAAGAGCATCTTCTCTTTGGCTTTCCTCCCAATGAGAGGCTTTGATATTGAGATAGTTTCGAGCATAATCTTGACGTTTTTGTGGGGGGCAGTCAGGTAGATATTGTAATAATCGGTGAATGAGATGACCATATTCAATGTAAAAAGCTCTATTGGTGTTTGTTTCTCCTAAAACAGGTGAAGTGAAAAGTTGTTTTGGGCTTGAAGAAAGATCTCTATCAGCTTCAATGGAAAGGCTTGCGAGAGAGGGTTTTAACGGTTTCGGGAGCATTGGTTCTGCTGGTACTTTATGAGAGAAAAAAACAGGCAAAGGTGGTAAGGTTTGACTCTCAGCGAAAGCGACTTCTTGGTTTATAGGAGCAGCAGCAGAAGATGTAATGCAATAACGCCAAGCTGAAATATCTTCTGCAGGGCCTTTTATAGCAACCGCATGGGGTTTAAGGGCGTTTTTTACCAGTTGTAGCCATGTATCAGAGAGCGTTTTTTTACCGTTATATCCACAAACAAATAAACGATCTTCAGCGCGTGTCATTCCCACGTAAAGAAGGCGCCTATACTCTTCTTCAGCACGTTCTTTTAAATGTGAAATTGCTTTTTTAGAGAGTTTTGTATCAAACTTTTCATTGGGGCGCCAAACAAAAGCTTGTTGTCCGTTCTCTTGTGCATTGTCTAAAGACACTTTAAGCAAATGAGGCGCATGCTGAGGGTGCCAAATCTCACTACCAGGATCAACCAAAAATACAACAGCAGCTTCTAGTCCTTTTGCAGCATGAACAGTCATGATGCGAATTTCTTCATTGTTTTGTTCAAATTCACGTTTAATTTCTGGTTCGCTTGCACTTAATGTTTCTAAAAAAGCTTGTAATCCTGGTAATCCTGTTTTTTGAATGTTAAGTGTATAATCCATAAAAGCATCGAGCACATCATTGGCTTCAGATCCTAAACGAGACAGAATTTTTTGTCTTCCCTTATCATTATTCAAAATATGGCTATAAAACTCGAAAACTGGTATTTTATCCACTAAAGCGCGATAATGATTCAGCTTTTCAAAAGCATCTTTTAAAGATGCTTTCAATGATGCGTGCGTACATAAGCTTTGCCAAAGAGAGCCGGTGCGGTGCGCGGCAAGCTGATAGAGTTCCTCTTCACTAAAAGCAAAAAGGGGGCTTTTTAATACGCAAGCAAGAGAAAGATCATCTTGTGGCTGCAAAACAAAACGTGCAAGCGCCATTAAATCACGGATACTAATATGTTTGGTGAGTTGTAAACGATCAGCCCCTGCTACCGGAATATTAAGCTGTTTAAGAGCCCGGGAAAGAGCTGAGACAAATTTACCACGTTTACGGACCAAGATCATAATATCACTTGCCCGTATTAAACGTCCCTTTGTTGGAAGCATTTCGCCTTTTTGTAACCAACCAGCAATCGTTTCAGCAATTTTTTCTGCTAAACGCACTTCAGGTGTATCTAAATGACCAACGCTTAAATGCCAATCACGCGGAAATTCGCTTGTTTCTTTGGAAATGGCATCCCATATAACAACCTCACCGGGACTATGAACACGAATAGCTTCATGCACCGTTTTTGTATTTTCTGCTGAAAGTCCTTTATAGTTTTCTGGTGTTTCAAAAACAAGATCAACGCTTTTAAGAACATCTGCTGTCGAGCGAAAAGAATAATGTAGTTGTATTTTTTCAAATTGCTGATTTGTTTGCTGCGCTTTTTTTTGAATGATTCGTCCATTTGCAGCAAAATTTTCTGGAGCAGCACCTTGAAAAGAATAAATAGATTGCTTTTCATCTCCAACAGCAAAAAGAGTCCGTATATTTGTTCGTTGGCTATACCCGGAGAAAAATTCTTGCGCCAACAGTTGAATAATTTGCCACTGCTCAGGGTTGGTGTCTTGTGCTTCATCAAGTAGAATATGATCAAGCCCCTGATCAAGTTTATAATGTACCCATTGGCTTGCACCTTTGCGCTGTAACAAATGAAGCGTACGCTCAATAAGGTCATCAAAGTCTAACAAACCATTGGCCTTTTTTAGATTCGTATAAATTTCGAGATAAATGGCACAGAGCTGAAAAGCAGCCATATTGAGGGTAGCAACCTTTGCGCATTGGTATTTTTCTAAAAGAACAGAAAGCTTGCTTTGTTTATCTTCAAGCATTTGTTGAATAAAAGGCCAAATTTCATCTGACTTTTTACGAAATAAATGTGAAAAATTACACGGCTCACCTTTTGTTTTAAAATAAATATCAGAGACAACATTAATAATATTGGCCTCATCACGCATCTCTCTCAATTGGGAAAATTTTTCAACCATATCTTTCAGACGTTGACTGCCATTGGTTTCACAATGTTTAAGAGCATAAAGAGGAAGGTGTGCGGTTTGTTGAATTTGTTCTAATAAGTATTGATTTGTTTCATCAGGCGCTAAGTTAAAAAGCGCGCGCAATTTTTCTTCTCCATTTTCAGACAGAAGAGAAGATAAAAAATCAGAGAGTTTATGTTGCTTTTCAACGACTTCATAGAGCAATTGATTAAAAGTATGTTCGCTAATAACTTGAAGTAACTGTTGCAAAGCAGGTTGTACATCACGACGCGCTAAAAGTTGGCGACGAGATTCTTGTCGTAATTTTTGGCGACTGATATCATCGGGGAGTTCAAAATGCCCTGCAATATTGGCTTCTAACATAAATTGATGCAAGAGAGATTCACAAAAAGCATGAATCGTTTGAATTTTCAAACCACCAGGTGTTTCGAGAGCACGCGCGAAGAGTTGTCGTGCATAAATTAATTTTTGCGCATTGACAGGTTTATTTTCAAAGCGTGTTAAGGTTTCTTGCAACTGTGTATCATCGAGTTCATTCCAACTAGAAAGTATGCGAAAAATTCGTGATTGCATCACAGCCGCAGCAGCTCTTGTATAAGTAAGGCATAAAATACGTGCTGGAGGCGTACCATTTAAAAGCAAACGAATAACACGTTCACTTAAAACGTGGGTTTTTCCAGATCCAGCATTAGCAGAAACCCACACGTTTTTTTGAGGATGTGTTGCCGTTGCTTGTGCATCAAGAGCGGCTTCAGGAATAGAAAAAAAACTCATGATTACTCTTCTTTATGAAAACCAATTGACCATTCCCACAACCTTGCCAAATGATCGTAATCACCTTCATATCGTTTTTCTAAGGGAATAGCATGTGAGAGATAGCCTTGTTGTGGATTTTGATAATACGTTATAAGGGCGATAAGATTTTTCC
Organism: Bartonella sp. MM73XJBT.G; assembly: GCF_028618435.1. Classification (GTDB taxonomy): domain Bacteria; phylum Pseudomonadota; class Alphaproteobacteria; order Rhizobiales; family Rhizobiaceae; genus Bartonella. The sequence goes on from NZ_JAQISW010000001.1 coordinate 156,956, forward strand.
ATGCGATTTCACCAAGATCAACTGCACTGAGGTAAGTTTTTTTCTCTTTTTTCTTTAAAAGAATAGATTGGGATTTAATTTCACCTTTTCCGTTCAGGGGAACGTAAAACAAACTTGAGGGAGTAAGATCTTGAAAATCTGGAAATGCTCCTTCCATCAGCAAAGCTGCTTCTAAAGCTAATTGTGGAAATAATAATTCACGAACTTGTTTTGATGAAGGAGGGGTTCCTGTTTTAAAATCTATAATTTCAATCGTTTTGTCTGGCAAAACATCAAGGCGATCAGCCCGTCCTGAAAGGGTTACTCCTGTTGTCCCTATCGGTATTTTTTGTGAGACCACTTCAGCATACCGCTTTCGCGGTCCTAAACTTTGTTCCCATTGAATTAGAAATGGAGCAAGATTTTCAAAACTGTTCCACCAAACTGTTTCAATATCGGGTGGAAAATTGAATTTATCAAATTCTTTACGTCCAATAGAAAGCAGAACATTGAGTGCATTTGCAGCATTTGGATTTTTTATTTGTGTGCAAAAAGCAGCAAGAATAGCGTGATAAAGTATTCCACGCTCAGGTGCGCTAGGGTCATGAATCAACGCTTTAAGAGGTTTGAGTCGTAAGATTTTTTTGGCATAAATAGTATAAGGATCATACCGCAATGTTTCTATTTCAGTGACTGAAAAATGATGCGGACGCATATCAAGAGGTGGTACAGGACAAGGACGTTTCACTTCAGAATTTACGCTTGTATAATCAAGCATCTTGCTCCAATAGAGGAGTATTTCACCGCGTGCACGAATTTTTTTCCAAACCTGTTTTCCTACAACCGTTTCTATACGTTGTAGCCAGCGTGAGGGAATAGAAGGGGTATGATTAACCCGCAACGCGCGACTCATAATCACTTTATCCATTCCCATAGCCCATTGAAAATCATGCGCAGAAAGACCAATACGCTGCTCTGGTGGTTCCAGAGTTAACATCATTTTCATCGGTCGCGATAAAAAAGCATCATTTCGGGTTGATATCGGCCATGAACCTTCATTAAGACCGCCGATGACCACTGTATCAACCGTTTGCAAACGCGATTCCAAAGTACCCCAGATGAATAAACGTGGATGTCCTCCAGGTGAAGGTATGACGGAACGCGTTGCGATCAATGCAGAAAACATAGCGGGCCATTCGCTCAGATGAAATGTTAATCCTGATTGATCACTGACCAATTCACGCAAAAAATTTGATAGGGCTTGTCCTGCTTCGTATTGATAAAGATGGGCAAGAGAATTATCCTCATTGCGACCAAAATTTTCAAAAACCTCAACAGTTGCTATCACAGCTTCATTGACGGTGCATTCTTTCTCTTGTTTCATGAGAGAGGTTAAAGGTTCAACAGCTTTCTTTAAAAGATGACACAGAAAACGTGCTTCTTCAAACTTCTGCTGATCAAGGGCATTCATTTCAGAATGATCATGGGAATATGTTTCAATCCATTTTTCAAGGAATTGATCACATTCAAAAAGATTGATGCGCCCTGTATTTCCTCGAAGTACAAAAAGTTCAAAATTTTCTGCCAGTTCGCGTAAGCGATGACGGTTTTGTTGGAGTGTTGTCAGTGGATGTTTAAGAAGAGAAAGAAAAACAATGGGATCATCAGGTTGCAAAACATTTTCTAAGATCAGTCGCAAAAGCGTTACAGGCAATGTTTGTGCAAGTGGTATTCCTCCTGAATCATTTGCTTCAATACCAAATCGCTGTAATTCTGCAGCAACACGGCGGGCTAAATTACGGTCATTTGTAATAAGGGCTGCGGTTTTTTTGGGGTTTTCAATAGCTTTTCGTAAAGCGACAGCGATAGCCAGAGCTTCCTCACGTTCATTTATAGCTTCAATAAATGACCAATCTGCACAAAGTTCTTCATAATCATCACGAACAATTTGTATCCATTTGTCCGTCGTAGAAGCTGGTCGGAATACTTCTGATAAAAGCGCCATTCGCCTTTTCTTTATTGTGCTCTGTTGGCCAATTTCACAAACATGATCACGTTGATACTCCATGAGAGTTAGAAGTTTTTTTAAATGATATTGAGGATGGCTAAAAATATTTTCTGCATGATCAAAAGAAACACACGCTGTTTTTTCTTTATTGCTTGCGCCAAGTGCATTCCATTGTTCTTCATCCATATGAAAATCAAGACCCGGAAGAACAACAGCTCCTTTTGGTAGAGAGGCTATAACTTTTAAAAGATGAGAAACTGCGGGCATAGAACCTGACACACCAGCCGCAATGATCGGTTTATCAGATTGTGCGCGTCGTAAAGTCTCTGCATGCATTTTAAGTGCTTGATTACGCCATTCAGCGGGATTGCTCCGTTTTCTTTCTTTTAAGATTTGCGGCCAATTTTTTGTCACAATCGTTAAAAAATCGAGCGTTATTTGCCACCATTCAGCGACCATATCAGGGGCAATATCTTTAAGTTTTGACCAGTCTGCTCCTTCTGTTTCAATTTCATCCATCAAATGTGCTAAATCTTGAGCAAGCCAAAGTGCATCGGCACTATGAGCCGGAATAAGCACATCTTCCGTACCAAACATGGCACGCAGATGCGCAGGCAAATTTTCACGCCATGGACGAATAAGACGCGCTAAAAATAGCAGGCGTTCACTTTCTCCAATGGGTGGATCGAGAGCGCTGGTATGATTTTCAACAAAAAGAAAACTATCTTCATCGAGATCTCCTAGAGCACGAATGGTTGGCAAGAAAGTTGATTGTGTATCGCTTCTTTCAACAAAGGCTAAGCGCAAAGCGCGAGCCGCACGACGTGTCGGAACATAAATAAGGCTATCGGCAAGAGCCGTTTGAATATCTCCATCAGAAGCAAAATTATCAATAAGGGTACCAGAGAGCAATGCATCAACAAAGTGAGGCAAAAAAGCTGTTCCAGAAGAAATAGAAAAGACATGTGGTTTATAGGTCATATAATATCATATTTGGGATAACAAATTCCATCTTATTGATTATTTGTATTATTTTGACTGTATACTATTCTCATACAAGGAAAAACTATATTTATACAGGAAATTTTCAGCTTAGATTAAAAAAGATTGAAAGACACTCAATATCTTAAGCTATCGTGAAAAAATATATCAAAGTTTTTTTGATATGTTTCAACAAAGAATTGCCGACAGCTTGTTTTCTAAATCACATAAGCACTATAAAAAAATATTAAATTTATTACTCTTTTTATATAATAAAATCTGAAAATGTTCTTTATATTAAGTGCGCATTTGATAATCTTTAACAGCAGAAAATTTTATTTTAGGAGCTCTTTCTGCCTCATAATTTAATGAAAAATGGTTCTCTGCTAAAAAAACTGGCTCACCCTCTAAATCATACGCAATAGCGGAGCGGTGATTGGTCAGAAATTTTTGCAACTCATCTTTATTCTCTGCCGAAATCCAACGGCATATATTAAAACGTGCTGGTTCAAAATTGACGGGCAAACCATATTCTATTTTAAGCCGTTCTTTGAGAACATCAATCTGCAAAGCACCAATCACACCAATCAACGAGGGTGACCCATCATCAGGAATAAATAATTGAACAACCCCTTCTTCAGCCATTTGTTGCAAAGCCTCTTTAAGCTTTTTTGCTTTCATTGGATCGCCCAAACTAACACGACGCAAAATTTCCGGTGCAAAATTGGGCACTCCCTTAAAGAGGATTTCTTCTCCTTCTGTCAAGGTATCACCTATACGTAATGTGCCATGATTAGGAATTCCTACAATATCACCAGCATAGGCTTGATCAGCAATTTGCCGTGAACGCGCAAAGAAAAATTGTGGTGCTGAAAGTGTCATTGGTTTTCCTGTTCGGACTAACTTTGTCTTCATGCCACGTTCAAGTGTTCCAGAACAGACCCGAAAAAATGCAATACGATCACGGTGATTAGGGTCCATATTCGCTTGAATTTTAAAAACAAACCCTGTCATTTTAGCTTCCGTTGCAACAATATTGCGTTGATCTGCATCCTGATCACGAGGACTTTGACCAAAATCAACAAGCGCATTAATCAAATCACGAACACCAAAATTTCGTAAAGCCGAACCAAAATAAACCGGTGTCATATGCCCTTCTCGGAAAGATTGAAGATCAAAATTTTTGCAAGCACTTCGTGCAAGTTCTACACCTTCGATAAAATGTGAACGCTGATACTCAGGAAGCAGATTTGCAACCTCATCAAGCTTAGAAACTGTTTGTTGTGTTACTTCATCATCTTTTTGACGAAATCTATTATGATGAAGATCAAATGTTCCTACAAAATCTTTTCCCGTACCAATCGGCCAAGTTATTGGTGCAGTATCAAGGGCAAGCTTTTCTTCAATCTCATCTAAAAGCTCTATAGGATCACGTGCCTCACGATCCATCTTGTTGATAAAAGTCACTATAGGAATATCCCGCATGCGACACACTTCAAATAATTTCAGTGTTCTAGGTTCAATTCCGCGTGCACCATCCAGCACCATAATAGCACTATCAACGGCTGTAAGAGTACGATAAGTATCGTCAGCAAAATCCTCGTGGCCTGGAGTGTCTAACAGATTAAAAATATGGTCTGCATATTCAAATGTCATCACCGATGTTACAACTGAAATACCCCGATCACGTTCAATATGCATCCAATCAGAACGGGTTTGAATACGGTCTTTTTTCGCTTTTACCTCACCAGCAAGCTGAATAGCTCCACCAAATAATAACAGCTTTTCTGTTAGTGTTGTTTTCCCCGCATCTGGATGGGCGATAATTGCAAATGTGCGACGCCGTTTTACTTCTTGCACACACTTTTCCATTATTCCCCCACAGGTCGCGCAAGCGCTTCAGCAATCAATGCACGCATTTCATTAATCCCATACAAAGCAATAAATGATCCCAATCGTGGTCCTCTTTCTTGCCCTAAAAGAACTTCATAGATCATTTGAAAAAAGACATTTGAAACACCAGGCCCCCCTTCAGGGCTTTTTTTATTATGATCTTGATAGCGTTCTATTAAACGTGCAACATCAAGAAGTGCATTTTGAATCATATTGCTATCAGCAGTTTTAGGCAAACTGGCTAATTTTGCATCAATTTGCGCTAATGTTGCGCGTTCATTATCATCTGCCATTCGAAATTTTTTGTTAGGTTTAACAAAAACATCAAAATATTTCAGAGCAAATTGCACTAATTGATCAAGTTCTGGATAAGTTTGTGCATTGGCTCCTTGAGCATAGCGAGAAATAAACCCCCAGAGAACCTCTTTATTTTCTGCATTTGAAGCACTTACTAAATTCAACAGAAGGGCAAAGGGTACCGGTAAATCAACCTGTGGAGGACAACCATTATGGATATGCCATACTGGATTATTAAGCCGTTCTTGCCAACTTTGACGACCATAGGCTGAAAGATGTGCATAATACTCATCCACAACTTTGGGAATAACATCAAAATAAAGCCTTTTGGCTGTTTTGGGCTTTGAAAACATATAAAGCCCTAAGCTCTCCGTTGGGGCGTAAGTAAGCCATTCATCAATGGTTAAACCATTTCCCTTGGATTTGGAAATTTTCTGACCCTTTTCATCCAAAAAGAGCTCATAGTTAAATCCTTCTGGAGGCTTCCCACCCAATACTTTACAAATTTTAGAAGAAAGATTTGTGGAATCGATAAGATCTTTTCCTGCCATTTCATAATCAATGCCAAGCGCTGTCCAACGCATTGCCCAATCCACCTTCCACTGACACTTGACCTTGCCCCCTGTAACCTCCGTTTCTATAGTTTCTCCTGTTTCAGGTTCGATATAAGCAACCGTTCCTTTTTCAACATTACGCGCAATCATCGGTACTTGTAATACTTTTCCAGAAAAGGGAGAAATCGGTAAAAAGAGAGAATAAGTTGCTTGTCGTTCTTCACCCAACGTTGGTAAAATAATTGCCATCACCTTGTCATAACAGGCAAGGATTTTTAAAAGTGTTTCATCAAAACGACCGGAACTGTAATAATCCGTAGCACTTGCAAATTCATAATCAAAACCAAAACGATCAAGAAAAGCCCGTAAACGTGCATTATTTGCCGCTCCAAAAGAAGGATAGTCATCTCCAAAAGGATCAGGGACACAACTCAACGGTTGACCAAGATAGCTTTCCATCTTCTCACGATCAGGTACATTATCTGGAACCTTGCGCAAACCATCCATATCATCAGAAAAACAAAGCAATTTTGTTTTCACTTTATTCTCTGTGAGAATATGAAAAGCATGACGCACCATAGTGGTACGCGCTACCTCCCCAAAAGTGCCAATATGCGGCAAACCAGAAGGTCCATAGCCCGTTTCAAATATTATACTTTCTGGATAACCTGTTTTTTCATAGCGTTTGATAATCTTACGTGCTTCTTCAAAGGGCCAAGCTCTCGATTGAGAAGCTGCATCTCTTAATTCTGGCGTAAGGCTAAGGGCATCACACTGATCACGCATCATTATCTTTATCCTAAAAATTATATTCTTTTCAAATTAGGGTGTATGGTTCTTGAATTTATTCGTCAATAATAGCAAGCAAAAATTTGGAAATTTCTTTATACTCACAATATAAAAACAAACCGCGCTGTAAACATATTTTATTTTGATAAAAATAAAAAACATTCAATATTATAAAGCAAAAGTATCTTGTTTTGCTTATCAAAGCTTTCATTGCTCTTATCATGAGGCGCGCTTATTATACTGATGAGTGGACCAACATCATCACAAACTTTGCTCCCTAATGTTGCTACAATTCTTGGCGCTTGAGATGATTCATAAAAGATATGCCTTTCTTGTACAGTTTTTATCCACATGACTCATCAGCTTATAATGTGCAAAAAAATGATTTTGATTGATTCTATATGAGAGACATTTGAAATGAGAAAATTTTAGAGTCTTCAAGATTTTAATTCAATAGAAAAAAGATAAATTATCATATAAAACAATATGATAAATCATAAAAATGAAATCTCTAATAGTGAACGAAAGAACTGTAAAAAACTAATAGACAAAAATACTTCAATAAATTGTTTCATACAAAAGCACTGCCCCACATGATACTTGTCAAAAAAATCTTTTATTTCTTTTCTTTATCACCTTGATGCTGCATGGCTAATGTACGTAAACGCAGAGCATTTAATTTAATAAAACCCGTTGCATCTTTTTGATTATAAGCGCCTTTATCATCCTCGAAGGTTACTAACTCACTCGAATAAAGCGACTTTTTACTTTGGCGTCCTTCAACAATCACATTTCCTTTATAGAGCTTTAATGTAACTTCACCTTCAACATGTTCTTGAGATAAATCAATCGCTGCCTGCAACATCTTGCGTTCAGGTGAAAACCAAAAGCCATAATAAATGAGTTCTGCATAACGTGGCATCAATTCATCTTTTAAATGAGCTGCACCACGATCTAACGTTAAAGATTCCATAGCCCTATGTGCTGTCAAAAGAATGGTCCCCCCTGGGGTTTCATAAATACCCCGTGACTTCATACCGACAAAGCGATTTTCTACTAAATCTAACCGACCAATACCATTATTGCGCCCATAATGATTTAATTCTGTAAGTAAAGTTGCAGGCGATAAATTTTCTCCATTGATTGAAACAGCATCGCCTTTTTTAAAACCAAGCGTGATTCTGGTTGCTTGATCGGGAGCATCTTCCGGCGAAAGAGTACGCATATGGACATATTCAGGAGCAGAAAGTGCTGGATTCTCCAATATCTTTCCTTCTGATGAGGAATGCAATAAATTTGCATCCACTGAAAAAGGTGCTTCACCTTGCTTATCTTTTTCTACAGGAATTTGATATGTACGTGCAAATTCAATTAGATCTGTCCGACTCTTAAAATCCCAATCACGCCATGGAGCAATAATCTTTATATCGGGATTAAGTGCATAAGCGGAAAGCTCAAAGCGTACCTGATCATTGCCTTTTCCTGTCGCTCCATGAGCAATTGCATCTGCTCCTGTTTCCTTAGCAATTTCAATTAAACGTTTTGAAATAAGTGGACGTGCAATTGATGTTCCTAAAAGATAACTCCCCTCATAAACCGTATTGGCTCGAAACATCGGAAAGACAAAATCACGCACAAATTCTTCACGCAAATCTTCAATATAGATTTCTTTAACACCTAACGTTTCAGCTTTATGACGAGCAAACTCTAGCTCTTCTCCCTGCCCTAAATCTGCTGTAAAAGTTACAACTTCAACGCCTAGTTTAGTTTGCAACCATTTGAGAATAATTGACGTATCCAGCCCCCCTGAATAAGCTAAAACAACTTTTCTAGTATTTTGCCACTTTTTCATTTTAAAATCCCATGTGAGCTGCTTCTTTCATTTTTTCCTAAAAATTTAAACAATCTAAGAAGTATAAAAATAAATTTTTTCAAGCAACATTAAAAAGACTCAAAAAGCGTAAATAAGGGCGCTTCGGACGATAAATAGCGTGAACACTACTTAAAAATAAGAGGAGATTTAGGTGTCATTTCTACCGGAGTGGTCTATTATTGTACAATTTGCTTTAGCATCATTGATTTTAGCGCTTATCCCAGGACCAGACATGATGCTTTCCGTAGGAAGAACCATTACACAAAGCAAAAAAGCTGGAATTATGTGTGCCTTAGGAAGCGCAACAGGATTTGCTATTCAAGTTATTGCTGTAGCACTTGGCTTGTCAGCACTTATTTTTGCTGCGCCACACACTTTTGTTCTTCTGAAAATTGTTGGTGCCTTTTATCTTTTATGGTTTTCCTTCCAAGCTTTACGGAGAAAACCGACATTTTTCTTTGAACAAACACCTTCTAAATCTCAAAGCTCTAAACGTAACTATCTTGCTGGTATTGGAATTAATCTTCTCAATCCTAAAGTCATACTCTTTAACGCAACATTCTTACCACAATTTATTAATGAGAATGATCCTATGGCAACACAAAAGTTACTTTTTTTAGGACTCTCTTACATTCCTATTTCTTTCCCTATTACAATTTCTGTTGTTTTTACAGCGCATAAACTTACCAAAACCCTTAAACAAAACCCTCTTTATATTCGCTTTCTCGACTGGCTTATTGCTGGTACTTTTACCAGTTTTGCTCTCCATCTTCTTATCGTTACAAAAAATTGATTTATAAGGTGTAATTTATCATTCTTAATTTAAATGAGAACTCTATATATTGTGAAACACTCTCATTTCAAATCTGTCTATATTGAATTAAAGAATAGCTTTATTCTCTTGTACATCACAAGAAAAGCTGGAATTGTCGTGTAGTTAAAAATTTTAATGCTCGTACCAACCTTACACACCTAGTATGAAACCTAAAAATATGGATGGTATCATATATTTCACAGAAGCTTTTTTGCTATAGTTTTCACAGTCGTTGTCGTGAGATGGAGAGTACATTAAGAAATGCTTTTTTAAAAACATGTCAATGGGTAACAATGATATTTATGGTAAGAAGTATTTACATTTTAGACATGCCGTTTATATGTAAAGCGCAATCTTGCTAAAGAACGTAATAAACAAAAGCATCAGGAAATATATATCTCCACTCTTTAAAATTTATTACAGTCGATGCTTTTAAAAATCATAAAACCGAAGTAAAAAATGTGAAATGAGATGGAAATGAGTGGCTCTTGAAACTTTCCTTTAAATTAGGCCGCCTCTTCATTTCAGAGATTACGCAAACAGACTTTATACAATATCTTTCCCCCTATTGAACCTATAAAGCGAAGACTATTCATCTTAATCCCTGTCTCATACATGCTTCTATATGAGGTTGTTGATTTACAGAAAAAAATTCAAACTTTATAGCACTAAAAATTGCGTTAACTAATGACCAATGGCATTTTCAAGTTTCAAACGTTCAGATTTTCGTAAGCGCTCTGAAGCCGATTTAAGCTGTCCACATGCAGCTAAAATATCGCGTCCACGCGGTACCCGAATAGGAGAAGCATAGCCCGCTTGATTAACAATATCAGCAAAACGCTCGATTTGCTCCCAATCAGAACATTGATAATTACTCCCTGGCCACGGATTAAAAGGGATTAAATTGATCTTTGCTGGAATACCTTTTAGCAACTGTATTAATCGCTTAGCATCATCTAAACTATCATTGATATCTTTCAGCATAACATATTCAAATGTAATTCGTTTTGCATTAGACAGACCACGATAATTACGGCAAGCATCCATGAGCAGAGCAAGCGGATATTTTTTATTGATAGGAACAAGCATATCCCTTAGTGTATCGTGTACGGCGTGCAATGAAATTGCTAACATCACACCAATTTCTTCCCCAGTTCGAATAATTCCAGGAACAACTCCACTGGTTGAAAGCGTAATCCGACGTTTTGATAAAGAAAGTCCATCGCCATCAGAAGCAATCAATAAAGCTTTTTTTACAGCTTCAAAATTATAAAGAGGTTCTCCCATTCCCATCATAACAATATTGGTAATTTTGCGCCCTTCAACAGGAATAATTGCACCATCAGGCGTATCCTTATCAGGAAAATCACCCAAACAATCACGTGCGACTAATAATTGTGCCAAAATTTCTTCCGCCGTCAGATTGCGAACAAGCATCTGCGTTCCTGTATGACAAAAAGAGCAGGTTAACGTACATCCAACTTGCGATGAAAGACATAAAGTACCACGCCCTTCTTCAGGAATATAAACCGTTTCAATTTCAACAGGCTTTCCAGCCCCACGGGCTGGAAAACGTAAGAGCCATTTACGTGTACCATCCTTTGATACTTGTTCTCCAACAATCTCCGGACGAGCAATGGAAAAATAACGTTTAAGTGTTTCCTGCATTGCTTTTGAAATATTTAGCATTTCATCAAAATTTGAAACACCACGGACATAAAGCCAATGCCAAAGCTGACGTGCACGCATACGCGTTTGACGCTCTGGTATACCAAGTGTCTTTAAAGTTTGCACTATTTCATCTTGTGATAGTCCAATTAAAGAGAGCTTAGAACTCTCCTTTACCACCACATTATCTGTTTTTTGTGCTAAACATGAACCAACAGGCCTAAGGTCATAGGAAATAGCCATTGCTTTCCAATTTACATCACTCTTGTAGAAGTTATCAAAACTTTAATGGCACTTTTGAGCCATATTTAATGCAGCAGTGACCCCTTTTAAGGAATAAGTATAGGTCGTATGCGTTCCTCGTTTTGATATTGCTTTCACTGTCATATTGTTTCCAGCACGCATAGCAGAAACAAGCTGCTTTTCCTGCTCTGATGATGCCAACCAAGCTGAGGAATCCTTCGTGAAAAAATCAAAGTCCTTGCCTCCAATGGTTACTGTCACTTTCGACCCTTCTTGAAGCGTATAACCAGCCATAAACTGCGGTTCAAACGAAACAGGTGACAAAGAACGCTTGGTAACTAAGAAAAAATTATCACCATGATTAACCGTTGTTGGAAGAGCCTTCAAAGGAACAGATAACACATAGCAAATCGTATTTTGGGACGATTTATAAGAATAGGCTCCCCACGCTTCAAATTGGTTTAAACGGCTTGGCGTTTGTGCACATGCGATCCCACCTGTAATAAGAACCATTACAGATGCAGCGATAACAGTTTTTTCAAACATCTTCATTTAGCTCACTTCTTTAGTCTTTAACAAGATTCTCTTCATTGGAAAAGTTCAAACAAAAACTCCTCGATACTCATGTGTAATTATCCTAATTCCTTCAATAAAGGAAATATTTCCAAAGTAATCAAAACAGATTTTACGCTCCATTGTGACCTTTTAGTCGTTACCAAAATATGAACTTTTTATTTAATAATCACATTAAAAAACAATATTTTTGATTTCATACTGCCCATTTCGTTTTTTAATAAAAAATAATTCCTTTAAGCAACAGGATTTCAAAACAAGATGAAAATATACCACCACTCTGCAGAGAAATAAACCATACTCTTTACACCACAAACAATCTGCTGCAAAACTTTGAAAATAAACCCTCCCTCAAAAATTTCATAGCATCGCACCACAGCCTTGAGAATATCATTTCTCAACTCTACACATTCAATAGACGCGTATCTGTAAGATACTCCACCTTTCAATTATTATAGTGTATTCATACGTCGTATTCAATATCGTCCTGACATCGTCTTGTCATAATCTTAAAAATATCTCTCAAGAATAACCAAATATTATCAATATATTAAATTACGAAACAGAAAAGCCTTAAATTCCGTCTCAATAGCGAATCGTATAACGTAACCTTCTACTATCAGCCCTTTAAGATACTAATTATATCTAAGTTCTATGATGTACCCTTCACAATTTATACACTTATAATCTTTTTTAAGCTGCATTTGATTCTGAAGTTTGAATCAATAAAGCATAAAGTGCATTGGCATTGTGTGTATTGCGCAATTTTTGCACAACATCAGCATGACGCAAAACGCGTGCAATCTGTGATAAAGCTTTTAAGTGATCTGCACCCGCATTTTCAGGTGCCAAAAGAAGAAAAACAAGGTCTATAGGCTCGTCATCGAGAGCTTCAAAATCAACAGGACTTTCAAGACGTGCAAATATACCAATAATCCGATTAATATCAGGTAATTTTCCATGAGGAATCGCAATACCACCACCCAGCCCCGTTGAACCAAGTTTCTCGCGTTGCAAAACAATATCAAAAATTACATGCTCACTAAGACCTGTCAGTTGAGACGCTTTTTCGGCTAAAATTTGCAGAACTTGTTTTTTCGAATTAGCCTTAAGAGCCGGAATAATTGCTTCCGGTGTTATTAACTCACTCAAATTCATCCTTTAATTTTCCTCTTACACGCTCAAATGCTCACTAATAAACCCTATAAACGATATCGAACCTTAAAGCTCTTTCACTTTTCACAACATCGCATGTGTTTTTATTTTTCAATTTATAATGGGTGAAGGCTTAATACGTCTCATATCACTTTTAACAGAACAATAAATAGTGTTTAGCTCCTCATTAACAGCATGAGAAAAGAAAAAAAGAAATGAAGTTGTTCATAAAATTAATTTCCTTAAGACCCTAGAAAAGGGCATTATTTATAAATTTATTAAACTTGTCACAAGAGTTAATGTATAACTCCCCATTAGATTTTTTTCTTTCTTTAAAAATAAGCCCTTAATAGAATGAGAAGCATATTAAGCAAAACAGACCTTTGGTTTGGAAATTACTGTATATCTTAAACAAAGCCTTATAACAAGAACCCAAAGGCGTTTTGCTCCTATTTTAAATGCGCCATACAAACCAATAAAACACGACAATCCCTATTAAATAAACGCAATATATAACGGATGGATGCTCCAATCAAAATACCCAAAACAGCATCATCAACATATTCTTTGATTTGACAGAAAAAAATGCGATGAATATCTCTTACCTTTCAATAACACATGCATTTATTTACAGCCTCATTTATCACTTATTATCAAGTGAATCTAATGATATCTTTTCTATGACACAATTATGAGTAAGCTCAACCAATAAAACAATAAATTCACCTTATAGTGATGAAGCCTTTTGCTCCACTCAATAAAAATTTTTTTAGATTACATTCATAAAAGAAGTTTTGGCATAAATAAGGAGATTTTCAATAATAATGCAATGAATACAGCTATCAGAGAAAATCCTATTGCTCACCTCAATTAAAAACTTTATCCTAAAGTCGTATTCTTTTATTGCTTTACAAGCCGTTGATAAAATTATCATCGTTTGTACAATAAAGTAATAATTTCATTTTTTTCTGTAATAAAAATATATATCAATAATATACTTTACTAATAATTACAACGAAACCTTATCTACCTCCTTTGAAAGGTGTTTTGTGACGACTAGTTGTTTCTATTAAACTTAAATAGAACCGTATAAAAGCTGTAAAATCATAGAGAAAACTGATGTCCCAAATAAATTCTGCGAACATCAACGTTGTTGATAATATCATTAGGACGACCATGAACTAACACTTTGCCGGTGTGAATAATATAAGCACGGTCGACGAGCCCCAGTGTCTCGCGTACATTATGATCTGTTATTAAAACACCGATGCCACGCCTTGTTAAATGACGAATAAGTTGTTGAATATCAAAAATAGCGATAGGATCAATCCCCGCAAATGGTTCATCAAGTAACATAAAATGAGGACGAGAAGCTAAAGCACGCGCAATTTCAAGTCGTCGACGTTCACCCCCAGATAACGAAAGTGCAGGCATTTTACGTAAATGGTCAATTTTAAACTCATGTAAAAGACTATCAAGCTCTTCATGCTGTTTAAGACGATCTTTTTCAACTACTTCTAAAACAGCTTTAATATTATTTTCTACTGAAAGACCACGAAAAATAGATGCTTCTTGGGGAAGATACCCAATACCTAAACGCGCCCGTCGATACATCGGAAGATGCGTAATATCAAATCCATCAATTTTAATGGATCCTCCATCAGATTTTATGAGCCCTGTAACCATATAAAAACAAGTTGTTTTACCTGCTCCATTAGGACCTAAAATGCCAACTGCTTCTCCCGTACGAATGCCAAAAGAAACGCCATTAACTGTTGGTCTTCCTCGATAAACTTTAATCAAATGACTGGCAATCAAAGTCCCTTTTAAGCGCTTTTTTGAAGCTTCACTTACAAGATCATGCTGATCAGTTTGTTTTTTTCTTTTGATTCCAAACATAAAACCTTAATGGCCATTTTGTTGACTTTGTTTAAAAATAATAGAAACGCGACCTTTTTTCTTAGTCGTCTCACAACCTTCTAAAAAAGCCCTTCCGCTTTCCATATTTGCCGTTAATTTACATCCTGTTGCCACATTGTCACCATCTGTTAATACAACATGGTTCCCTGTCAAGCTCATCATTTTTGATTTTCCATCAAAAACGCCTTTATCCCCCGTAGCAATTTGCGTCGCTATTTTTATATAGACTTTTCCTAAGGCTTCCATTTTTTGTATACCCGACGAACCAAACAAAGTAAAAGATGACGCCTCCGTATCTTCCTTGTTTCTATTCGCTTCTTTATGGGCTTTATCGTAATAAACAATTAATTTTTCTGTCCGTAAAAAACGTTCACCTTGCACCACTGAAACATCACCCTTAAAAAGTGCTATCCCTTCTTTATCACGTATTTCTAAAGAATCTGCATGAAGTTCTACAGGATCTTTGTCGTTTGATAGACTTATCCCCAAATGGGTCCCTTCAGCATATCCTAAAACCGTTCCTCCTCCTAACATTCCCATGCTAAAAGCCAACGTCATACCTATCCATCTTTTGTATGATCTCATTCTTTCAATTCTTCTGTTTGTTATACATGAATTCTCTTTATTAAATATCCCTTAAAGATTCCTATTGATATTGCATCATTACCTTTGAAGCACTAAATGCACACCACCATGGAAATACATGTTTTTTCCTTTTTCTCGAATTTGTAAGGCATTGGCTGCAAGATGAAAACCGGCTCGCTGAATATCAACGCGTTGATCTGTTTTTAACTGTCCCTCAGATAAATTAATATTAGCCGACATAAATTGTGCCATCATCCCATCATTCGTCGTAATGGTGAATGGCTTATCCAATTGTAAAAAACCATGAATGTTATCGTAAACACCCCCTTGTGCAGCAAGAAAAACTTGTCTTTGTTGGCCCATAGATGCTTTCGCTGTGATATTTTGTAATCCAATTATTCCAGAGCGCGTTTGATCTTGAAATGCCTTTTCTGCTTTAAGCCAATAAGGTTCATGAGTACGCGTATAACCTTCTAATTTTGGATTGAGTATTGTCAAGTTGCTCACTCCATTCTCTTCATTATTCAAAGGCATAGGATCAGAAGTAACGGGAACAAAGAAAAACGTAAACCAGCAAAAAACCAGCGCTAAAACTAACGCTAAGAGGGGTAAAAAAATTTTTAATAAGCTAATGCGACGCGAATGACGAGATGCCTTTTTAAAAACATCTCCAACTGATGATTGCGTTGAAAAGACTTCATAATGATTGTGGACGGACATACTCTCCTAATCTCTTAAATATCCCGCATTTTTAATCTGTATAACCTTTATAAGAGGTATTTTCAAATTTTGTTTCTTGAAATTTGTTTTTTCTTGGTTTTATTTTGCTTTTATCCGTTTATATATTGTAATATGCATGAAGTGCACAATTATAAAAAAGTTTTTTGTGTGAAAGTGAGGCTATTGTGGTTAAATCAGAGCTTGTGCAAATTATTGCTCGTCATAACCCGCATCTTTTTCAACGGGATGTGGAACATATTGTAAACGCTATTTTTGAAGAAATTTCAACAGCACTTGCCAATGGTGATCGTGTTGAACTTCGTGGATTTGGAGCTTTTTCTGTAAAAAGCCGTTCAGCTCGGAATGGACGTAACCCACGAACTGGAGAAGCCGTTGTTGTTGAAGAAAAGTGGATTCCCTTTTTTAAAACTGGCAAGGATTTACGCGACCGTCTTAATCAGTGAGAAACTTATGATTATTAAACGTATTATTCTAACAAGTATTGGTGTGATTATCACAGCCTTTTTGGTTGTTTTTATCGTAGCTAATCGTCAAATGGTCCCGTTAACACTTGATCCTTTTCGAGAAAATTCTGAAAGTTTTACTTATCATGCTCCTCTCTTTATATGGCTTTTTATTTTCTTTGGTCTTGGTGTTTTATTAGGAAATCTGATCCGTTGGTTTTCCTATCACAAATGCAAAAAAGCTCTCAAAAAAAGTAAAGCCGAGATTGAGAAATTGAAAATGTCTATCACAAATCTAGTGTAATGATCTTTTAATGAAAAAGTTTTTCCATTAGTATTTTATAGTCAATACAGAGTTTGTTTCTATGCGTGCTTTAATTGATTTTAGTTCTTTTGTACTTTTACGAAACATTTAAGAGCTTTATAAAGTAATTTTTTATACCTCATATACCGTGATACAAAACATGCCTGCACAATGTTTTCAATCCCCCGACAAGAATAGATATCCGCAGGAAAAGTTGCCTCTTATTTTGGAAACAGGTATGAGTGAAAACTATGCTCTCATTGATTCTGGAAATGGACAAAAATTAGAGCGTTATGGAGATTATCGAATTATTCGTCCAGAAGGTCAAGCATTATGGAAACCTGCTTTATCACAAAAACAATGGGCTGATGTTGATGCTATTTTTACAGGAAACCGTGATGAAGAAGGAGTTGGTCGTTGGCATTTTCCTAAAAAGCCACTAGATGAAACATGGCCCCTTTCTTGGAATGGATTGTCTTTTCTGGGGCGTTTTACTTCCTTTCGTCATGTAGGCGTTTTTCCTGAACAAGATGCCCATTGGCGCTCTATGGAAGAACAAATCATAAAAGCTGCACGTCCTATAAAACTATTGAATCTTTTTGGCTATACAGGTGTTGCCTCTTTGATTGGAGCACGAGCGGGTGCAAACGTTACCCATGTTGATGCTTCTAAAAAAGCCATTGCGTGGGCAAAAGCTAATCAGAAAAAAGCAGGATTACCAGATCATTCTATTCGCTGGATTTGCGATGATGCTGTAAAATTTGTCGAGCGAGAACTCCGTCGCAAAAAAAGCTATGATATGATCCTTCTTGATCCCCCTGCTTATGGACGTGGAACCCATGGCGAAATTTGGCAACTGTTTGATCATTTACCAGCCATGATCACAAATTGTCGTAAACTCCTCTCTGATAAACCGCTCTCTGTTGTCCTTACAGCTTATTCCATTCGTGCTTCCTTCTTTGCGCTTCATACTTTAATGCGCGATACATTTGTAAATCTTGGTGGTACAGTCGAATCAGGAGAACTCATTTTGCGTGAAGAAGTTGCAGAACGCGCCCTTTCTACTTCTCTTTTTAGCCGCTGGATTGCTTGAATATGTGTGGAACAAAAACTGGTAGAGTGAAAGAAATCACCTCTCTTAGCAACCCTATCATAAAAGATCTTAAAGCACTTAACCAAAAGAAAAACCGTAATCGCGAAGGTCTTTTTATGGCAGAGGGATTAAAATTGGTTATTGATGCTCTCAATCTCGGTTGGACAATACAGACACTTATTTTTTCTAAAAGTGAAATTGGTAATGCCATTATTGAAAATACTGCTGCACGCGCTGTAGCTAATGGTGCTTTTGTTATCAAAGCCTCACTAAAGGTTATGGAATCACTTACTCGACGCGATAACCCACAAACAGTTATTGGTATTTTCAAACAAAAATGGCAACCTCTTGAAACAATACAAGGGCAAGCTAAAGATGTTTACATCGCGCTTGATCGTGTGCGTGATCCTGGAAATCTTGGGACCATTATTCGTACTGCTGATGCTGTAGGTGCCAAAGGTGTTCTTTTAATTGGCGAAACAACAGATCCTTTTTCACCTGAAACAGTTCGTGCAACCATGGGATCTATTTTCTCTATACCCCTTTATCGTTTTGATGAAAGCGCCTTTTTAAACTGGTCGACTCACTTTAAAGGCATGATTGTTGGCACACATCTCAAAGGATCTCTGGATTATCGGACACTTGATTTCAAAAATGGTCCGATAGTCCTTTTAATGGGAAATGAAAAACAGGGGCTATCAGATATTCTTACACGTCGATGCGATAAACTTGCGCGTATTCCACAAAGTGGACGCGCTGACTCGCTTAATCTAGCAGTAGCAACAGCTGTTATGCTTTATGAAATCCGTCGTCCTTATTTAACACTGGAACCATGCGAGGAAAAAATATGATCCGCAAATCACTCCCTTTTCTTCTCCTTGGCTTAACCCTTACAGTCGGGCTTGACCAAGCTGTTAAGTACTGGGTTATGCACAATATGCCTTTAGGAACAGAAATCCCGCTTATTCCTTTCCTTTCCCTTTATCATGTGCATAATTCTGGCATTGCATTTTCGTTTTTTTCTTCTTTTTCTCACTGGGGAATCATTGCCATTACGATCATTGTAATCATCTTTCTTTTATGGTTATGGAGAAATGCTGAAGATAATAAATTTTTAACGTGCTTTGGTCTTGTCCTTATTATTGGGGGAGCAATTGGCAACCTTATTGATCGTATTCGCTTTCATCATGTCACTGATTATATACTTTTTCACATTGCTGATATTTTTTATTTCGCTATTTTCAATCTTGCAGATAGTTTTATCACTCTTGGTGTTATTGCTATCCTTATTGAGGAACTGCGCACTTGGATGAAAGCAAAACGTCATTCTAGCCATACATCTTCTCATTAATATTCTCATCGCCTTTAAAAAACAGAGATTTTCAACCATCATAAACCTAATTACAAACTCTCTTAACTAATTCTTTCGACTGATTATTTTACATATTTTTCTTTATGAAAATTTTATGTTTTCTTCAACTTTACATGTCCATCTCTACTCAATACAAAAGAACTGACTTCAAATGGCTTTTACGCTATACTATTTTCACGGACGCTGTCGTAAAATGAGCTTGGAAAGCGTTGAGAGTATCTCTAAAACAAGTAAGTAAATTGAGAATCCAATGGTACTCTGTTCCTCATAAGGGATATGATGAGCGGATAAATGAAAATACCCCTTATGAAAGCTTTCATATACAAAGTTTGCCGCAACATTAGAGACAAAAAAGAATACGATAGTAGCAGTTTTCACCTTTATTAAGTCAAGCTGATACGCATAGGGTGCTACACCCTTATCTCCATCGATAAATAGAGTTTGAAATATTGAAAGTGTTTATTAAATGATTACAATTGTTTACAAAAATACTTGTTATTCGTTTTTTCGATTTCAGTTTCTATGCTCCTCTTCTTTTCTTAATAAACTATAAAGTTAATATATTGATTATAAATAATAAATCATAATTCTATATTGAATTTAAGCTGCTTTAAATTGTTATTTTTCATTGTTTCAAATCTTTTTATTTTATTTTTAATGCAAAAAAATCTAACAAATCAAAGTGATAGACCTATAAATATATTTTTTTTGTTTCATAATGTAAAACCCACTGTGCACCACCATTTTTATGGCTATGAAAAAACAATTGCATCATCGTATTATTTTACAGCTCTCAATGTTGTCTTATAGCTTCTTGCATTTTAGAGAATTTATGAGCGCTATTTTTACTCCTTTTTAGAACTTTTTATCCGCACGCCAATCCTAATCGTATCGTGCAGGAAAATGATCTTGATTGCTTTAATATAAACAGATTTGTCATCAGAAAACCTTACGATATTTTTTTAGGGGTATTTAGAATTAATATATCTTTATATATCAATATGTTATATAAAAACTCAACCCAATTAGATTTTCTGGCTGGGTAGAGCAGATGCAATCTTGAAAATTGAAAAATAGCGCGATGTTACGCGCCACTTTCCTCATCACTGTGAAGGTAGATATTTTATAGGTGGAAATTATAGGGTTCCTGTGAATATAAAAAGCTTCTTAGCTTCGTCTTTTTCTTTTGCAAAAATACGGTGAAGACAGAAATATTTTTCATGGAAATGAACTTTTTCCTTACCAATTTGTAAGGTTCATTGCTTTGATAAATCTCTTGTAATTTTTAAATAAATCTCCATAATAAGAGGAGATATGCTGGAATTCCGCCAGTGATTCTGAAGGTTTTTTGTATTCGCCAAATTAAGGCTTATACAAAGCTTGTCTCTTTAAAGACAGAGACATTTAAAAAAACCAGTGCCTGACGGGACATATGCTAAAGGATTTTATATTATGGCTAATTTTAAAAATTTACGTTCAGCGCCTGCTTCTCATGCTGATGCATCAATTGATCAGGGATTGCGTGACTATATGTTGGGTGTTTACAATACAATGGCCATTGGTTTGCTTATTACAGCTGCTGCTGCCTATGCAATTGTATCATTAGCAACAACAACCGATATGAGCCAAGCAGCCGCTCAGATCAATAGCAGTGTTTATTTAACATCATTTGGAGTAACATTTTATACATCACCATTCTCTTATATTGTGATGTTTGCGCCCCTCATTGCAGTTTTATTCCTTAGTTTTAAAATTAATACATTGAGTACAAATGCTGCTCGTAGCCTCTTTTTTGGCTATGCTGCTCTGGTTGGGCTTTCATTATCTTCAATCGTTTTACGTTATACGACAGAGAGTATTGTACAAACCTTTGTCATTTCCGCTGCAACTTTTGGAGCTCTTTCACTTTATGGATACACAACAAAGCGTGATCTTACAGCAATGGGTTCATTCTTTTTCATAGGTTTGATCGGTTTGATGCTTTCCATGGTTGTGAATATTTTTCTTGGATCAAGCGCTTTGCAATTTGCTATCTCCGTTATCGGTGTTTTTATCTTTGCTGGTTTGACAGCTTACGACACTCAAAACATTAAGTTGATGTATTATGAAGGAGATCAAGGCGACACCAGAGGTCGTAAAGTTATTATGGGCGCGTTGAGTCTTTATCTTGATTTCATCAATATGTTTGTTTTCTTGCTACAATTTCTCGGTTCAAACCGTGATTGATTGCAGAAATCATCGCTTAATGAAAGAACCTTGTTTCTAAATGAGACAAGGTTCTTTCGTTTTTAGTGTAAATTTTTATCCTTTGCCTTTTAGGGATTATTCTTTTCGTAAAATGACAAAAATACTTTACAAGCAAAAACTCCCTTGGTTTAGCGATTTTATTCAACAAAAGCTCCATAAAACCCTTTTAAAAGCAATCCATAGCCGTTCTCACCATACGTCAAATATCCTCAACCCAAATAATCATTATGACCTGACCGTTGCCTCTTATAATGTGCATAAATGTGTAGGTGTTGATAAAATTTTTAATCCTACACGAATTGTCCGTGTTATTAATGAATTACAAGTTGATATCCTTGCTCTTCAAGAAGCAGATAAACGTTTTGGAGAACGTATTGGTTTGATTAATCTTCAGCTGTTAAAAGCTGAAACCAATTTGATCCCTGTACCTCTCAATACTATGTCACCTCATGGTCACGGTTGGCATGGGAACGCTCTCTTTTTGCGAAAGGGATATGTACGTGATACTTTACAAGTCTCTCTTCCTGGTATTGAACCACGTGGTGCTATCATTGTCGAGCTGGAAATGGCAGCAGGCCCTATTCGTATTATCGCGGCTCATTTTGGCTTATTACGTTATTCTCGTAAACAACAAACAAAAATGCTCCTTGCAATTTTGCAAAAACGCTCCCTTATGCCTACACTTCTTATCGGAGATTTTAACGAATGGCGGATGGGAAAAGGCTCATCTTTAAACCATTTTTATCCCTATTTTGATAGCACATTTAAAGTTGTACCAAGCTTTCCCTCTCGCTTTCCTTTTCTTGCTCTTGATAGAATTTTTGCCTTTCCTCACCAATTGGTAACAAGTCTTGAAAATCACCATTCACCACTTGCGCGTATTGCCTCAGATCATTTGCCAATCAAAGCTTATCTTAATCTTGCTAATGCAATAAATATCCTTAAAAATAAATGAAAAAAGTTAATGTGCCTCATCCCAATTTTGAGCCGTCATGACTTTCACTTCAAGGGGTACAGACAAAGAGAGAACAGGCATTGTAGCATTTTCCATAACATTTTTAACAACAGCCATGGTTTTTTTACTCTCCTCTTCTGGTACTTCAAAAATCAATTCATCATGCACTTGCAGCAACATTTTTGCTGATAGATTTTTTTCTTTTAAAGCATCTTCCATCTGTATCATGGCGCGGCGAATAATATCGGCCGCAGAACCTTGAATGGGAGCATTGATGGCCGCTCTCTCATTAAGAGAACGAATTTTTACATTCTTTGCTTTTATTTCTGGATAATGGATACGACGTCCAAAAATTGTTTCTACATAACCATTCTCACGCGCAAAGCTTTTAGTCTTTTCCATATAATCTTTAATTTCTGGAAATCTTTCAAAATAAAGTTGAATATAACGACCTGCTTCTTGACGTGAAATCCCTAATTGATTGGCTAATCCAAAAGCTGAAATACCATAAATAATACCAAAATTAATCGCTTTTGCACGCCTTCGTATATCTGAGGGCATTCCCTCTATCACAACGCCAAACATTTCTGACGCCGTTATAGCGTGAATATCATGTCCTTGAGCAAAAGCTTCTTTTAATGCTTTTATATCAGCAATATGTGCAAGAATACGCAATTCAATCTGGCTATAATCTGCCGAAAGCAACACATGTCCTTTTGGAGCAATAAAAGCTGTGCGGATTTTACGTCCCTCCACAGTCCGTACCGGAATATTTTGCAAATTTGGTTCTGATGATGATAACCGCCCCGTTGATGTTGTTGCCAAAGAATAATTCGTATGAACACGTCCTGTTTTTGGTAAAATATAAGAGGGTAAAGCATCTGTATAAGTCGATTTTAGTTTTGTAAGCTGGCGCCAATCAATAACTTTACGTGGCAAAATATGACCTTCGGCCGCTAATTCTTCTAAGGTCTGTGCAGAAGTTGACCACTGTCCCCCCTTGGTTTTAGCTCCTCCAGGCAATCCCATTTTACCAAAAAGAATATCACCTAATTGCTTTGGTGAAGCAAGATTGAATTTCTCATCCGCGAGTTGATAAATTTCCTCTTCTAGAAAAGCAGCAGCCTGCGCTAATTCTCCTGAAAGACGCAACAGAATCTGTCTATCAACAAGAATTCCACGTTCTTCCATTCTTGCAAGAACTTCTATGAGTGGTCTATCAAGACGTTCATAGATTTTAGTCATTCCTTGAGAGACAAGTTGCGGTTTTAAAACTTGCCACAAACGGAGTGTTACATCAGCATCTTCAGCCGCATAAAGCGTTGCTTGTTTCAAATCTACTTGTGCAAAAGAAGTGATTTTTTTTCCATTATGTGTTAAATCCTTATAGGCAATTGTTGTATGTCCAAGCCAACGCTTAGATAAATCATCCATATTATGCGTCAATGTTCCAGCATCTAAAGCATAGGAAAACAACATGGTGTCATCAAAACAACGTATCACGATGCCATATTGTTTCATCACCAACCAATCATATTTTACATTCTGACCAACTTTTAACACCGCAGAATCTTCTAATATTGGCTTTAAAAGTGCTAAAGCCTTCTCGGTTTTAATTTGTTCTGCAATGCGTGCGCCTCCCAAAAGATCATCTTCCCCTTCAACATGCTCAAGAGGTATATAAGCTGCTTTTTCCGGTTGTAATGCTAAGGAAAAGCCAACAAGCTTTGCTTGCATGGGATCAAGGGATGTTGTTTCAGTATCAAATGCAAAAAAGCCTTGCTCTTCTGCTTGCCATAACCATTCTTGCAAAACGCCTTCGTCAAGAATCGTTGTATAAGAATCTCTTGTAATTTTTTGAGTTAGTGCTTGATCTTTGCGTTTTTCTGCTAGCTGTTGTGGAGAGTTCTCAGAAAAGTTATGAGGAAGTGTGCTATCTTCTTTTTTTACATTAGAATCATGCTCCTTTTCAGATTTTTCCCACTCAACAGCTATATCAAGGGCATCAATAGCTGCTGCATCACATGACGTTGCTTCTGCCACGCGACGCGTGAGTGTGGAAAATTCCATCGCTTTCAAAAAAGAAATTAAGCGTGGTCCATCTTGTTGCTCCAAAATAAAATCATCTAAATCGCTGTCTATAGGAACATCTGTTTTAAGTCTAACAAGTTCACGAGAAATTTTAACCTGTTCACTATAAGTTTGTATGTTTTCACGTCGTTTTGTTTGTTTAATTTCAGTCACACGTTGCAATAAAAGATCAAGAGAATCAAATTGATTCAATAATTGGGCAGCAATTTTAGGACCAATGCCTGGAACACCTGGTACATTATCCGTTGCATCTCCAATTAATGCTTGTAAATCGATCATCTTTTCAGGGGGAACACCCCATTTTTCTATAACTTCTGAGATACCTATATGCTTGTCTTTCATCCCATCATACAAAGAAACATGCTTATTGACGAGTTGCATAAGATCCTTATCAGAAGAGATAATGGTTGTTTTTGCACCAACCTTTGTTGCCAATTGTGCATAGGTCGCTATCAAATCATCTGCCTCAAATCCTTCCTTTTCAATACAAGGCAAATTAAAAGCCTTTGTTGCTTGGCGTATTAAAGCGAATTGAGGAATTAAATCTTCGGGAGGTTCAGAGCGATTCGCTTTATACTGAGGATAGATTTGTTTTCGAAAAGTATCAGATGAATAATCAAAAATAACAGCAAAGTGTGTTGGAATAATACCTGTCGCTGTGTTACGAGTGTCACAGAGTAATTTCCATAACATATTACAAAAACCAGCTACTGCTCCTATAGGAAGTCCATCCTTTTTACGTTTTAAAGGTGGTAAAGCATAGTAAGCACGAAAAACATAGCCTGATCCATCAACCAACAAAAGATGATCTGTTGCTTTCATGACAATTTTATTTCTCCATTTCAGCTAAAAAATACATTCCCCTTAATATATTTTTTTCATTTTGCCTCTAAAAAGCCATTTTTTCTTTCCATAAGACGTGAAGTCGTTGCATTTTATATTATGTACCTAGAGCTTTTCTTTGCTGTTACAGGATTAATAGCTTTCATTTTGCTCCTCCTATGATAGCTGAGGTACGATGTAGCGACAAGGTCGTTGTGGTGTTCCCCTCCCCACAACGACCGTTTTTTTTGATATCCGTATTTTATATTTTTAATCTTAAATAACCTTTTTAGAAAAAAGGTAAGAATGTTATTCATGAATTTTGAAATTATTCCACAGAGCTTTTTCACCCATTTTATTGATAAAATCAGCATGCAACTTTTTTTCTTGTGCACTCAACCTTGAAGGTAAAGCTTGTGGACGAGATTTAACTGCATAAGGTGTATCTTTATCATTTTTGATATGTTCATTAACATTTCTTTTGTTCTCAAAACCCAATACACCCTGCTTTCCACCAATCAGTTCAATATAAACATCGGCTAAAATCTCCGCATCAAGCAAAGCGCCATGAAGAACACGATGACTATTATCAATTCCGAAACGTTTGCATAAAATATCAAGAGAATTAGGACCCATAGGAAATTTACGCCGCGCCATAGCCAATGTATCAAGAATATTATCAACACTGATAAGCGGCTTATTGACGCGTTTTAATTCTGCATTAATAA
This sequence comes from Bartonella sp. MM73XJBT.G, assembly GCF_028618435.1. GTDB lineage: Bacteria > Pseudomonadota > Alphaproteobacteria > Rhizobiales > Rhizobiaceae > Bartonella. The sequence goes on from NZ_JAQISW010000001.1 coordinate 183,084, forward strand.
AACCTATATCAAAACTTGCATTATGGGCAATCATTGTTGCGCCATTGATAAATTCCAAAAATTCATCAGCAATATCACTAAAGCTTTTTTCATTTTTTAGGCGTTCATTGGTTAATCCATGAATTGCTACAACTTCATCAGGTATAAGAACACCTTGTGGATTCAAATAAACATGGAATCGGCGTTCTGTAAGATAACGATCAACCATCTCAACACAACCGATTTCGATTATGCGATCTTTCTCTTTATCTAAACCTGTTGTTTCTGTATCAAAAATAACTTCACGCATGACTTCAATTCTTTAGTAAATTTTTTATCACGTACAAAACTTGTTTACGGGTATTCTCTAAATCTTTTCCTGTATCAATAATAAAATCAGCACGTTTACGTTTTTCTTCATCAGACATTTGTCTAGCATCAATAAAAGAAAATTTTTCTTCATTCATATCTTGGCGAATCATTACACGTGCTTTTTGTATTGCTCGTGTTGCAGAGACAACAACAACACTATCTACACGTTTTTCACCATTTGTTTCAAAAAGAAGTGGAATCTCAAGAACAACTAATTTTTTTTCCTGTTGACGTGCTGTCTCAATAAATTCTTCTTCTTTTTTTTGTACTAAAGGATGTATTATCTTTTCTAATATTTGTAATTTTTTCTTATCACCAATCAAAATTTTAGAAAGCTTTTGGCGGTTAATCTTCCCATCCTCAATAACATTGGGAAATATATGTGTTATAAGTGATACAGCCGGTTCACTCTTATAAAGTTGATGTACTGCTTCATCAGCGCTAAAAACAGGAACACCCGCTTGTTTAAAAAAATCAGCAACTGTCGATTTTCCCATAGCAATTGATCCGGTCAGCCCTATGATTTTCATTCTGTCTTTTCACCCATACCCTGTAAAATTTCTGCTCGTAATGCTTTTGTAACCTGTGGTCTTATTCCAAACCACCGTTCAAATCCGAAAACAGCCTGATGTAAAAGCATACCAAGCCCATCAACAGTCCTTAAACCATGTGCTTTTGCTTGTTGTAGAAAAGGTGTTAGCAATGGTGTGTAAACAATATCTGTTACCAATGCCGTTGTTTTTGCTTTATGAAAATCACAAAAAAAAGAATTTTCTTTTTCCTCAGATCGAGTTGTCATACCTATAGAGGTTGTATTGACAATTAAATCAGCTTGATAAAGTATTTTATCTATATTCTGCCAATCGTGAACTTCCACAGGTTTCCCGAAATGCTGTGCTAAATCTTCTGCTCGCCCCTTTGTACGATTAACTAAGCAAATGCGTTCAAACCCACGTTTTTTTAAGGCATACAGAACAGCACGTGCAGCACCACCTGCCCCAAAAATAACTGCTGTTTCTCCTACCCAATCAGGATAAAAATCATCAAGATTAGCACTAAAACCGTAAGAATCACTATTTGTAGCACAAAGTTTATTTTCTTCATACCAAAGCGTATTAACAGCACCAATCATTGTTGCTACATCATCTTTATAATTCGCTAAATGAAACGCTTCCTGTTTATAGGGTAGCGTGATATTCCCTCCACAAAACCCCCTTTTTTTTATAGATGTGAAAAAACCTCTAAATTCTTCAGATGTTACTTCTTGCGCAATATATTCACCTTGCAGATTATATTGTTTAAGCCAAAAATTATGAATTTTTGGCGATTTTGAATGGTGAATAGGAGTACCAACAACAAAAGCACATGGAGCTTTTGTTGTTTCGTGCTTTCTTGTTAAATTAACCATCAATAACCCCTAAATGACGCAGTTTTATAAGTAAGGGCAACAAAGGTAAACCAATAATGGTAAAAAAATCCCCTTCAATTTGATCAAAAAGATGAATTCCTTCTCCTTCAATTTGATAGACTCCCACACTATTTAAGACATCTATTCCCACGCGCACTAAATAACGTTCAATAAACTCTGATGAAAGAGAACGTACTAACATATGTGCACTAAAAGATTCTACCCAAATTTCTTGACCATTATGAAATAAAGCTACTGCACTATGAAGAGAATGTTTTTTTCCTGATAATTCGCATAAACGTTGATGTGCTTCCTTACTATTTATGACTTTATGAAGAACTTGACCTTCCAAATCAAGCACTTGATCGCAACCAATAACGAAAGCATCAGGAAAACGATCAGAAACATTTTTTGCTTTTGCACTCGCAAGAAAACAACTGAGTTCTTTAGGTGTTTTTTCTTTTGCTTTTTTTTCTACTTCTCTTTCATCAAAAGAAGCTCCTTCAACCAAAAAATTTAAACCCGCTTTTTTTAATAATTGTGCACGATGAAAACTAAGAGATGCTAATATTAAACTATTTATTGCCATTAGATTCTCTCACTTTCCTTCACGAAATCGTGATAAAAGTTCAAATATTGCCGCTGCAGTTTCTTCAATAGAGCGCCTTGTGACATCAATAATAGGCCAATTAAAACGTTCGCAAATGCGTTTTGCATAGATTAATTCTTCAGCTATGTTGATACGATTTGTATAATTATCAAGAGCAAAACCTTCTCCCAAATCACGATTTTGGCGAATATGTGAGATTCTTTCAGCTGAAGCAATTAAACCAATAATTAAAGAATTTTTTGCCTCTAAAAGGGATTCTGGCAAATCAATATTAGGAATAAGAGGAACATTTGCCGTTTTAATTCCACGATTTGCTAAGTAGATACTTGTTGGTGTTTTAGATGTCCTTGAAATTCCTACAAGAATTACATCCGCTTCAGATAAGCTACTGAAAGATTGTCCGTCATCATGCTCTATTGTAAAATCCAATGCCTCAATACGGCGAAAATAATCTGCATTAAGATCATGTTGTGCACTCGCACGTAAGTGGGTTGGCATCCCAAGGTAAGATTGAAAAGCATTTAAAACAGGATGTAATATATCAATATAAGGAACTTTTATTTTTTCGCATCTTTTTTGAAGAAGAAGTTTAAGTTTTTCATCAATTATTGTGTAAAGAACAATACCAGGCTCTTGTTGTATTTCATCAAGAGCTTTTTGTAACTGTATTTTATTACGAATCATAGGATAGATATGCTCTGTTGCCTGACTCGTTGTATACTGCGATGCTACAGCTCTTCCAACAGAAATTAATGTTTCCCCGGTTGCATCAGAAAGCATGTGTAAATGAAAGAATTTTTTTTCTTTTGTCACAAAAATTTTAACTCCTTGTTAAGACATGTGCATATATCCTTAGCCTTTTTTATAAAACTAAAATTTAGAAAAAATCTTCCATTATTATACACAGATAAATCCCTTGTGATAATCTAAAACCTCTTTTAAGAGAAAAGAGGGGATAACACCTTTAAGAGAGTGTTATTTTTATCTTTTTTTTCTTCTCTTTTGTGGATAAAATTGAGGATAAATAAAGTGTAAATAATAATTCACACTAAACACAGTTTTAAATAAAAAGAATCCTTTTTATAATATAAATTTATTAATAAAAAATTCTGTAAAAAATACTCTTGAATGGTACTTAATGAATGCTATAAGTTAAAATCATATTTTTTATAGGATAATTAGAGATTATATCGAATTTTGTATTTTTATATAATATTCTTAATATTACACGAATAAATTTCATATAAATGGTACTTGCAGATTAAAGAAATTGAGTGTAAAATGTTTTTTTCTTGAGAATATTTCGTTCTATAAAATCTCCATAAATTGTTCAAGGTAATTCTCTCCTTAATTTAAAGAGCATATTTCATGCAAAAAATGAAACTACAAGAACTTAAAAGTAAAAATCCTGTTGAACTTGTTTCTTTTGCTGAAACATTAGAAGTTGAAAATGCTTCCCTGATGCGTAAACAAGAATTAATGTTCGCTATCTTGAAAAAACTAGCTCTACAAGATGTAGAAATTATAGGAGAAGGTGTTGTTGAAGTTTTGCAAGATGGATTTGGATTTTTGCGGTCTGCTGATGCTAATTATCTTCCTGGACCTGATGATATTTATCTTTCACCTGCGCAAATTCAGTCATTTTCTTTAAAAACTGGCGATACCATTGAAGGTCCTATACGGAGTCCAAAAGAAGGGGAACGTTATTTTGCTCTTCTTAAAATTAATACCATTAATTTTGAAAAACCTGAAAAAATTCGTTATAAAATTCACTTTGATAATCTTACACCTCTTTATTCAAATGAGCGTTTCCAAATGGAAATACAAGACCCTACAGAAAAGGATATGTCATCGCGTGTGATTGATTTGATATCTCCATTGGGAAAAGGACAAAGAGGATTAATTGTTGCACCACCTCGTACGGGAAAAACAGTTCTCCTTCAAAATATTGCTCATTCTATTACGACTAATCATCCTGAATGTTATCTTATCGTCCTTTTAATTGATGAACGGCCAGAAGAAGTTACCGATATGCAGCGTTCTGTAAAAGGAGAAGTTGTTTCTTCTACTTTTGATGAACCAGCAATACGTCATGTACAGGTTGCTGAAATGGTTATAGAAAAAGCCAAACGCCTCGTTGAATATGGTCGTGATGTTGTTATTCTTCTTGATTCTATTACACGTTTGGGGCGTGCCTATAATACGGTTGTTCCTTCCTCTGGTAAGGTTTTAACAGGTGGTGTGGATGCAAATGCTCTACAGCGTCCTAAACGTTTTTTTGGTGCAGCGCGCAATATTGAAGAAGGTGGGTCTTTAACTATTATTGCTACAGCTTTGATTGATACCGGTAGTCGTATGGATGAGGTTATTTTCGAAGAATTTAAAGGAACAGGTAATTCGGAAATCGTTCTTGATCGTAAAGTTGCTGATAAGCGTATTTTTCCTGCTATGGATATTTTGAAGTCAGGAACACGTAAGGAAGAGCTTTTAGTAGCACGGCAAGATTTACATAAAATTTTCGTACTTCGTCGTATTTTAGCACCTATGAATGTAACGGATGCAATTGAATTTTTAATTGATAAATTAAAACAAACGAAAAACAATAGTGAATTCTTTGATTCAATGAATACATAAAAAAAATTAATTTTTTTGGTTAGGATACATCCTGTGGATACAATCTTTGCCGTTTCGAGTGGATTGTTACCTTCAGGGGTTGCGGTCATTCGAGTTTCTGGTCCTCATGTTATAAATGTTGTTAAAACGCTTTGTGGCTGTTTGCCTAAGCCGCGTTTTATGCATTATGGAAACCTTACCGCTCGTGATGGTAGCTTTTTGGATGCTGCTTTGACTGTTTTTTTTCCTGCTCCTCATAGTTTTACAGGAGAAGATTGTGCAGAGTTTCATTTGCATGGAGGAAAAGCGGTTGTAAATCGTTTTATTGATGAATTGTCTACATTTTCTGGATGCCGTATGGCTGAAGCAGGTGAGTTTTCTCGTCGTGCTTTTATGGAAGGAAAATTAGATCTTGTTCAAGCAGAAGGTCTTGCTGATTTAATAGAAGCAGAAACGGAAAGTCAGCGGCGTTTGGCAGTTATGGGTGCTAGTGGGCATTTAACAGAACTTTATCGCGATTGGCGGTATAAACTTATGAAAGCACGTGCTTTTATTGAAGCAGAACTTGACTTTTCTGATGAAGCTGATGTTTCAAATTCGCTCTCTGATAAAGTTTGGAAAGATGTGGAAGATCTTTGTAGTTCTCTTCAAAAACATATTGATGAGGGAGAACGTGCAAGTATCTTACGTGATGGGTTAAAAATTGTTATTGCTGGTGCTCCAAATTCTGGAAAATCAAGTATCATGAATCGTTTGGCTGGAAGATCTGTTGCTATTGTGACAGATGAGGCAGGAACAACGCGTGATGCTTTAGAGATGAGACTTGTTTTTGGTGGTTTACCAGTTTTTTTGACAGATACTGCTGGTTTTAGAGAAACAGAAAACAAAATTGAGCAATTAGGAATAGAAGTTGCAAGGCAGCATGTTAGAGAAGCTGATTTGGTTATTTTTGTTTATGATATGACAAAGCCAAAGGAAATTGAACTACCAGAAACTTTAGCTGAAATATGGTATGTTGGTAATAAACTTGATCTTTGTGAAAAAAGTGAATTTGATTTTTTTATACAGTTTTCTGCATCAACAGGTTTGAATTTTAACTATTTTATTAAGGAACTTGAGACATTTTGTTCACGTCGTGCTGCTGAAATTGGAAATCTTGTTCCAGCGCGTAAAAGACAACTTCAGCTCTTAAAAGAAGCTGTTAAAGAAATTGAGGTTTCTATAAATTATCCATCTCTTGATCTCAGTTTACGTGCAGAACATCTTCGTCGTGCTAGTGATTTTCTTGGAAAAATTACGGGTGATATAGATGTTGAGGATTTACTTGATATTATTTTTTCGGAATTTTGTATTGGTAAATAATGATTCACGTGAAACATTGATTATTTCATAGACAGATTCAAAAGATTATGTATTTTATAAATTCTGTTTCACGTGAAACTTGAAAATAGATTCTCTATAGGATAAATTCTAATGCACTCGTATGATGTTATCATTGTTGGTGGTGGCCATGCTGGCTGTGAAGCAGCTTGTGCTTCGGCACGTGCTGGGGCAAAAACGGCTCTTGTTACACATAAAATAGCAACATTGGGAACAATGTCGTGTAATCCTGCTATCGGTGGGCTTGGAAAAGGGCATTTGGTTCGTGAAATAGACGCTTTGGATGGTCTTATGGGACGTGCAGCAGATGCTGCTGGAATTCAATTTAGACTTCTTAATAGACGAAAGGGTCCAGCGGTAAGAGGACCGCGTACCCAAGCTGATCGACAACTCTATAAAGAAGAAATTCAAAAACTTTTGAAAGAACAGGATAATCTTGTTCTCATTGAAGATGAGGCTATTGATTTAATTGTTAAAAATAAAAGTGTTTCAGGTGTTGTTTTAAAAAAACAAGGGACTTTTTTTTCTGGTGCTGTTGTTTTAACAACAGGAACATTTTTAAATGGTCTTATTCATATTGGTGATAAAACATGGACAGCTGGACGTATGGGGGATCAGTCAAGTGTTCAACTTGCTGAACGCTTGAAAAGTTATGGTATAAAGCTTGGGAGATTAAAAACAGGAACGCCTGCGCGTCTTAGTAAAAAGACAATCCTTTGGGAATCTCTTGCAAAACAGCAAGCAGATGAAGATCCAGTTCCTTTTTCTCTTTTAACAGAGAAAATTGAACAACCACAAATTGAATGTGCAATAACACGTACAAATGCGCAAACACATCAAATTATTCGTGAAAATATTCATCGTTCTGCTTTGTATTCTGGAAATATTGAAGGATTAGGTCCGCGTTATTGTCCTTCTATTGAAGATAAAATTATTAAATTTGGTGAACGTGATGGACATCAGATCTTTCTGGAACCAGAGGGATTAAATGATGATACTATTTATCCAAATGGGCTTTCTACTTCTCTTCCTGAGGATGTACAAATTTCTTTATTGAGAACTATTGAAGGGTTGGAAAATGTGAAAATTTTACAATCTGGTTATGCTATTGAATATGATTTTGTTAATCCACAGCAGTTGACAAGAAATTTAGAATTACGCTGTTTGCCAGGACTCTTTTTAGCGGGGCAAATTAATGGTACAACAGGGTATGAGGAAGCAGCAGCACAGGGGCTTTTGGCAGGGTTAAATGCGGCACGTAAGGTGGGTGGTTTAGATGAAATACTTATAAGTCGTTCTACAGCTTATATTGGTGTTATGGTAGATGACTTAATTTCACGTGGAGTGTGTGAACCTTATAGAATGTTTACATCACGTGCTGAGTTTCGTTTATCTTTACGATCTGATAATGCTGATACACGTTTGACACCTTTGGCACAAGAATGGGGAATTGTCAGTAAAATACGTTGGAATTGTTATCAGAAAAAACAACAACGTCTTGATCAAGCACGATCAATATGCCAAAATCTCTTTTTAACACCGAATGAAGCTTCCGCTTATGGATTACATGTAAATCATGATGGAATTCGGCGTTCGGCTTATGATTTTCTTGCTTATCCTCATATGACTTTAGAGCGTCTTTCACATTTTTGGCCACAATTACAGTCAATTGATTCTAAAACTGTTGAAGCTTTAGAAATTGAAGCACAATATGCGGTTTATTTAGAAAAACAAGCACAAGATATAGCGTCTCTTCAACGTGATGAGCGTTTAGAAATTCCCTCTTCGCTTGATATTCAATCAATTTCTGGTCTTTCAAATGAGCTTAAAACGAAAATTCAAGAAATTTCACCGCGTTCAATTGCTGATGCACAAAAAATTGATGGTATGACACCCGCAGCATTATCGCTTATTGTTACATATATTCAACGTCAACGACGTGAAAAGGCTAAAATAGCTTAATGAATCTTTCTGTAGAAAAAAAATATCAACTACTCTCAGATATCATTCCTTCTGTTTCACGTGAAACGATGGAAAAATTAATACAATTTGAGACTTTAATAATGCAGTGGAATAAGCATATTAATTTAATATCTTCTTCAACAATACCTCTGCTGTGGACACGTCATATTTTGGATTCAGCACAAATCTATCCTTTATATAGTGATTTACTACATTGGTGTGATCTTGGATCAGGTGGTGGTTTTCCTGCAATTGTTATTGCTCTCTTTATGAAAGAAAAAAAAGGCGGACATATTGATCTTATTGAAAGCAATGGAAAAAAAGTCGCTTTTTTACGTACAGTCATTGCTGAGTTTGATCTTCCAGCGACAGTTTATCACCACAGAATTGAGGATGTATACAAAAAAATAGCAAAACCAGAGGTTATAACAGCACGGGGATTAGCTTCACTTGATGAACTTTTAAGGCTTATTTTTCCTTTATTCACACAAAAAACAATCGCTGTTTTGCAAAAAGGACGGGATTACTCTACAGAAATAAAAAAAGCCTCTGCCAATTGGCAATTTGATCTGCTAAAACATAAAAGCAAAATTGATGAAAATTCTGTTATTTTGGAAATTTCTCATCTTCGATCATGTAGAGGGTAAAGCAAAATGAGCGAAACACGAATTATCGCTATTGCAAACCAAAAAGGTGGGGTCGGAAAAACAACCACAGCAATTAATCTTGCAACAGCTTTAGCAGCCATTGGGGAAAATGTTCTTATTATGGATGTTGATCCACAAGGAAATGCGAGTACAGGATTGGGAATAGATCGTAATAACCGTCCTTTATCTTCTTATGATGTTTTGGTTTCAGGGGTTTCAGTAACAAAAGCTGCTTTAAAAACAGCGGTACCTAATCTCTATATTGTTCCTTCTACACTTGATTTGTTAGGTGTTGAAATGGAAATTTCTTCATCAAAAGATCGTATTCAACGGTTACGTAAAGCTCTCTACGATGATCCAAAAATGGAGAAAAAATTCAGTTATATTTTGATTGATTGTCCCCCATCTCTTAATCTTCTGACATTGAATGCTATGGGAGCTGCAGATTCTGTTTTGGTGCCTATGCAATGTGAATTTTTAGCACTTGAGGGATTAAGTCAATTGCTTGAAACGGTTAAACAAGTACGATCCGTACTCAATCCATCTCTGGAAATTCAAGGCATTGTTCTTACCATGTATGATGGACGGAATAATCTTTCAAATCAAGTTGTTGAAGATGTACGTTCTTTTATGGGAGATAAAGTTTATCGTACCGTTATTCCAAGAAATGTGCGGGTATCAGAAGCACCTTCTTTTGGTAAACCCGTATTGCTTTATGATCTCAAATGTGCAGGAAGTCAGGCTTATTTGCGTCTAGCATCAGAGGTCATACAACGTGAAAAACAAGCACATGCTGTTGCTTAGAAATGTGAAAAAATAATTTTTGTAAAGAAAACTCAAAGAGTGAAATTATGAATGATGATCAATCAAAAAAAAGACTGGGACGTGGATTAGCAGCATTGATTGGTGATATGAGTTTAAATAACAGTCTTACACGTTCACCTAATGCTGAAAAATTAACAGAGTTTGGTTCAGTTTCTCCACATTCTGAGCGGTTTGTTTCACTTGAAGCTATTTCGTGTAATCCACATAATCCACGGCGCCATTTTACTGAATCAGAACTTGATAATTTAGCGCAATCAATTCGTCAGCATGGTGTTGTTCAACCTGTTATTGTAAGGCCTTCACGCGAAAATCCTCAGCGATTTGAATTAATTGCTGGTGAACGGCGATGGCGTGCTGCACAGCGTGCTCATTTAAGTCAATTGCCAGTAATTATTCGCGATGTGGATGATAAAACGGCTTTAGAATTGGCAATTATTGAAAATGTTCAGCGTGCCGATCTTAATCCTATTGAAGAAGCAATGGGGTATGAACTTTTGCTGAATGAACATGGTTATACGCAAGTAGATTTGGCGCAGGTCATTGGAAAAAGTCGAAGTCATGTTGCAAATACGCTTCGTTTGTTAAAATTGCCAGAAAAAGTACAACAATTTTTAACTGATGGCCAACTCTCTGCTGGTCATGCGCGTTGTCTTATAACCGTCGATAATCCGCAAAATTTAGCTGAAAAAATTATTCGTGAAGGTCTTTCTGTGCGTCAAACTGAAGTACTTGCCTATGAACAGGCTAACCCGAAGGTCAAAAAACGAACCTCTGTAGAAAAAGATGCGGAAACTAAATCTTTAGAAAAGTTGCTTGCAGATGTCATTGGAATGAAAGTTATTATTAGGCATGGGAAAAAAGGTGGTGATTTAAAAATACACTACTCTTCGTTAGAACAATTAGATGATATCTGTCGGCGTTTGCAAAGCTAATCAATTATTCAAAATAAAAAAGTTTTTTAGCAAATTCAATATTGCTTAAAGGCATAATGTTTTGTTTATGAGGGGAGTTTTCTTCGTTTGTAAGGATATTTAGGTTGCCTTAAAGTGTTAAGTGACCAACAACAAAATCTTTGAGTGTGAGACTATTTTTTCTTAAAAAATTTACAAGTTTTGGTTTACGAGAAATATAAGCGATATATCCTTCAATACACTCATTATTAGTGGTTGGATCATTTTCGATCTTAGCTGTTTCTGGTTCTGGAGGTAAATCTTCACATTCTTTTCCTATTTTTTCCAAATTCAGCTAAGACTTCTTTATTTGTGTTTTTGCAGAGATAGTGAAAATAAAAGTAATTATTAGGAATGCTAAAGACACAGTGACTTTTAATTATACTATTCTTTATTAGAATAATAATGGGATGATATTTTTTTATATTTCAGAATTGATAAATTCATCTAAAAAGAGCTCTTCATAGCTCCTTAGAAAAGTGGTTATCTTAAATGTTTTTTACAAATTTAAGATTGTTTAGAGATAGAATATTTTTACTGAGGTAAAAACTCTTTTTCAGATGTAAATGCAAGGAGCATCTATACTTTTGTAAGTGTTAAGGTATAAGCAGTAAAATCTTTAGATCTTAGGTCATTTTTTCTATTGATTATTTTTGAATTTGGAGAGAAATTTTATATTCTTTTTCCATTTTTCTGGCTTTAAAATAAAATACTCTGTTAAGGGATCATTTGCAAAGAGAGGAGATGGAGGAAAGTGATTATCTGTTTTTTATTTAGTGTATTTTAGTATATGATATGAAAGAAAAAAGGAACAGAAAACATAATGTAAAACTAAATATGATTAAAAATTATCCTTTTTTTTCCGAATTTCAGCAAAAACTTCTTCATCTGTTGCATCTTCCATGGCAAGATTTTTTCTGATTGTATGATTATCCCAACGAAGAAAGGGATTTGTTGCTTTTTCTTGACCTAAAGTAACAGGAAGAGTCATGGCGTTTTTTTTGCGCAATAAAAAAACTTCTTCTGCTCTTTGTTGAAGTTTTTGATTATGTGGATCAAGCATCAATGCGAAAAGAGCATTGTTTTTGGTATATTCATGGCCACAATAAAGAAGTGTTTCATCGGGAAGTTGACGAAGTTTTTTTAAAGAATCCAGCATTTGTGCTGGGGTTCCTTCAAAAAGACGTCCGCAGCCAAGTGAAAAGAGCGTATCTCCAGCAAAGAGGAGTTTTTTTTCAGGAAAATAATAAGATAAGGCGCCTAGTGTATGACCAGGTGTTGAAAGCGCTAAAATTGTTTGATTGCCAAAGAAAAAGCTTTCGTCAGGCTGAAGTGTTTTATCAAGGTGACAAATTTTTTCTTTTTCTGCCTCTGGTCCGATAACAATAGTCTTATAGACTTGTTTTAACTCAGCTAGTGCTTCCACATGGTCGTGATGATGGTGTGTTATAAAAATAGTCTGAAGTGTCCAATTACGACGTTTTAAAGCATTATGGATAGCTTTACTTTCAGGAGCATCAATAGCGGCTGTATAGCCGCTTTTGTCATCGTGAATAAGTACACCTAAGTTGTCTTCTCGACAGATAAACTGTTCAATTAACATATCTTTTCTCCATGAACAGTGTAAAGTGATAAATCTAAAACATGATTTATAATGATGGATGCATTTTGTTTAAGAATCAGATTTGTCCTTTTCTGGAAAAAGTCCCTGTGAATGTTTTAAGATAAGAGGCATTTGGGTAAGCATGAAAATAACTGTTATAGGCATCACACCAAATACCTTAAAACTCGTCCAAAAATTATCGCTAAAATTGCGCCAAATTATTTCATTCAAAAGAGCAAGAAAAACGAAAAAAAATGCCCAACGATAGGTCAGTTTGTGCCATCCTAAATTATCGAGTGTTAAAGTAGAATCAAGCGCATAACGCAACAATGGTTTTTTAAAAAACATCCCACCAAAAAGAATAACAGCAAATAAACTATTAATGATTGTTGGCTTCATTTTTATGAAAGTTTCATTATGAAGCCAGAGCGTTAAAAAGCCAAAAACGAGAACAAATATTCCCGAAATAAGAGGCATAATAGGAATTTGTCTTGCAAGGATCCATGATAAGCTTAGAGAAATAATAATAGCTACCATAAAAATAGCTGTTGCTGGGAAAATGGGTTTGCTAAAATTTTGAAAAAATTCAATGTTTCTTATTAACCATTCTCCCTTGTAATTGGCAAAAAAGAAGGCGACCAATGGTCCCATTTCTAAGAGAAATTTAAATGTTGGTGTGAGATGCGTTTTTTTATTGTTGTTCATATTTTTCTCAGAATTATTGTGTGAATTAGGGTTCGTTAAAGGTTGTTTCATACATGTTTTCCTACAATAGTTTCGGCAAAGTCAGAAGCAGAAAAAGGTTGAAGGTCTTCAATATTCTCTCCTACACCGATAAAATAAATGGGTAATTTATATTTTGCTGCGATCGCGACAAGAATTCCCCCGCGTGCAGTCCCATCTAGTTTTGTCATAACTAAACCATTTACACCGGCAATATCGCAGAAAATACCTACTTGGCTAAGTGCATTTTGCCCGGTGGTTGCATCAAGCGTTTGAAGGATTGTATGCGGCGCTTGGGGGGAGTGTTTTCTTAAAACACGAATAATTTTTGCCAGCTCATCCATCAATTCAGTTTTATTTTGTAAACGTCCTGCTGTATCAATAATTAATACATCACTGTTTTCTGTTTTTGCTTTCTCAAAAGCATCAAACGCTAAACTAGCCGCGTCTGCTCCTAGTTTGGTGGAAATAACAGGAGAACCTGTGCGTTCACCCCAAATATGTAATTGCTCAATCGCTGCGGCTCGAAAAGTATCACCAGCAGCAAGCATAACTTTTAGTCCTCCCTCCGTTAATTTGGCTGCAAGTTTTCCAATAGTTGTCGTTTTTCCAGTACCATTTACACCGACCAGCAAAATAACATGAGGCTTATGATTGAGATCAAGCTCTAATGGTCTTGCTACAGGTTTCAAGACTTTTTTGATTTCATTAGCAACAATCATATGAATATCATCTGGGGAGAGATCTTTTTCATAACGACTGGAAGCTAAAGTATTTGTGATGTGTGTTGCTGTTTCTACACCAAGATCAGCTTGAATAAGAATATCTTCGAGCTCTTGCAATGTCTCTTCATCAAGTTTTCTTTTAACAAAGAGGTCGCTAATTGATCCACTTAGGTGTTGTGAAGAAAGGGCTAAACCTTTTTTAAGGCGTCCAAACCACGCTGTCTTTTTTTGTTCAACAGCGGATGCAGGTAAAGTTTCTTCGCTCTTTTTTTCACGAACGGTATTTGTAACAATAACTTTGCCATGAGAGGGAATTTTTCTAGTATCGTCTTCAACAGATGGAGTTTTCTCATCATATTTTGCAGATGTTGTCTTTTGACTTTCTATTTGTTCTGTTTTTTCTTTTTCTTTATCATCTTCATAAGAAGGTGAAACCCGTTCTTCAGATTTTTTAAAAGAAAATATTTTTTTTATAAAAGATTTCGTCATAAGAGTTTTCCTGTTCAAGCAGCATTTAATTTTGGAAGGACAGCAATCAATTTATTGCTATCATGGTCAATGATAAGAGCTTGAACAATTGTTCCTGCTTTTGCACCTTTAATTTGTGTCAGAGTATAATCTTCTGTTCGTCCAATTTCATCTTTTTCAACGAGAATTGTTTGCTGGCTATTTTGTAAGCGAGCAAGATGTTTTTGGTAAGCCTCTTCACCTACTTTACGCAATTTTTCAGCGCGCACTTTAACTATTCTACGGTTGACTTGTGGCATTCTTGCGGCTGGTGTTCCTTCTCTTGGACTAAAGGGGAAAATATGAAGATGGGTTAAATTACAATCTTTGATTAAAGCAAGACTGTTTTGAAACATCTCTTCTGTTTCCGTAGGAAAACCAGCTATTAAGTCGGCACCATAAACCATTGTAGGGCGTTTGGAACGCAATTCTTGGCAAAATTGAATAGCATGTTCACGCAAATGACGACGTTTCATCCGTTTTAAAATCATATTATCACCTGCTTGCAAGGATAAATGCAAATGGGGCATGATCCTTTTCTCATAGGCTAAAAGATTGATAAGTTCTTCGTCTGCTTCAATAGAATCAATAGATGAGAGGCGTAATCGGGCCAAATCGGGGATATGATGTAAAATGGCTGATGTTAATTTTCCTAGAGTTGCTTTTCCAGGAAGATCATGACCATAACTTGTAAGGTCAACACCTGTAAGGACCACTTCTTGAATTCCCTCGCCTGTCAGCTTTTTAATTTGTTCAATGACAGCTCCCATGGGAACTGAACGTGATGGTCCGCGTCCATAAGGGATAATGCAAAATGTACAGCGATGATCGCATCCATTTTGTACTTGTACAAAAGCGCGGGTGCGTTCTTGCATTGCACTGACCATATGGGGAGCAATTTTTTGCACTTCCATGATGTCATTGATACGCACCTTTTCGGAATGGTTTATGCCAAAATCAGGAAGTTGACGATAAGAATGGGCGTGAAGTTTATCTTCGTTCCCTAAAACGAGATCGACTTCTGTCATGGAGGCAAAATTTTGTCCTTCTGTTTGAGCTGCACATCCTGTGACAATAATGCGGGCATGAGGATTTTTCCTTCTCGCTTTGCGGATAGCTTGTTTTGCTTGTCGCACAGCTTCAGCTGTGACAGCACAGGTATTAAAAATAATAGCACCATCTTTGAGCTGATCTAGACCTGAAGAAGCACTTTCTTTACGAATAATTTCCGATTCGTAGCTATTGAGTCGACAACCGAAAGTTACAATTTCTATCGTCATCAAAAGTGATCCTTTTTGTAGCACCCTGTTAAAGGGTTTAAAAAACCACTAAATTGATATTTTATGGGTCCTGTCATAATAATGTGATTATCTTCTCGGTAAAAAATATTAAGTGTTCCCCTTGGTAAGTTTACATCAATATGGCGCTGTGCCAGACCACGTCGGTAAGCGGCCACTGCACTGGCACATGCAGCACTCCCACATGCTTGTGTTAGGCCTGCTCCTCGCTCCCATGTACGTAAATTTAGACTTTTCTTTGACGTTATGCAAGCAATGGAAATATTGCACCGTTCTGGAAAAAGGGAATCATGTTCAAGTATTGGTCCGTATTTTTCTAATGGAATATGTTGAAGATCACTTTCAACAAAAAAGATAGCGTGGAGATTGCCAATAGAGACAAGACAAGCATCTTTTAGGGGACCAGCTGTAATTTCTACATGATTGGTATCAACTATTTCACGTGAAACAGGCATCTCTTTTGCATTGAAATTTGGGCATCCCATATCAACAGAAATGAGATTATCTGTTTGGTATTTTCCTTCGATTACTCCAGCGGGGGTTTCTAAACGAAAATTTTCACCAAAATTGTGATTTTTAAGCCATGCAATGACGCAGCGGGTACCATTGCCACAAGCTTTAGCCTTTGAACCATCAGCATTCCATATTTCGATGCGGAAGTCGGCTTCGTTTTGGGTTGGTGTGTGGATAGCCATGATTTGATCAAAATGCATTTCAGGATCTGCTGATAAAGCAAGAATTGCTTGTAGTGTAAGAGCCTGTGTGTTTTCGCGCATATCGGCAACAATAATTTGATTTCCAAGACCATCCATTTTGCTAAATGGCGTTTTCATGAAACTTCTCTATTCCAAAGATTACTTATCAAAGGATATATGACTAAAAATCTTATAAATTTCTAGTGTTAATAAATATAAACCCAGGTACATAAATTATTTCGTTTAAAATAAGGAATTTTAATCCTGTTTTTTTAATTTGTTAATTTATCTTTGTAATTATAAAAATATTCACTTAATTTTTTGTGAGTTTATTTATTGTCATGGGAGAGAGTACAGATATGTCGTTTTCAAAAATTTCGTTTTTCGTTGCAATGTCAACTGTAATGCTTTTAGGGGGATGTTCAACAACGCGGTTTGACAGTAATGATAATAGTAACGCATTAGAAGTTTTTTATCCATCTCAACCAATGACAACCTTGGAAGTATCTGCTTCTTCGTTGGAATCTGAAGCTGCAAATGCTTCGATGTATGAGAAAGGAGATTCTCAGAGCGATGGACGAATGGCTAGTCTCGAATTACCAAGTAATGCTACTGATTTGTTTCCTGCAAGTATTGCTGGGGTATGGAATCTTTCTATTGGGGGTAAAGTTTGTCGGATTGCAACGCCACAAACAAAGTTTGGACAAGGGTACAGAGCTGGTCCTTTACACTGCTCAGGAATTATTTCCCAGGTGAGGTCGTGGGCTGTTAAAGGAAAAAGATTATATTTTTATAATAGTTCTGGACGTGTTATCGTTGCTCTTTATTCTTCAAATGTTGATCATTTTGAGGGACGTACACTTGATGATCATCCCGTTGTTTTAAGCCGTTAGATCATTTTTGACCGTTTATAAAAAAATAAGCTATATGAGCGGGTTTGTGAAAAGAATTTGTATTCTTTATTGAAAACGGTTGGAAAAAGGTTGTTTGGATGGTTCTGGTTTCAACGCGCTATAAGGAGTTGGTTTCTAAAGGAAAAGTTAGTTTTGATCCAGCTCAATTGGCTGTAACAGAGCACTTTGATCATTTATTAAAGAAAATTTTGGAACAAAATACTTCTCGTTCTTGGTCTTGTATGTTTTGGTCTTTTTTAAAAAGAATATTTAAAAGGAAAAGACAAAATTTTGCTCGTGTTACAAAACAAGAGGATGAAAGTAGCTTTTTTCAGGGGTTATATATTTATGGTGAAGTAGGACGAGGAAAAACCATGCTGATGGATTTGTTTTTTTCTTGTTTGCCTAAGAGTAATAAAAAACGCGCTCATTTTAATGATTTTATGGCTGATGTGCATGAACGTATTAATTTTTATCGTCAAGCATCGGGGCATGCAAAGTCTAAACAAGATAATCCTATTTTAGCTGTTGCTGAAGATCTTTCACGAGAAGCAAAGGTGCTTTGTTTTGATGAATTTAGTGTAACAGATATTGCTGATGCTATGGTGTTGGGGCGGCTTGTTTCTGCTTTGTTTGATAAAAAAATTTTCTTTATTGCGACTTCAAATGTGGCGCCGAATAACCTCTATTATAACGGTTTAAATCGTGAACTTTTTTTGCCTTTTATTGAAGTTTTGAAAACATATGTTCGTGTTGTTAATCTTGACGCAAAAACAGATTATCGTCTTGAAAAATCGAATCTACAGCCTGTGTATGTAACGCCATTAGGGAAAAAAGCAGATGAATGTATGGACCAAGCATGGGCACTTGTGTTGCAAGGAGATAAAGAAAGATCTGATGAGCTTTCTATAAGAGGGCGCCTTATTCCTATTCCACGTTTTGCTGCGGGTTGTGCACGCTTTGATTATCGAGACTTGTGTGTAAAGCCTTTGGCTGCATCTGAGTATTTGGTGTTAGGGGAGCAATATCATACGATTTTTATCGATAATGTACCGATTATGGATGACACATGTCGCAATGAAGCAAAACGGTTTATTTTGCTTATTGATATTCTTTATGAACGTCACATCCGATTATTTATGTCGGCAGCAGCAAGGGTGGAGGATTTGTATAAGGGTTATGCTCAGACTGCGGAAACATTTGAATTTCAAAGAACACAGTCACGTCTTTTTGAAATGCAAAGTTACGATTATTTGAAGCTTTGGAAAGAACATTTTCTTTTGAAGAAGAAGCTTTGATTATACTTTTACCTTTACGTAAACTGTAAAAACAATAACTCTTTGAAATTAAAGAAATGTAATAATTCTGTTGTATTTTTTTAAAATTCACTTTATCGATACATCATGATAATTTTCTAATAGTTGTTTCTGCGGAGGGTTGTTGTTTCTGTAAGAGGAGAAATTTGTAAAATTCATTTCTTTACTGCTTTTTATGATATTGTTTAAATGTGGTTTAAGTCAAAAATTTTCAGTATATGAGCGCTGATGAATGTGCGCTGAATTATCTAAAAGTTAGGAAAAATAAAATGGCACGAAAAAAGATAGCTCTTATTGGTTCAGGTATGATCGGGGGTACTTTAGCACATATTATTGGGTTTAAGGAGCTTGGTGATGTGGTCTTATTTGATATTGCAGAAGGTACACCACAGGGTAAAGCTCTTGATATTGCTGAATCTTCTCCCGTTGATGGTTTTGATATCAATTTAAAAGGTGCAAATGCTTATGAAGCAATTGAAGGATCTGATGTTGTTATTGTAACAGCAGGGGTTGCACGCAAACCTGGTATGAGCCGTGACGATCTTTTAGGTATTAATTTAAAAGTCATGGAACAAGTTGGTGCTGGGATTAAAAAATATGCGCCTTCAGCTTTTGTTATTTGTATTACTAATCCCCTTGACGCAATGGTATGGGCATTACAGAAATTTTCAGGTCTTCCCGTCCATAAAGTAGTTGGTATGGCTGGTATTCTGGATTCAGCGCGTTTTCGTTATTTTTTATCTGAAGAATTTAAAGTCTCTGTTAAAGATGTAACAGCGTTTGTTTTAGGTGGACATGGTGATTCAATGGTACCTTTGGTGCGTTATTCCACAGTTGGTGGTATTTCTTTGCCTGATCTTGTTAAAATGGGTTGGACAACACAGGAAAAGATAGATCAAATTATTCAACGTACCCGTGATGGTGGTGCAGAAGTTATTAGTTTGTTAAAAACAGGTTCTGCTTATTATGCTCCAGCTGCTTCTGCTGTTTCCATGGCTGAAGCCTATTTGAAAGACACTAAGCGTGTTGTGCCTGTTGCAGCCTATCTTTCAGGGGAATATGGAGTTAATGATACCTATGTTGGTGTTCCCGTTGTACTTGGTGCAGGTGGTGTTGAAAGGGTTATTGAAATTGAGCTTGATAAAGAGGAAAGAGAGGCTTTTGATTATTCCGTAAATGCGGTTAAAAAGCTTTGTGAAGCTTGTATTGCTCTTGTGCCTAGTCTCAAGTAAAAAAACAAGTTTTCTTTCATTAAAATAAAGTATTGATAATATTAGAATTTTAGGATTAATAATAATCTATAAAAGAAAAGGATAAATGCATGAATATCCATGAGTATCAGGCCAAACGTCTTCTTCATGAATATGGAGCACCCATTGCAAATGGTGTTGCTATTTATTCTGTAGAACAAGCTGAAAAATGGGCAAAGAAACTGCCTGGACCTCTCTATGTAGTTAAAAGTCAGATACACGCTGGTGGTCGTGGTAAGGGTAAGTTTAAAGAACTTGGTCTTGATGCAAAGGGGGGTGTTCGGCTTGCACAATCTGTTGAAGAAGTCGTTGCAAATGTTCAAGAAATGTTGGGCAAAACTTTAGTAACCAAACAAACTGGTCCAGAAGGTAAACAAGTCAATCGTCTTTATATTGAAGATGGTGCTGATATTGAACGCGAGCTTTATCTTTCTCTTTTGGTTGATCGGAGTGTTGGTCGGATCGCTTTTGTTGTTTCAACAGAAGGTGGAATGGATATTGAAACGGTTGCTGAAGAGACACCAGAAAAAATCTTTACTCTGCCCATTGAGGTGGTCGAGGGTGTTACCTCAGCTGATTGTGGAAGACTTTGTGATGCATTGGGATTGCAAGGGTGTGCACGAGAAGATGGTGAAAAGCTTTTTCCAATTCTCTATAAGGCATTTTGTGAAAAAGATATGAGTCTTTTAGAAATTAATCCACTTATTGTGATGAAAGATGGTCACTTGCGCGTTCTGGATGCAAAAGTTTCTTTTGATAATAATGCGTTGTTTCGTCATCCAGATATTTTAGAATTACGCGATCTTTCAGAAGAAGATCCAAAAGAAATCGAAGCCTCAAAGCATGATCTTGCTTATGTTGCTCTTGAAGGCACAATTGGTTGTATGGTCAATGGTGCGGGGCTTGCGATGGCAACCATGGATATCATTAAGCTTTATGGAGCTGAACCGGCAAATTTTTTGGATGTTGGTGGTGGCGCATCAAAAGAAAAGGTGACAGCTGCTTTTAAAATTATTACAGCTGATCCAAATGTTAAAGGCATTTTGGTTAACATTTTTGGTGGTATTATGCGTTGTGATGTTATTGCTGAAGGTGTGGTTGCTGCTGTGCGTGAAGTTGGTTTAAAGGTTCCCTTAGTTGTTCGTCTTGAAGGAACGAATGTTGAGCAGGGTAAAGCAATTATCAAGGACAGTGGTTTGAATGTTATTCCCGCTGATGATTTAGATGATGCTGCTAAAAAAATTGTTGTAGCCGTGAAGGGAGCTTAAGTTATGTCGATTCTTGTGAATAAAGAGACGAAAATTCTCGTTCAAGGGCTTACAGGAAAAACAGGAACATTTCATACAGAACAGGCTCTTGCTTATCATGGCACGCAAATGGTTGGTGGTGTTAATCCTAAAAAGGGGGGTGAGACATGGGGGGGGTCAAAAGGTGAAACTCTTCCTATCTTTGCTAGTGTTTCAGAAGCAAAAGAAAAAACAGGTGCTGATGCTTCCGTTATTTATGTTCCTCCTTCAGGGGCTGCGGCAGCTATTATAGAAGCAATTGAGGCTGAAGTTCGTTTAATTATCTGTATTACGGAAGGCATTCCCGTTATGGATATGGTCAAGGTAAAGGCGCGATTAGAAAATTCAAAATCTCGTCTTATTGGTCCTAATTGTCCTGGTATTCTCACACCAAACGAATGTAAAATTGGTATTATGCCTGGTTCTATTTTTAGAAAAGGTTCTGTTGGTGTTGTTTCAAGGTCTGGAACTTTAACTTATGAGGCTGTTTTTCAAACGAGTCAGGAAGGTCTTGGACAAACAACCGCTATAGGGATTGGGGGTGATCCTGTTAAGGGAACTGAATTTGTTGATGTGTTGGAAATGTTTTTAGCAGATGATGAAACTCAATCTATTGTTATGATTGGTGAAATTGGTGGTTCTGCTGAAGAAGAAGCAGCACAGTTCCTCCAAGATGAAGCGAGAAAAGGTCGTAAAAAGCCAGTTGTTGGTTTTATTGCTGGTCGTACGGCTCCTCCAGGACGTACAATGGGGCATGCTGGTGCTGTTATTTCTGGTGGTAAAGGTGGGGCAGAAGATAAAATTGCAGCAATGGAATCAGCAGGGATTCGTGTGTCTCCTTCACCATCACAGATAGGTAAGACTTTGATGTCAGTTTTGAAAGGCTAAAAGAAAACTTCACCTGAATTAGGAGTATTTTCTTAAATTCAGGTGAAAAAGCTTGAGTATAAAAAGCAAAAATTTTTTGAATGTTCGACCCCTCATCTGCTTTGTAAGCATTTAAGGATCGAAGAAAGATATAAGGAGACGGAATAGATGTTCCGGAGAGATATATGGCAAGGCAGGACGAGATAAATAGTCTTTTTGCGCAAACGTCATTTCTGTATGGTGGGAATGCGGATTATATAGATCAACTTTATGCTCAGTATGAAAAAGATCCTACCAGTGTTGATTCACAGTGGCGTGCTTTTTTTGAAGGTCTCCATGATAACAGAGAAGATGTTCTCAAAAATGCTGAAGGAGCAACGTGGCAGCATGACCATTGGCCATTAAAGCCAGATGGTGAATTGGTTTCTGCTCTTGATGGTGATTGGTCTTCTCTTGAAAAATATCTTGGTGACAAATTGAAAGAAAAAGCAGCAACGGGGGGTGCTCAAAAGGGAAAAACTTCCAGTGAACAAGATATTATTCGTGCAACGCGTGATTCTGTTCATGCCATTATGATGATTCGGGCATTTCGAGCACGGGGGCATCTTCGGGCAAAGCTTGATCCTCTTCAATTGGCCGAAAATCTGGAAGATTATAAAGAACTTTCTCCTGAAGCTTATGGTTTTACTCCTGCTGATTATGAACGTCCCATTTTTATTGATAATGTTTTAGGGTTGGAATATGCAACTATTCCGCAAATGCTTGAAATTCTCAATCGTACCTATTGTTCAACAATCGGTGTGGAATATATGCATGTTTCTGATCCAGTCCAGAAAGCATGGCTTCAAGAGCGTATTGAGGGGCGAGATAAAAAAATTGCTTTCACCCAGCAAGACAAGAAAGCTATTCTGAATAAGCTGATTGAAGCAGAGGGATTCGAACAGTTTTTAGACACTAAATATAAAGGAACAAAACGTTTTGGACTTGATGGTGGTGAAGCGCTAATTCCTGCTCTTGAACAGATTATTAAATGCGGTAGTGCGTTAGGGGTGCAGGAAGTTATCTTAGGAATGGCCCATCGTGGTCGTTTAAATGTTCTTTCACAAGTTCTCGCTAAGCCGCATAGAGCTATCTTTCATGAATTCAAAGGGGGATCTTATAAGCCTGATGATGTAGAGGGATCAGGCGATGTTAAATATCATTTAGGAACGACGGCTGATTTGGACTTTGATGGTAATAAAGTGCATTTATCACTTTTAGCTAACCCCTCTCATCTTGAGATTGTTGATCCAGTTGTTATGGGAAAAGCACGTGCTAAACAAGATCAACTTGTCGGACCCACACACACTGATTCACTCCCATTGAGTGAGCGTTCAAAAGTGTTGCCATTGCTTATTCACGGTGATGCTGCTTTTGCAGGTCAAGGCGTTATCCAAGAGACCTTTGGTCTTTCAGGTCTCAAAGGTTATCGTGTTGCAGGTTCACTTCATGTTATTATTAATAATCAGATTGGTTTTACAACAGCGCCACGTTTTTCACGTTCTTCGCCTTATCCATCTGATGTTGCAAAAATGATTGATGCTCCCATTTTTCATGTGAATGGTGATGATCCTGAAGCTGTTGTTTTTGTTGCAAAAATAGCAATGGAGTTTCGTCAAATTTTCCATAAACCGGTGGTCATTGATATGTTTTGTTATCGCCGTTATGGACATAATGAAGGTGATGAACCTTCCTTTACGCAGCCACTTATGTATAAAGCAATTCGTAATCATAAAACAACTCTTCAGCTTTATAGTGATCAATTGATCGCAGAAGGATTGGTTTCTTCAGAAGAGATTGAGCAACAAAAAAAGTTATGGCGCGATAAACTTGAAGGCGAGCTTGAAGCAAGTGCTTCTTATAAGCCCAATAAGGCTGATTGGCTTGATGGAAGTTGGACGGGGCTCAAAGCTTTTAGTAATGCTGAAGAGCAACATTCTAAAGAAACGGGTGTTGAATTAAAGACTTTAAAGAAAATTGGTCAGAAACTTGTCGAAATTCCAGAGAATTTTCATGTTCATAAAACGATACAGCGTTTTTTAAACAATCGTGCTAAAATTTTCGAAACCGGTGAGGGCGTTGACTGGGCTACCGCTGAAGCTCTCGCTTTTGGCTCACTTTGTTTAGAAGGAGCACCGGTTCGTCTTTCGGGTGAAGATGTTGAACGGGGAACTTTTTCACAACGTCATTCAGTTCTTTATGACCAAGAAAATGAAGCGCGTTATATTCCTTTGAATCATTTACAAAAGGGGCAAGCACTTTATGAAGTTGTTAATTCTATGCTTTCTGAAGAAGCTGTTCTTGGTTTTGAATATGGATATTCTCTTGCTGAACCACGAGGATTAATCCTTTGGGAAGCACAATTTGGTGACTTCTCTAATGGTGCACAGGTCATTTTTGATCAATTTATTTCATCTGCAGAACGTAAATGGCTTCGTATGTCTGGTCTTGTGTGCTTATTGCCTCATGGTTTTGAAGGACAAGGGCCGGAGCATTCTTCTGCACGTTTGGAGCGGTTTCTTCAGCTTTGTGCGGAAGATAATATGCAGGTTGCTAATTGTACAACACCTGCAAATTATTTTCATATTTTGCGTCGACAAATTAAGCGTGATTTCCGTAAGCCATTGATTTTAATGACACCTAAATCACTTTTGCGTCATAAACGAGCTGTTTCTCTTCTCAGTGAAATGGGACCAGAAACGAGTTTCTCTCGTGTATTGCTTGATGATGCAGAATGTCTCAAAGATTCTGTTGTGAAGTTGCAAAAAGATAATAAAATTCGCCGTGTCGTTCTTTGTACGGGTAAGGTTTATTACGACCTTTATGAAGAACGTGAAAAAAAGGGTATTGATGATGTTTATCTTCTTCGTATTGAACAGTTATATCCTTTCCCTGCAAAGGTTTTGGTGAGTGTGTTATCACGCTTTTTGCAGGCAGAAGTTTTTTGGTGCCAAGAAGAGCCAAAAAACATGGGGGCTTGGTCATTTATTGAGCCTTATTTGGAATGGGTTTTGACGCATATTAATGCGCAATATTCACGTGCTCGTTATGCAGGACGTCCGGCGAGCGCATCACCGGCCTCTGGGTTAATGGTGAAACACCTTGAACAACTGGCTGCGTTTCTTAAAGACGCGTTAGGTTCTTAATTTGTTACTACTCTGATGTATGGAAAAATATTATGACTACTGAAATCCGTGTTCCTACTTTGGGCGAATCGGTTACCGAAGCAACGGTTGGCAAATGGTTTAAAAAACTGGGCGAAGCTGTCGCTATGGATGAGCCTTTGGTTGAATTAGAAACTGATAAGGTAACTGTTGAAGTTCCTTCTCCTGTTGCTGGAAAATTATCTGAAATCATCGCAAAAGAAGGCGATACGGTTGAAGTGAAAGCTCTTTTAGGAATGGTGGAAGCTGGCCAAGCCGGTGCTTTCCAATCATTTTCAGCTTCTGCGACACCTGTGCCAGCGGCTTCATCTAAAACGGAGAAGCTTGCTTCGAGTAGTACTATGCCTCCTTCACCCTCAGCAGCAAAATTGATGGCTGAAAATAATGTAGCAAAAAGTGATATTTCAGGTTCTGGAAAACATGGACAAATTCTTAAAGAGGATGTTCTTGGTGGATTAGAACAAAGAACAAAAACGCCTACTCCTTCTTCCTCTGCAACAGGTTCTTCAATGGTTTCTGTTCCAGAAACGCGTGAAGAGCGGGTTCGTATGACTAAATTGCGTCAAACAATTGCTCGTCGTCTTAAAGATGCGCAAAATGTAGCAGCAATGTTAACCACATTTAATGAGGTTGATATGTCTGCGGTAATGGATTTGCGCAAGCGTTATAAGGATCTTTTTGAAAAGAAGCATGGTGTTAAACTTGGTTTTATGGGATTTTTTACCAAAGCTGTTTGTCATGCATTAAAAGAACTTCCCGCTGTTAATGCCGAAATTGATGGAACAGACATTGTTTACAAAAACTATGTCAACGTTGGAATTGCTGTTGGAACGGATAAAGGTCTTGTCGTTCCAGTGGTGCGTGATGCAGATCAAATGTCATTGGCAGAGATTGAAAAAGAGATTGGCCGTTTGGGACGTCTTGCGCGTGATGGGAAATTAGCCGTTTCTGATATGCAAGGCGGAACTTTTACCATTACCAATGGTGGTGTGTATGGATCGTTGATGTCAACACCGATTTTGAATGCACCACAATCTGGTATTTTGGGAATGCATGCAATTAAAGAGCGAGCAATGGTTATCGAGGGCCAAGTTGTGATCCGCCCCATGATGTATTTAGCGCTTTCTTATGATCACCGTATTGTGGATGGGCAAGAAGCTGTAACTTTCCTTGTGCGTGTTAAGGAAAGCCTAGAAGATCCGGAACGCCTTGTTCTTGACTTGTAAAATACAGTTTTCAGGATGAAAGGAGAAACGGATGTCTTATGATGTGGCTGTGATCGGAGCGGGTCCAGGTGGTTATGTAGCGGCAATAAAGGCGGCACAACTAGGGCTTAAAGTAGCGATTATTGAAAAGCGTACAACATTAGGGGGAACATGTCTCAATGTTGGTTGTATACCTTCTAAAGCATTGTTGCATGCTTCAGAAGTGTTTGCTGAAACCCAGCATGGTTTTGAAACGCTTGGGGTTTCTATTGGCAAATCTAAGCTTAATCTTGAACAAATGATGCTTCATAAGAAAGCTGTAGTGACAGCCAATACAAGTGGCGTGTCTTTTTTGATGAAAAAAAATAAAGTTGATACTTTTTTTGGAACAGCCAAAATTTTGAGTGCGGGTCATGTGGAAGTTGTTGCTAGAGATGGTCATAAACAAACAATTGAAACAAAAAATATTATCATTGCTACAGGTTCAGAGAGTTCAGGCATTCCAGGAGTGAATGTTGAAATTGATGAAAAGACTATTGTTTCTTCTACCGGAGCCCTTTCTCTTGAAAAAGTACCATCGCGTATGATTGTCGTGGGTGCTGGTGTCATTGGTTCAGAACTTGGTTCAGTTTGGAGCCGTTTAGGGGCTAAGGTGACCATTATTGAGTATCTGAATAAGGTTTTGGGATCAATGGATGGTGAAGTTTCACGTCAATTTCAAAAGTTAATGGAAAAGCAGGGGATTGAATATAAAACGGGTGCAAAGGTAACAGCCATTACACAATCTGGCTCAGCGGCTCAGGTGAGCTTTGAATCTGTTAAAGGTGGTGAATCTGAAACTTTAGAGGCTGATGTTGTGCTTATTGCGACTGGGCGTTCTCCGTATACGGAGGGGCTTGGATTGAGTGAAGTTGGTATTCAGTTAGATGAACGCGGATTTGTTGCAATTGATACCCATTGGCAGACAAATGTTCCTGGAATTTATGCGATTGGTGATGTCGTAAAAGGACCAATGTTAGCGCATAAAGCAGAGGAAGAAGGCGTTGCTGTGGCAGAAATTTTGGCAGGTCAAAAAGGGCATGTTAATTTTGATGTTATTCCTAGTGTTGTTTATACACAGCCGGAAATTGCGAGTGTAGGAAAGACAGAAGAAGAACTACAAGCAGCCGGTATTGAATATAATGTTGGTAAATTTCCTTTTATGGCCAATGGTCGTGCACGTGCAATGCAAAAGAGTGATGGGTTTGTTAAAATCCTTGCTGATAAGAAAACAGATCGGGTTTTGGGGGGGCATATTCTTGGGTTTGGTGCCGGTGAAATGATTCACGAAATTACAGTTTTAATGGAATTTGGTGGTTCATCAGAGGATCTAGGACGCTGTTGTCATGCTCACCCTACCTTATCAGAAGCAGTTCGTGAAGCAGCTTTGGCAACATTTGCTAAACCGCTTCATATTTAAAAAGCTTTTAAAACCTACATTTTAAAAGGCCAAAAAGGACAGTAAATATTTGTGAAGCATACAACAAATTTTGAGAGAGAATAAAAACAATCGTACGAGGTGTTCTCCTTAATTCGTTGTGTGCTTTTCAGTAATTGTTGTTTTAGATTTCAATTGTGTCGTTTTGATCGTTTATTCTGTTGTGCACACTTGTTTAAAGCAGTTATATTTAGTCTATATCAAATTTTACATATGAGGTATTTTTATCCTGTTATAAATTTCAGGATAGGATTCTCAGTCTATTTGCGTTCTTTGTTTTAAGGAAACATCTCTCAAAGCTCTCAAATCTATTTCGCGATAGTGTGCTCGTGAAGGGTGTAACTGTAAAGCTCTTCGTGAAGTATATAAAACGCATTATATACCACTATCTTTATGCTTCATAAAAGGCATAAGTTGGCGCCAAGTTATATTTATGGGTCTTCAATGTTATACAATTTTCGTCTATTTGAGAGCATTTATAAGAGGTATTTTTTCTTGCTGCTTCTTTTATTTATAAGGACTCTCGCCGCTTGTGATATGTGGAAAAAATGGTTTTATATAAATAGACTTGCCATAAGAGAATCCTACGGTATTAGGAGCTCTCATTCAACGTGTGAAATAAATAAATTATACTTACAATTTATATTAAGAGAAAAGTTTGCTTATAGAGTTCATGCAGTGGAAAGCTAAGTGGAAGGTATTCGATAAGAAGTTGGATTATTTATAAACCATTGTTTAGAGAAACGATATTTTATTTTTATAAATTAATGAGTTATAGATTATGCGAGACATATGAAGCGTGAAGGAAAGTGGCGTTTTCTTAAAGAAATCTGATTGTTTAATGATTAGTGTGGGTTAAGGATTTGTTTTTTTTAAGATCAAGAGGGTGCTAAATATTTTGAAAAATACCACCTTTAAAGGTGGTATTTTATATCTTTTTTTATGACAATAGTAGGCCATACAATATGATTAAGTTAGTTTTTGCCTCTTAGTCCTTTTTACTCGTTGCTTGCTCTGTCTTAAAAAAGATGATCTGGATCTTTCTTTCAAATTTTTAAGAAATCCCAATGTTCTCAAAACATGACCCATAGCTAAAATTTTTGAAAAAACATAATATTCATATGAATATTATGTTTTTTCATGAGGTGATTTTATAATAACTGAAAAAAACAGACCTATGTTTTCTATAGGAATAAATTTAAAATTGTAATTTTTTATTCTCTTCTTGTTCTCTTATAAAGGTGGGAAGCCCCATATGATCAAGATATTTTAGGAAAGGGTGGGGAGGTAATTCTTCTACATTGACCATCGTTTTAACATTCCATTCGCCTGTGGCAATGAGAAGGGCTGTTACAGCTGCTGGTACACCAGCTGTATAGGAAATACCTTGTGCTCCGGTTTCATGAAAAGCTTGTTTGTGATCGGCTATGTTATAAATAAAAATTTCTTTTGGTTTTCCATCTTTTTCACCTTTGATAAGATCCCCAATACAGGTTTTTCCTGTGTATTCAGGGGCGAGAGAAGAAGGATCGGGTAAGACAGCTTTTACAACTTTTAAAGGAATGACTTCTTGACCTTCTGCTGTTGTAACAGGCTGTTCGGATAAGAGACCAAGATTTTTCAAAACGGTAAAAACAGTGATGTAACGATCACTAAAACCCATCCAGAAGCGGACATTTTGGACATCAAGATTTTTGGAAAGTGAATGAATTTCATCATGTCCTGTCATATAGGCTTTTTGTTTTCCAACAACAGGAAGATCCCATTCATGGCTGATTTCAAACATTTTATTGGAAACCCATTTTTTATTTTGCCATGACCATACTTGTCCTGTAAATTCACGAAAGTTAATTTCTGGATCAAAATTCGTGGCAAACCAACGTCCATGACTTCCAGCATTAATGTCAATGATATCGATATCAGTGATCTTATCGAAATAAGATTTATGCGCTAACGCTGCATAAGAATTTACAACGCCTGGATCAAAACCAGCGCCTAAAATAGCCGTGATACCCGCTTGTTCACATTCTTGACGTCGAGGCCATTCATAATTGCCATACCAGGGTGGTGTTTCACAAATTTTAAGAGGATCTTCATGAATGGCAGTATCGATATAAGCACATTTGGTTTCGATACAAGCTGAGAGAACAGACATATTAAGAAAAGCTGAACCAACATTAATGACAATTTCACATTTGGTTTTTTGGATGAGCTTTACAGTTTCTTCTACATTCATGGCATTAAGCAAATGGCTTTTGAGAACACCTTGTTCTTTCATAGAATTTTTTTCTTTAATAGAAGCAATAATGGCTTCACATTTTTTGAGTGTTCGTGAAGCAATATGAATTTCACCAAAAATGTCATTGTTTTGAGCACATTTGTGCGCAACAACTTGTGCAACACCTCCAGCACCAATAATGAGAACGTTTTTTTTCATTGTAGGTTCATCTCCTTTTTAATACTGTTGTATGACGTTTTTTTGTGGTTATTCTTTCATGAAAGACTTATCTGATAATCATGATAGTTAAATTGACGTTGAAGCGTTAGTGTACCATCAAATTCTTTTATGACAATGGCAGGCATTGCAACGCCATTAAACCAGTTTTTCTTGACCATTGTATAACCTGCTGTATCCTGAAAAGACAGTCTATCCCCTATTTTCAGAGGTTTTGGAAATTGAAATGTTCCAAAAATATCACCGGCAAGGCAAGATTTGCCGCAGACCATAATTTCATACGGACCTTGATTTGGTTCTAATTTCGCATTTTCGCGGTAAATGAGAAGATCAAGCATATGTGCTTCGATTGAGCTATCAACGATAGCAAGATTCTTTTCATTATACAATGTATCAAGAACACTGACTTCTAGAGTGGTACTTTTTGTTATAGCAGCTTCTCCTGGTTCTAGAAAAATAGTGACACCATAGGTTTCTGAAAACTGTTTTAAGCGTTCTGCGAAAGTTTCTAGAGGATAATTTTCAGCTGTAAAATGAATTCCACCACCAAGGCTTATCCAATCTACGGCAGAAAAAAGTTCTGAAAATTTTTCTTCCATAACCCCAAGCATTTGGTTAAAAAGATTAAAGTTAGCATTTTCACAATTGTTATGGATCATCAAGCCGTTGATGAGAGGTAGAACTTCTTTAATAGCACTTTGGTTTGTTTCTCCTAAGCGACTAAAAGGGCGGGAGGGATTAGCAAGATCAAAATTGGATGCACTTATTCCTGGATTTAATCTTAGACCTCGTTGAATGGTTTTTGTTGCATCAGAAAAGCGTTGAAGTTGCTGGATTGAGTTAAAGATAATTTTATCTGCATAACCACAGGCTTCATCAATTTCGTGATCAGCCCAAGCAACCGAATAGGCATGGGTTTCTTTGCCAAATTTTTCTCTTCCTAAACGCAGTTCATAAAGAGATGATGAGGTGGTTCCATCCATAAATTCAGACATGACATCAAAAACACTCCATGTGGCAAAACATTTCAAAGCAAGCAAAACTTTTGCTTCGGACATTTCTCGTAAACGAGAAATTATTTGCATATTTTTGATGAGTTTCGATTTGTCTATAAGATAGTATGGGGTTTTTATCATCATTTATTCATTCTTTTTTAAAGGATCTTATTCTTGAGATCAGCGTTTAGTACAAAGAGTAACAGAATGTCTCAAGAAAAAAGAATCTTAAGAAAAGAATCTGTTTCTGTCTAGCAATAGAAAGGCTTTCTGTAACGGCTGTCATTTATTAGTTTGAGTTTTGCGTTATGCGTATGAAAAAAAAATTATATTATGCTTTAGCTTTTTTATTTATGAGCAGTATTTTCATTATAACAACTGCTCTTGTTCATTTGGGGCAAAATAAAGGTGATGCTAAAGCCAAACTGGTTTCTCAGACTTCTGTCCAAGAGAGTTCGGAGCCTTTGATTTTTACGGGGCGTAGAGAACTTAATGGTTTTAAGGGTTATCATCATTATCGGCGTGGTTACGTTAAGTATAAAGATAATTGGTGGTATCCTGAAGCGGCTTTTGTGACATCACCGCACTTAAGCACAAAAAGCGCATCATTAAAAGTTGTATCAGGTGCTAAAAGAATCTTTTTAACCTCTTCTTCAGAAAAATTAGAAAAAAAAGAGCCATGGATGCTGAAACAGCATATTAAATCTTGTCGTTCCCGTTATCGCTCTTATAAAGAAAATGATAATAGTTTTCAGCCTTTTCATGGTTCGCGTAAACAGTGTTTATCGCGTTTTTTTAAAGGATAGAAATAATTAAATAAAATTTTAATTGCTTCTTGTCGTGAGTGTTATTGTTCTTACAATAAAAAAGAAAGCTTGTTTGGTGTGCAGTATTTCTATGCGGGCATTGTTTTTTTGAAAAATTTAAATACTTTTAAGTTTTATTAAATCTTATTATCGTTAAGTGTGGAATGGGGGGAAATATAAACTTTTGTTTTGTCAATGACAAAATATTAAAGACAGGATGGAGCTTAAAGAATGACAGTACGGGAAGCAATGTTGATATTGCTTATTTTGCTTCCCTTTTGTGGAAGTACTGTTATTGGTTTTTTTCGTTCGACAGCAAAAAATAATGAAGCGTGGTTTGCTGGGGGCATTGCTCTTTTTAGCCTTCTTTTTACTATCATGCTTTATCCAGCAATTCGCGGCAATCACATTATCCGTTTAAATATTCATTGGCTTCCAGAATGGGGGGGTGATTTTATCCTCCGAATGGATGGTTTATCGTGGCTTTTTTGCTTGCTCATTACAGGAATTGGGTTGCTTGTCGTTGTTTATGCCCGTTATTATATGGATCCTGCGGATTCTGTACCACGGTTTTTTTCTTTTTTTCTAGCCTTTATGGGCTCAATGACAGGGATTGTTTTATCAGGTAATCTCATCTTTTTGGTTGTTTTCTGGGAACTTACTAGTATTTTTTCTTTTTTGTTGATTGGTTATTGGTATCATAATGCCAGTGCGCGTGAAGGGGCGCGTATGGCTTTAACGATTACAGGTTTTGGTGGTTTTGCCCTTTTTATTGGGGTTTTATTGATTGGGTATATTGTTGGTAGTTTTGATTTGGATAAAATTTTACAGTCTGGCGATGTAATCCGATCAAGTTCGCTTTATATCCCTACCCTTATTTGTATTTTATTGGGTGGATTAACAAAAAGCGCACAGTTTCCTTTTCATTTTTGGTTACCTAATGCGATGGCAGCTCCAACACCCGTATCGGCTTATTTGCATTCGGCAACGATGGTAAAAGCAGGGTTGTTTTTGTTAGTTCGTTTATGGCCCGTGCTTTCTGGGACAGAAACTTGGTTTTGGATAGTTGGCTTTTCAGGACTTTCAACATTGTTGCTTGGCGCTTATTTTTCTATGTTTCAGCAAGATTTAAAGGGACTGCTTGCTTACTCAACGATTAGTCATCTTGGATTGATTACCACGCTTTTAAGTCTTGGGAGTCCCCTTGCGTGTGTTGCAGCAATCTTTCATATGGCCAATCATGCTACTTTTAAAGCGTCTCTATTTATGGCTGCCGGCATTATTGATCACGAAACGGGAACACGTGATATGCGCAAGTTAACAGGTCTTTATCGCTCTATGCCGATTACAGCAACACTTGCTTTAGTAGCAAGTGCGGCAATGGCTGGTGTTCCTTTGCTCAATGGTTTTTTATCAAAAGAAATGTTTTTTGCTGAAGCTGTTGAAACGCACATGGAATCATGGCTTGACTGGATTTCTCCCTATGTAGCAACACTTGCTAGCCTATTTAGCGTAACCTATTCTATACGTTTTATTCATGGGGTCTTTTGGGGACCAAAATCGGACGAATTACCTAAAATACCGCATGAACCACCGCATTTTATGCGTTTACCCATGGAACTTTTGGTGTTTATTTGTTTGGCTGTTGGTATTTTTCCTAATTTTACAATCGGGCCTATTTTAGATAATGCTGTTGTATCTGTTTTAGGACCGATGACGATCTCTTATAGCTTGGCTGTTTGGCATGGGTTTAATACACCATTAATGATGAGCTTGGTGGCTTTATTAGGGGGAGGCTTGCTCTATGTTGTCGGGCGGCGTTATTTTTTATCTTGTGATGATGGTGCTCCCTTTTTTCGTCATTTGAAAGGACCGCGTATTTTTGAACGCATTCTTGTGATTATTTCTTGGAAATGGGCACGTGCGGTGGAAGCTCTTTTGTCAACACGTCGTTTGCAAATCCAGTTGCACTGGATTTTTACTGTATGTTTTATTTTTGTTGGTCTTTTGCTTTGGCATGATGGTTTAATCGCACTAGGAGGGCTGCCGCTTTTTCCACTTGATATTCCTTTTCTTGTTATTTGGCTGGTCGGTGGATTGTGCGCGATTTTAGTCGCTTGGCAAGCAAAGTTTCATCGTCTTGCATCCCTCATGCTTTTGGGGGGAGCAGGGTTAATGACATGTGCAACCTTTTTATGGCTTTCTGCGCCCGATTTGGCTATAACGCAATTGGTTGTTGAAGTGGTGACAGTTGTTTTATTATTGCTTGGTTTGCGTTGGTTGCCTAAGCGTGTGTATAATTCTTCTCCAACATCTGTTCATTTTTGGGTACGTTTACGTCGCGCCCGTGATTTCATCTTAGCAATTATAGGAGGTGCTGGTGTTGCATGGCTCTCTTTTGCGATGATGACACGTCCTCAAGGGACAACGGTTTCTAATTTTTTTCTGAAAAATGCTTATTCTGGTGCAGGTGGTCGCAATGTTGTGAATGTATTGTTAGTGGATTTTCGTGGTTTTGATACGATGGGAGAGGTTGTGGTTTTGGGGGGTGTTTCTTTAACTGTCTTTGCTCTTTTGCGTCGATTCCGTCCTGCTCCTGAAAGTATTGAGCCGCCGTTTCAACAACGTGTTCAGGAAGCTTTTGATAAAGCACAACCGGATCGAAACGTGGGGGATACAATCTTAAACTATCTCGCTATTCCTTCTGTTATTATGGGGTGGCTCTTTTCCGTTATTATTGCTTTTTCTTTTTATCTATTTGTGCGAGGACATGATCTTCCTGGAGGGGGATTTGTAGGAGGGGTAACTTTAGCGATAGGCTTTATTTTGCAGTATCTTGCGCGGGATATTCGTTGGGTAGAAAATCATTTAAGAGTTTTGCCTTTACGCTGGATGGGCTTTGGCTTATTGCTATCGGTTGTCACGGGAGCAGGGGCTTTGTTTGTTGGGTACCCTTTTTTAACATCATTTTTCCAATATATTCATATGCCATTGATTGGAAAGATTCCTATAGCATCTGCTTTTTTGTTTGATTTTGGTGTGTTTTCTCTTGTGTTGGGAGCAACAATTCTCATTTTAATTGCCCTTGCACATCAATCCATTCGTAGTTACCGAATCGGTAAAAAACCTACTTTAAAAGAGAAGGAAAATTAATGGAAATTATTCTTTCTTTGGCCATTGGCGTTCTTGTTGGATCTGGAATTTGGCTCATTTTGCGCCCCCGAACTTTTCAAGTCATTCTTGGTTTATCCTTGATATCCTATGGTGTTAATCTTTTCATCTTTGCAATGAGTAGACCACGCAGTAATGCAGCGCCAATTGTTGATCCTACGATGGCTATCAATCCGGCGAATTATGTTGATCCTCTTCCACAGGCTTTGGTTTTAACTTCAATTGTGATCGGTTTTGCAACAACAGCCCTCTTTTTGGTTATCTTGTTGGTTTCACGCGGTTTAACAGGTTCAGATCATGTTGATGGACGTGAGGTACAGTGATGGAAGCTTGTGTGCATCACCTTCTTATCATGCCAATTCTTTTGCCGTTAAGTACTGGAGCCCTTCTTCTTTTCTATGATGAACGTCGTTCAAAACTGAAATCACTCATAAGTATTTTTTCTGCCGCATTGTTGGTTGTTGTTGCTGTTTTATTGGTGATGCGTGCTCTTGAAGTTGCACCAGCTGTGGATGTTTATCGGCTTGGTAGTTGGCCTTCTCCTTTTGGTATTGTTTTGGTGCTTGATCGCTTAAGTGCTATGATGCTTTTGCTTTCTAGCTTGTTGATCAGTGCTTCGTTGGTTTTTGCGCGGGCTCATTGGTATAAAGCGGGTTCTCATTTTCAGTCATTGATGCAATTTTTCATGGTTGGAATAAACGGCGCTTTTTTAACAGGTGATTTATTTAATTTATTTGTATTTTTTGAAGTGATGTTAACAGCCTCTTATGGGCTTGCGTTGCATGGTTCTGGTCCGCTACGTGTGCGTGCTGGGTTGCATTATGTCGTGATTAATCTGGTTGCTTCGTTGTTTTTTCTCATTGGTGCGGCACTTATTTATGGAATCGTAGGTACCCTCAATATGGCTGATTTGGCTGTAAAAATGCAATATATAGCTTCTAGCGATATGACTTTATTTGAAATAGGGGCTGCTCTTTTGGGAATTGCTTTCTTAATTAAAGCAGGGGTGTGGCCATTGAATTTTTGGTTGATGCCAACTTATAGTGCAGCAGTAGCACCTGTTGGGGCTTCTTTTGCACTTTTAAGCAAAGTCGGTATTTATATTATTTTACGCTTAACATTGTTATGGTTTGGACCAGAAAGTGGACATTTTAACCATTTTGGTCAAACGGTTTTGTTTTACGGTGGGCTTGCTACTATGGCTTTTGGTTTTATTGGGGTGTTGGCAAGCCAAATCTTGGTACGTTTGGCAGCTTATAGCATTTTGGTCTCTTCTGGGACATTGTTGAGCGCAATCGGGATCGGTAATACAGCACTGATCGCAGGAGCACTCTTTTATATTGTTTCCTCGACTTTAGCACTGGGCGCTTTTTTTCTTTTGGTGGAATTGGTTGAACGCTGTCAAGATGTCGCAGCTAATGTTTTGACGGTGACAATGGAAGTTTATGGGGACGATGAAGAAGAGGAAGAAGATGAAGTAGGCACTTATTTACCCGTAGCTTTGGCAATTCTTGGAGCTTGTTTTGGTTTTTGTGCACTTTTGATTATTGGCCTGCCTCCTTTTTCTGGTTTTGTTTCTAAATTTATGATGTTTGTGGCACTCTTAAACCATAGTAAAGAAAATATTTCTCCCTCTCTACCTGTTTATTACGATTGGCTTTTTATAACTTTTATCAATCTCTCTGGTTTTGCGGCTTTTATTGCGATGACACGAACGGGCATTCGAACTTTTTGGATCTCTCTTGAAGGGAGGATTCCACGGGTGCAAGTGATTGAATTTGCCCCCATTGCCGTTCTACTTGCTTTGTGTTTTCTTATTACAATTGTCGCTGGTCCTGTTAGTCGTTATATGCTTGAAACAGCTAAAACTTTGCATGAACCTCAAAATTATATTGGCAGCGTTTTAGATGATTTTTCTCTTGAAAATAGGGGAATTTATCAGTGAAATACCGTTATTTTTTCTCTTTTTCTAGCTTAGCAATTATTTTTATGTGGCTGATCTTAAATGGCTTTAGTTTCGGTCAACTGCTTTTAGGCGTTATCATTGCTTTATTTGGGGGCTGGATGATGCGGCTTCTTGAGCCGGAAAAAATAACGATTAAAAGTTGGCGTGCCGTTTTTAAGCTGTTTTTTCGTGTGTTTATTGATTCTATTATTTCAAATATTGTTGTGGCTTACTTCGTTTTAACCAAAAGATCTCGAACACAGCAGTCTGGTTTTATTGTGGTGCCTATTTCGCTTGAAAGTCGCACAGCTTTAGCTGTTTTGGCATGTATTCTTTCAGCAACTCCAGGGACTATTTGGATTGCCTATAATAGAAAGAATAGTGAACTTTTGCTTCATGTCTTAAATTTTGAAAATGGATTTGATTACCAAAAATTGATCAAAAAACGCTATGAGCAATTACTTTTGGAGATTTTTTAATGAGTATGGTGATCCTTTATTGGGGGCTTTATCTTTCGCAATTTTTTTTAAGTTTGGCAATGATTCTCGCACTGTTTCGGCTGATTCGTGGTCCACGAGCGCAAGATCGGATTGTGGGGTTGGATGCTCTTTATATAATCACTATTCTTTTATTTTTGACATTTGATATCCGTTCAGGCACAACCATTTATTTTGTGGCAGCTCTCATTGTTGGCTTATTGGGCCCTGTATCAAGTATTGCGTTGGCAAAATTCCTCATGCGAGGGGAGATTATTGAATGAAGGATGATGTATCGCTTATTGTTGCTGTTGCTGTTACGGTTTTTTTGATCTTAGGATCGGGTCTTACGTTGATTGGAACGATAGGATTGGTGCGTCTTCCCAGTTTTTATAAGCGTTTACATATGCTTTCACTCAGTACAAGTTGGGGCGCTGGTAGTATTCTTGTTGCGTCGTTTCTTTATTCAATTTTTGTAGATCATCATTTTGTTTTTCATGAATTTTTGTTGATGATTTTTTTACTTGTAACTATACCGGCCGCTTCTATGTTGATATCGCAAGCAGCGGCTTACCGACACTATTCAGAAAATAAATTAGAAAAACCGCTGGCTCTTTTATCACGTCAGAGGGAAAAAAAAACCTCTGTTTCCGACGAAATGTCACGTGACACGAGCCAGAGCGATTTTTAAGACACTATAAGCTTTTTTTATTCTGTTTTTTGTTCTTCTACACATTGAATAAGATTTTTTTCTTCTGGATCATTAATGAGATCAGAAAGTGTGGCTTCGTTTCCTTTTGTCCACCATATATAGGGTCCTCCCATATATTTTGCTCCAGAAGCACTTATGCTGCGGGAAGCGATGATGCGCTTTTCTTGCCATTTGAAATCAACAAGCGAAATATTACCCGCATTGAGATAGGTTACTTCAACATGCTCTTTACTTGTACCTGTTTCACATTGATAGGTAGTAACTTCTGTTGTTGGCTCTGGATCATCTGGCACTTCAATAACTAAAGAGCCTGCAAAAGCATTAAGTGAACCGAATAGCGGTAGGCTTAAAGAAATAAAAAATCCCACAATAAAAGCAATTTTTTTCATGATATTTCCTCAGTTATTTAAAATAATAACAGTGATTCATCCTTACAGAGGATGGGCTTTTTTTCTTCTGGATCTTGGATAAGATCATAAAGTGTTACTTCTTTATTTTTCTCCCACCAGATATACTGCTCCCCTACATATTTTGCTCCAGAAGCAGCAATAACATTCGCAGCGATAATACGATCGCCTTTCCATTTGAAATCAACCAATGAAAAATCGTCAGTGTTGTGATAAGTTGCTTCAACGCGTTCTTTATTTGTACCCATATCACATTGATAGGTTACGGTTTGTGTTTCTGGATTACCTGACACTTCAATGACTAAAGCTGCAGCTAAGGTGCTGCTAACATTGAAAAATAATAAAGAGGAAAAAAATCCTAAAATTTGTAGAGTTTTTTTCATAATGCTTCCCTATATGAAAAGTAATTTGTCTTAATAAGATGGTGTCTACGGCAGGATTCGAACCTGCGACCCCAGGATTCATACCACTTCGATTTTCACCGCCAGCGTTAAAAGCTGTTTGTGGTCTGGACTGTCTCTTCACCGTAAAGCTTGCGCCTTTTAGGTGCTGCCCGTTCAGTCTCTACACCTTCCTCTCATGTTAAGAGAGGCTTGGCTCGGGATTGGCATATAGTTTTGCCCATGAAGCTTTCCCCGAATTTGAGCAGATCCACTTTGAGGATTTCTCCTCAAGGCGCCCAATTTCTTTAGGAATCCTGTGCTCTATCCTACTGAGCTACGTAGACATCATCATAACTATTCCTTTAATAGAAGTATAAAAACGAATCAATTATATTCAATATGAATTAACGAATTTCTGTTAATTTTTGTTCCAAAAAGGATAAAACTGCATCTGATGGAACATTTTTTGCAATAAATGATTGGCCAAGTCCCCGTGTTAAAATAAAGGTCAAATTGTTTTGTGAAACTTTTTTATCTTGAGCAATGAGATTCATCAATGTTTCAGCATCTGGTAGATCTCCTGGGATATCCTTTAACCGTATAGGTAAACCTACAGCTTTAAGGTGTGTTTCGATACGATGTATGAGTGTGGGGTCACATAGATTCAGTTGTGCAGAGAATTGATGTGCCAGAATCATTCCAATTGCTACAGCTTCACCGTGAATTAAGCGCTTGGAATCATAAGCGGTTGCTGTTTCAAGCATGTGCCCAAAGGTATGACCGAGATTTAAGAGTGCGCGCTCCCCTGTTTCGTATTCGTCACGGGCGACTATGGCAGCTTTAAATTGGCATGAGCGGACAATAGCTTCTGTTCGCATGGGGCCATTGGAGAAAATTTTTTGTCCGTTTTTTTCAAGCCATGCAAAGAATTCAGGTTGGTTAATAAGACCATATTTAACCATTTCTGCATAACCTGCGCGAAATTGGCGTGGTGGGAGTGTATCAAGAACAGATGTGTCAGAAATAACGCATTGCGGTTGATAAAAAGCACCAATAAGATTTTTACCATATCGGCTGTTGATGCCCGTTTTTCCACCAACAGAAGAATCAATTTGTGCAAGAAGCGTTGTGGGCATCTGAATGAAATTCATTCCGCGGCGTATCATACTTGCGGCAAATCCTGCTAGATCTCCAATCACACCGCCACCAAAAGCAATCACACAGTCACCTCTTTCTAAGCGTGCGGCAAGAATTTGGTCGATAACAGTTTGCAAGGTTGAAAATGATTTTGATTGTTCTCCTGCTTCTACAATAATAGGGACAGTGTGAATTTTATTTTTTGTTAACTCTGCTTGTAATGGATCCAAATGGAGAGGTGCAACATTTGTATCTGTAACAATTGCTAAACGCGTTTGATGAAAATCCGTTTTCTGAAGAGAATGCTTAATTTGTAAAGCTGCTTGCGCAATGAGATTTGGTCCAATGATGATATTATAACAGCGCTTGTCCAGTTTAACAGTAACGGTTTTGGTTTGCATGCTTGTTGTTCCTGTGGTTATTTTTCTGTATCGAGATAGTGATGTATAGATCGTATGACATTTTTTGCTACGGTAAGACAGCTTTCTTTATGTGTGTGAATTGTTAAGTTTGCCTTTGCATAAATAGGATAACGCTGGTCCATGAGCTTTTGCATGGTTTCTTTAGGGTTTTCTGTTTGGAGAAGGGGCCGCGTTTTGCGCTTCGAGACACGTTGCATGAGGATATCAAGGTCGGCTTTGAGCCAGATAGATATAGCATTTTGATGAATGGCTTTTCGAATGTTTTGATTTATGTATGCACCGCCACCAGTTGCTAAAATGAGAGGACTTTTTTTTATAAGATTGAGAATAACACGCTGTTCAAGAGCGCGGAACTCTGATTCACCATAAATTTTAAAGAGTTCGGTGATGGTCATTTTTGAAGCTTTTTCAATTTCTTGATCAGAATCATAAAAGGGTAAATCAAGTATGGTGGCAACGCGTTTTCCGATGACTGATTTTCCTGCTCCCATAAGACCAACAAACACAAGAGCGCGTTTATCAAGAGATGATGAGACTTGTCTTTTTATTTGTGAGAGAGGTTGATGTTGGGGTCTATTACTTTTCATAGCTTATTTCGGCATTTATCTGTTTTAAAGTCAATTCCTGTTAATCTTTATAGGATAAAATAAGAGATAGAGTATTTGGGGAAGTTTATTATTTTATGCCAACATTAACCAGACTTTTGATGATTCTTTTCATTTTGCTTGCTATTCTTTTTAGTATAATGATCATTCTTGTCATTTTTGTTGACCCTGTAACTGTGGATATGTCTGTTGATGTCCCTTTGGATTCACTGGCTCTTTCTTTGAGAATGAATTAATGAAAAGTAACATTGTGATAGAGCGTTTTCTTGAAATGATGAGTGCTGAGCGAAGCGCTTCTGCTCATACGCTTGCGGCTTATCAGCGTGATTTACAATGGGCGCAAGAGGAATTGTCTTCGCATTCGGTTTCGCTCCTTTCAGCACAAAAAGAGGATCTTATTGCTCTTTTGTCGCTCATGCATACATTTGGTTTTACTGCAACGTCACAAGCACGCCGTTTATCAACATTGCGTCAATTCTATCAGTTTCTTTATGCAGAGGGATTAAGAGTAGATGATCCTTCCAATGATATTGATGCCCCTCGCCAAGGGCGTCCTTTGCCCAAAATTATCAGTGAAGATGCGGTGACAAAATTTCTTGATTTGGCGCAGGTGGAGGTTAATCAAGCAGAGTATGGATCTAAGGATTATCTGCGCGCATTGCGTCTTCAGCTATTGAGCGAAATGCTTTATGCAACAGGATTACGCATTAGTGAGTTGGTGAGTCTGCCTGTGCAGGCTGTTCGAGGGAAAGCATACAGTATCTTGGTTCGCGGTAAGGGAAAAAAAGAACGAATGGTGCTGTTATCAAAAAAAGCCTATCAAGTTCTTTTGCAGTGGTTGAATTTACGTGATCAGGGAGAAGATGCGAAAAGTCTTTATCTTTTTCCAGCCCATTCAAAAACAGGCTATATTGCACGTCAAGTTGTTGCGCGAGAATTGAAGAATCTTGCTAAAAGGGCTGGAATAAAAAGTGAAAGCTTTTCTCCCCATGTGTTACGTCATGCTTTTGCTAGCCATCTTTTGCAAAATGGTGCTGATTTGCGGGCCGTTCAACATTTGTTAGGTCATTCTGATATTTCTACCACTCAGATTTATACCCATGTGTTAGAAGAAGGACTTTATCGTCTCGTTAATGAGCATCATCCACTTGCCGATGTGCAAAAGGCTCGTTAAAGAAAAGGTGATGTTTTAGAAAAGACTTTATAAAGAAAATTATAAGTGTATAAGTGACACTGAATGAGTTGGTACAGAATGCATAATTATCTTGATTTTGAAAAACCAGTTGCTGATCTTGATGGAAAAATTCTTGAATTAAAAAAAATTTCTCAGGAAAAAGGCAGTCTTGATATGAGTGACGAGATTGCACGTCTTGAAACACGTTCCAAAACGGCATTGCGCGATCTCTATAAAAAATTGTCGCCGTGGCAAAAAACACAAGTTGCTCGTCATCCTGACCGTCCGCATTTTATGGACTATTCTAAACGCTTATTGAGTGATGTTACACCTTTGGCAGGAGATCGAAAGTTTGCTGAAGATGAGGCTGTTCAAGCTGGGTTTGCACGCTTTAAGGGGGAAGCAGTAGCTTACATTGGTCAAGAGAAAGGTCACGATACGCAAACACGTTTGCGCTATAATTTTGGTTCTGCACGTCCAGAAGGATATCGTAAAGCTGTTCGTATTATGGAAATGGCTGACCGATTTGGTTTGCCACTCCTTACTTTTGTCGATACGGCGGGTGCTTATCCTGGGGTAAGCGCTGAAGAACGTGGGCAAGCAGAAGCAATTGCTCAATCAACAGCCGCAACTTTGCGCCTAAAGGTTCCTGTTGTATCCGTTGTTATCGGAGAAGGTGGTTCTGGGGGGGCAATAGCAATTGCGGCTGCCAATAAAGTTTATATGTTGGAACATGCGATTTACTCGGTTATTTCTCCAGAAGGAGCAGCTTCTATTTTATGGCGTGATCCAGCGCGTGCAAAAGATGCTGCAATGAATATGCGTATTACCGCTCAAGATTTACTTCGCTTAAAGATTATTGATGGCATTATTTCAGAGCCTTTAGGAGGAGCACATCGTGATAAAGAGATTGCCATTGATGCAACGGGTGAAATTATTTCAGAGGCTTTAAAAGCTATGGCTGGAAAAGATGGTGAAGTTCTTAAACAAGAGCGAAGGGAAAAGTATCTTCAAATTGGTCGGTCATTAACATAAGTTGTTTTTTATGAGGGGTGTTGGATTGGAGTTTTTTCGATGACATTTAACAGATTCCTTGCTGTGTGTGTGTTGTTTGTAATGGGAATATTGACAGCCTGTGAAGGGAGATTACCAGCTTCTATTCGCGCTAAAGTTGAGCAGCCTCTTCCGCAAGAAATCCAGAATAGAATGGCTTTGTATGATATTGATCCTTAT
The DNA here is from genome assembly GCF_028618435.1 of Bartonella sp. MM73XJBT.G. GTDB lineage: Bacteria > Pseudomonadota > Alphaproteobacteria > Rhizobiales > Rhizobiaceae > Bartonella. The sequence goes on from NZ_JAQISW010000001.1 coordinate 226,799, forward strand.
GCACCAATTGTAATGCGCTTTTTCAAAGAAGAAAATCTTGCTGAAGTTTGGAAGCAATCTCGTTCCGGTCCTTTTATCTTGGTTGCACGCTATGGTATTTGTAAGTGGTCTGGTAAGCTTGGACCTAAATATAAAGAAGGGGATCTTCAGACACCAGAAGGTTTTTATACGATTACAGCAAAGCAAATGAATCCTTATTCAAAATATTATCTTTCTTTTAATATAGGGTTTCCTAACCTTTATGATCAGGAAAATGGTCGGACAGGGAGCAATCTTATGGTGCATGGTTCTTGCTTTTCTGCCGGTTGTTATTCTATGAGTGATAAGAATATGGCTCAAATTTATGCTTTTGCGCGGGATGCTTTTAAAGGAGGACAAAGAGCATTCCAATTGCAGGCTTTTCCTTTCCGCATGACCAAGGATAACATGTTACGTCATAGCAATGATCCTCATTACCCATTTTGGGTTATGCTTAAGAAAGGTTATGATTTTTTTGAAGAAAATCGTCAACCTCCAGTCGTTGAAGTGTATGAAAAACGTTACATTTTTAATCGCGATATTGATAAAAATTCAGTTTCTTTAATGAAGTGAGTATTATTTTATTCGTCTATATTGTGAAACATCATTGCTTATGATGATGGCCGTATAGGATATGCAAAAACTTTATATATGGAATGTTTAAGGGGGCGTCCATACTTTAAAGTGCTGAGTTTTTTATAGAGTTTTATGTCAGTAAATCAAATAAAGTGTGGGAGGACTAAGAGCAATTGGCTCAGAGAAGGTGGGTTGTTTGCAGACCTATATGGGGGCAATTTGGTTTTTTTTAGTGGAGAGTAGGTTAATATAAAACGCACCTCTCTTTTTATTTTCAATAAGATAATATTTTATGGTTTTATTATTTCATGCTGTAAAATATTATCTTATCCTGCTTGGGTTATAAGATATATACATACATCTAAAAAGACGATATTTCTGTTTGATATTAGTTTTTTGCTTAAACTTAAGAGGATTTTGTTTCAATTAGCTAGGGAAATATAGAGTTTAGCGGAATATTTAAAACTAAAAATGTGTCCAATGGGATTGTGAAATGAATCACATGAAGTTATTTGCAGATGAAGTTTATGTTGAGAAAAAACAACCTAATTACAGATTAGTAAATATTAAAAAAATTTATCATAACAATTTAATTTATAATAATAATTTATAACTTTTTTCCATTTGAATAAGAGCTTGAATATCATGAGGTCTTTTATCTGAAAATCTGTTTATCTTTAATCAATAAAAATGCCTCTAATGAAATCCTCTCACGTGCTAAGAGCTACTAAAAATTGGGGGATGGAAAAATCTATGGTGGAGCTTTTTTGTTTTTTTAAAGCGTAAAGAAGTTATGGCTCAATGGATTTAATGTTATGTCATTAAAGGGAAGCATTAAAACTTTATTCCTGGAATGATGAGAGGGTTTTCTAAGAGAGCTGTTTTGTCGGCAGTATCTATTGCTGGTTTATTAAAAAAAGCATTGAGAAGTTTTTGTATCGCTTCTTTTTCAACACCATCGGCAATGATGACAAAACGTGTTTGTTTTATTCCTTTTGGCCATGCTGGCAACCTTATAGGGGGATGGAAAAATGTTTGTACGCCATGTAATACAAGTGGGCGATGAGGATCATCACGCAATGCAATAATTGCTTTAATACGGAGTAACTTTGCACCATAACGTTTTTGTAGGAGATCTAAAAAAGTTTCAATTGTGGCATAATCAACAAGATCTTCACAGTCTAGTGAAAAGGTACGAATGGTTTTATGGGGAGGGTGATCATGTAGAGCCGTCGTAAGATTTTGCTTAAAGTGTGTGTTTTCTCCTGTTTCATTCCATAATGTGTGATTTATTAATATATTTGAGCAGAAATCTTCAGAGTGGACATCAATGATTTGTGCTGTAGGATTCATTCTTTTGAGTGTGTTAAGGAGCTTATTTGAAAGGGTTTGTGGGGCTGTGAGATCTGTTTTGGTGAGAATGATTTTGTCAGCAAGGATTAATTGTTTATATATTTCAGGATAGCGCTCGCATATGGAAAGAGTGCTTAATGTATCAAATGTTGCAAGAACAGCATTTATGGACAGTGTTTGAATAAACAGTGGGTGGCTTAAAAGTATTTGTAAAATAGGGGCGGGATCAGCCATTCCTGTTGTTTCAATGATAATATGATTGAGTTGTTTGATTTGTCCTGTCTGGATGCGATTGATTAAATCAATTAATGTATAAATGAGATCACTGCGTAAATTGCAGCATAAGCAACCATTTGCAAGCTCAATAATTCCTTCTGTCGCCTTTTCAACTAGAAGGTGGTCAATACTAATTTCGCCGAATTCATTGATGATAACAGCACATTCCGTTAAGAGAGGGTCTTGTAGCATACGGTTGAGCAAAGTTGTTTTACCAGAGCCTAAAAAACCAGTAATAAGCGTGAGAGGAATGCGCTTCATTTTCATTTTAATCATCAACTGCAGTTCTATTTTAAGGAAACATACCTTATGACGTCAATCCCCATTTATAATGGGGCTCGTGAAAGATATGTGATGGACAATTGCCTATGAAATCTATTTTATCACCACTTTTAAGTTTATAAAGGTGAGAGCGGGTGTAATCATACCACTTTTTAGTGCTTGTATTTATGATCATTCTTGGCACTTGAAAGCCCTTATAGGAAGAGTTTTAATTCCTTAAATTCCTTACTTTAATTATTTTATCTATATATGCTTATCCACTTTGTGACGTGAAAGAGATAGATTTTAATCGATTTAACAGCGATGGATTTGAAATGAGAGAATTTTACGATATTTGTGGTTTTGAGAAAATGGGGCAAAATAATTAATCATAAATTATGAATTATGGCTTACGGCTTTTTTTATAGGATAGTTTGTGCGTTTTTTATGCGGACTATGGGGTTTTTTTAGTGGTTTTACTGTTATTTTAGGTGCTTGTGGCGTATGAATGAGGTGTACTACTAAAGGATGAGAAAAAGAAGGTGGAGCAGTGATAAAAGGTGAGGTGAGAATAATATTTCCTTGATCATCATATGAATTGGCATGCATTTTTATGGCTTCAGGCGTACATGTTTGTTGTCTCATATTGTTGGCTTGTGTTATGTTGTTCCCATAAGGTTTTAATGTTGCTAGTGTTAATTGGGCGCTTCCTTGATGCAAAAAACCTATTTCAAGAAGTTGCGCCGCTTTTTCTTCCCTTTCACTTATGTTGTTTGCCCCTAGAATGACAGCAATAATTGTACGTTTATTGCGGGTGGCTGATGCAACAAGATTAAAACCAGAGGCGCAAATAAAGCCTGTTTTCATACCGTCTATTCCATAAAAGCGGCCAATGAGGTTGTTTGAGTTATGCTGGATTTTTCGGTTATTACCAAAATCAATGGCTGGAATAGAAAAATAATGAGCATACTGTGGAAATTCCCGACGTATTTGGACAGCTAAAAGAGCAATATCACGTGCCGTGGAGTAGTTTTGAGGGTCTGGTAACCCACTTGCATTTGCAAAATGGGTGCCAAACATGCCTAAACGTTTAGCTTCGCTATTCATTTTGCGCACAAAAGCTTTCTGTGAACCAGCAACGGCTTCACTCATGGCAATAGCCAAATCATTGGTCGATTTAACCATGGTGATGCTTAAGGCTGTATCAAGTGTGAGAACAGAACCAGCTTTATAGCCTGAACGGTATGCTGGTGCTTTTGCGGCATATTCGCTGATGGTAATAGGTTTGTTGGGTGAAATTTCTCCTCGACTCATGGCACGAAAAATAACATAAGCGGTCATTAATTTTGTTAAGGAAGCAGGATACCAACGCTCAAAAGCTTGATGATGTTTTAAGATATTTCCCGTTGTAACATCAACAGAAATAAAAGGCTGAGACAGAGCAAAAGTGCTTGTCAAGATCAAAATAAGAGACAAAAAAAGATTAATAAAGAGTCGTTGCATTAAGTTTAAATCCAATATCTTCTTATCAGTGATTTAGAACTGTTTTAATTTAGCACAAAAAGCTTTTAAGTCTATGATAGAAGAGGGGAAATGGTTAATGCCGTATGCGTTTTTTGCTGAGATAAAAAGACGATCATTCTTTAATTTTCCCCTTTGTGTTCAACTTCGTGGCTTGCAAAAGCCCCTCATGCAATATCTTTTCAATCATGGATATTGCGCTATGCCTTATTCGTTGATCATGTTCTTCATTGAAAAAGAGCATGCTATTGTTTAGCTACGCATTTCTTTTAAAGAGATTTTTTTATTTTATCTCCCACCCCATATCTTTGCACAGCTTGTAATATATCATCTATAGTCCATTAGGTATTACAATTTTTGTGCTTATATTTATGCTTATAGATGTATAGACAACCACCGTATTCTACTGATTAACTTCTAATATTGCAACTGCTCTTCTCTTGATACGGTTTATAATCAGTATATTAAACAATATTTTGTGTTTCACACATTACTCTCTTTTTCTGGAATAAGCTGCAAGCAAATTTTTAGTGTTTCCTTATAGGTTAAGTAAGATGGAAAAATGCTCCTGTATTTGTTACTTTGAGTTTCATCTAAAAAGAGATTATTATTTTATCAGTCAATATTTTTATCGTGATATTTTAGTGCTTGGATCTTTTTAATAGCACAAGCGGGTAACGGTGGAGGATTAGAATCTTGGGCTGCTAAGAGAAGCAGTTCATCACACGCTTCTTCAGTTTTTTGGATCAGTTGATTTAGAAAGTCACGTTTGCTTAAACCAGCTTCTATTGGAGGAAGAATACGAACACGAATTGTTCCAGGATAGCGGCGGAAATTATTGCGGGGCCAATATAGGCCGGCATTATGCGCAATCGGAACCACTTGAAGTTCTAATTCATTATAGAGTGCGACAATTCCTGATTTATAATCTGGTTCCTGACCGGGTTGTCGGCGTGTTCCTTCGGGAAAAATGAGGATTTGACGCCCTTGTTTTACTTTCTCTTTTGCTTTTTGTATAACTGTTTTTAAGGCTTTGATGGGCGTTGTGCGGTTAATGGGGATAATTTGTGTTTTGGCCATATACCAGCCGAACAATGGAATCCACATCAATTCACGTTTTAAAATGAGAGTGGGATCATCAAAATAGGGAACAAGGCTGAAAGTTTCCCATGCAGATTGATGCTTTGGAGCAATGATATAGGCCCCTTTGGGGAGATTTTCTAATCCTTCAATTTCATAATGTGTACCCGCGATGTATTTTTGCAAAAAGAGTGTAACGCGCGCCCATATTTTAGGAACAATCCATGCCTTTTTTCGGGGCATGAGAAAATAAACGGGAGCGTAAAGAATCATTTGTATGAAAGTTGTGGTATAAAAAGCGAATGTAAAAAGAATAGAACGAAGGATAAGCACTATATTTTCCATTTTATATCTATAAGAAGACTTTGTATATAATATAATTTACAGAAGAAAACATCTTCTTTATGTTTTTTTTCGAGCATCTATTTTTTCGGTAGTTCATTTTCTGATATTTAAAAACAGAAGGAAAGAGGTTGATGGAATTACAAAAAGGTGAACTTTTTATTCCACGGATTTTATCTATTGCGGGAACAGATCCTTCTGGTGGCGCTGGAATGCAGGCGGATTTGAAGGTTTTTTCAGCCATGAAAACTTATGGTATGAGTGTGGTTACAGCTGTTGTTGCACAAAATACTCAGGGTGTGCGTTCTTTTCAGGCATTAGATGCTTCTTTTGTTGCAGATCAAATTGATTCTGTTTTTGAAGATATCCACGTTGATGCCGTTAAAGTTGGTATGGTTGCAAATGCCCAAATTGCACAGGTTATTGCAGAACGTCTTGCTTATCATAAAGCGCGTTTCATTGTTTTTGATCCGGTTATGGTTGCAAAAAGTGGTGATGTTCTTTTAAAGTCTGACGCCATTGAAATTATGCGTGATATTCTTGTGCCGATGTCAACTTTGATCACGCCAAATTTGCCTGAAGCTGCACTGTTATTGGGATGTGACGTGCAATGGTCTTTAGAGGCTATGTATCAATATGCTCCACGACTCTTAGCGCTAGGGTGTCATGCGGTTTTGTTAAAAGGTGGACATTTGAATAGGCTTACCAGAAATAGGATAGAAAATTATGATTATTCTAGTCCAGATCTTTATTGTGATTGTGAAAATCTTGTTATGCTTGAAGCTTCTCGTTTTTCAACCACACATGATCACGGGACAGGGTGTACCATTTCTGCTGCCATTGCAGCTTTATTGCCTACACAGCCTTTAGACTGCGCTGTGAAACAAGCAAAGAACTATTTACATGGCGCTTTAACGGCCTCAAATGCTTTAAAAGTAGGGAAAGGACGAGGTCCACTTCACCATTTTTATGCATTGTGGAAAGATTGATACAACAGTTTATTGTGAAAATTTTCACTCTGTAGATTTATTTCGTCATTATATCCTGTTTGCGATTTATGACTGATAAATGTTAGCGTATTGTAACTTAACAGTTGTTTTGTATTTAGAAAAATGAGAGAGAAAAGTTATATTTATTGCTTTTATACATATATACATATTTTTACGATTAATATATCGTGTATAAAAGGCAACTTTAAGTGAAAAAAGAGAGTGTGAGACTCTTATAAGTCAAAATTTGATGGTAAAAAGGGTAGAGGGTAAGGCTTTTTACAAGGCGAGAGCTCGTTTATCCCATCATATTTGCTATTGATCGATTGGTTGGTTATATTTGATTTCTGCTGAAAGTAATAAATTTTCTTAAGTGATGCGTAAAAAAGAGTCTTCCGTTAAATGACCATGTGTTTATTGGAACAAACTTTAAATTCACCAAAGTTTATAAAACCTAATTTTTTATAAATGCTTAATAGCAATTTTTGTCATGAATGTTCCAATACCTCTTTTTTGAAAATCTGGATTGGTGACAATATCATACACACCATCCATGCCATCCGCTTTTATACAAAAACATATGGCTACAGGATTGTTATTTATATACCCAACGAACATCTCTACATTGGGATCTTTTTTATAAAAATGACCTATGGTTTCATAAAATCTTACCGCCTCTTCATCAAAAGGCTCGAAGACGGATGCCATAACATTTCCGTAATCTCTGAAATCTTGAAGTAATTCAACTTCCTTGATTTTGAAGTTATCCGGCATAGAAGTAACATGTGAGTTTATATCTTGCGCTAAAGCCGCCATTCCTACTTCTGTTTCAACATGCTCTAAGCCCACAGACAAGAGAACTTCATTGATGTTATAGTGAGACGAATGAGGTCCAACCCACCAAGCTAAAGGTTGTTTTTGTGCATTAAAGGAATCGATTATAGATTTTTCTTGGTCTACAGGTATAGTTTCTTGTAAATTTTTAGCAGAGATAATGTTGAATGTGTCTGAAGCACATGTTGAATTAACAGAAGATACGCCATTTGAAAAATCAATAACCTGCATTTGAGGACACAATTTTGGTAAAAAACGCACCTTTGAACAAAATTATTCTCTAATGATAAGTCAACTTTTGACTTGTCTAACATTTGTTTTCCTTATCATTTCTTATTGATCTGTTAATACTGGGGCTGTAAAAAGTCCGTTGGCTTAAAGGCAATCCAAAATTCTTTTGCATAAGCTTCTATAACCAAGTCCGCAAAAGATCTGCCGCCAATACTAAAACTAAAAAATTATCTTCAGGATGGTAAGAGGCAATACAAAATATTGTTGGGAAAATACTTTTGGGAAAAATAATCCTAGCAAAGTTACAAGTTATCGTTGCCAAATAGCGTCATAAACCAGTGGGAATTGTCTCAAGCTTATTTTACACGAAGGATCTAGCAAATTACAATGATTTCTTAGAGAAATGCCGCTTAAATCACTTTCATATAAGTAATGACCATTTTTTCTGTGTAGTTTGACAGTAGGTTTTGTACTAAGTGGGAAAAGGTGGGATTAGATAGGAATACGTGATAATTTATTGTTTTTATGTATAAAATTTAGTATTAAATGTGTGTTTTGTCAAAATAGATTTTGACACCTAAAATTGCGAAAATTACCGAAAATCAGAAAAAAGTGCGTTTTCATGGTAAAAATGAGAGAAGGCTTTGAAAGGTCTTTGAAAACCCTGTGAAAAATTTTGAAAAGTCTGTGAAAGCCCAGAAAACCGCCTTTGAAGACCCTTTGAAAAAAATCAATCCAAAAGTTCAATTGACTCCAAAATCAGCCAAAAATGACCAAAAAAGCAAAAAAGATATGCGCCATATGGCGCGTTTCTATTTTTTGTAAAAATAATTATTTAAAAACAATGTGTTATTTAAGTTTCTTAATGTAAAGAGAAACGCGCCTGTATTTTTCATTTTAGAGAGGCATTAAGCCGTATTTTGTGTAGTTTCTAGATGTGCTCTTTCAGCTTCTATTTGACGCTTTAAATGCAATTTTAGGAGAGGCAAAGTAAGCTCTATTTCTTCCGTGTCGTTAATGTCTTGAACAAGCTCTTGCAGTTTTTTATAAAGTTCCGCCGCGAGTTCCGCTATATCTTCAGGGGGGAGTTTTATTTTAGCATCGCGATAGGTTGTATAAGCTATGCGACCAAGCTTTTTCATGAGACCAGCAGGAATGGTGGGTGCTTTAAAACCTGCTGCTTTCGCTTTTGACATGTCACTAAACATTTCGCCTTCACCAGTGACAAGCCAGTCTAAGGATATTCCACAGCGATCTTTATATATTCGCATTATAGATGCAGGGGGTTCTTGCAAACCCGTTTCATAATTGCGCATAGTCGTTTCGGGGATTTCAAAATGTTTAGCAAATTGTTTGCGCTCTGTAAAACCAAGGGTGTGCCGTATTTCACGCAATCGTTTTGCCAGTTCTGTTGTAGGTTCTTTTTCAGGGCGTGCCAAAAAAATCACTCCAAATCCATTTTCGGTATTTACAAAAGCCGAATTTGGCATTATACATCTAATTACCGCCCGATATAGAGGGCAGATATTTTACAATTAACCCCACAAAAAACGGATGGTTTGAGCATCCGTTTGAAGCAGGAGCGAAAGTTTATGACAACCACACAAACATGCATTCAAGTATGGGATCGCCATAGTATTTTAGCTGAGCTACGCCGCCGTAATATGACCTTGGCGGAGCTCGCGAAAGCTTATCAACTCTCGTCATCCAGTGTTCAACACATTTGGACACGGTCTAACGAGAAAGCTGAACGTGCTATTGCCGATTTTATCGGTTTGCCCGTCGAGCAGGTTTTTAGTGACCGCTACCCCAAAAGTCGCCGTCGCATTTTTAAAGCAGCAAAACATGCCAATACAGATTCGCGTGCGCATTCTGCTTTGCGCGGTAATGCTGCTTAAACCTCGTTACACGGCTTTGCGTTTTTGCGCATTTGCCATGTATTTAGATACCATAAGATAAAAAGGTTTATCAATGTCTAAAGATCAATACGAAATAGGCAAGAAAAATTGCACAGAGTTGCATCATGGAACAGCCGATTGGATGGGTTGGTTTTGGCGATTAGGGGGTCAAGTTTTCTTTATCGGGGGTGGTTATGGTTGCGGCTTATAATTTATGGACTCTCGATGCCAAAAAAGAAATTTTTAATCCTTATTCAGAAGCTGAACGGTTGCACATTATGGTGACTTGTTCTTTTAAGGCGGTGAGTGGTGGATTTAGGCATTTGCCAATCCGATATATTATTGACCCCCCGCATGGCTTATTTGATGCGGCATTAGCACGACAGATTGTTATTCATATTTTGCATTATCAGTTTGAAGTTCCGCGGCGGCGTCTTGTCGCTATGCAAGAGCGTGAACGCACTGCTGTTGCTCGCTCTTTGCGTACAATTAATCTGCGTTTGGAAGAGCCTGTCTTTGCTAGAGCCTATCAAAGGTGGGCGGGGCGTGCGATGGATTTATTTTTTAAAGAAATGGCAAAGGCGGGGGCGTGATGGCACAGTTTCAGAAGCTTGCTCTTGATGTGATTGTGGTGCCGGAGCGTATACGCCCTGTAGATGATGAGCATGCCAAGGCACTTGCACAATCGATGGCGCGGGAGGGATTGATGAATCCGATTACGGTGCGCCATACCCCCAATGCTAAGGAAAGCAATTACACGCTTATTGCTGGTGCGCATCGGCTGCGTGCTGCGGAGCTTTTGGACTATAGTGACATTGATGCCGTTGTGGTGCAGGCTGATAAGGATAATGCTGCGCTTTTAGAAGTAGCGGAAAACCTCTTTCGCAATGAATTGTCAGTGATTGACCGTGCGCTTTTTGTCCAGATTTACCGCGAATTGTGGGAAAAGAAGTATGGGGAGATTCAACGTGGTGGAGATGGTAGTAATCAATATAAGGTTAAAAAAGAGCAATTCGGTCAAGTTGACCGAATTGCTCAAACAAACGAAGGTGCCTCTTCAAATGACAATGAAACCGCAGGTGCAGGGGACAAAGTGGCAAAGGTGCAAGTTGCACCTTTGCCAAATGATGGTGACTTAAATGGCAAAGTGCAAGGTTTGCACTTTGCCAAACATGTGGTGGACCGCATTGGTTTGTCTGAAGAGTCAGTGAGACGACTCAACCGCATTGCTCAGCATTTACAGCCGGAGTTGCGGTCTGTTTTGCGGGGGACGGCATTGGCGGATAACCAAGCGCAGTTGTTGAAGTTGGCAAAGATGGAGCCGGTTGCGCAACGGCGGGTGGCGATTGCTTTGCAACAGGTTGAAGGGGATTTACGGCGGGCTGTTGATTTGGTCAATGGGATTAATATACCCCCGAAAGTTAATGAGCAAGAGCGGGTTTTTGCTCAATTGTTGAGTGTGTGGCAGAGAGCGGATGCACAGACACGGGCGTGGTTTTATGATTATTTGAACAAACAATCGGGGGAGGGGCAGGCATGAAGAGGCATGGTTTCCAACAGCTTGATTTTTTTCAACGTCCGGTTTTTCCTTGCCGTGAACCCGTTGCGCAGATTGATTTAGAGCGGTTTCGTTCTCGCATTAAGCGGGCGATGGCACGAGCTTTGCGTGAATGTCTGGTTGAGCGCAGTGTGATTGCAGAGCGTATGGCGCATTATTTAGGCATTGGTTGTTTAAGTAAGGCGAGTTTGGATGCTTATGTAGCGGAAAGTAAGCAGGTGGATATTTCCCTGCCACGCTTTAAAGCTTTTGTGCGGGCGACGGGCGCCTTTTGGCTTTGGGATGAGGTGGTGAGTGAAGATGGATTGTTGCTGTTGCAAGGGGATGAAGCGCGTTTGGCAGAAATTGCAAGATTGCAGCAGGAACAGCGTGAGATTGCGGCGCGGTTGAAAGCGATGCGTGCGGTTCCGGTTCGTATTAGACGGGGGCAGCCATGAAAGAGTGGTTTAGTATTGCTGAGTTGGCTGAAGCGGCTTTGCCGGGATTGCCAAAAACAAAGATCGGTCTCAACAATCTTGCGCTTAAGAAATGGCGTTTGAATACACAATTGTTTCGCCAAACATTAGGCAAAACCAAGCCGGTTTGGGAGTATCACATCTCTTTATTGCCGGAAGGGGCGCGGGCAGCATTGTTGTTGCGGGCGGGTGGTGTTGATGTTTTGCAAAAGACAGAACAGAGCATGCAAAAGGAAAGTGTTTGGGTGCGTTATGAGGGGCTTTCAGGCAAGACATCTCTTAAGGCACCCAAACCCATTTCGCGACGGCGCCCGTGAATGGTATAGCGATAAATCCATTGAGCACCACCATCTTTACGCTTATGGAGTAACAAGCCGGCACCATCATTATATTTGCCAGCCCCCAATGTTGCGACAGATCTTGCATTAAGACAGTTCATAAGGACCATTTTTACTCCTTTCTTATACAAATTTGATCCACACACTCATCCCGCTTGTGATGTGCAAATGAGTGCTTTTGATTGATTCAAGATAAAGAGATTTGAAATGAGAGAATCTTACGTTATTCGGTGTTCTAATTCAATATGAATAACGCTAAATTATCATTATAAATCAATATCTTGTACAGACCATGCGGGAAATGAAACTGATACATTCGAGGCAGAGTTTGATGATAGCGGCAATGATTTAGAGATTCCCTCCAGTAACAGCGCGCTCCATGTTACCTTTGGTTATCAGGACAGCATCAGTGCTTTTATGGGGTGTTTTGTTGTGGAATCGGTGATCAGTTGTGGGGGCAGTGATGGAGAAATCTTGCGTCTTTGTGGCAAAAGCGCCTCGATGCGTAAAGAACTCAAAGAACAGGGAAGCGAACATTTTGACCACAAAACCATTGCTGAGATTGTTGAGACCCTTGCCAAACGTCATGGTTATCAAGCAAAGGTCAGTCCACAATTTACCAAACAAACCTTGCCTTATGTGGTACGCACCGATCAATCGGCGATTGATTTTTTAACCCGCCTTGCTGATCGGATGCAGGCGCGTTTTTTAATCAAAGACAATAAGTTTTTATTTTTAAGCGGGGACAATCTCCCCCTCCAGACCATTCATCAACAGGAATGTTCCCATTGGGAATTTAGTCTCGAGCCACGCACGCAATATGGCACTATTGAAGCTGCTTATTTTGATCGCTCAAAAGGGCAGCAATGCCAAGTCAAGCATCAGACAGGTTTTAGTGGTCCCGTGCGTTGTCTGCGTGGTTGTTACACTTGTAAAGAAGAAGCACAAGCTGCTGCTGCATCAGAATCAGACCGACTTTGCCGTGCTGTGGGCAGTGGTTCTTTAAGCCTTGAGGGGCGCCCTGAAATCATGGCGGGTCAACCGCTGCTGCTTCAAGGGTTTCGAGGCGAAATCAATGGACCATGGAAAGCCGCTACCGTTACCCATCGCTATGAAAAGCAAAGTGGTTACACCACAGAAATCACACTCGAAGCACCAGACAAGGGAAAAGAAGCAGGGGAAAAATAAACCTTCGAGAAACATAAAATCAAAGGGTCAACTTGACCCTTTGATCGGTGATGATGAACATTTAGAGCAATTGGTGCAACTTGCACCAATTGCTAAAAGGAGCAATAGTGCAAACATTGCACAATTGCATGATGAAGAAAAATTGGGTCAAGTTGATCCTATTTTTGAAATATTCAGATCACAATGAAATTTTATGTGAAGGAAATGGAAGATCAAAAGTGCAACCTGCTCCTTTGATCGGTTGTAATGCTTTCTGAGATCAACGTGCAATGTTTGCACTTTGGGTGGGAGAGCAATGGGGACAACTTGTCCCTATTCCTTAAAGAATAGGATCAAGTTGATCCAATTGCATGAGTTCAGCAATAGGGTAATGTTTACCCAATTCCTCAAACAAGTAATGGTACAAAAATTGCGCAATTGCATATCGAAGTGTAATTCGGTCAAGTTGACCGAATTCCTCAAAGCTTCTTTTGTTTTAATAATGCCTCAGAAAACTGAAAAGCTGTCACTCACTTTATGTTAAAAGAAGAGATACCTTTTTATGCATGCTGCTTCTCAAATAATGCGATTGTAATACGATTCTGGCAAAAGAACTGATCATTAAAAATCATAATTTTTAGGAGAAGAGAAAGAAATTCATTAAAGAGGCTCTAAATGATCTTTGAAAGGTCTTTGAAGACCCTTTGAAAACACCTTAAAAACCCTTTAAAAGAAAATAAATTGGTACAAAACCTGGTGTCAAAATATACAAAACCCGCTGACAAGCTACAACGAATAAATCAAAATTCAATAATCAAAACTTAATGGAGCGGGCGATGGGATTCGAACCCACGACCCCAACCTTGGCAAGGTTGTGCTCTACCCCTGAGCTACACCCGCTCACTGATTCGATACATACTTTGCTTGTATGGCTTAGGCTTCTATGAATTGCAACAAAAAAATATCATCTCAGTTTGATTTATTTTGTCTATGTAATAAAATAAAGATTGATTTTAGAAGATTTTTTAGTAATAAATTACCCCCTTTTTAATTTTTGCATGGAGAGGGGTGGAATATAATGTTGAAGAGAATAAGTATATTAGGGATTGTCGTTGCAGCTGTTTTTATGATGAACAGTGCTGTAAAAGCGGATGACCAAGTTAAACACGTTAAAGTTGCTTTAACACAAATTATGATCCATCCTGCGGCGGATGCTGTTCGTAAAGGTGTGGAAGATGTTCTTGCAGAAAATGGTTATAAGCAAGGTGAAAATTTTCAACTGACCTTTTTATCAGCACAGGGAAACATTTCAACAGCAACACAAATTGCACGTAAATTTGTTGGTGATAAACCCGATGTTATTGTAGCGATTACCACGCCTTCAGCACAAACAATGCTTGCAGCAACAAAAACAATACCTATCGTCTTTGCGGCGATTTCTGATCCTATCGGAGCTAAAATCGTTTCTTCGCTGACTAAGCCTGGCGGCAATATGACGGGGAGTTCTGATCGTATCGATGTTGCTGAAAGTGTTAAACTTTTGCAGGAAGTAAAACCAGATTTGAAAAAAATTGGTTATCTTTATAATGCTTCTGAAGCAAATTCTGTTTCAACCCTTAAGACGTTAAAGGATGTCGCAAAAAAAACTGGAATTGAAATCATTCCTTCATCGGCACCAAAGCCTTCAGATGTTCAAGCTGCAACACGTGCTTTAATCGGGAAGGTTGATGTTATTTTTGTTCCTGCTGATAATACGATTCTGTCTGTTTTAGAGGGAGCCATAAAGGTCACCCAGGAAGCCAATATGCCTGTATTTACTGTTGATGCGAATACGATAGGACGTGGTCCTTTTATGACGCAAGGTGTGAATTTCTATGATGTTGGGGTTGATGCTGGGAAGTTGGTTGTGCGTATTCTAAAGGGTGAAAAGCCTGGTGATATTGATGTTGTGCAGGCAGCTAATAATGACATTCGAATTGATTTGAAAGCAGCAGAAAAGGCGGGGATTGTTATTCCGCAGGCCGTTATTGACCGTGCAACAAAAGTGATTCAATAACTTTTGTTGATAGGGTGTTAATACAATAAAAACTGTTTAGTTTTCTTGGGGATTGCTTTACATGAATATATTTGCCTTTTCTGGCGCTGTGGAATTAGGTCTTATTTATGCGTTTGTGGCTATAGGAGTTTATCTCTCATTTCGTGTTTTGGATTTTCCGGATTTGACAGTTGATGGCTCGTTTCTTCTTGGATCCTGTGTCTGTGGCGTCTTGATTCTTTTAGGTTTTAATGCATGGACAGCTATGGCATGTGCTTTTTGTGCGGGTATGGTAGCAGGTTTGCTAACAGCTCTGTTGAATTTGCGTTTTGGCATTTTGAATCTTTTGGCTTCTATTTTGACAATGTCAGCACTTTATACAGTGAATCTCCGTATTATGGGGATTATGGGAGGCTCTAATATTAATTTGGCGCTTTCTGATACGGCTTTAACACCCTTTTATAATTTGTTTGGGTTACCTGATATCTTTGTGCGTCCTCTTTTCGTTGGTGCTGTATTGCTGGTGGTGGCATTCTTGATCTGGCGCTTTTTGGAAAGTGAAATAGGTCTTGCTATGCGTGCAATGGGAGCTAATCCACAGATGGCGACGGCGCAAGGGGTTCATACTTCAGCATTGATTTATTTTGGTATGGGGCTCTCTAATGCTTGTGTTGCGCTTGGTGGTTCTCTTTATATTCAAACTGCAATTGCAACAGATATTACCGGTGGAATTGGTACAATTGTTTTTGGGTTGGCTGCTGTGATTATTGGGGAAACGCTCTTTCGTACGCGCAATATTTTTTGGATTATAATCAGCTGTATTGTGGGGTCAGTTCTTTATCGTGTGGCCGTGCAATTTGCATTTGAGGCTAATGGAATTGGTATTGATACGTCGACAGATCTTCAGTTGATTACGTCACTGTTGGTTGTGTTAACTCTTATTGTACCACGCTATTGGAGGAGGCGTAAACGTGATTGAGCTTTTTCATGTTGGGGTCACATTTAAACCGCAAACGCCTTTGGAAAAACAGGCTTTAATTGATATTAACCTCAAAATTGATCAGGGTAGCTTTGTTACGGTTATTGGTTCAAATGGTGCAGGTAAATCAACGTTGCTCAGTGTTTTGGCGGGAGCAACACTTCCCTCGACAGGAAAAGTGGTTATCAATGGACAAAATGTTTCTAGGCAATCAGTTAGCGAACGCGCTGGGAAGGTTGCCTGTGTTTTTCAAGATTCTTTAAAGGGAAGTTGTGGTTCTTTAACAATTGAAGAAAATTTAGCTCTTGCCGCTCTTCGCGGAAATCGTCGTGGTTTGCGTTCAGCTTTAAACCATGAAAAAAGACAATTTTTTCGAGAGAAAATTGCTCAATTAGGCATTGGTCTTGAAGCATATATTCAAAATCCTATGGACAGTTTATCCGGTGGACAACGCCAAGCTGTTTGTCTTGTGATGGCAACATTAGCTCATGCAGATGTTTTATTACTTGATGAACATACCTCAGCACTTGATCCTGGAATGGCTGATTTTGTGATGCGGTTGACTGAAAAAATCGTTGAAGAGAAAAAATTAACGACTATTATGGTAACCCATTCTATGCGTCAAGCTCTTGATTATGGCGATCGTACTCTGATGTTGCATGGTGGAAAAGTGATTTTGGATGTCTGTCATGAAGAACGTAAGGGATTGAATGTTAATGATTTAATTCATATGTTTCAGAAAGTTCGCGGGGACGTTCTTGATAATGATGAACTGTTAATGGATTAATAATGTGGCTCAGAAAAAAGCACATGAGGTTGATCAATTTCTAACGCGTTTCTCACGTTCTTTTCCTATTGTTCTCATTTATGGGCTAGATCGTGGTCTTATTTGTGAACGTGCCAAACGTTTTGCTAGGCTTACAAAGGTCGCAATAGAAGATCCATTTTCGACAATCCGTTTGGATGCTGCTGAAATTGATAAAGATCCCGCACGTTTGGAAAATGAAGCGCGTACTTTCTCGCTTTTTGGGGGAGACCGTTTGATATGGATCTCTAATGCTGCTAACCAAAAAGGTTTTCTTGCCGCCTTGAAACTTTTAATTGAAAAACCACCAGAGCAGAGTTTTATTCTTATTGAGGCAGGCGATTTAAAAAAAGGAACAGGATTGCGCAATACTATTGAAACGGCAGAAAATGCAATGGCTTTGCCCTGTTTTGCTGATGATATGCGTTCTCTTGACGGTTTGATTGATGAGGTTTTAGGACAGTTTAAGAAGACTCTTTCTTTAGATGCACGTAGATGGTTGCATGAAAGTTTAGGGGTAGATCGTCTTGTATCACGAGGTGAATTAGAAAAGCTTTGTCTTTATGCTTCAAATGTTCATATTACCCTTGAAGATGTGAAAGCTGTTGTAAGCGATGTAAGTGCTCTTTCTCAAGATGAAGTCATTGATGCCCTTTTGTTGGGCGATATATCAGGCTTTGAAGCACATTTTAATCGATATGCAGCATTGCAGGGAGCGCTTTTTTTTATTTTAAGTACAGCACAGAGGCATTTTCAGCAATTACAGCTCTTGCGTTATCAGGTAGAGGTTGAAGAAAAATCGCCTTTTACGGTGATTGCTCAAGCGCGTCCTCCCATTTTTTTTCAACGGAAAAAAATTGTTGAACAAGCTTTAAAATATTGGAAATTAGAACAGATTTCTTACGCAATGGAAAAAATTCAGAGGGCTGTTTTAGAAAGCCGTAAAAATCCGCTTTTGGGTGAAGCCATTATTCGTCAAGCTTTGTTAGGACTCACAATTATTGCACGACGCCAAATGGCAGCTTAACATATTTAAAAATATGATAATTTTTTATTTTGCGTATAGCACAAGGGCATTTTCAGCAATTACAGCTCTTGTGTTATTAGGTAGAGGTTGAAGGAAAATCGCTTTTTACGGTGATTTATCAAATGCGTTCTCATATTTATTGTTCATAGAACCTTTAGTGAAGTGAATCATACGGGTGGTGAGTGGTATAAGAGGGCAGATAAATCTTGCATATTCGGTATTTTTTATGAGAATATGGGGTGGATATTAGAGGGTTTGAAGATGTCGCGTTCTTCATACAAAAAAATATGACAGAATGTATTTATCTTACGAATTTATGCGCTTTCTTAAAAACATTTTTCAATGCGTGTCATATCTACTTCACAACGGTGCTCATAAATAGGATAATGGTAAAGCTTCTCGTAAATGCCATTAGTAGGCACTATCGTCTTTACGTTTAATAAAAGTGTACCGGAACTCATTGCGTACTTTGCTAACTTCTACTGTTGCGTTAGTTCTTGAAATTAGAGAGTGTGAGGCTTTTTATTTCTTCTTTTAAGTATTTTTATACATATACTATCCATCTTGTGAGGTGCAAAAGACGTGATTTTGATTAAACTTAACATAAGAAGGCTTAAAATGAAATAATTCTGCGGTATTTAAGAGGTCTCTTTCAATATATAATATAAAATAATATAATTATCTTTATAAATCAAAGTGTTGAATTTTATTAAGCAATGAAATAAGAATTTAGAAGTTTGGTTTTAAATTTTTCGTTACATATTTTTTGCATTTTCTAGATAAAATGATCTGTTGTTCGTTTGCGTAGGTGATGATGGGTAAACAGCGTTATTCTCTCGTTGTAGTTTTTTAATATTTTGAGCATAACTCTTGAATAAACAAACAAAAAAGTCGTGATTTTTTTACAACTATCTTTGTTGCCATTGAAAAAAATCTTTAAAGGTGAAAGATGTTCCATATTCAATTTGAAAAAATAGCACTCATTGGAATCGGTTTGATTGGATCTTCTTTAGCAAGAGTGATTAAAAAGAAAAATCTTTCAGCTCAGATTTCTATTGCAACGCGTCGACAAGAAACACTGGAAAGAGCGCGTGAATTAGAACTTGGAGATTTTTATACAACGGATAATGCAAAGGCTGTTGAAGGCGCTGATCTCGTTATTATTTCTGTTCCTGTTGGAGCGAGTGCAGAGGTGGCAAAAAACATTCACAATCATTTAAAGTCAGGAGCGATTGTGAGTGATGTTGGTTCTACAAAAGAATTGGTTATTACAGAAATGGCGCCTTTATTGCCAAAAACGGTTCATTTTATTCCGGGACATCCCATTGCTGGAACGGAATATTCGGGACCAGATGCTGGTTTTGCTGATTTATTTATGAATCGCTGGTGTATTTTAACGCCTTTTGTGGAGAGTGATGCAGCGGCAGTTGCACGGTTGACAGCGTTTTGGGAAGCTTGTGGGGCGCGTGTTGAAAAGATGGAGCCTAAGCATCATGATCTCGTTTTAGCAATTGTTTCACATTTGCCACATTTGATCGCTTATAATACTGTTGGGACAGCGAGTGATTTAGAAAAAGTAACCAATTCAGAAGTGATTGCTTATTCTGCTTCCGGTTTTCGTGATTTTACGCGTTTGGCATCTTCTGATCCTGTCATGTGGCGCGATATTTGTTTGCATAATAAAGAGGCTATTTTAGAAATGTTGGGTCGTTTTGGTGAAGGACTTGCTTTTTTAGAACAGGCAATTCGTATAGGTGATGGTGAAACACTGTTTAATTTTTTTACGCGTACGCGTGCTGTGCGCCGTAATATCATTGCAGCGGGCCAGGAAATTGATGCCCCTGATTTTGGGCGTCATAGCGTTTCTAAAGAGGGAATGTAAAATAAGAGATTTTTGAATTTTGTGCTGTTGTTTTGCTTATTCTTATCACGCCTTTAGATATCTGTTCTTTTAAATTGTTTGTTGTAATGAAGATATGGTATTGTTTTCAGTCGTTTGTGTATGATAAGTGGCATTGCTTACCTTTATCTCCAACCCTGTGCTCCAAAATGGTTTTTGCCCTCCCAGAGGGGGGCTTGTTGTTTTGGTTAGCCAATTCGCGTAAATGAGAGAGAAAAGAGATAGACTTCAAATTCAATTTATTTCATATCAATGGACATGTAATTCTTATTAGTCATGTCTGTAAAAGGAAAGAAGTCATTTTTTGAAAGATAAAAGCTTTGTTCAATAATTTTTTGTATTGCTGAGGGTAAAGACTTATAAAATGCTTTTATGGTGTTATTATTCACATTATCGAGCTAAGAATTATAGCCCTATAAATTTGATTTTTACGAATATAACCAAGAGATTGATGAGGGATTTTTTAGGGACAGGGTATTTGTATGAATGTCTGTAAATCAATGCAAAGCTAGATTGTATTATGGGTGCTGTCTCGTAAAAAATGTTTTATGAAAACAGAGGCGCATTCTTCAATCGATGGTCAGTATATTTTTTCTGGCAATTGTAAATGAATATTCAAATCTCATAAAGCAACATGTTTGAGAAAAATATTCATATGATTTAGTGTACTCGTTTTTTAGCTTTTATGTGCTTGTTTGGAGTGAGAATATTCTATCTGCTTGATTGGTCTTTTAAAGCAGGGAAAAACTTTATTTGAGAACAATATATAAAGGCGTAAATATAAAAACTCATTTCCGCCTATTCTCTTTTAATTTAAGCGTTAAAAAGGAAAGAAGCACTCATGGAAATATCTTTGTTTCAGATTTTATTTTTTTGTGTTCTTTAATAGAGAGCAGTTTTCAATATAAAATAAAAAGCTCTAAATAGGAGATAATTTGTTTGGTAAAATTCGTTGGCTTTTCAGTTTTTGAATAGGGTGAGGCTTGACCACATGGATTATTGCCCTTTATACTAAAAAATGTTTTTTTAAGTCTTGATGCTTTTATACAGCATGAGATAACTAAAAAAAGGATGTTACCAGAAAGTATTGAGATTTGTTAAGAAGTATCTTTTGGTATGGCTATCGTATTTTTGGTGACGCAATAAGTCATTATTGGCGTGATAGTGGAAGTGCTTTTGCAAGCCATGTTGCGCTGTCAGGCCTTTTAGCATTTTTTCCTTTTTTTATTTTTGGAACATCTTTTGCTCGTTTTCTCGGGGCTTTTACCTATACACCGCAAAAAATTAAAGCGCTCGTACAGCTATTGCCTGATGTCATTGCTGAGCCTTTATCTCAGGAAATTGTCAATGTTTTAACCCTTCATCAAGGAGGTGTGTTGACGCTTTCTGTCATTGGAGCGGCTTATTTTGCTTCTAATGGAATAGAGGCTTTGCGTACAGCTTTGAATAAAGCGTACCGTGTGACTGATCGACGGAGTTTGTTATTTTGTCGTTTTCAAAGTTTGTTTTTTGTCATCCTTGGAGCTTTTGGTCTTGTTGTGATGAGTTTTTTATTGATTTTAGCGCCTTTGCTGATCAAAATTATGCAAAATCATTCTTTTTTTATGACTGAATATATTGGGATTATTCGTTTATGGCGTTATACAATTGCTGTCGTTATTTTGTTTATCAGTCTTTTGATTGTTCATAAATGGCTTCCAGCAGGAGAGCGGAAGTTTATAGATATTTTACCGGGAATCGTGGTGACAATGTTTGTATGGTTTATGGCTTCTCTTGCTTTTGCGCACTATTTAACGATGTTTGATTATATTTCAACCTATGCGGGGTTAGCATCTATTATGGTTGCCATTATTTTTCTTTACATATTAAGCGCAATTTTTATTTTCGGGGGTGAAATAAATGCTGCAATAATGTTTTATCGCAATTGTTGGCAATCGCCTCGGTGAATGAAAAAATGTAGATCATATGAAAGCCAAAAGATGGGGCAAGGAATAAGACCAGCTATTACTTTATTGGTTGATGCGGATGCCTGTCCTGTAAAAGCTGAAATTTATCGTGTTATGAATCGTTATCAGCTTAAAACATTTATTGTTGCAAACCGTTTTCTTTCTCTTCCCCAGGAAGAGCTCATTGAAAGAATCGTTGTTTCTGATGGGCTTGATAGGGCTGATGATTGGATTGTAGAACATGTACATGAGGCGAGTATCGTTATTACTAGTGATATCCTTTTGGCAGAACGGGTTGTACGGTCTGGTGGGCTTTGTCTTTCGCCAACGGGGCGTATTTTTGATAACAATTCAATCGGTCAAGCTCTAGTCGTGCGCAATTTGATGGAAGATTTGCGAGGACAGGGACATATCACAGGAGGACCACGTCCTTTTTGTAGAAAAGATCGTTCTACTTTTTTGTCAGCGTTGGATTGTCAAATCCAACGTTTAAAAAGATGTGGTTATTAGATTATTGTGCTTCTTTCATGACAGCTTTTATGAGTGTTTTGGCTTCATTATTGGCCCATGGCGCTGCTCCATTATAGGAAGCAATAAGATACCCCTTTTTATCAATGAGAAATGTAATGGGGAGTCCTAAAGCAAGTCCTTGTTTTCTCATGTCGTTAAAGATATTCATGGTTTCATCGCGATAGTAGACTAAATTATCTGCATGAATGTCTTGCAAAAATTGCTGAATTTTTTCCACAGAAGCGGCTTTATCGATATTAATCGCTATAACATCAAAGTTTTCTCCACCCAGTTCGCGTTTTAATGCTGCAAGTTCAGGCATTTCTGTGCGACAGGGCACGCACCAGATAGCCCATAGATTGATGAGTATCGGTTTTCCGTTAAATTCAGCGATTGTGTGGTCTTTTCCTTGAATATCCTTAAAAGAGAGGGTATTCATATCTAAGGGTGTATCCGTAAATCGCATGTGAGCAAAAAAACCTGTTGCGGCTTTTTGGATTGTCATCATTTTTTTGTCTTGTATTTTTTCTGTCTTTTCTTTTGAAATGGTGTTGGCAAAAGAGGAGACTGTCTTGTCATGATGATTTTTTATTGCGTATAAACTGATACCAACTAAGATAATGGCCACAAAAAAGGATGCTATGAAACTTTGCCTCTTTTTGTTTTTCTTTTTTGGACTATTAAAATTTTGAAGAATCATGATTTTGTCCTTTTTATGGGTGTTTTTAGAATATGACAGATGAGAAGTTAAAGAATCCAATGTGGGGGGGACGGTTTATCGCAGGACCTGCTACAGTTATGGAAGAAATTAACACCTTAATTGATGTTGATCAAAAACTCTATCGGCAAGATATTCAAGGTTCGCTCTCTCATGCTGCGATGTTAGCGCAAACAAAGATTATTTTACAGTCTGATTATGAAAAAATTTCTCATGGTTTAAAAATTATTCTTCAAGAAATTGAAGAAGGGACATTTGTTTTTTCACGAAAGCTTGAAGATATTCATATGAATATTGAAGCGCGGCTGAGTGCGTTGATTGGTCCTGTTGCTGGGCGTTTGCATACGGCGCGTTCACGCAATGATCAAGTGGCTGTTGATTTTCGGTTGTGGGTTCGTGAGGCATTACAGAAAATAGCACAAGCTTTAAAGGAGTTGATAAAACAGTTACTTGCTCTTGCAGAAAAACATGTCAATACCTTTATGCCTGGATTTACACATTTACAATCGGCACAGCCCGTTACATTTGGTCATTATATGATGGCTTATGTTGAAATGTTTGGTCGCGATTTATCGCGGATGCGTGATGCTATTGAACGAATGAATGAATCACCTTTGGGGGCTGCGGCTTTGGCAGGAACAAGTTTTCCGATTGATCGCTTTATGACAGCACAAGCACTAGGTTTTCGAGAACCTACACGCAATTCAATAGATAGTGTTTCTGATCGTGACTTTGCCTTGGAATTTTTAAGCGCTGGTGCTCTTTGTGCCATGCATCTTTCGCGTTTAGCAGAAGAAATCATTCTTTGGTCAAGTCAACAATTTTGTTTTATTCGTTTGTCAGATGCTTTTTCAACGGGTTCGTCTATTATGCCACAAAAGAGAAATCCTGATGCGGCCGAATTAGTACGGGCAAAAGCAGGTCGATTAAATGGTGCGCTTATGGGACTGTTAACGGTGATGAAAGGGTTACCGCTTGCTTATTCAAAGGATATGCAAGAAGATAAACAATATGTGTTTGATGGGGCTTTGAGTTTAGAATTATCACTGGCGGCAATGACAGGAATGATTGCTGATTTGAACGTGAATAAAGAAGCCATGAAACAAGCCGCAGATTTGGGATATGCAACAGCGACAGATTTTGCTGATTGGCTTGTTCGCGAATTAGGAATTCCTTTTCGTGAAGCACATCACATGACAGGGCAAGCTGTGGCATTGGCAGAAAAAAAACAGTGCCGTCTTCAGGATTTATCATTGGATGAGCTTCAAACAATATGTCCTGATATCAATGTGACACTTTTTGATGTTTTGACTGTTGAAAAATCTGTTGAAAGTCGCAAAAGCTTTGGAGGAACAGCGCCTTTAGAGATCCTTCGGCAAATTGCCTATTGGAAAAAACGCCTTGTGAGCGCTTGAGTGATTGTATTTTAAAGGTAAAAAAAAGAGATGAAGATAAGGAAAGAGGGCAGATGAAAATTATAATAAAGGGGTTTATGATTGTCCTTTTGGGGGGCGTTGGTGTTGTTGGGTGTGGGCGTAAAGGATCATTGGAGGAACCTCCTGCAAGTTTGGGAAAGTCTGTGCAGGGAACATCTGCTGTTAAAAGTGAAGATGATCAACCGTTTATTCTTGATCGTTTGATAAAGTAGGAGGAAAATATGAATTTTTTCCCCTACCATCAAGGCATGCTTCATGCTGAAGGGTGTTCGCTTGCGGCTCTTGCGCAGGAGGTAGAAACTCCTTTTTATTGTTATTCGGCTAATGCATTGGTTACACGTTTTAAGGACTATCAAAAGGCATTTCAAGGGATGCCCAGTCTGATTGCTTATGCGGTTAAAGCCAATTCTAATCAAGCAATTTTACGGCTTTTAGCAGCAAATGAGGCGGGCGCTGATGTGGTTTCAGAAGGTGAATTACGGCGCGCCCTTGCTGTTGGTATTCCGGCACATCGTATTGTTTATTCTGGTGTTGGCAAAACCGTGAGAGAGATAGATTTTGCTCTTTCTCAGAATATTTATTGTTTTAATGTTGAATCAGAACCAGAACTTGAACAGTTGTCACAACGTGCTGTTGCTTTGTCAAAGACAGCGCGTGTTTCATTGCGCATTAATCCAGATGTTGATGCAAAGACTCATAAGAAAATTACAACAGGGAAATCTGAAAATAAGTTTGGTATTCCATTGATATTGGCGAGAGAGGCTTACAAAAAGGCTGTCTCTTTACCTGGATTGCATGTTTGCGGTATCGATATGCATATTGGCAGTCAAATTTGTGATTTAAAGCCGTTTGAGGAGGCATTCCTTCTTATTGCAGATTGTGTGCGTCAATTGTGGAGCGATGGTTATGCAATAACGCATATAGATATTGGTGGTGGGCTTGGTATTGCCTATGGTTGTGAACAACATAGCGTACCCTCTCCTTTTGATTATGCTGCGCTGGTAAAGAAGCATATTGCTCCTTTGGGGATTAATATTGTTGTGGAGCCGGGGCGCAGCATTGTGGGTCAAGCTGGTGTGTTGGTAACCTCTGTTCTCTATTTAAAAAAGGGACAAGGGCGAAATTTTGTTATTGTGGATGCGGCGATGAATGACCTGATGCGTCCAACGCTTTATGATGCTTGGCAGAATGTCGTCCTTGTGAAACAAGCAGTAAAAGACGCTCCTCTTATTCGTGCAGATATTGTGGGTTCCGTTTGTGAGACTGGTGATTATTTAGCATTAGATCGCCGTTTGCCGATTTTGACATCCGGTGATCTTTTGGCAATTACGCAGGCTGGGGCTTACGGTGCTGTGATGGCAAGTACTTATAATAGTCGACTTTTGATCCCTGAAGTTCTCGTTCAAGATACGCGTTATGCGGTTATTCGTCCGCGTCTTGATTATGCTCAATTGATGGAATGTGATCATATTCCTAGTTGGATCGAAAATTCTTAAATGTTTTTGGTCTTATTTTTACTAAACTTTGATGAAACAATTTATTTTCTGGAAATTGTCTTATATGGATTTTATGATTTTAATACATCACGGTAAAAGGGGAAAAATGCTTGTTTATGAAAAATAAAAACATCAGGAGCTTTGAAATAAAGCTTTTGTGTGTGCGCATTTTGATGTGGGGGATTCTTTCATTTGAACGGATATGGATACGGTTATTGCCATTTTTCCTTGTTCTCAGTCTCTTTTGTTCGTTTAGCTGGTTAGGGCTTTTTGGCGTTTTAGGCTATTGGTCCCATTGGCTCTTACTTGGGGTTTTACTTGTTTTTACTGGGGCGAGTTTATTTTTTCTTATTGGTTTTCGGTTTCCTACAATGCGGGAAGTGGATCACCGTCTTGAACGTGTTAATAATCTTAAACACAAGCCTTTGAATATTCAGACAGATCACATATGTTCTGAAATTGAAGAAGATTTTAGTGCTGTTATTTGGCGTGAGCATCAACGCCGAATGGCAAAACAATTATACCATTTAAAAACTGGATTTATTTCTCTTAATAGTGCAGCTTATGATCCTTTGGCTTTGAGGGCTTTGTGTGTCCTCCTTTTTGTGTGTGCCTTTAGCTTTTCTTTTGGTTCACGTGGGGGACGTTTGGCTGATGCTTTTGATTTTCGTCCTGTGATTGATGAAAAACTCATGCGGATTGATGCATGGGTAACACCACCTGCTTATACCGGCGTGGCGCCAATTTATTTGACAAAAGATGAGAAGACACAACTGGAAATTCCTGAAGGAAGTGATGTGGTTGTGCGTGTTGTCAATGGGGCTGGTGTTACAGTTAAAGCAAAAAATGTAGAAGATGGGCAGAAAGTTGTGTTTTCAGAGAAAACGGAACAAACGGCTTTCAATGATCCAATCATTCATTTTGAAACCCATTTAGAGCATTCAATGGATTTGTTTATCTCATCACGTCGTAAAAAACAGCAGTGGCATTTGCTGGTGATAAAAGATAAGAAACCAACAATTGATTGGCTGGAAAAACCAGGGCGGATTTTAACGGGGTCGTTAGAGTTGCGGTATGTGTTGGATGATGATTATGGTGTGACAAAGGCTTTTGTTGAAATAGAGCCTCTTTTTCAGCATAAAAATGCTTCTTCTCTTTATCAAGCACCAGAAATAAAGCTTCTTCTCCCACGGGGTGGAAAAGGCAAAATGCGGACAGTGCATGATGTCTCAGCGCATCCATGGGCGGGTTCGCAAGTCAAAATTACTTTGGTGGCAGAAGATGGCGCAGGACAGAAAGGTCATAGTAAAACTTTTGTTATGATATTACCGCAGCGTGTTTTCTCAAATCCTGTTGCGCGTGCGGTTAGTGAATTGCGTCGTTTACTTGCTCTTGATGCTGCTGCGAGAGAACGTGTATTGGATATGCTTTCTGCTTTGCTGGTACGTCCAGAAAAGGGGCTTCAAAATGTAACGCATTTCCTTGTTTTACAGAGTGCGTGGACAAGGCTTTCTTTGGCACAAACAGAAGAAGATTTGCGTGGTGTGGTGGATTATTTATGGCAGATTGCTTTAGGCCTTGAAGGCAATCAGCTTGAATCTGCGCAAAAAAATTTAAAACAAGCACAAGCTGCTTTACGCGATGCACTGCGATATGGTGCTCCACCGGCAGAAATTGAACGGCTTATGGCAGATTTACGTCAAGCTATGGATGCGTATATTCAAGCTTTGGCTGAAAAAGAGCTAGATAGTCAAGTTTCTAAAAATTCTAAAAGTTCAAAACACCCTAATCTTTCTGAAGATACATTACAAGAAAAATTGAATCTCATTGAAGAAATGGCTAAAATGGGCTCTTCTTTAGCAGCGGAACAGCTCTTGGCGGAAATTGAACAGACGCTTGACCACTTGCATGTACAAAAAGGCAATAAAAATGAGGGAGAAAAAAGTCAATCTGCGCAAATGAAAGAAAAGATGGACAAACTTGGTGATTTAATGCGTCGTCAGCAAGAAATTCTCAATGAAACACATCAGTTAGAGATGAAACAAAAACGCGGGGAAAGTGTACTGGAAAAACAAAAAAAATCTTTAAAAAAACGTCAGGCTGAATTGCAGTCTGAATTATCAACATTAGAAAAAGAATTATCAAAACAGGGATTTGAAACAGGTGGTGCATTGAAAAAAGCGGAAGAAAAAATGAATTCTGCAGAAGATGCTCTTGATCATGAAAATCATCAGGCATCTATACAAAATCAGTCTGATGCTTTGGAATCTTTGCGACAAGGTGCCCAAAGTGTTTTGAAAAAAATGCGTGAAAAACTCAAAGAAACAGGAAATGCTCAAAACGCTGATTCTAGTCCCAAAGATCCGTTAGGGCGTCCACTTTCTTCAAAAACAGATAAAGGACAAGAAGGTGAGGCTCTCCCACAAGAAAGTGATCAAATGCGTACGCGGCAAATTTTGGATGAAATTCGAAAACGCCTTGGTAAGGATCATATTCCAGAAGTAGAAAAAAACTATCTTGAAAGATTACTACATTTTAATTAATAAATTGTTGGCTTTTTTCTTAATTAAAGCGCTTGTGGTACAATAATCACCTATTGTACGTTTTTTAGGGTTATTTAAGTTTAAAATGTGAAATATTAAAATGTTCGCTATTGCGGAGAAAGCGTAGAAGTCCATATAGGTTGAGTAGATAAAAACTGTAGTATTTTGAAATTTATTTCTACATGGTATATTAAGTTGGATATCATTACACTGAAAGATTTTTATGCTTCTGCACTTGGATTGCGTGTGCAAAAGACGCTGTGTGACCAATTGAATTTATGGTGGCCCGATCTTTCGGATAAACGGGTTATGGGGTTGGGTTATGCACCTCCTTATCTTTCTGCATTGCGTAAACGTACTCAACAATGTTTTGCTTTTATGCCAGCAAGACAAGGTGCTTCGTCTTGGCCTTGTGGTGAGAAAGTTGCTACAGCGCTTGTTTTTGAAGAAGATTTGCCGCTTTCTGATGCATCGGTTGATTGTATTTTATTGGT
Organism: Bartonella sp. MM73XJBT.G; assembly: GCF_028618435.1. GTDB lineage: Bacteria > Pseudomonadota > Alphaproteobacteria > Rhizobiales > Rhizobiaceae > Bartonella. The sequence continues at coordinate 255,585 of NZ_JAQISW010000001.1, forward strand.
CCATGCCTTGGAATATACAGAGAATTCATTTGAAACGTTGAATGAAATATGGCGTGTTTTAGCCCCCAATGGTCATTTGATTGTCATTGTTCCTAATCGCTCTGGCTTTTGGGCACGTAATACGACAACGCCTTTTGGTTACGGCGAACCTTATACTCGACAACAGATTATTCGTTTGCTTGAAAAGACAAATTTTGTCTCTGGGCCAATACAAGAAATTATCCATTATATGCCTTCTACAAGTTATGTTTCGCGATTGTTCTCATTTTTTTATGAGCCATTTGCACGCTATCTTTTTCCTTATTTTGGTGGACTTTTAATCTGTCAGGCGCAAAAACGTATCTATCAAGGATTACTCGTACAACGTCGTCAGTCACGACGTGTTTTTATTCCTGCTTTATCCCCACAGACAAGAAATATTTTAATTTATAAAGATCATTAATCATTTTGTCATTGATATAAGAACTGCAAATATATGAGGCTTTTTTCATTTCAAATTTCTTTCATATTGAATCAAATAAAATCATTTGCTTGTACATCACAAGCGGGTGGGTCATGTAGATCAAAATTAGACAAGAAAGGACATGCTTCATATGGACTTGCCTCAGGGACTGTAGGGCTGTTACAATATTTTAGAGTAGGTCCAAGGGTGTGATGGTGGTGCTGGCTTGCTCTTTTATTAAGTGTAAAGAGAGTGGTGTTTAATGGTTTTCTTTATCGTTAGGATAAACATTTAGCATTTTATAATTCATTATCCTGTCTCTTAAGAGAAATGCTTTGCATCTTTTTCTGTTCATGATACGCACGCAGGAAAGAAGGTTCAAATAAGGTTTTGTTTAAAATGCGTCTGTTGGGAATAGAAACAAGTTGTGATGAAACGGCAGCGGCTGTCATTGAATACAACAATAAATCAAACAGCCGAATTCTTTCCAATATTGTTTGGAGTCAAATTGATCATCATGCACCTTACGGCGGTGTTGTTCCTGAAATTGCCGCTCGTGCCCATGTTGAAATTCTTGATCATTTAATTCTGCAAGCCCTCACAGAAGCAAACACAAGACTAAAAGATATTGATGGCATTGCAGCCACCAGTGGACCTGGTTTGATAGGGGGATTATTGGTAGGTGTTATGAGCGCAAAAGCACTCTCTCTTGCCACTAGAAAACCATTTATTGCCGTAAATCACTTAGAGGGACATGCTTTAACAGCTGTATTAACGCACAATGTCAAGTTTCCTTATTTATTACTTTTAGTTTCAGGGGGACATACACAAACAGTCCTTGTTCATGGAGTAGGAAACTATCAGCGTTTGGGAACCACCATTGATGATGCATTAGGAGAGGCTTTTGATAAAACCGCAAAACTTTTAGGTCTTCCTTATCCTGGTGGACCAGCACTTGAAAAAGCAGCTTTATTGGGCGATAAAAATCGCATCCCTCTTCCACGACCTTTAAAAGGTGAAAAACGGTTAGATTTTTCTTTTTCAGGCCTTAAAACGGCTGTTCGACAAGCCGCAACAGCTATAGCTCCTCTTACAGAAAATGATGTTGCTGACATTGCAGCAAGTTTTCAAGCCGCTGTAACTGATACGGTGCGTGATCGCGTTCAGTTGGCTCTACAACACTTTACTAACCAATATCCTCTCTCTCATGAACAAGAAAAGTATCCTCCTGCTCTAGTTGTTGCGGGTGGGGTTGCCGCAAACAAAGAACTTCGCTTGACATTGCAAAAACTTGCTCATCAACATGGTTTCGAATTTATCGCACCTCCTCTTTCCTTGTGTACGGATAATGCAGCAATGATTGCTTTTGCCGGTGCGCAAAAGCTCGCACGTGGAGAAACAAGCTCACTCGATATCGCCCCTCGCTCACGTTGGCCCTTAGATGAAAAAGCCTCCCCCTTAATCGGGACAGGACGCCGTGGAACAAAAGCATAAGAAAATTGCTTTCCCGCACCTTTTTAAAGAACAAAGCTTTTCACTCAATCCGGTCTGTAAACAATCCAGATAGTTATTGAATCAATTTCTCACCCGCCGATGATTCCATCTGTCTCTCATTTCACACGATTCATTTAACCCAAAGCTTGATACACAAACTTAAATATTCACCACATATTTTAAAAGCATTTGATATTTCAAAGAAAACTACCTTATATCACTACACCTTAAACGAAAGTATTTTACGACATAATAAGATACACCATACACTACCAAAGCATAATATGAAGCATCCTTTGACATCTTCACCTTTGAACCCTCCATTTGTTTCATTGCTATTGTTATAATTTTTCAAAATCAGTTTTCTTACCCAATTTTTTCTAACACTATGCTCTCATAGTGAGCGCGTTTCAAACCATAGCTGAAAAGATGATTAGCCTCTCCATTGCTGAGCAATTTTCAGTCTATTCTTTGATACATCACTATATTATTCTGCTAAAAGATAAACAAAGAGCAAAGTACCTTTATATTTTATTATCAATGAAGCGTATTTCTCTACGACATGTTACTTCGAAACAAAAAACAGATAATGCTCATTCTTTACGCCATTTTAAAAATCGTCATTGATGATGTTACCAAAATGCTTATAAAAATACATAACAATCTATGAAAAAGGTGAATGCATGGCTTATTGGCTTTTTAAATCTGAACCTCATAAATGGTCATGGGAGATGCAGAAGAAAAAAGGTGTTGATGGTGAACAATGGGATGGTGTCCGCAATTATCAAGCCCGTAATCATATGCGTGCCATGAAATATGGTGATAAAGGTTTTTTTTATCACTCAAATAAAGGTTTAGAAATTGTAGGCATTGTAGAAATATGTGCTGAAGCACACCCTGATTCTACAACCTCTGATCCACGCTGGGAATGTGTGGATATCCGCGCACTTTGTGATATGCCAATACCTGTTTCACTAAAACAAATTAAAGCCAATCCAAAATTAGCAAATATGGTGCTGGTCAATGCCAGCCGCTTATCAGTACAACCCGTTACAGAAGATGAATGGAAAGAAGTGTGTTTGATGGGCAATCTTAAGAAGGAAATGCTTTTATCTTAAAACAATAATTTTTTTTATTATGCATCCTTTCTCAAGATAGGCTCTCCCCAAATTGACAAACACTTTCTTCATGATGCATCTTTTCAGAATACTCAACAATTATAGTGGATAACACCACGAGCACTAAACCAACTACTTCGCATAAAAATGCGCCGAAAAAACAAATGTGAATCAAAAAAACAACAAAAACGATCGTGAAATACTCCTAAACAGTGCACCTTTACTAAAATGTTGTATAGCTCTCTTCACATTTAAAAACGCACCATATTGCTTTATAAAGGGTGTTCATTGTTTTACATGTGGATGAGAGCTCCTCATACCGTAAGATTTTCTTATTCCAAACCTATTCTATGTTGAATCAATCAAAATCATGTCTTTTATATGTTAAAAACAGAAAAGACTGCGTAGATAAAAACATACCTCTTATGAAGAATCTCAAATACCAAGGATAAGCAATATTGGAAGTAAACTCAAATATAATGGCACCGGCTTGTTGCTCTATGAACGTAACGATGATGGTCTTCCATGGAAAAAACACACCCTAAAGTATAAAACAACGCTTCCAATCAATGTATAAATATTCTGCACACGAAAAATATATCTTCTTTTTAGCAAGCAACCATAGAAATCATAAAAGTTTATTTTTTCAAGATTTTCTTTTTTAACTTTCCTCTTTTAATTTTTCTTGCATGAAATCTTATTTTTCATGAAAATGCTTTTTATCAATAAGTGCATCAACATGCCTATAAGGAAAAATATGAACCACCATATTCTTTTAATCGTTGAAGATGATGATCTACGCCCCATTTTGGTAGAACAATTGCAAATGCATCAAGAGTTTGAAATTTTCCAAGCAAAAACAGCTGAAGCAGGAATGAAAATAATCCAAGCAGAAAATATTGATCTCACCATTTTGGAACTTGAACTTCCTGATCTTGAAGGTCGAAAAGCCATTAAACAATTACGTATCCAAGGATTTCGTGCTCCCATTATTATGATAACGAATGATGATACAGACTGCGATAGTATCTTAGATCTTGAAACAGGTGCCAATGATTATGTGGCAAAACCCTTTCGCTTTGCGGTGTTATTAGCGCGAATTCGAGCCCAGTTGCGTCAATATGAACAAAATGAAGACGCAACCTTTCATATTGGCCCCTATACTTTTAAACTAAGACAAAAACTTCTTCTTGATCAATGCAACAATAAAATTTACCTCACAGAAAAAGAAGCAGCGATTATCAAATGTCTCTATTATGCTAACGATAAAATTGTCAGCCGTGAAACATTGTTAGAACAAGTTTGGGGTTATAATGAAAATGTTATCACACATACTTTAGAAACCCATATCTATCGTTTACGACAGAAAATCGAAAATGATCCCTCCAATGCACAAATTCTCATGACTGATCAAAATGGTTATCGTTTAAACCTCTAAATATGGATTTTTTCAAAAATAATTTTAATACCTTCAGCCTTCCTTTGCATTAAAACAGCAATAAGATGAAAAAACGCTTACATGCAATTTGGGTGGTAGCGTATAGAGTTTTCCCCTATCAGCACTCTTATGACAAAATACAAAAAAACTATTCTGAAAATATCCCAATACAAAAGCACACAATAGAAATGCTCTCAACCCTCACTATATATTTGGCAACTTCTGCTATATGCTTTTGCTCTCTTTAAAAATTTTAATATGTTTCGCATACAAATAATCATACTATCTTTTAGCAACATTCTTTATCACAACCATCTTTTTTAGAAGATTGATATTTATAATTATTTTTAAAGATACCGCTCTCCTTCACTGCTTTACCATACATTTTTGGGCTTACATTGAGAGTTATTTTTCCTCCATCCCTTACTTATCTCTTCTTGAGAACTGATTTTTCTATGAGAGAATGATTTTGTTTGGCACTTTTTTGAATTTTATGGCATTGTTAATTAAAAACTGAAGCTGTATTTTTCAGTATAAAATGAAGATATGTTTTTAAAAACTTGTCTATTAAAGTTTATCATTGTAAATATTATTGAGAAAAATGTGATTTAGAAAATTTTTATAAAGTTATACGATTTATAAATAAAGTTATACACTTTAGGAAAAGTGTATAAAGAGAACAGAAATATTTGAGAAAAGCTTCATTTTTAAAACTTTTTTCATTTTATTATTTTATCATTAGAAAAAAGTGTGCACAAAAAGTAACAAAAATGATCGATTCTTCAAAACAAAAAGTTAAATCACATTATGCTGGTACGCGTCGTAAGAAGCCAGTTATTGAACATGAAGCTGTTTCCCATGATTCAGAAGAAAAAATACAAAATTCTGTAGAATCTCATGTCCAAGAAAAACAGAATATGCAAAATCAGGATCAAAGTATTTCTCGTACAAGTTGGCTTTTGTTGCCTCTTTCAGGGATTTTAGGGGGATTCATTGCTTTGGGAATTTTTGTGGGGCTTCAATGGTCGGGTTTGTTTTCTTCTCCTTTTGTGAACAATTCTGCTGAAGGAAAAAAAGTTTTACAGATTGTTGAAGCTACAAAAGGCCAAAGTGAAGAAACAAGAGAACAATTGGAGCAGGTACTTCAAGAGATTGATGCGTTAAAAACAGCGTTTTCTTCTGAGGAAAATTCTGTTAGAGGGGGAAAAGTTTTACAGATTGCTGAAGCTGCCAAAGACACAAGTGAAGAAACAAAAGAACAACTGGAGCAGGTATTTCAGGAGATCGATGCGTTAAAAACAGCGTTTTCTTCTTTTTCATCACAACAATTTCAAACAATCAGAAACGATGAACTCTTGCAAAAGGAAAGCAGAAGAGCTTTTGCGACTTTAGAGGAAAAAGTAAAAGCTCTTGAAGAGGCTGTACAAACTTTTGTTGGAGAGTCAAAAGAAATAGAAACGACTTTGTCTGTCGGGCAGAACAATGCACATGATCTTGCTTTATTAAAAAAACAGTTGGAGGCATTACAGAAAGAAATTTTTGTTAAAAATAATGAGAAAAAAGAAATAAATACAGCACTTTTTACAGCAATCAGCTCGTTAAAAAATGCTGTAGAGCGGGGTGGATCTTATAATAATGAATTAAAGCTGTTAGAGCAATTATCACCTTCGATTGATGGACTTGATGTGTTGCAAAAGACAGCTACTATAGGTCTTCCAAGTTCAGCACAACTCTCTGTTGATTTTGCACGTGTTGCTGATGCAATTGTTGGTACGCAAAATATGGTTACGTCAGATGCTGGTTTTTTTGACCGAATTTTAGCGTGGGTAAAAGGGCTTGTTGTTTCGCGACCAATTGGAAATGTTGAAGGGATGACGCTAGGGGCTATTACAGCACGCATGGAAGTTGCTATTCAAGCGGGTGATTATGAAAAGGCTTTGAGCGAATGGCGATCATTACCTCAAAATGCAAAAGATATTTCAAAGGATTTTGTTCAGCAGCTTGAAAGACATATTGCTGTTCAACAGTTGCTGCAGCAATTGCTGTTGTCTGTGCAACAAGGGTCTTTTAAGGCAACAAAGATGTAAATAGGCTCCAGATGATACGTGTTTTTATTTATACTTTTGTTGTTTGTGTCCTTGGATTAGCTTTTGGGTGGGTTGCTAATCACAATGGTATTTTTGTCCTCACATTTTTGAATTTCAGATTTTCTGCTTCATTGCTTACAGTGTTAAGTGTGCTGACTTTGCTTTTTGTAATGCTGGTGCTTTTGTGGTGGTTATTCTCTTTCTTTTTTTCCATACCAAGTGCTCTTTCCAATTATTTTTATAAACGCCATCGAAAGCGCGGTTATGAAGCTCTCTCAAAGGGGATTCTTGCAACTTTTGCTGGTGATGGTATGGTTGCGCAAAAAATGGAAACACAGGTTGCTAAATATCTTGCAGGCAAACAAGAGCCTTTGGTAAAACTCTTAAAAGCGCAAACCTTGTCTTTACAAAATAACTCTGTTCGGGCTATCGGTCTTTTTGAGGAGATGAGAAAGGAAGATCCAACAAAACTAGTTGGACTTTACGGTTTGTTTCGTGAGGCGATGAAGAGTAAAGCTTATGAAGCAGCGCAACAATATGCAGAAGAGGCGCTGACTTTATCGCCAGCGCTTGTATGGGCACATCAGGCGGTGCTTGATCGGTTGGGTGCTGAGGGTAAATGGGATCGGGCACTTACTGTTTTTGAAAGAGCACAAAAAATTCTCCCGCGTTCTGCGCGCGCGACTCCAGAGCGACAGCATATACAGGTTTTACTGTTAAGTGGGAAAGCTCTTCATCTATTTGATACACATCCAGTACAAGCACGTGAAGCTATTTTGAAAGCTCATAAATTAGCGCCTGATTTTGTTCCAATAACGATTATAGCTGCTGATATTCTCTATAAATTAAATGAAACGCGTAAAGCGGATAAAATGATTATAGCGGCTTGGCAAAAGGATCCTCATCCTGATTTGGGGACGCTTTATCTTGAAAGAGAAGAAGGAGCCATTGGGCGATTGAAAAGGGCTAAAGCACTTGCTTCTTATAATAAAGATACATTTGAGTCGGCTTTCCTTATTGCCAAAGCTGCTTTAGATGCTGGTGAAACGATATTAGCAAGAGAGCAGGCACAAAAAGCATTGCAGTATCATCCACGGGAAAGTGTTTATTTATTATTGGCAGATATTGAAGAAGCACAGGGAAACAATCAAGGTGCTGTGCGTCAATGGCTTTCCTTAGCTCTTCGTGCTGAACGTGATCCAGTATGGATGTGTGAGGGATCCATTTTTTCTTCTTGGTCAGCTGTTTCTCCAATCAGTGGACGTTTGGGGTGTTTTGAATGGAAAGCACCTCCCGCACCTCTCCGTGTACCTTCTCTTACATTAGAGGCGGTCAATATTGTGCCAAAAAAGCAAGATAAAAAGGATGTTGAGAAAAAAACTGAAGGGATTGAGGATAAGAAGCTTGAAGAATCAACATCTATAGACGATTCTTTTTTGCATAATATGCAGGTGGAAAAAAAAGATATAAAAGAACAAGATGCAAAAACATTCAGCCAAATTCATTTAAATGTTGATGATCCAGGGGTTAAAACAGAAGAAGAAAGTACGTCTTTATCGAGGAAAAAACTTCGTTTATTTTAAATTGCGTCGATAGGGGTAATTGGAATGTTTTCTCAGAAGAAACAATGAATGTAGAAGAAAAAATTTATCGTTAATTTTGTCCAATAAAATTATTCTCTTATGCTTGTATGCTTAAAAAATGAAGTTTTGCTTGTTTAGAGAGGTGGTTGGTTAAAAAATGTTTTTAAATAAGAGATGTCTTGATAAAAAGCAAAAAAATAGCAAACCAAGGATTGCAGTCGTTATTCATCGGTGGTCTCCCTATACTGGTCGTTTAGGAAAAATTTTACAAAAAAATGGTTTTGTTCTTGATGTTTATCGTCCTATTTTTGGACAAAAACTCCCTGATACATTAGAGTATTATGCCGGTGTTGTTATTTTAGGGGGACCGATGAGTGTGAATGACTGTGAGGCCTATATTGGTGAGGAAATTGATTGGATTTCGTTATCGCTAAAGGAAAATAAGCCTTTTTTGGGTATTTGTCTTGGAGCACAAATGTTAGCGCGAAATTTAGGGGCACGCGTTGGTACAAGAAGTGATGGGACAGTTGAAGCGGGCTGGTATCCACTCGAAGTGACCCCACAAGGAAAGGAATTGATGAATTGGCCAAAAATGGTCTATCATTTTCATGATGAAGGTATTTATGATTTACCAAAAGAGGCGATGCTTTTGGCAACAGGGCATACATATCCTACACAAGCTTTCCGTTATGGGAATAATGCATGGGGTTTACAATTTCATGCTGAATTTACGCGCGCTATGATGCGGCGTTTGGTTGCACGTTCAGCGCATAAATTGACTGAAAAAGGTGCCCAACCTGCTTGTGCACATTTAAAAGGGCGTTTGATTTATGATCGAGCTTTAAGCCAATGGTTTGAAGGTGCATTACGGCAGATCTTTTGTACATCTCCAGCACTTGTGTGAGGAGGTGGTTTTTAGTGGGCTCATGACCTTCATGTAAAATAGAGCGTCATTTGGTTGCAGAGTTAAAGGCTTGTTTTAAAGAAACATCTCTCAAAGCGCACCCGAGAACATTTTATGGCGTCGACCATGAATAGTATAATGATAAAGCCCCCATGGAATAATATAAAATCTATAGAGCACAACCATTTTTATACTTGTGAAGGAGTAAGGTAGCGCCATCACAAACTTTTCCAGCCCCTAATATTACGACAACCCTTGGTCTTTCTCGACAATTCATGAAAAGGCATTTTTGTTCTTTCTTACACCGTTGTACCTCTATGTCAGCTCCGCTTTTGGCGTGTAAGAAAATGATTTCTGATTAATTCAACCTAGAATAGGTTTGAAATAAGAGAATCTTACGATATTCGGGACTCTCAATTCAATATGAAAAACAGTGAGTTATCATTGTAAATCAATACTTTGCTATTGTCATTCTTATTGTACTGTAAAGTAATGTTGTTTAAGGCTAAAGATAGACAGCGCATGTAAAGCTTTACATATAAGGTATTTTTTGTTAAAAGGTGCAAAGGGTTTTCTTAAGAATTTTTTGCTTCTTGAGTGTATGGAGTGCTGTGCTTTAGGACGGTGAATTATGACCTCCATAACATGATCAGCAGATATAAGCTGGCTAGATTAAGAAGTTGGGTTGTTTGTAAACTTGTTGAATGTTTAAGAAACTTTATCCTTTTTAGGGTGGGGTGAAAATCAAAAGATAAAGAAAGTTTTAAAGTTGTCTACATCCTCTCAAATGCCATCATCACGAAAAAGTTTCTCTTTGCGCTATTTATTATGTGGACTGTTTTGTCTTGCTCTGATCCTCATTTATAGCGCTTTCTGGTTTTTTTTTCACATAAAATAGAAAATTATGTTTCTGATATATCTGCAAAAGCATCTTCCGGTAATATGACCGCGGTGTGTGAGAATGTGCGCAAGAATGGTTATCCTTTGCGTATCGGTGTTGTTTGTGACAAATTTCAATTTTCTTGGCCTTTATACGGGGTTTCTTTATCGACGGGGCGTTTGACGGCTGGTACACCAATTTATGCCCCTCATTTGGTCGAGTTTAATGTTGATTCTCCTGCATCAATTATTTTCTCTGGGAAAACCTCCATAGTATCCCATTGGCGTAAGTTGGTGATTGAAACAGAGCCTTATTCGAAAAAAAGTCAGACATTGAAGTTGATCGCTGAAGGGCTTGAATTCTCTCCTCTTGAGGATAAAAAACTTCAAGAAGCATTGGGGTTAAAAGCGACAGACAAAAAGGTGACACAACAAAATGTTGAAGATCCAGCTTTGTTGCAAGATACTCCTGATGGGGTTTCACAGCCATTGGAGCCAAAAGATGTCTCTCAAAAAATAACGACAGAATTTTTGCGTCTTGATCTTAAACGTGAAAAGAATCATTTTTCAGGAAATACGACTTTTGATGGTTTTGATGTTTCTCCAATTTTTATATCCTCTTCTGTTGAAATTCCGAAAATTGATGGCAATTTGGAATGGATTTTAAATGATGCCTCCCTTTTGTCTGAAAATGAAGGAAAAAATTGGAAACAGCGTCTGTATGGGAAAAGTGGTATTTTAAAGCATGGTAAATTGACTTTTCATACAGGTGGTGGGGTACATATTAGTGGACCTTTTTCTTTTGATGATGAAGGATATTTGTCAGCAACATTTGAACTTGTTTGTATACAGCATGTGAAGTTTCTTGAAGTTTTACAACATTTGTTTCCTGAAGAAACGGATAATTTTCAAGCGTTGTTTTTTATTTTGAGTGCACTCCCTAAAAATGCAGATGGCTCTCCCATTCTTACCTTAACGATTAGCCATGGCTGGGTAAGCTTAGGATTTTTAAAGCTTGGTCGTCTTGCTCCACTTTAGGTTTGAGAAGAAATTAGTAAGAATATCTGTATGGCGAGGTATTGTTTTATAATAAAGTGTTCACATGTTTTACATCTTGAATGTCGTAAGACTCTCCCATTTCAATCCTATCTATATTGAATCAAACAAAATCATTCCTTTGCACGTCACAAATGGGAAAATTATATAGGTTACTGATCAAGAAAGGGCTAAAATACTTCTTATAAACCGTCTCAATAGTTTAAAGGTATTGCCACATTAGGGGCTTGAAAAGTGTGTGATGGCGCCGCCTTACTTACTTCATAAGTATAAAAGATGATTGTGTTTAGTGGATTTACCATTATATCATTCACGAGCGCTGGCACGAAATGGATTTGGGCGCGCTTTGAAAGATGTCTCTTTAAAACAAGCTTATAAATCTGCTATGCAGTGGACTTTGTTTGGGGCGCTTTGTTTTACGTGAAAGTCGTAATTCTCCTAAAGAATGTGATAAACAAAAGTGTGGGGCAATCAAAAATCTCTATTATTAAAAAAAATATTGCTCTAGATATTTTGAAATCCGTAAAGCTGAATTAAAAAATGATAGTAAGGATGGGAACAGATTTATTTTAAAACTTTATGTTTTCCCTAAATTAGCTTGTCTACCTGTTTTAGAGATTACGCAAATAGAGATATGCATCTCTCTCTGCTCCAATTTAGCATATAAATAAAAGTTGATACAGCTCGTAAAGCTCTGAATCTTCTAATATTTGTCTAAAACATGCTGCTGCATTAGGATTGAATGTCAGTTTGCAAGCAGCAGAAAAAGCATGCGCTCTCTTAGGAAAAAGTAGACTTTTAAAATAAGGTGAATTGTTTTTTTACATAGGTGGTAGGGTGCGTATTAGTGGACTTTTTTATGAGGGAAAAAGCATATTGCGTATATCTTTTTGGGTAATCTCTAAAATAGGTAAAAAGTTTAGTTGGAGAAGAAGATGAAATCATGAAGGTAAAAATCGACATTCATTTTTACGGTTATTTTTTAATTTGATTATACGCTTTCCAAAACTATCTACAGCCATGTCTTTTAAATAATGGATGATGTGTGCTCTCTTATTTTTCTGTTCTTTAATGGAATCATATTTTCTACGTAAAATATATTTGATCACATATTCTTACATTTGTTAAAAAAAATATTTCTAGTGCTTATTATTTTATAAATGCCCCGTAAATGGTATAACGATAAGGTGCATTAAGCACTACCATTTTTATAACTTATGGTGTCATAAGCCAGCATCATCATACGATTACTATTTGTCAGCTCGTGTGTGTTGTGACAAGCTCTTCAGCCATTGAGACGGTTCATAAGAGGAATTTTAGACCTTTCTTTATCAGTAATCTATATGGTTTGCTCCATGCGCAACATACAAGGGGGAGAGGACTTTGATTGTTTTAATATAAACAGATTTGAAATGAGAGAAACTTGGGATACTGCACTTCTCTTTTAATAGAATAGGTAAAATGATAAAGTTATGATTGTAAATCAAGGCATTATATTTTTATTATGGAGGATATTTAATAGCAGAATTTGAATTTATTTTTGGTTCAATCCATAGGCATTTTTTACATTTTTATCATTTTTTCGAAACGCCTATTTAAGGGTAAAAATAGTTAAAAAAAACAATAATTTATTACGTATTTCTATCTAATTTTACGTGGTATAAAATCTACTGTCGAACTACATTGATATTGGTCATGGATGGATAGAACAGGGATAAAATCTTAGTCGTTTTGTCCTGTTTTTAAATCTGAAAGTTGATGTTTTTACGTTGAGAAATTAAGTGTTTAAGTCTATTCATGTTATCGTTTTGAAATTGTTATAAGTAATTCTGTTATGATAAGGAGCAGGATTTTTATTTTGGGTGCTGTATCTCAAAACGAACACTCCCGCTCCATCTTTACTGGTTTGCTCTGGTGGGATGGAACGGAAGTTTTTAACTGGATCGTTTTATATTCATTTTAAGTTTGAAAGCCAGTATTTTGCAGTTGAGAAATCAACCCTGCTGCAAAAGTAAAACGAGAAATATTGAGATCATTTTCAATAAGGGCACCAATACGATTTGTGACATCGTGAATATGATCTTCTTCTGTTTTTTTCCAAGTGGTAAAAGGATCTTCTTTTTTTCCATAATTTTTAAGAATTTTAATGACGATTTGCCGTAAGCTTTCGGAAATACTTTCTTTGGCTTGGCTTAAAGCCATACTGTCATAATAATCTACTACAGGAATGATACGACTTGCTTCGTTAATTCGGTTTATACGAATGATTTGCGCAAGTGAGAAATAGATCCCTGCGGTTTTAATAAGATCGCTGTTACTTTGTTTTGCAATTAAAGAAATGTCACAGATGATTGGAGCAGCTTCCAAGAGAGCTAATTGTTTTGCTAATGTTTTTGGAGCTCCTTCTTCACCGTAATGTCGTGCTTTTTCTTCAATCTTTTGCTTAATATCATTATCGTGAGAATGCATAAGCTCTTTTTCAATAACATTGCGGGCTTGTTTTATTGTTTTTACAATTTCTTCTAATGGACGTGAGAGATCCATGTTGTGTAACCCCCAACTTGTTGTTTCAAAGAGCATTGGGGTCATTACTGCGTAGAGTTTGTTTTGGACAAGACCGGGTATTTTATTATCAAGCTTATCAATTTGATCAGACAGGTGAGGAATTTCAAAACCATCACGGATGGCAATGAAAACGCGAATAATATTTTCAGTCTTTTGTTCTGTTGCATCGTGGAGTTGCTTAACAAAAGTAGGACCTCCACGATTGACAATATCGTTGGCAATCAGTGTTGCAATAATATTACGACGCAATTGGTGGTTAATGATTTCCTTTTCAAAATTTTCTTGAATTTGGGTTGGAAAATAATTCAACAAGGCTGCGTTGAAATAGTGATCATCAACAATGGGGCTATGAGCAATTTCTTCTTTGAGCGTTAATTTAGCATAGGCAAAAATAACGGCGAGTTCTGGACGGATAAGACCTTTGCCTTGGGTTATTCTTTGCCGTAAAATTTGCTCATCAGGGAGTACTTCAACTCTGCGATCTAAGAGCTTTTTTTGTTCCAAATCATGCATAAAGCGTATTTGATAGGGTAAATCAGCAGTGCTTTGGCTTTCTGCTAAAGAAAGAGCAAGGGGTTGTAGATAATTGTTGCGTAAGACGAGTTGTTCGACTTGAGGAGTCATTTTTTTCAAGAGTTTATTGCGTTCTTCGCGGGTGAGTGTTTTAGCACGAAGTGCTGATGCAAGAACAATTTTGAGATTCACCTCAATATCAGAACAATTCACACCGGCAGAATTGTCAATCGCATCCGTATTACAGCGACCACCATTTGATATATATTCAATCCGTCCACGCTGCGTAACACCAAGATTAGCCCCTTCGCCAATAATTTTTGCCCGTACTTGTTCTCCGGTAATGCGTATTGCATCATTTGCACGATCACCTACTTGGGCATCACTTTCTGTTGTGGCGCGGATGTAAGTACCAATGCCACCAAACCATAAAAGATCAACAGGGGCTTTGAGAAGAGCAGAGATAATTTCAAAGGGAGTTCCTGCTTGTTTTTCGAAACCAATGGCCTCTGCTGCTTCAGGGGAGAGCGTAATGGTTTTTTCTTTTCGTGAGAAAATACCACCGCCCTTTGATAACTTGCTTTGGTCGTAATCCTGCCAGCTTGAGCGAGGTAGTTTGAAAAGACGTGCACGCTCTGCATAGCTTTCCTCTATGTTCGGATCTGGATCAATAAAGATATCACGGTGATCAAAAGCGGCAACCAATTTTGTTTGTTTGGAAAGGAGCATTCCATTGCCAAAGACATCACCAGACATGTCGCCAACACCAACACAGGTGAAAGGCGTTGTTTGAATATCCTGATTAAATGATTCTCGGAAATGTCTTTTGACGGCTTCCCATGCACCTTTTGCTGTAATCCCAATTTCTTTGTGGTCATAACCTGCTGAGCCACCAGAGGCAAAAGCATCATCGAGCCAAAAATGGTTTGCTTGGCTGATGGCGTTGGCTGTGTCAGAAAAGGTCGCTGTTCCTTTGTCGGCTGCGACAACAAAATAGGGGTCAGGGTCATCATGACAGATGACATTGTGGGGCGCACTTATTTTGCCGTTAACCAGATTGTCTGTGATGGAGAGTAAAGCCGTTATAAAGTCCGTATAAGCTCGTCGTGCTGCTTCTATGATGACAGCACGATCATTTGTTTGAGGAAGGCGATGGGGATAGAATCCACCTTTTGCTCCTGCAGGAACAATAACTGCATTTTTAACTTGTTGGGCTTTGACTAAGCTAAGCACCTCAGTGCGATAATCGAGTGCGCGGTCAGACCACCGAATTCCGCCACGAGCGATAGGTCCAAAACGCAAATGGACTCCTTCAACTTCTGGGCCATAAACAAAAATTTCTCGATAAGGGCGTGGTTCAGGCAAACCTTCAATTTGGCGCGGATTTAATTTGGTGGCTAAAATACGCCTTGGATTGCCATCGCTAAGAGGTGTAAAGGCATTTGTTCGTAAACTCGCATCGATAAGGTTACAATACCGGCGCAAGATAAGATCATCATCTAAACCAGTTACTTTCCGTAATTTTTCTTCAATGCGCTTTTGAATAATCTGTTGGTTTTTTTCCCGTTCTTTTTTTGTATGGCTTTGATGAAATTTTAAATGAAATAAAGCATAAAGCTCTTTGGTAATGTCAGGATAAGCATTTAAAGTTTGGGCGACGCGGTCTTGCGAGTAAGGAATTCCAGCTTGTTGGAGATAGCGCCCGTAATGGCGCAGAATAACAATTTCATGCCAATCAAGCTCAGCTGTTTGGGTGAGCGCATTAAAGGCGTCATTATCAGCATTTTGTGCCCAAATAGCTTCAAAAGTTTCAGCAAGCTTTTGACCGTCTTTTTCAAAATCCAGACAAATTTGGAAAGTACTCTCTAGTTGCATATCATGAAGATATACAGATTGCCCGTTGCCATCTGGTAATTCAAGGGTTTGTTCAGCAATAACACGAAACCCCATATTTTCAAGCAGTGGGACACGTTTGGAAAGAGCAAGTGCTTCATGGCGGTGAAAAAGACGAAGAGAAATATTCTGTTTTTCTTTGTTTTGAGCGTGATAAAAGGTCACGAAAAGGGGGTTATCATCATGAAGACTGAGAATATGTCCGGCATCTTTAATGGCATCTTCCGTTGAGAATAAATCACGATAGCTGTTGGGAAATTTACTGGCTAGGCGGGTTTGTGGTTCTGTTGTTTTGTGGGTAAGAGCGATGGTCTGAATGCTATCTTCCCAACTTCGTGCGATTGAACGGACATGTTGTTCAAGTGTGGCGCGCTCGTGAAGTGGAACAGTTTCGTTTACTTTGCGATGAATAATGTAATAGACACGGATGAGAGTGCTTTCCAAAAATAGCGGATAGGATTCAAAAAAGTCGCCTTTGTAAAGTTCAACAAAATGTTCGCCAACTTTTTCACGGAGGCTGCTGCTGTAATGGTCACGTGGTACATAGACAAGAATAGAAATAAAGCGTCCAAAAGAATCAGTGTGGACGAGCACCCGCAAACGTGGACGTTCGTCGAGTTGTAGGATAAGTTTGGCATTTTCCGTTAGTGTATCAACATCAACACGAAACATTTCATCTCTTGGATAGGTTTCTAAAACACTGATAAGGGCTTTTCCTGAATAATCAGCGTGATTATGTCCAAGGCGTTGAATGATGGTTTGGGCTTTTTCTTTTAAGAAAGGAATTTGCAAAATAGAGCGCGTATAAGCTGAAGAGGTAAAAAGCCCTACAATGCGTAATTCTCCACAGAGCTGGTCTTCTTTATCAAAGATTTTAAGGCTAATATAATCGAGCCAAACAGAACGGTGAATTTTGGAGCGGCTGTTCGCTTTTGTCACAATAAACAGGTTGTCACTTTCCATAAAGGATAAGACTTCCTGGGGTGGTTCTTTCATACTTTCATCGTCAACAATATCAATGGAAGAATCCGCGAGTATACCAAGTTCAACGTTACTTGCTGTGAAAGATTTTATAGGTTTCTGATCTTTGACGAAGTTGTAAGTGCGCATGCCAAGGAAGATGAAATTATCATCTGTGAGCCAGTGAAGAAATTCAATAGCCCTTTCGCCTTCTTGTTTGTAACGTGAGGGAAGGCTTGTTTGATAGGCATGAATATGCTTTTCAACTTCTTTAAGCATAGGTTTCCAGTCTTTTACAGCAGCATTAACTTGCTTAAGAACTAAGGTGAGTTCATTTTCAAGTTTTTGTATCTGCTGTTTGTTTAAAGGCTCGATATGAATTTGCATCAGACTGATGCGTCTTCCAGAAGCAGTATCAAGAATAGGGTGTGCAATTAAATAAATATGGTTTTTGTGTTGATTGACGAGATTTAAAATAGAATCGAGAAGAAAGGGTTTATTATCATTGACAAGAGTGATAACGGTTATAGGTTTGTTATTGCGAGTCAAATTTTGTTCAAAACAGATGGTATTTTTTCCTGCTTGATGGAGATTAAAAGCTTTTACGGCGATGGCTGCGGCTTTTTGAAGTTCTTTATTTTCGTAATAAGCAATATCTTCTTTATCAGTTTGAGTAAAAAGAATTTTTTCTATTTTGTCTGGTGTGTTTTTTGTTTCTATTGTTTTTTGTTGTAACACATTTACTCTCCCTTTTGTTCTTAGAGGTCTTTCCTTGTCTTCACATTAAAAGAAGACCATTATAATTCTTTATACTGTAACACTTTCTCCCTAAAGAAAATAGCTCTTTATTTGAAAAGAATAACTTTGTTTTTGCTCTTTTTTAGTAATAATTTGCATTTTAAAGAAATATTTTGCATCAACAAAAGGGACTTTTTAGTATTTTTGTGTGTTAATAGTTTGTTTTTCTAAATATACGAAATGAAAGTAAAGAAAGAATTAGAAGTAAAGAGAGTATGACCCGTTTACCAGAAAGACTTTTAAATGGTTACCAAAACTTTATAAATAATCATTTTTTATATAAAACAGCACATTATCAGCAATTGGCGATTGAGGGACAGAAACCTGAAGTTTTGGTTATTGCTTGTTGTGATTCGCGTGCTGTCCCAGAAATGATTTTTGATGCTAAACCAGGGGAAATTTTTACCCTGCGCAACGTGGCAAATGTGGTTCCTCCTTTTTCTCCTGATAATCAATATCATGCAACATCAGCGGCTCTTGAATATGCTGTACAATTGCTTGAGGTGAAACATATTGTTGTTTTTGGGCATGCCCATTGTGGAGGCGTTCTTACAGCTCTTAAGGAGACGTGTAAATCTTTATCGTCCAATGATTTTATTGGTCAATGGATTAGTCTTTTAGCGCCAGCCGCAGAAATTGTTTTGAATAATAAGTCACTATCTTGGCCAGAAAAACAAATGGCTTTAGAGCAGCTTTCTATTCGACATTCGTTGAGAAATTTAGAGACGTTTCCGTGGATAAAGTTCCGAAAAGATCAAGGTATTTTAACATTGCATGGGGTTTGGTTTGATATCTCTAGCGGGAAATTATGGAATATGGAACAGGAAACAGGCTGCTTTATGTGTGTTGAAGTTGAAAGTTTTGAAGTGTAATATTTGCTGTTTTTATTTCTTCGTGTAAAAAGGCATTTTATGATAAAACTTGACAAAGCTGGGGTTTTATTGTTTGAAGGAGCAAGCTTTCAGTGACAAAATTAACTTGGAGCCACCGACTGAGACCCCAGTTTAAGGGTATAAATAGATCTCAGAGGTCAACATTCGACGGCGCGATGCGTTCTCGGATGCTCTTTTGGTTTGTTTGTTAGGCAATGATTTTGTTAAGCAACGATGAGGTAAATAATGTTTGAATCCTTGCAAGAACGACTTGGTTCTATCCTGTCTCATTTGACGGGGCGTGGCGCTTTGTCGGATCAGGATGTTGCAGAGGCGCTGCGTGAAATTCGGCGCGCTTTATTGGAAGCTGATGTTGCTCTTGATGTTGTTCGTTCTTTTACCGATAGGGTGCGAGAAAAAGCCGTTGGGGCTGAGATTGTTAAATCAATTAAACCAGGCCAAATGGTGGTTAAAATTGTTCATGATGAACTGGTTCGTATTCTTGGAAGTGAAAGTGTTCTGAGTGATTTGAATGCACCAGCGCCCGTTGTTATTATGATGATTGGTTTGCAAGGTTCCGGAAAAACAACCACAACAGCAAAGCTTGCAAAACGTTTCACTGATAAGCACAATAAAAAAGTTCTCATGGCGTCATTAGATACACGTCGTCCCGCTGCGCAGGAGCAATTGCGCCAATTGGGAGAACAAGCAAAACTTGCAACTTTGCCTATTATTGCAGGACAATTGCCCGTTGATATTGCATCACGTGCTGTGCAAGCTGCTAAATTGGGTGGTTATGATGTACTCCTTCTTGATACTGCAGGACGTAATCATATCGATGAAGCTCTGATGCTTGAATTAGCTGAAATTAAAACATGTTCTCTTCCTCACGAGATTATGTTGGTGGCTGATAGTTTGACGGGGCAAGATGCTGTTCATCTTGCGCGCTCTTTTGATGAGCGTGTAGGGATTACAGGGATTATTTTAACACGAATGGATAGTGATGGGCGTGGGGGGGCAGCTCTTTCCATGCGTGCTGTGACAGGCAAACCAATTAAAGCAATTGGAACTGGTGAAAAAATAGAGGCTTTGGAAGAGTTTCATCCCAGTCGTATTGCTGATCGTATTCTCGGAATGGGGGATATTGTTTCTTTGGTTGAAAAAGCTGCTGAAACAATGGATCATGAGAAAGCTGCTGCTTTTGCAAAAAAAATGCAGGCCGGAAAATTTGATCTGAATGATCTTGCAGAACAGTTGCAGAAAATGAAAAAACTCGGTGGAATGGGCGGTATTATGGGCATGTTGCCAGGATTGGGAAAGGTAAAAGAGCAGATTGCGGCGGCGGGTCTTGATGATCGTTTATTTAATCGTCAATTGGCTATTATTTCATCCATGACACCGCAAGAGCGTGCGAATCCAGAGCTTTTAAAACATAGCCGCAAACAACGAATTGCTAAGGGATCGGGGACAACAGCGGCTGATATTAATAAACTTTTGAAGATGTATCGCCAAATGGCTGATATGATGAAAGCCATGGGTGGTAAAGGAAAAAGTGGTTTGATGGGAAAAATGTTAGGAGGACTTGGGTCCAAAATGGGTTTTGGAGGGATGGGAGGTGCAGATTCTTCAGCTGTGCCTGATTTATCGGGATTGGATCTGAAGCAACTTTCAACGCTTCAAAAACAGATTGAAAATGAGCATGGAGGGAAGGTCTTGCCCGGACTTCCCGGACGTGATCCTACATTTCCTGGTCTTTCCAATGGCATTACCGATAGGGGAAAACTTCCTCAGCATTTTAAGAAAAAATAAGATGCAAAGAGGGAAAGGAATATGATGCAGGAAACAATATTAAACGAATTGGCACATTTACGAGCATCTATTGATAATTTTGATGCAACTTTGATTCATATTTTAGCAGAGCGTTTTCGTTGTACAAGGGCTGTTGGACGCTTAAAAGCCCGTTATGACTTGCCTACAGTAGATCCTCTGCGTGAGCAACATCAGATCGTGCGTTTGCGGCAATTGGCTATGGAAAGTCATCTTGATCCTGATTTTGCTGAAAGATTTTTAAAGTTTATTATTAAAGAAGTTGTGCGTCATCATGAAGTTATTGCTGAAGAGCAAAAAACAAAAAAAGTCAATTTAAACGAAAGCCAGAGCTGACAATAGGAGAAAAATATGGCATTGAAAATTCGTTTGTCCCGTGGAGGTTCAAAGAAACGTCCTTATTATCATATCGTTGTTGCGGATGTTCGTAGTCCGCGTGATGGGCGATTTCTTGAACGTGTTGGTGCATGGGATCCAATGTTGCCTAAAGATGGACCGAGGGTGAAACTTAATGAAGAACGTATCCAATATTGGCTTGGGCAAGGGGCTCAACCAACAGATCGCGTTCTACGATTCTTAGATGCGGCTGGCTTAAAAAAGCGTCCAACCCGCAATAACCCACATAAAGGTGAACCGGGTAAAAAAGCACAAGAACGTATAGCTGCAGCAAAGCAGGCAGCAGAGGAAGCAGCAGCAGCTGCTGCTGAAGCAGAATCTGCGTCAGAATAAGAAGCGTGATTGCTTAATTAACGCCTTTTAAAAAACTTCTAGAAGAATAAATATTATCCGTTTTTGCCAATCAAAAACGGATCTTCTTTAAAAGGATGTTTATTTAAAACGGTGTTGGTTTTTTTTAAAGTTTAATTTTAAAAGTCGATGGCTTTAAAAGTCGATGGCGCGGCCTTTAATTTCCCAGTCTCCATAACGTGAAGGGTCTTTGCCGCCGCGTCCACCGTTTTCCAACGGTTGTTCTTTTTTTGCTTCGTCTTTTCGCCGTTCTTCAGCTTCTTTAAGGGCGCGTTGCGCTGCGGGAGGAAGAGATTTCTGTTGAACGACAGTTGAATTTTTTAGGCTTGTTTTTTCATCTTTTTTATTCATTTTACACCTATTCCATTGAAGAAGCAGAAAGAAAACACCATCATATAGTATTGGTAGACTTTTATCATGGAGTTTTTTGAGTAATGAACATAATGCGTACAGCCATGCTTTTGGCTTTTTTAACGGCTCTCTTTATGGGGGTTGGTTATCTTGTTGGAGGGGGCAGTGGCATGATCATTGCTCTTTTAATGGCGAGTGGTTTAAACTTTTTTTCTTATTGGAATTCAGATAAAATCGTTTTACGTATGTACGGGGCGCGTGAGGTTGATCAACATTCTGCACCCGTTTATTATAAAATCGTGAGCGATTTAGCTAAAAAAGCTTCTCTTCCTCAACCAAAGGTTTATGTGCTTGATAGTGCACAGCCGAATGCTTTTGCAACAGGACGTAATCCTCAAAATGCTGCTGTGGCTGCGAGCCGCGGCTTGTTAGAGCGATTAAGTACAGAAGAAATTGCTGGCGTTATGGCGCATGAGCTTGCACATATTGAGCATCGTGATACCTTAACCATGACTCTAACAGCAACGATTGCTGGGGCAATTTCAATGCTTGGTAATTTTGCTTTCTTTATGGGAGGACAGCGTAGCTCTTCGGAAAATTCTCATGGTGCGGGGGCAATTGGAGGATTGATTGCACTCATCATAGCACCTTTTGCTGCAATGCTCGTACAAATGGCTATTAGCCGTACGCGTGAGTATGCTGCGGATCGGAGAGGTGCTGAAATATGTGGTAATCCTTTATGGTTGGCTTCGGCATTGCGTAAAATTGCTGATGGGGGGCATGGGGTTTACAATGAAGAAGCAGAGCATAATCCAGCAACCGCGCATCTATTTATTATCAATCCTTTGAGCGGTAAGGGAGCGGATAGTCTTTTTTCAACACATCCAGCAACGGCAAATCGTATTGCTGCTCTTTATCGGCAAGCAGAAGAGATGAAAGGGGCTCTTGCTGAAAGTGGCGGATGGAATAGAGAAGATGCTATAAATGAAAAAAGCAACTGGATGAATTATGAAGATTTTCGCAGTGGTCAGGCTCATGCATCAGGTAAGAAAGAAGATGATACTTTTCAGCGGGTTACAAAACGTCCTTCTTGGCTTCGTTATGAAAATTCAAAAAGTTCTCGTTCATAGAGTTTTTGAGGAGATTTTTAGGCGGATCTCTTGAAGAAGTAGTGATATAAAGGTGTTATTTTGAAACACAAAAAAGTGGGGTATGTGTCTGAAAAAGATGTTCCAGGATTGGCTGTTCGACAGGTGTGTGTACGTCTTTTAGGGGCGGTTGTTGATAAGAATACGCCTCTTTCTGGTTTGACTGATAATGAACTCGGACACCCACAATATTTAAAACTTTCACAACGAGATCGTTTATTGTGTCGGGCTATTTTGACAACGTCATTGCGTCATCGAGGGCCGATTGCGGAGGCTCTCTTACGCTTTTTAGAGCGCCCTTTACCTTCACAAGCACTTTCACTTCAGCATCTTTTGCATATTAGTGTGGCGCAAATTCTTTATCTTGATATTCCTGATCATGCAGCTATTGATTTAGCTGTGCGTGTGGCAAAATTTGATCCTCGTATGCGCCGTTTTTCAGGGGTGGTAAATGCTCTTTTGCGCAATGTTGCGCGTGAGGCGGTACTTTTACGTCAACAGGTTGCGAGCATTGAAGGTGTTCCAGCGTGGTTTGGACAGCTTTTAGTATCAGCTTATGGAATAAAAAAGGCGCGTCAAATTATAGAAATTCAAAGTGTGGAACCTCCGCTTGATTTGACAGTAAAGTCTGATTGTGTTGGATGGGCTGAGAGGCTTGGCGGTGTGGTGTTGCCCAATGGTTCTGTTCGATTGAATCATTTGGCGTGTTCTGTTTCTGATTTACCAGGTTATCGTGAGGGGGCGTGGTGGGTTCAAGACTTTGCCGCAGCGTTGCCTGCTTGTTTACTAGGAGAGCTTCGGGGTAAAGATGTTGCTGACCTTTGTGCGAGCCCTGGGGGGAAAACAGCACAATTGGCTTTGCAGGGGGCAGAGGTGACCGCCATTGAGCTTTCTGCTAACCGCGTCAAGCGTTTAAAAGAAAATATGGAACGGCTCAATTTTTCCGTTCACATTTGGCAAGGAGATGTGAGAAATTTCCATCCCACACAGCTTTTTGATGCGGTTCTTCTTGATGCTCCTTGTTCTTCTACAGGAACGATCCGTCGTCATCCTGATATTTTATGGACGAAATCGAGGGATGATGTCGTCAAGTTAGCGGCGTTGCAATATGATTTGCTTATCGCCGCCATTGCCTTGGTAAAGGAGGGAGGACGGATTGTTTTTTCCAATTGTTCATTGGCTCGAGAAGAAGGCGAAGATCTTATTGAGAAAATTTTATCAATACGCAATGATATTGTTTTAGACCCTATTGATCCAGAAGAAATGGGGGAGCTTACACATTTGCTTGGTGAGGGGATGTTGCGCACGACGCCGGCGGATTTTTGTCATAAAAATTTTGATGCTGAGAAAACTGCATTTTTAGGAATGGATGGTTTTTTTGCCGCGCGCTTACGAAAAATTGCTTAATTAACGCTTCATTTACAAAAATGGTCGAAATTGTATCTGATTCAGCATAGATGGAGATAGAATTTTGGCGGTTGCAGTAAAAGCTCCTCAGGTAAAAATAGCAGCCTGTATTGATGCGTTACAGCATGTTATGCGGCGTTTATGGGTTGGTCCATTGTTTCGTTGGCGGTTTTCAGGGTTTCGTCCTCATAAAATTTTAGCCCATCCCATTGATTTGCATGTGGCTGATCCGATGATGGCGCATGAATTTTATCACGGTCGTTTTGCTTTTGCGGGTCATACTGTTCATTCTGGTGCTGTTTCACCCTTTTCATTGGTTTCGCCAACACTGGAATGGGAAGCGGCTCTACATGATTTTCATTGGTTGCGCCATATGGAAGCAGCAGAAAGTGATTTAGCTGCAGCGCATGCACGTTCTCTTTTAGAAGATTGGCTAGACCATGCTGGCAAAAAGGTAAAAGGGCTTGCTTGGAGTGGTCCTGTTGTAGCGCGGCGTTTGATCTCGTGGATTTGTCACTCAAAAATGTTGTTAGAAGGGGCAAGCGAGCGGTTTGAAAAACGCTTTTTACGTGCACTTGGTTTGCAATTTCGTTATTTGCGCGTAATAATTTGCAGTATGGAGCACAATGATCAACGGTTACAAGCAGCAACAGCTTTGACGTTCGCATCTCTTGCTTTACCTATTTCTGCAACCGTGAAAAAAAAGGTACAAAACACGCTTATAGAAGAACTTTCGCTTCAGATTTTGATTGATGGTGGGCATATTTCCCGTAGCCCTATCATTTTGCTTAATTTATTATCAGATTTATTATCTTTACGTTACTTTTTTATGCGAAGCAATGAAACGGCACCCCGTATTTTGATTGATTCTGTTGAGCGTATGTTACCAGCTTTGCGATTCTTTATCCATGAGGATCAAACACTGGCGCATTTTAATGGGGTTGGACCTCTCGCATCGGAACGGTTATCGACACTTTTGGAGCTTGATGAAACAGGAGGACATCCTTTTAGTTATGCTCGTTATTCAGGGTTTCAGCGCTTAAAAGCCAATCAAACAACAATTATTGCCGATACGGGAAAATTTCCACCACGCTTTGTAGCACAGCAGGCTTGTTCGGGATGTTTGTCTTTTGAAATGTCTTCACAAGGACACCGTTTTATTATCAATACCGGTGTTAACCCTGATGGACGGAAGGATTATCGACATTTAGGACGTGTTACCGCAGCGCATTCAACAGCGACGCTTAATGATTGTTCGGTGGGCGTTTTTTACAAAAAAAAGAAAAATAGCGCTTCTCTTTTGTTTGATGGACCCAGGGAAGTTCAAGTACGCCGTATAGAGGATTCAGAAAAAACAGGTTTTATTGCGAGCCATAATGGTTATATACGACCCTTTAATCTTATTCATGAGCGCGGTCTTATTTTGGCGACAAATGGAGATATGATCGAAGGTTTTGATCGTTTTTTTATGCCCAATAAAGAGGGAAAGAGACATAAAAGAGCACAAAGTGAACAAGATCATGTTGCTGTTCGGTTTCATCTTCATCCACAAGTGGATGTTAACTACGATGGTGAGCGTGTGTGTTTAGCGGTAAAGAATGGGCATGTAGCGGGCGAGCAAGTATGGTATTTTATTTCGCCTGATGCGGATATTTGTCTTGAAGATTCGGTTGATTTTGCGGAATTAGCAGGTCCACAACGGACACAGCAGATCGTTTTATATTTTCGCCCTGCATTTCAGGAAAAGGTTCGCTGGCGTTTTATTCGTAAAGCCGTTTGATAAAAAATCAAAACATTGTTCTTATCATCTATAACGTTTTATTTTCATGTCCTAAAACATCATCGTTTATTGGGTGGTATATCCTATTTAAGGACTGTGTAAACTTTTACACGGAAGTATTTTTTTGTAAGTGTGGGATGAATATTTTGAAGAAAAATTTGCCTATAGAATCTCATGTGGTCGTGCTAAGAGGCGGATTCTCTAGTGGAAATGGGAGTGTTGACAGATCATTATTGACAGATCGGTCCTCGTTTTAAGAATCTTCATTCTTTTAAAGGTCTTAAGAGAAAGTTAAATGGTTTTTTATCGTCAAAAAATTCTGGAGGATACTACCTAATATTCTTTGTTTTAATCACATTATGGCTGCTTATAGAGTAATACGCTAACACCATCACACTCTAGGCCCGCTTTTAATGTTTCGACACTTTCCTAGGCGTTTGAGACGGTTCATTATAGGTATTTTTAGTGTCTTTTTTACAATTTCATTCTACGCAGATTCTCCTTGCTTGTCATGTACAAGAGACAGGGCTCTAGTTGATCCAATATAAATAGATTTGGAATAAGATACCCCTCCAGTAAAGTCTTTCATCAAAAACGCAATGTAATGAACATTTTTGGTAAATGAAAAGCCGTCCGTCATAGAAACATTGAGAGTTTTAGAAACAACATTACAGCAAGACACTGGAGCAAAAAACTTCTGCTTTGTGTTATTATACGAAAGTATTATTACACCAAAAACGAAGTCATAACAACAAGCTTAAAAACGTTTGTTTCTGTATCGTAAAGTACTCTCTCAAACATTCTTCAAACAACTCTTAGAAAAAATTCTTAGAAAGATTTACGCGAATAGCGCCGCGCAACGGAATCAATATCACCTCGATAAATACCAAGATCATTAAGTTCATATGTTGAAAGACGGCTCAACGCATTAACAGTTCGGCGATAACGGCGCCAATTACTATAAGAACGTAGAATATTCATATCCTGTACTCAAACTTTGTTTACTCTTCTGCTTAAGATAGAGTATATTGCTAAAAATAGTTTGTGCTATAATGTCATAACAGGTATGCATCTACATACAAGAACAGAGCCTTTTTAATACGGGTTTCATGTAAAAGGGAAATTATTAATAACGGTGATATCTTACTCCTAAAACAATGGCTAAATTATATGTATTTTCTGTAATGATAACTTCTTTATTACGCGTAGATTCCCTCGATTGAACAACTTCTCCTATTTTAACAGTTATCAGTCGATATATGATCTATGAAAAATTTCTTGAAATGTCTGTTTTATATAACGTTTTTCTTATATGAAGAGGAGATCATTCCAGTTATATTAATGACGGAAATGTCGTATTCCTGTAAAAACCATCGCTAAACCCTCTGCATCCGCAGCAGTGATAACTTCTTCATCTCGCATGGAACCTCCTGGTTGAATGACTGCCGTTGCACCGGCTTTAGCTGCTGCTAATAAACCATCTGCAAAAGGAAAAAATGCATCGGATGCAACCACTGATCCTTTTGTGAGAGTTTCTGTTAAGCCTGCTCTCCTTGCACTTTCTGCGGCTTTACTTGCAGCAATTTTTGCTGAATCGATGCGGCTCATTTGTCCAGCGCCAATACCAACTGTTGCACTATTTTTTGCATATACAATAGCATTTGATTTAACGTGTTTTGCTACACGAAAAGCAAATTGAAGATCACGCATTTCATCTTGAGTTGGTGCTCGTTTTGTCACCACTTGCAATTTAAGATCATCAACCACCATATTATCACGTGATTGCACTAAAAAGCCTCCTGCAAGTGTTTTTGCAAGCAGTCCTCCACAACGGGGATTAGGAACGCCACCTGTAATGAGCAAACGAAGATTTTTTTTCTTGGAAATAATTTCACGTGCGGCCATTGTTGCATCAGGCGCAATAATCACTTCCGTGAAAATTTTAACAATCTCTTCTGCACATTCCTCATCAAGGGTTTGATTTAAAGCGACAATTCCACCAAATGCTGATACATTATCACACATAAGAGCTTTCAAATAAGCTTCTTTCAAATTTTTTCCTTCTGCAACACCACAAGGATTGGCATGCTTAATAAGAGCAACAGCAGCAGTTTTTTGCGGATTAAATTCTGCCACAAGCTCAAAGGCTGCATCTGTGTCATTCAGATTGTTATAAGAGAGTGCTTTACCTTGTAAAAGTTTTGCTGTTGCAACGCCAAAACGTTTTTCATTATTGCGATAAAATGCTGCCTGTTGGTGTGGATTTTCTCCATAGCGCATAACACTTTCAAGATGACCAGAAAAACTTTGCCATGATGGTGTTTCAATTTGTAAATCTCGTGCGAACCATGCTGCTATTGCTGTATCATAAGCAGCGGTGTGCGCATACGCACGCATTGCTAATTGATGGCGCATGGATAAGCTTAAACATCCATTATGCTGTTTTAATTCTTCTAGAATCGAATCGTAATCATTTATCGCTGTTACAACACCCGTATAAGCATAATTTTTTGCCGCAGCGCGAATCATCGCCGGTCCACCGATATCAATATTTTCAAGAATTGTTTGTGAATCAGCTCCTGATTGGAGTGTCTCTTCGAAAGGATAAAGATTTACCACCAAGAGATCAATTCCATGAATGTTGTTCTTTTCCATAGCTTCCCTATGGCTAGGATCTTCTCTTACCCCTAACAAAGCACCATGAATCAAAGGATGGAGTGTTTTTACACGCCCATCCATTATTTCAGGAAATCCAGTAACTTCAGCAACATCTTTTACAGGTAAACCAGCAGCTATGAGAGTTTTGGCTGTTCCTCCTGTTGAAATCAATTCAATATTGTAAGTCGTATGAAGGGCTTTTGCAAAGGCAACTACCCCCGTTTTATCAGACACAGAAAGAAGAACACGACGAACCTGATGAAGATCAGGTATAGGAAAATTTTTGGCAACGACACTCATAACAGAAGCCTTAAACAATGAAAAAGTTAAAATTCCAGAAAAAGTTGATACATTTATAGCACAAGCCTTTAGCAAAATACACTGAAAGGATAAACTGCCTTTTTAAAATATACGATGTCTCTCCTTTTTTCTTATACTGTAAAATACCGTCATGGGAGGTGTTATGATGGGAATAAAGTCTCATTTAATTCAATCTTTACATCTTCATAGCAGGCTTGAAATACAAAACGCATTTGTATATTTTCTATTGTATTTGCTTTTGTCTGTGAGATAAAGGCAAGAATGTTCCACACACCTGTTTGAGTTATCTTTGAGAGATGGGAAATAATCAGCAAAAATATGAAATTGTAATAGTTGAAACGCGCGTTTATTTTAAAGTAATCATTTTTCAATGAATTACCTTTCATTTTATGGTTGTCTTGTGAAGAGTGTGTCGTGTAAATCCTTCGTGAATAGTATAAAAATCCTTTAGGCCCATGATCTATAATTAAAGGTGCTAGGTTGGGACGCTCATTCTCTTTATACTTTAATAACGCTTGCTTTAACAATATTTGACATTTGATAGGAAGGAAGTATTGATCTTCTTATTTTCAATAACTTTTTCTGTACGGTTCTCTCTGCTTGTGGAGGAAGTACGAGAATGATTTTGCTGGTTTTGATCAGAAGATTTGAAGAAAAAGAGCGTTTTACAGATATTTGAGGTTTTTTTCAAAGTTAGAAAATGATAAGATTACCGTTATAAATCAAATAATTAATTCTTAAAAAACAAATTTTGTGTTGTGTAAACGTTCAATATAACAATGTTAAGATCTTCTTTATTATGAAAAGGCCAGACAGTTTAATGAAAACTATATTGGGAATGGATATTTTACTTGTTATTTTTTAAGCTTTTTGCCGTAGCAGAAAGAGAAAAGCGCTTAACATACCAGCAGCTAAAATAAACCACGTGATTGCGTAAACAAGATGATTGTTCCGAAAATGGATCATCGTAAGACCAGCAACGGGAAGGTTTGCTTGTGGAGATGTTTTTCTGGCATCAATAAAATAAGGGGCAACAGTGGATAACCCAAGTTTTTGTGCCATGGCGGGAAGATCACGCGTATACCATACATTTTTGTCAGGATTATTTTTGCGTGGAAAAAATCCATTTTTTTCACTCATGCGTAATAAACCGATAATTGTCGTTTGTTCTGTGTTTGTGGTCGAATTTTGTTGAGATGAGACATGTGTATGCAATGGCTCTGGGTGTTGAAAATTGTTACGTTCGTCCATGGGGATAAAGCCACGGTTGATAAAGATCAGTGTGTTGTCTGCGGTTTTTAAAGGAGTCAAAACCCAGTACCCCGTGGTATTTTGAGCAGCAGCAGTGATCAAAATATTTTTATTTTTTAAAAAATTTCCTGTGATCACAACCGGTCGATATTCATCTTTTTCAAAAGTAACCTCTGCCCATTGATCTTTCCTAGGGGCCTTTATGGGGGCTAAGTGAACGCGCTGATTGGCACTCGTGATAAGATTTTTTTTCCAGTTTAACCGTTGTACTTGCCATATGCCTAATGCACTAAAGAGAAGAATAAAACAAACGCATAAAGTTCCAAACAAAATAAAAGAAAAACGGCAAGAATTTCCTTGAAGCTTTGTCATGGAGGGGGCTTTTTTGCTCATGATGTATGCTTCCTTTCAGGACAATAGATTTTTATTCTAACACGGTATGCTTTTTAAAAAAGCATTTTGTACGCTTTTTAGCGGAATTTGCACGCCTTGATTTTGGAAAAAGATGAAGGATGAGTCAGCCAAGAGATGAAAAAGGTTTTATAAAAGATTTATAAAAGACTTGACCTTTTGTTGTCGACCCCCTATTAGAAAGAAACTTCCCAATGGTGCCCGTTCAAGGTCGCATTGTGCGTGTTTTGCATTCATTGTGTTCTTTGGGTATAGGGATTTGAAAGTTTCTTAAGAGTTTAAGGGTGAAGTTTATGTCTCGTGCATGTGAATTGACAGGGAAAACGGTTCTGTATGGTAATAATGTTAGCCATGCGAATAATAAGACTCGGCGTCGTTTTTTACCAAATCTTTGCAATGTGACATTAATTTCAGAAGTGTTGCAGCAAAGTTATCGCTTGCGTATTTCAGCGAGTGCGTTGCGTTCTGTTGAGCATCGTGGTGGTCTTGATGGTTTTTTGGTCAAGGCAGACGATAAAGAGTTGTCACAACGTGCGCGTTTGTTAAAGCGCCAAATCGTTAAGAAAAAGGCTGAGCAAGAAAGTGAGCAAAAGGCTGAACAGGCAGCGTGATTGTTCGTATCGTTATCTTTGGTGGATTGACTTTTTAATCACCGATCTTTGTTCCAGAAATTCGCTTTTGGGGCTTTTCTCTCGTTGATCGCTCTATTATTTTATTGGTTCCATACCCCAGGTTAAAAAAATGTTTTCAAGCGGTCTTTTATTAGAAAAGCAAAAGAGAAGATATGTTGTTTTTTCTATTTTAGCAATGTGCCTTGCGGTCACTGCTTCTAATATTTTGGTTCAATATCCCGTCTATTGGTTTGATTTAAATGAACTTTTGACTTATGGGGCTTTTACCTATCCATTTGCTTTTCTCATCAATGATTTGACCAATCGTTTTTACGGTCCATCTGCTGCGCGGCGTGTTGTTTATGCTGGTTTTTTTGCTGGTGTTTTTGTTTCTTGGATATTGGCAACACCACGGCTTGCACTCGCTTCTAGTTTAGCATTTTTATTTGGGCAACTCCTTGATATCGTTGTTTTTACGCCTTTGCGACGGAAAACATGGTGGAAAGCACCTTTAGCAGCGGCGTTGGTTGGTTCGGCGTTGGATACATTGTTGTTTTTTTCTCTTGCCTTTTCGAGCTCTTTTGCTCTTCTTGATAAGATGACAGGCTATGCTGATAGTTCACTGGTCGGAAGTACTGTTTTGGGTGGGATAGGCATGCCAGTTTGGCTTTCGCTTGCTTTTGGCGATTTCTCCGTAAAAATTATTATGAGCCTATTGATGTTGATTCCTTATGGAACAATTCTTAACATTGTGAAACTCCCTCTTTATCAAAATCATGCAAAAGACGATTCCTCTTTTGCTTGTAACAAATAATAATCTTTGTTCTCTTGTTTTTCTAAAGGAAAGACAATGTACATTATATTCTATAATGGCGTCTTTTAAAGAAGGAAAACTTGATTAGTGCGTCAGATTCGATTTTTGATCTTAAAAAATTATGGGCACCTGTAACACCTATTATACATATTATCCAGAATTGCAATAGCTCTTCTACGATGTGCGATTGCTGGAAGATTAAGGAAAAAATTGCCATACTCCAGAAAGTTTAATATCCTTATTTAGAATGTTGAAAGAAAAAGGAGCAGCCTCAGTGATGCTTTCTGGGGGAGAACCTTTAATGCATCTGGAGCTTGAAGATATTTTATTAAGGTTGAATGAACTAGATCTGCCTGTTTGAATTAAATACCAATGGCATCTTATTGCATAAAAATTTATGAATTTCACAGTATGACATAAAAGAAATTGTTATTTTTATGGATTCGACTAGTGTCCAAGGATATTACGATATACGGGGGCGAATAAATTTGATCGCGTGTGGAAAAACATTGAAATAGTTAAAAGAATCTTCAACCTCTGCAAAGTATAGGAATAAGAGCGACAGTTACCAAAGAGATTCTAGAAAATATTATTAATTTTATCGATTTTTGTATAAGCAAAGATGTCGATTATATCGGATTCAGCCCGCTCGATACGTTGTCATTTAGTTTTTCTAGAAAAAATAATACAAAAGATCGATCTAAGGCTTTAAGAAACAAAACTCTTCCACCAAACGCCTCACTTTTTCATTTGAGAGATGAATTATCAAGGAAAGAATCCCCCTCCAGATTTATATAGATAAAAAGTTCCAAGAAAGGAAAATCGCATGGACGTCACAAAATTTTGTAAATTGTATTAATTATTACTTAGGCGAAAATTCTACGTACGTTTCGTCGCCGTTAATGTGTTTATTTCCATTTTTATCCTTGGTATTGGACTATAATGGAGATTTAAAAAATTGCTTTTATTCAGAAGCTTTTGGGAATCTACAAAATTATGAGGCAATAGATTGGTCTGCTCAAAGCGTTTTAAAATCTTTGAAAGAATCTGGCGCATGTAGCGGATGTCGTGGGAAGGTATTTTGTGGATAAGGTTAAGCAATTTAAGATTTATAGTGTTAGCAAGTCTACTGCTCTAGTGGTTGCTGTTTTACCACTTTTTTTGTCAGAAAAATTGCATTTGTCGCAAGCGGATATTGTTTTAATCGGTAGTTATTTTTTATTGCTTCCTTTGATCTTAGAAGTCCCCTTGGGTTTATTATCAGATGTTTATGGAAGTAAACGCATTATTTATACTGGGCTGTTTTTCTTTCTTTGCGGTTTTTTAGCTCTTTTTATGAATTATGCATATTTTTCTTACGCCACTTATTTGTTGTGTATCACATTAGCAGCCGCTTGTTTTTCAGGTGCGGAAGATAGTTTACTCTTTTCTGTAGTACCAAAGCATCGCACACTGTTTTCCGTTAAGTCCGAAGTGGCTGCTGTTACCTATAGTGTGACAACGGTACTTATTTTTTTAGGGGGAATACTTTATTATGTGCATCCTGCATTGCCTGTGATTTTTCAAGTCCTTTCATTAATTTTTGCTATTTTTATGTTTTCAAAACTGACGAAAGGATTAGATAGTTTTCATATCAACGCTCATCCGAGTATTTTCACAGTTATGTGCGCCAGCCGTAAAGAAGTCAAAAATCCTTATCGCTTCACTCTTATTTTTTTAAGTGCAGTTTCAGCTTTTGCTATTTTGGTTAATAATCGAACTGTTTCTATCGCATTTTCTGATTTTTTGCCATTTCAACCTGCTATTTTGGTTTCGATTATTTTTATCATTGGGAATTTTTTTTCAGCAAGTTCCAATATATTGTTTCAGAAATATTTTTCAAAGTTTCAAAATCCTATTTTTCCCGTCTTAATGATTGGTTGTATGGTAACCATTGCTTTTTTTCTCATGTCATTTCAAATCATTGCGGCTCTTATATTAGGATTTTTACTGCTATGTGTTTTTAAGTCTGCTTATCGATCTTATCTGTCGTCTCTTCTTATAAATTCACTGATTGATCCCAAAGCTATCGCGACTGTTTTATCATTTACAGCCATTATTACAGCTATTGTATCCTTTGCATTCAGTTTTTTATACGGTCATGTTTTTTCAACATTCTGGCAAGCTAATTTGTGGTTGGCAGTGGTTATGGCTGTGATTTTTGGGGTGTCTGCTTTAATTATTTTTCTCAGAAAACAAGAAATCATTTGGTTACAGCCTGAAAATGCACAATCGTCAAAACAACATTTCTTGAAACGCAAACATCAAGAGTTTTGCTATGGGCAAATTTATCCGGAAGCATCATGCATTAATGAAAACATTAAGAATGGCTCTTTTCGACAAAGTCTCTATCCTGCACCAAATTTGATAACACTTTGCGATGAAGTCGTCGAATGGGAGTTTATCCGGGGTACTGTATTGAGCCGAATGGATTTTCTACATCAAAAGGTGATTATTGATCAAATCAATAAGATCTTTCAAGATCGATTAAGCAGGAATATAACCTTATCACATGGAGATTTACATCCTGATAATATCATTGTTACTTCTGATAACTCTTTTATGGTAGTGGATTGGGATTTATGTCAAGAAGCCAGTCCGGAATTGGATATCTTAACATTTTTCACCAGTCCAAGATTATCTCTCAATTTAGAAGAACGGATAGACTATATTTCTCATTTGCTGTCTCTATCAAAGGATGAAGCTTTACCAATGATAAAAGCGTTTGTAGCTAAAAAAATTTCTGATCTTTCTCTATACCAAAATATTTTCATGAAACAATTACTATTGGATTATATGAACTTGAATAGGAAATTTCATGAGCGATAATATTGTAATTTGTAATGAAAATTGCAGTGCGGTCTGCAATCATTGTCCGAATGTGTGGTGAGAGATGACGCGTTGCCTGAATCTTTATATATAATAAATGACATAAAATCTGATTTTATTATTCTTTCTGGTGGAGAGCCTTTTGAGCCCGATTATGATTTACTTCATAAATATACTTGTATGTGTCTCATTTGTAAAAAATATTTTCAGATTGCAACAGGGGGGGCACATCTATATTCAACCATATTTGAAGCTATTAAAGAGCAATCCATTCTTTTTAGGGATACAAATAGGCACAGATGTTATTTCAGAGATAAGAAATCTAGACAGTAAAAAATATAAACAAAAGTGGGTGCGTAACATAGAATGTATGAAAAAAATAGCGTACCATATAGTGTGACGATTACTTTATCGGAGAGATTCGATTTGGCAGAAGTGTTAGCTCTAATATGTATCGCACCTCCCGAGTTTATTTTAGTTAATTTTGAAAATAGAAAAAAGTACGAGAATACATTTCAGTTAATATGATACGGGATTTTTTTTGGCTGTGAGATAAAATATGGATATACGCATCAGAGTTTACACTAATAAATATAAACTATCGGATTCTTTTCACAGTTCTTCTGGTGTGTTAAAAGAATTATAGGTATTTCAGCTTGAGGTAACTCAAAATAAGCGAACGGTATTTTTAAGCTTGATGTTTATTATAAAGCTGAGCTCAACCCCAATCAGAACAGTATAGCAGGTGGCCTTATTATCTTACTTAAAGGGGGCTAGCTAAGGGAGGCGGTTCAATTGAATTAACCTTAGCAAAAATAGGAACAAAAGTTTATACTTATGATGCTTTTAAGCCGCTTGTTATTTTTTGGCAGATGCTTTTGAAAGATGCTTCAGCTCTTGCAGAGAAAGTAAGAGAATACGAAGATATGACTTCTACAATGTTTTATAATCTCTAAAAAACTTTTGGCAGTATTAAAAATCAATTAGAAATTTCTGCCGTTTTTTACTCTTAGTCGTTCTTCTTTTTCTGGAACAACACTTTCTGGCGGTATGTCTCAAGGATATCCTCGATTCAATTATCGTTCTATTGAAACGGCTTAAGGATTTTAAGATTGAAAATTTTACAGCGGAACACAGAGATTTTATAGAAAGTATTCCTAAACACTTTAATGATTTTCTTTATTGTGATCCTCCATATCTTATTAATCAAAAACTTTACGGTTAAAAAAGGCGATAAACATAATTCTTTTAATCATCAAGCTCTTGCTGAACTTTTAAGAAAGCGCCAAGAATGGGTTTTATATTATAATGATTGTGTAGAAGTTAGAGAACTTTATAAAGGACATAAAATACTTAATCCTGAATGGACTTACGGCATGGAAAACAATAAGAAGTCAAATGAACTTGTAATTTTGAGTAAGGATCTTTAGGAAATCACATGAATTAAGTAGAAAATGGAAAAGCCTTTGAATATGCTTTGTCCATGGGATTTAAAAAAAGCCGCGAACGCTCCTATAGAATTTAATTCATCCTTTCAAGTAGCAGAATCTTTTTATAATTTATTTAATGACACTGACAAAGGACTTTTAAATCTTGCTTCTATTGAGGCAGCTGTTTTCTTATAGTTACATGATAAAAATATTAGAAATACGAAAACTATTGTTCTTAAAGAAGATTCTGTTGGGGTCAAAGGAGATGTCCGTGATATTATTTTAAAAGTTCTTGAAAATCCTATTGGTATTTCTGCAAAACATAATCATAGCGCTATCAAACATCCTCGCCTTTCCAGTAAAATAGATTTTGGTAAAGAATGGACAGGTTATCCTTGTAACAGCATTTACTTTAATGAAATTAGACCTATTTTTGATTATTTAATAGAGCTTAGAGATAAGAAAATGTTTTTTTAGAGATATAGATGATAAAGAGAGAATTTATTTACCAATCTTAGAATCTTTCTCTAAAGAACTTCAAAGGCTTTGTTTAGATTATCAAGATAAATTTGTTAAGCTATTGTTTCAGTATGTTATAGGTTCTTATGATTTTTATAAGATTATGATAAATACAAGATCTAAACAAAAACGGGTGATTATTCAGTCTTTTAATTTGAATGCTATTCTAGGATGTGGTCGTAAATGGAAAATTCCAAGCAAAATTTTATCAGTTTCAATAAAACCAGAAAGTAAAAACAAGCTTATTATAATTTTTGAAGATGGATGGAGTATTTCTTTTAGAATTCATAATGCGTCTAGTAAAGTAGAAGCGTCCTTAAAGTTTGATATTCAATTTGTGGGATTATCTTCTCAGCTTGTTAGCTATCAAATTCCGATGGTTTAATGATAGAAATGGTTTTTTTAAATGTAACTGTTGCTGATTTAAGGCAGGTTTATTTCTTATAAAATTGAGGTGTTTTATCACTAAAAAGTGCTTCTAGTTGTTTTGTTATGGCACCTGCAAGCTCTTCGGCATTCATAATTGTTACAGCACGTTGGTAATAACGGGTGACATCATGACCAATGCCAATGGCAATGAGTTCGATGGGGGAATATGTTTGGATTTCTTGAATCACGGCGCGTAAATGTTTTTCTAGGTAATTGCTGGCGTTGACCGATAGTGTTGAGTCGTCAACAGGGGCACCATCAGAAATGACTATGAGAATGCGGCGTTGTTCACGGCGTGATAAAAGGCGTTGATGTGCCCAAATTAAAGCTTCCCCGTCGATATTTTCTTTGAGTAATTCTTCTTGCATCATCAAACCTAGATTGCGGCGTGCGCGACGCCATGGGGTGTCAGCACTTTTATAGATGATATGACACAAATCATTCAGACGCCCAGGATGATGAGGTTTATCTTGCTCGAGCCATTTTTCGCGTGATTTCCCCCCTTTCCAAGTTTTGGTGGTAAAACCTAAAATTTCAACTTTGACATCACAACGCTCAAGCGTTTGTGCTAAAATATCAGCACAACTTGCGGCAACGCTAATGGGGCGCCCGCGCATTGAACCAGAATTATCAATGAGGAGTGAAACAACCGTATCTCGAAATTGGGTGTTGCTTTCCATTTTAAAAGAAAGGGGCTGCATGGGATCAATAATC
Source organism: Bartonella sp. MM73XJBT.G (assembly GCF_028618435.1). Classification (GTDB taxonomy): domain Bacteria; phylum Pseudomonadota; class Alphaproteobacteria; order Rhizobiales; family Rhizobiaceae; genus Bartonella. The sequence continues at coordinate 293,473 of NZ_JAQISW010000001.1, forward strand.
AGGCGTGGAAGCCTTGCTGTATCGAGATATCCTTCTTCAAGGTTAAAGTTCCAGTTGCGATTTTGTTGTGCCATAAGGCGTCGCTGGAGGCGGTTGGCTAAACGTCCAACAATGTTTTGAAGATGATTAATTTGCTTATCAAGACAACGGCGTAAGTGATCTAACTCGTTTTCAGAACAAAAATCGGTTGCTTCCAAAATTTCATCAAATTGACGGGTGAAGATTTTATAATTGCCAAGTTTTTCCATTTGCTCTGAATCGGAAAAAAGACGTTTGAATTTGTCTGGCTTTTCTTGCCAAGAGCTATTTTTTTGCTCACCGTCAGTTTGATCAATGTCGTTTGTTTGTGTCGCTTGTGTTTTTCCTTCGTCTTGTACATCACTTTCTTGTTCTGTGCTGGTTTGTTCTTCACTTTGAGTATGTTTTTCGTTTTTACTTTCTTCTTCTGTTTGATCTTGAGGTTCACATTCGTTTTTTAATTTTTTATCATTTTCGCTGTTTGAAGTTTCATCTTCTTGCACTGTCATTTGGAGGGTAGCAAGCATTTGGCGAACGATCTGTGCAAAAGCTTGTTGATTGTAAATATGATGTGTGAGTTCATTGAGCTCTGCTGCAGCTTTTTGTTCAAGTTCTTGGCGCCATAATTCTAAGACAGGACCTGCTTCTTTTGGGGCTGTACGCTTTGTTATTTTTTCGCGCAATAAAAGGGCAATCGCTTCTTGGATAGGGGCTTCACTTTGGTTATTAATCTTTTCATAATGAGCTCTTTTGTATTTATCGGCGAGCATGACATCAAGGTTTTTTGCAAGCCCCTCCATGGCTAAAGTACCGATTGCTTCAACACGTGTTTGTTCAAGGGCATCAAAGATAGCTTGTGCTTCTGATTCTCGTGGAGAAAATTGCATGTGAATGCGGTTATTATGCCATGCTTTGCGCAGAGCCATAGAATCACCTAAGCCGCGGGTAATGGTGATATCTTTATCTGTAGCGTGTTGTGGTAATTCTGGTAAACGTGCACAATTTTCGCTTAAAGATGGACGGTTATGACTAAAGGAAACTTCGAGGTGGGATGTACCTGCAATGGCACGCATACAAGTAGAAAGAGCTTTCTTAAACGTTCCACTATCAAGCGTATTGAGGGGAGGATTGTTTATTTGATTTTTGCTGTTGTCGTCAGGGGTGATCGCCATAATTGACATATTCCTTTAAGACAAGACACCTTGCATGAGTGATTCGGGAAGTTCTTGTCCAAAGGCGCGTTGATAAAATTCTGCGACACTGGCACGTTCGAGTTCATCACATTTATTGAGAAAGGTTAATCGGAAGGCAAAGCCAATATCTTGAAAAATTGTGGTATTTTCTGCCCAAGTAATGACAGTCCGCGGGCTCATGACTGTTGAAAGATCCCCATTGATAAAAGCTTGGCGGACCATATCAGCAACGTGAACCATTTGTGAAATTGTCTTTTTCCCCTCAGCCGTTTGAAAAGATTTGACCTTTGAACAAACAATATCAACCTCTTTATCATGGGGTAAATAATTAAGTATCGTAATAATAGACCAGCGATCCATTTGGGCTTGATTGATTTGTTGGGTACCATGATAAAGCCCTGTTGTATCACCAAGCCCAATAGTATTGGCCGTTGCAAAAAGACGAAATGCTGGGTGAGGAGAGATAACGCGGCTTTGATCAAGTAAGCTGAGTTTGCCAGAGGTTTCAAGAATACGTTGGATAACAAACATAACATCAGGACGTCCCGCATCATATTCGTCGAAAACAAGAGCAATATTATTTTGATAAGCCCATGGTAAAATGCCTTCTTTAAATTCAGTGACTTGTAAGCCATCTTTTAAAACAATAGCGTCTTTTCCTACAAGATCGATACGACTTACATGACTGTCCAGATTAATGCGAAGACAAGGCCAATTAAGACGAGCAGCAACTTGTTCAATATGCGTTGATTTGCCTGTACCATGATAGCCGGAAACCATGACACGACGGTTAAAAGTAAAACCTGCAAGAATCGCTAAAGTTGTTTGCGGATCAAAAAGATAATCGGGATCAATATCAGGAACATGTGAATTTTTTGTACTAAAAGCAGGAACATTCATATCTGTTTCAATATGAAATAAGTCACGAGCGCAAAGTGTAATATCGGGTGTATTTTCAAGGTTAAGATTTGTCATGATGTTTATGGCTAGGAAAGAACGCTATTTATTTCATGAGAAAACGATACAAGAGTTAGAGCATTTATGCAATGCTCTAACGAGAGCCTTAGAGATGAAGGAAGATGAGATGAAAGAAGATCGTCTTTATCTATTCTATCATGTTTTGTGAAGACAAGAATGTTTTATGTAAAGAGTGATGATCTCAATGAGAATGGGTTCATATCAGTGTATATTTTTTAGCATAAACCAGATTTTTTGAGCAAATTATAAGCATGCAAAACATCGCGAAAGCGCTCTTCAGAAGCACGATTACCACCATTGGAATCAGGATGGTGTTTTTTTACCAACTCTTTATATTTCATTTTGATATCTTCTGCTGAAGCGTTTGCTTTTAGTCCCAATGTATCAAAAGCTTTTGCTTCTAAGGGCTTTAATTTTCGTGAGAAATTATTGCTTGAATGCCGTCCCGTAAAAAGCGAGAAGGGATCACGCATACGATTTTGATAGGCTGCTGTTCCAGAGCGAATCTTTGCATAATTGGCAGCAGTTTTTTTCGATGTACCATTGCTAAGATCTGTAGGCCATGTTGGTCGATGCCCTGTAAGAGCGTCCTTTTGGAATTTTGCGATATCTTGATTGCTAAGACCCGAGAAGTAATTAAAATTTTTATTATAAGCACGCACGTGCTCAATACAAAAATGTAGATATTGTCCTTCGTGATTTCGACCTGCCGGTGCTTTATGGGTTCCTGTCTTTTCACACCCTTCCCACTGACACTGTTGCGCTTCTGGCTCAGACTTTTGTTTTTTATTTGAGCTTATGCGAATTGAATCGAATAATTTAGATGTTATTGCCATATTATTGGTTTATGCAAAATTGATTAATTTTACAAGAATTGACTTTTAAAAAATTTGTTTTCACACTTATTTAATTATGGAAAAGGTGTATTCTTACACTTTCATTTTGTTAAGGAATGAAAAATGTCTATAGAAACAATAATCAAGAGAAAGCTTCAGGATGCTTTTCATCCGCAGAAACTTGAAGTGATTAATGAGAGTCATCTTCATGATGGACATCCTCATAATGAACATGCTTTTGATGGTAAAGGAGAAACACATTTTCGCGTGAAAATTTTATCTTCTTCTTTTTCCAAGATGACGCGCGTAGAAATCCATCGAGCGATTTATAAAGTTTTACAAGAAGAGTTAGCAACTTGTGTCCATGCCTTGGCACTTGAGGTTGAAACATTTTAATTTTTTTGATGAGACTTTTTTAAGAACGAGGATTTAAGAACGAGGATGGGCTTTTTGGTAAATTTTCAACAAATGATCTGTATCAACATGGGTATAGGTTTGTGTGGTGGAAAGACTCGCGTGCCCAAGAAGTTCTTGAATCGTTCGCAAATCTCCTCCTCGTGATAAAAGATGGGTGGCAAAAGAATGACGTAGTGTATGGGGGGTGGCTGTTTCTGGCAAACCAAGACTTGTGCGTAAGTTGCGTACAGTTTTTTGAATAATAGCTGGCTGTAAGGGACCACCTCGCGCACCGCGAAACATGGGTTGGTTATCTTTTAAAGGATATGGGCAACATTTGAGATAATTTTGTACAGCCTCGTAAACAATTTTGATGAGAGGGACAAGGCGTGTTTTTCCCCCTTTTCCTGTTATGAATAAACTTACTTTTTCAGGGTCAGAAAATTGTTCTGGTGTGAGACTTAAGGCTTCTGATATGCGCATTCCACAGCCATAGAGAAGCATAAGGACAGCGGCATTGCGCGCGTTAATCCAAGCTTCGTTTTCTAGCTGATTTTCTTGTTTGACGACGTGAAGAGCTGATTGTATCGCTAAAGGTTTTGGGAGCGACTTTGGATGTTTGGGGCTTCGGATAAGCTGAGCTGCGGGAATATTGACGATTCCTTCGCGAGATAGGTATTTGAAAAAAGAACGGATGCCCGCTATTGCGCGGCTTAAAGAGCGCGCACTGACATTGTTTGTACGCCGATAAGCAAGATAAGCACGCAAATCACTAACGCGCAAATGAGCGAGATCTGTGAAAGTTGGTGCTTGGCTTAAATGTTGACAGAGAAAAGATAAAAATTGCCGCGTATCACGTTCATAGGCTTGTGCTGTTTGTACGGACATACGACGGTTTTTTACGAGATGCTCTAACCAGTTTTTCCTTGCAGTTAAAACCGCATGGTCGGCTGGAATGAGAGGACTATTTTCATCTTTTCTCTTGTCGTTTTTTATTGGCATTATCTAGTTGAGAGTTTCTTTCTTTGTAGATTTTTTATCGTCGACGTGACCATTCTTCTTTTCAGGTTGCTCTTCACGATTGATAAGTTGTTTTTCACCTTTAAGAGAGAGTATTTTTAAAAGATTATGCGTTGACATTAAATGCGCAAAAATTAATCCTAAAAAGCCATTTTTATGAAGTTTGGCAAGTTGGCTGGCTGATAATTTATTCAATTTTTCTTCGTCAACAACCCAAAAATTTTCCAATTGCGCTGAAAGCCCCTTATCGTTTTTCACATTGATTGATTTTTGACTGAGAAGATCCATTTCCACAAGAGCATCAATAAATTCAGAGGTTTTCTCCATCGCGATTTTAAAACTTTCAAGAAAATGAATACGTTCTTCCATAAAAGGAGAAATAGAGCCATCAGAATTAAAAAGTTCTGTTCCTGCAACTTCATTAAACATTCCTGACTGTTGATCAAAGCAAACAGAAAGTTCTTTTTCATTGCTAATTTGTGCTAAAACAAAAGGATAACGACGAACAAAAGCCGGAACATAAGTATTGGTTTTCCAACTTTTATCAGAAGAGATATAGTCATTTTCGTCGTTAGAAAGACCAACAAGAGCGGCGGATGTATAGTGCCGTTTTTTTTGTTCATCTTCAGCGCACATAAATAAAATAGGATAGTCTAGGGCTGCTTGAAAATATTCAGTACTGGCTAAAGGAACCCAGTGCGTATCTTTGGCAAAAGACATATCACTTGGTGGCGCAAATTTTAGATTTTTATGTGAAACTTTGTTGATTGGCGTGATATCTTTGTAAAATAGCATAATATTTGCCATAAGACTTTCTCCTTTATTAATTTGTTTTTGTTACCAAGAAAGGTCTTTTGGGAAGATTGTCTTATATGGCAACAAGATTGAGTAGAAATGATTAAAATTGATGGTTCATTTTTGAGAGATAATGTTTTTTCATGAAGTATAATAAAGAAAAGCTTAAAAATAAAGTCTATCTTGCCATTATTGGTGTGCCTCACGGTATAAGAGGAGATGTTTTTGTTAAAATTTTAAGTGCCGAGCTACAACGTTTTAAGTCTTACAGGACTCTTTATGATGATATGGGGCGTTCTTATGAAATTGTAACTCTTCGCACACAAAAAAATAACGCCATTGTGCGTTTTAAAGGGATCGATAATCGTAATGATGCTGAGTCTTTAAAAGGAATTCGCCTTTATGTGATGCGTAATCAATTAATTGATGATTTGGATGAGGATGAGTTTTATCAAGTTGATTTAATAGGCTTGCGTGTTCAAGAATACAGGGGAAAAATCTTAGGAAAAGTATGTGGTTTTTATAATTTTGGGGCTGGTGATTTGCTTGAAATAGGTTTGAATACAGGCAAAAGAGTGCTTATTCCCTTTAGTAAGGTAGCGGTACCAGAAATTTGTATGGATTCTGGTTTTCTTATTGTTGATCCCATGGCCGCTGGCCTTAGTGATGGGAGAGAAAATGATCAGTAAAGAAATGGCTTGAATCTATGAAAATAAAGGTGAAAGTGAAAAATAACTGGTGAATTTTGTCAATAAAAAGTGAACAGTATGAAAAGATTAAGAGAACATTTTGAGCAGATATTGTAGCATTTTATCTCAAAATATTCCTGAGTTTTAGAGTCTTTTTTGAAAGTGTAAGTACGAAAAGTACAGTGTTGAACAGGTCACAGGTTAAGAAGATTCTAATTAACGCTATAGCGTTATATTGATTTTGCTTATGCTATTTTGACTTAAAAGAGTTTGTTGAATAAAATGAGGATGAAAAAATAACAATGAAGTTTCAGGCGCGCGTTTTAACTCTTTATCCTGAAATGTTTCCTGGTTTTTTAGGATATTCTTTAGCAGGGCAAGCTTTAGAACGCGGAATTTGGTCACTGGAGACAGTGCAGATTAGAGATTTTGCTTTGGATAAACACCATAGCGTTGATGATACACCCGCTGGTGGGGGGGCTGGTATGGTGATGCGGGCGGATGTCTTAGCAGCTGCGCTGGATTATTGTCCACAGGATTCGCCAAGATTATTGATGAGTCCACGTGGGCGCCCTTTTGACCAAGCTTATGCGCGGAGTTTGGCTAGTGATTCGGGTTTAACACTGGTTTGTGGACGTTTTGAAGGCGTTGATGAGCGAGTCATAGAAGCACGAGAATTAAAAGAAGTCTCTATTGGTGATTATATTCTTTCAGGGGGTGAAACTGCCGCACTGGTTATCTTAGATACTATTATACGTCTTCTCCCTGGTGTAATGGGAAATCAAGCTTCTGCAAAGTGTGAAAGTTTTGAAAATGGTTTGCTGGAACATCCCCAATACACGCGTCCTTCTCTTTTCGAAGGGCGGGGTATTCCGCCCGTGTTAACCTCAGGTCATCACAAAGCGATTGCAGATTGGCGTCAAAGACAGGCCGAATTGTTAACACGTCAACGTCGTCCTGATCTTTATGCGCGTTATGATAAAAATCGTCAGAAAACTTGATTCATAGGATAAGGTGGTGTATGGCATGACTTTCTTTTTGAGAGAATTTTGAATAAAAGGTTTTCTATAGTTCCAAAAGTAAAATGAAGGAATGGTGTATTCGCTCCTGTGTTAAGGCATAACCTAAAGAGCATCTTTTCGTAAAACAAGGCTTTTTGGGTAAGAGTTGGGCGCTCTGACTGTTCGATAAAGAACATGAAGGATAAAGAAATGAATATTATCGCACAGCTTGAAGCTGAACAATGTGCAAAAATTGAAGAAAAGCGCCAATTTCCAGCCTTTAAACCGGGAGATACTGTCCGTGTCATGGTGCGTGTGACGGAAGGTACGCGGACGCGTGTTCAAGCTTATGAAGGCGTGTGTATTGCCCGTTCAGGCGGTGGGTTGAATGAGACTTTTACAGTCCGCAAGATTTCTTATGGTGAAGGGGTCGAACGTGTATTTCCTGTTTATTCTCCCTTGATTGAAGCTGTTGAGCTGGTGCGTCGTGGTAAAGTGCGTCGGGCAAAACTCTATTATCTTCGTGGCTTGAGAGGTAAAGCCGCCCGTATTGCTGAAAAGAGAGATTATCGAAAAAAGGGTGAAAAGGGCGTTGAGAAAGTAGAGACACCGCCTGTAAGCGCAGATGTTGAAATACAAGTTTCTGAGTAAAAATTATATCGGTTGAACTTTATACAAAAGCGGCTTTTATGCCGCTTATTTGTGTCTTTAGTGATTCGTTTTGTCATTTAAAAGTCTAGGAGGAGACATAAAAATGTTTAATATATCCAAATTTTATCCCTTTTTTATTCTTAGTAATAGGTGAAGTGCAGGGTATCATTGCACATGTCGTGGATATTCAAACGGAATAAGTATCATTTGAAAAAATATCTGTTTATATTTGATAAAAGATGTTAGACCTTTGACGTTAAGATAAAAGTGTATTAGATTAAGGCAAGTTTTGCGGATCATATCCGTGGAGTAATCGGTTTTTTTTATGCGTGACCTTTAATCCGTTATTTGAGACAACCGACCTGTAATCGGTATCTTCAGATGCCAAACAAGTAAAAATGAGAAATATATTTGGTCATTTTGTGTGAGTTTTCTCGTTCATTGCGGTTGCAAAAAACCAGGTCAGGATATTTTATGACAGAGACAACTAGGATAAAAGAGCGCCCACGTTCCCCTCATATAAGTATTTATCGTTGGACAATTACTATGGCCATGTCCATTGCACACCGCATTACGGGTATGGCACTTTATGTTGGAACGGTTTTTCTTGCTGTTTGGTTAGGTGCTATTGCGTGTGGAGAGGAAGCATTTAGAACAGTTCACGAGATTTATAGTTCTTGGTTTGGATTGTGTATTTTGTTTCTTTATACCTTGGCAGGGGTTCATCACATGGTTGGTGGTGTTCGCCACATTGTTTGGGATCTGAAACCTTGCCTTTTGGCGAAAGAAAAGGCAACAGTCACTGCTTGGGCGACAGTGTTTATTTCTCTTATTGTTACTTTTGCGATTTGGATTATTGGGTATATCGTTGTTTAGCTGGGGGTGAAAAGAGCCATGAAAAAAGATTTTCGAACGGAACTTGGAAAAGTACGGGGGCGGGGGAGCGCGCATGAGGGAACAGAGCATTTTTGGCGAGAACGTTTGACAGGGTTTATCAATCTACCGCTTTTGATATTTTTTATTGTTCTTATTCTTTCGTTTGTGGGCAAGGACTATACTATTGTGCGTGCAAGGCTTGCACATCCTATTGTTGCTATTTTGATGGTACTGATGACTCTTTCAGTTCTTTATCATATGAAACTTGGTATGCAGGTGGTGATTGAAGATTATATCCCACGCGAAGGCTTCCGGTTATTCTTTTTGACATTAAATATTTTATTTTGTTTTTTCATGGGTGGTGTCATTATTTTTTCTCTTTTGAAAATTGCATTAGGGGGGTAAACAAATATGGCGGGTACAAGATCATCTTTGGGCGCTAAAGCAGGTAACGCCCCTTATCGCACTGTAGATCATAAATTTGATGTTGTTGTTGTTGGGGCAGGTGGTGCAGGATTACGTGCAACATTGGGTATGGCAGAACAAGGATTAAAGACAGCTTGTATCACGAAGGTTTTTCCAACGCGCTCACACACCGTTGCAGCACAAGGGGGAATTGCCGCATCGCTTTCAAATATGGGACCTGACAATTGGCAGTGGCATTTATATGATACCGTAAAGGGGTCTGATTGGTTGGGGGATACCGATGCAATGGAATATTTGGTGCGTAATGCCCCTGCTGCTGTGTATGAATTAGAACATTATGGCGTTCCTTTTTCTCGAACGCAAGAAGGAAAAATTTATCAACGCCCCTTTGGTGGACATACGACACAATTTGGTGAGGGTCCACCTGTGCAGAGGACTTGTGCAGCAGCGGATCGTACAGGACATGCCATTTTGCATACGCTTTATGGACAAAGCTTAAAGCATAATGCGCAATTTTTTATTGAATATTTTGCACTCGATCTCATCATGACCGATGGGGTTTGTACTGGGGTTGTGGCGTGGAATCTCGATGATGGTACAATACACCGTTTTTCTGCTAAAATGGTTGTTCTTGCAACCGGCGGTTATGGACGTGCTTATTTTTCTGCGACATCGGCGCATACCTGTACGGGTGATGGGGGTGGAATGATCACACGGGCTGGATTACCCCTTCAGGATATGGAGTTTGTGCAATTCCATCCTACAGGGATTTATGGTTCTGGCTGTCTTATTACTGAAGGTGCTCGTGGAGAAGGGGGCTATTTAATCAATTCTGAAGGTGAACGCTTTATGGAGCGCTATGCACCTTCCTTTAAAGATTTGGCCTCACGTGATCTGGTTTCGCGTTGTATCACGCTTGAAATTCGTGAAGGGCGTGGCGTTGGACCTAAGAAGGATCATATTCATTTGGTTCTCAATCATATTGATCCTGCAATCTTGCATGAGCGTTTACCAGGAATTTCCGAGTCTGCTCGAATCTTTGCAGGGGTGGATGTAACAAAAGAACCTATCCCCATCCTTCCAACGGTTCATTATAATATGGGCGGGATTCCTACCAACTACTACGGGGAAGTTCTCAATCCAACAGCTGATTCGCCTGATCGTATTCAACCAGGATTAATGGCGGTAGGTGAAGCGGGATGCGCTTCTGTTCATGGTGCTAACCGCTTGGGATCAAATTCATTGATTGATCTTGTTGTGTTTGGACGTGCTGCTGCTATTCGTGCGGGTGAAGTTATTGATCGGAATACAGAAGTTCCGCCTTTGAATGAAGAAGCTGTTGACGAAATTATGGCGCGTTTTGATCGTTTACGTTTTGCGCAAGGAGCGATACCAACAGCTGTCTTGCGTGAAAAAATGCAACGCACAATGCAAGAAGATGCTGCTGTCTTCCGTACAGAAGGTTCTTTGCAACAGGGATGTCAACGGATGAATAAAATTTGGGGGGAATTGTCTGATCTTAAAGTCACAGATCGTTCCTTGATATGGAATTCTGATTTGGTTGAAACTTTGGAGCTTCAAAATCTCATGGCAAATGCGATAATGACTGTTCATTCTGCGGCAGCACGTTTAGAAAGCCGCGGCGCTCACGCCCGTGAAGATTATCCAGAGCGTGATGATAAAAATTGGCGAAAACATACGCTTTCACATTTGACAAAAGAAGGTAAGGTGACGTTATCATATCGACCTGTCCATGTGAATCCACTAACATCTGAAGCTGATGGTGGAATCGATTTAAAGCGCATTGCACCTAAAAAACGGGTTTATTAAGGGGAGAATGAAATATGGTACAAATTAAACTTCCCAAAAATTCTCAAGTAAAACCAGGAAAGGTTTGGCCTAAACCTGAAGGTGCGACAAAACTGACAGAATTTCATGTTTATCGTTGGTCGCCTGATGATGAGGAAAATCCACATTTGGATACCTATTATGTGGATCGTTCTGCTTGTGGTCCTATGATTCTTGATGGGCTTTTGTTTATTAAAAACCATATTGATCCAACTTTAACACTTCGTCGTTCTTGCCGTGAAGGCATCTGTGGTTCCTGTGCCATGAATATTGATGGGTTCAATACGTTGGCTTGTACCAAAGGTATGGATGATGTAAAACACCCCATTAAGGTCTATCCTTTGCCTTCCATGCCGGTGGTGAAAGATTTGGTTCCTGACTTGAAGCGTTTTTATGCACAACATCGTGTGATTGAACCTTGGTTGCAAACCGTTTCACCTGAACCTGCTAAAGAATGGTTACAAAGTCACTCTGACCGGCAAAAAATTGATGGTCTTTATGAGTGTATTTTGTGCGCTTGTTGTCAGACATCATGCCCGAGTTATTGGTGGAACGGTGATCGTTATTTGGGACCAGCCATCCTGCTTCAAGCTTATCGTTGGATTGCTGATTCACGCGATGAGATGTGTGGTGAGCGTCTTGATAATTTAGAAGATCCTTTTCGCCTTTATCGATGCCATACGATTATGAATTGTACACAGACTTGTCCAAAGGGATTAAATCCAGCAAAAGCAATTGCTGAAATTAAAAAACTCATGGTTGAACGCCGCCTTTAAAGAGTTTCTCATTCATGAAAATAAAGGTTAAGGCGAGAATGCTATAGCCTTTGGAGATTAATCTCTAAAAGCGCATGGATTTCTTATAAGGAGGCCGTAACGATAATCATTTTAAAAGCGAAGTCATCGTCTTAAAAACAAGTTATTCTTTTAGAAGCAATCCTTGCTAATGGCTGGAAAAAACTCATGATTAAATACTATCCCGTTGATTAATTCATAAAAAGTAAAGTAAAACACAGCAAATAGTGTTTTTTATCCTTCTTGAGATTTAATCTCTAAAAGTTTATGGGTTTTCATAAAATAGTTAACACAATTATTATTTATTATTGTTTTAAAAAGGCATAAGTTTTGTGGGTAAAATAAATACTTAAAATAGCCTTCTATGTAAAAACACTATGCCATGTGTTTTTGTTTTCATTAAATTCGTATTAAAGTTCTTATTTTAATGCATGATTTGATTGATCGTTTTTTATAAAAGAAGGCTAGCTTATATCAATACAGCATAAAAAAACAAGGAATACTATCAACGTTATAATGTATGTAACTCATTCAAATAAAATACAAATGAGTGACGATAGTCTATAATTTTACGATACGTTTATTATAATATCGAAAATACTGCTGATATTTAGTGATTGGGCGCTTTGATATCACCATCACATATATTTAAAAGTATTTAAAGAATATATTGTATTTCAGAGATTCCATTGTTAGTCGCATAAAAAATAAAATTGATAGTTCTCAAAATTAGAGAATGTAAAATCACTCTCTCTTATTGCGATGTCCTATAATTAGGAAGGCTGTGGTTTAAAACTATCGTGATATCAAACGATTTTAATTTATTAGGGAGCTTAAAAAGATTTTTAAGAAAATATCAAGTTTATAGTTTCTCTAAAATTTTAGAAAACGGTCGTCGAAATTTTAAAAAAATGTATTGTGTATATAAAATAAGTGATGTTTGTAGATTTGTTTGAAGCCGAAAGAATTCAATCATCAAAAAAATGTGTTTTATTTTGATGAAATTTGTAGAGCCTCATTTTATATGTTTTTATCCATAAAAAATATAGAATATTCTAAGTTTAACTTCTATTTTTAGGTTACTGAATTTCATTGCTGCTTACATATATGGTTAAATAAATTTGTTTAAGCTGTCAAAGCGCTTTTTTTATTTTTCGGTATAAGAAATATTTCTGCACATGAAAGAAAGTTCGCCACATATTAACGGTATAATTTTTCATTGCTTGGGTGTTTATGCTGTTATTCCGTAAAACACCATTCATTTGAGATGTGGTTATAAAGTGTTTAAAAGGTGAAATCTGCTAGGAAAGGAGATGGATTACAGATCGGCGCGGGTTAAAAATCTTTCTCCTTTGAAATAGTGTTTGGTGAAGCCTGCTAGACAATCCCGTAAACTAGAATGAAATCCATGGGGACAGACTTTTAATTCCGTTTCTTTTATATATTATGATAGAGAATTCACATGAATATGACTAGGATCAGTTACAAAAAAAGAAATCATTGTGAAAAATCAAGCTTGCTTGTTTCTTATATTCTTTAAGATGGGCTGGTCCTCATGCAACACAGAATGACTCAAAAGGAATGCATTTGTGTTGCCAATTCACGGGCTTGTTTTTAAAAGACACTGCTCACACTTGTTACTAGCCATTTCTCGGTGGTGCCAGTGAATGGGATAACGATAAAGCCCTCATGGAAATAGTATAAAATTTATAGAGCACCACCATTTTTAGGCTTATGAAGGAGCAAGTCAGCATTATCACACACTTTGTTAAAGTCCTGAGCGTTTGAGATAGTTCATAAGAGGTATTTTTAATGCTTTCTTATACAGTTTTTGTCCACGCAGAATTTCTCGCTTGTAACATTCAAGCAAGCTGTTTTGGTTAATTCAATATAAACAGATTTGGGATGAGAAAACCCTGTAATATTAAGATCTTTTATCCAACTTACAAGACAATGAACACTCTTTATAAATCAATGTTAGGTGCTTTAAGAAGTGTAATTATAGATCTTTACTTGTCGGAACTTTTGCTCTTTGAACTATTGAGAAAAGGGTAGTATTCGTGCGTAGGATTTACCTATATAGCTTATAGACATTGTTTTTGAGGGTGGGAATATGAAACCTCATCTGATATGGTTAGCAAAGCTTTCTTTAGAGAAATTTTATTGTTTACAAGTTGATGTAGAATAAGAATCTTTTTTTGTTTAAGGAAGGAAACCGATAGGCCGCTATACGTTCTATTCTTGAATAAAATGTGATTTATAAATGCTCAATCAGAATGATCGTGTATTATGAGGCTTTCTGTTTCTGAAGATTGTTTGGGTAAAAAACATGTTTATTGCTCACTTAAAATAAGTTTTTGTCTTGATGACGATAATTATTGGTGTTGATTGGTATCTGTTTCATGAAGCTCTTATTGATAGGCAAATAAATTTTTTTTGCATTAAATATATCTTTTCAAAAGATAAATAGAAAGAATGATTGATAGAATCTCATATGCGATTTTGTTTTTTGTCATGAAGAGTGCAGAAAATACATTGGAGAGGCAAAGAGAACGATGCTCAATGAAAAAGCCGTAACAATTGGTTACGGCTTTTTTTGTCTGTATGCTATTATTGAAAAGATAGCCTCTGTTAGGCGATTTTTGATTTAGCAAAAATTGGATCGTAAAAGATTTCAGAAAGTTTTCTATCTTTAAAGAACAATACGACGTCAACTGTTGTGTAAAGAACAATCTTTATCATTTCTATCTCAAGTTGGCGGCCAACTTCTGATCTTTTAATCAAGGTGGCACATCGTTCAAATGTCTGCAAGGCACTGTTGGCATGTGTTGTTGTAATCGATCCAGGATGACCTGTGTTGAGTGAATTGAGATATTCCCATGCTTCATTGCCTCGTAATTCAGCAAGAAAAATTCGGTCAGGCGATTGACGCATACAGGCATCTAAGCATTCTTCAGCTGAAACACGCCCCACATTGTTACCATAAATCATATTTACGTGATTAGGATGATTGGGTAGAAAAAGCTCATGAACATCTTCAATCGTGATGATCCGCTCTTCTACAGGGACTTTTTCAATGAGGGAGCGGGCAAATGTTGTTTTACCAGATCCTGTCTTGCCTGCAATGATGATGTTGCGTTTGTAAAGGACGCATTCTTCCAAAAATTCAAGAATTTTTCCCTCACGTTTACGTTTTAAGAGCTGAACTTCAAATGGTTCTAATCGCGTGAAGTCCTGCTTCGATAACAAGTTATTGGCTTCTTTTGCTGAAGGCTTGTTAAAACTTACATCGGAAAAATCATCAAATGTTCCTTCTTCTTTGAGTTCTTCTAACGTCTTAACGATAAGAGAATGCTTACGAATCACAAAGGAAAGAGTACCATCAACGACAGCTGGCGTTTGGATAATTGTACCACGTTGTCCACCAGGCAAGAGCACGTAATTAATACTTCTGGGAGCCATACCGTTATAAACGATAATAGCTGTAATAAGCGTTTGTAAAAAAGCTGTTGTTAGCTCAGGTGCGCTATGGACCTGCCACCCGTTGAAGCTTTTTGTCCATACTTCACAGGGGCGGCAGATCGATATTTCAGTGATCTTCGGATCTTCTAAGAAACGATCAAGCGGTTGCAAAAGTTGAGAAACTGCTTGATCTTTTTGTATCGGGTTAACGTGTGACGAGACTGTAGACATCGCTGAAATCCAGATCACGAGCAACAAAAATATTCACTCGTTCGCCTTGGTGTTTATAAAGAGTTGGTGTGATATTGATGGAACTTTGAAGAACATCACTTACTACTGATTCAGCATTATGAGCTCCTTGAGATTGTGCGTTCTCTTTATTCTCTTTGCTACTTTTATTAATTTGACCTCTTACCCATTCTCCTAAATCACCGATGATACTCACCATAATTGCGCCACTAAATCGCTCCCAAAAGTGTTTATCAACCCAGCCGCCGATACCTGCTTCACCAAGAGGACCTGTACCGGGTGAGTCAAGATTGACAATAACTCCAGAAGGGGTTTCAATACGTAACCATTGCACAAATACACGTGTTTGTCCTTGCTGTAAGCCACTTTGGTAAAAACCAACGACTTTAGAACCACGATCAAGTAAAACAACACGACCACTTGTAGAATAAATATCCCGTGTTAAATGACATGTCGTCATTCCTGGTTGTGACGTGATGATTTTTGTTTCCAATGTACAATCTATTTGCGTTCCTTGCGTAATTAAGAGGTCACGGTTGCGAAGTTGCATCGCATGTGATTGGCCCAAACGTACAGGTTGGAGATTTAATGCCCCACTGTTATCATTGGAGGCTTTATTGTTTGTTTCTGTAGATCCTTCACTACCACCACTGTTAAGACTAGAACTGAGCATACGTTTGCGCGCTAATTCTTCAGAATCTTGGAGCATATGTGGGGGAACAGTTGTTTGGAGAAGTTTAGCCAAGGCTGGTGAAATATCTAGGCTTGATTCTTCTGTTTGTATTGGTTTTTCTACTTCTTCTACAGGTTTTGGCTCTTCTATAATCCGAGGGGTATAGCTTGGTATAACTTGCTGCACCGTTTGTTGAGATTTGTCTTCCTCAACTTCTACGGTACTACTCATTTTAAGAGCTTTCCAAGTTAGAGCAATCGGTATCGTTACTATGATAATAAGTCCTACGATTAACAATGCACGGGCACCTGGAATTTTTGGACGTTGTTCTGAACCTAGTTCAGAGCTTCCATAGGCATCTTCAATATGTTTTTGCTCTATATTATCCAGTTTTCTACCTTTTTCATCTCCTTTCTTATTGTCAAACATTATTTTCCTCCTTTATTGATGCGATAAACCACCGAAGATACTGTTCCTGTCGTGTTTGGTATACCATTGGGGTCATAGGCTTCATTAAAAACAGCGAGAGCGCGCTTACCAAGTCGTATGAGCCATTTAGGATTAACTTTATGGACGGCGATAATATCATTAGAACTACCGATAACGGTGCGTGGTATTAAGCTTTCATTCCCTTCAGCATCTACGACATAAATCGATGGCATATCCATGTTAGCGGGAAACTTGAAGTAAGTAATACGTCCATTGTCCCAAGCATTGATGGGAGCAATATCTTGATGACCGCTCATGGTGTAACTGAGATTATAGCCCTTTACGCTTTGGTGAAAACCACGTTCAATCGCAAGACGTCTGAGGTTTTCCTCTGACTTTTCATCGGTTGAATCGGGATAATGGAAAGCCAATTCATAGGTTGATCCCGCACGGTCATTTCGAAACTGTAGCCGGAATTTGTAACTCCGTTTGTCAGTTACAACGATAAGATTGGTATTAGCAAGTTCTGCTTTTGGTTTAATAAAGATATGCCGCCCTTTATGAGCAAAGGCATAGGCTTCTGAATCGCCAAAGGCATGAGTGATATACTGTTCACCTTCTTCAAGAATGATATGTGTTGCTACACCAAGAACTGTTTCAATTTGAACTACATCGGCTTCGTTATATGTTATATAGCGAATACGGTGATCATATTGTGAATTTGATGGACTTTTGAGTGCCTGCACAGGTATCGTATAAAGAGAAGAAAATGAAGATAATAGAACAACGAATGCAAGTTTTTTCATAACAATCAATTCCTTAATCATTCAACAGTATTTCCGGGTCAGAACGATAACTTGTTACTTGAAAACCGAGGGGGTTAAGCAATCGATCAGATGACTTCATGGGCGCACCGACATAGGTATAACCAATTGTTGCAATCTGGTGCTGCTTTGGCCCAGTAGCTGCACCGCTGCTGTCATGTTGTTGAGTCGTAAAACGTACAGTTGCTTGACCTAGTCCATTAGGCTGGATTGATCGTACTTTAACTGTGATACGTGCCTTATTGGAAAGCACTTTATCCCGTGCATTTTCCCCATCATAGATTTTATAATATTCTTGTTGAACCGCTGCTGCACTTAAAAGTGCTGTTGTGTCATAGTTTAGTTGAATGGTATCGTAGTCATAAGTTTCGCGGTTAAGTACATATTGGTTGAGCCAATATCTATCTACAACTTCACCATAGCTTTCTTCGTTCTCACGCATAATTGAGATAACATCAACAGCACCTGTTGTGTTATCAACGCGTAACACTAAAGGTGTAGGCGCTGGTTGAGAAAACCCAATGACGCCACATATCATACCGAATAAGCCAAAAAGACCAACAGCACCTGCTACACGCCATGCCGTTCTACGCGACCTTATAAATTCGTTTATGAGATCCCGCTCTAGACCGCGGCTTTCTTCATAATAACTGCTAAGCTGTTCGGCTTTCACTGGTTTTGCTTGTTTTGTTTTCATCTGTCTCCTCGCTTAATCTCGGCAGGGATTGTTTTATTAATAGGCACCCGGTTTCTATCATTTGGTTGTTTTAGCTTTGGCGCTAATGCACAAGCCGATAATATATTTACAATCAAAATCATAAGAATGATATTTTTCATTTTAATATTACTCTTTTTGATAATTAAATAAAGTCCAACATTTTTTATCATTATTATAATTTTAATGATAAAGTAAAGTGCATAGTGTATAATTATTTTACTTTTTTAATTTCATTTTTAAATTTATGAAAATAGCTCAATTTCAGTGTAAATATTTTTTACTGTAGGATTGGATAGCTGGTTGTTTTGTCCTACGGATATTAAGGAATATCCGTTACGAGAATCACTGCTTTTTATATTATCTAGTCTCTATATCTCCATAGATGAGCGACAGTGATTCCTTTTGCGAGAGAATTGGCAATATTTGACAGTTTGAGTAACAGCATGATGGATATAATGGACAGGATGAGAGCACCACCAAACATATAGCCTATATTTTGTGCGGCATCGACCTGCATATCGCTCAAATAGTTTGAGAAGATATTCATCATTAGCTTAAACACGGTTGCTAAGAGTATGAAGAGGAATGTATAGCTCAAGATCTGCGCTA
>NZ_JAQISW010000010.1:0-31686 GCF_028618435.1 Bartonella sp. MM73XJBT.G
GAACCCTTTCCCCAAAAGAGTCAATATCATTTTTTACTTTTTTGTAAAAATATAACATTATAACAATAAACATCTATTTCAAGACATCTCAAAAAAATAACTAAAAATAAAATAAATAGCACGCTTCTAAAAAAAACATAAACAACCAGGACTGATCAATTATAAAGACGCATTGCATGAAAGTTTCTTGCGGGATAATGACTTCTTTTAGATCACAATACCCCTCTCCTCTCACAACGGTTATAACTCTCCTTAAATATCATGACGCGCACATCATGTAAAAGAAAGATAGGCGACATATTCTATAATCACCATTGCATAAACACCTTACACGCTTTATGATTTTCCATGAAAGCAAAAGGAAGAAGATGTCAATGTCCTCTAAACTGACGCGTAACCAAACATTGGTTTTGAACACTTTAAAGAATGCAAAAGGGCCTTTAAGTGCTTATGCAATTCTTGACCAATTACGTGAAGAAGGTTTTCGTGCCCCTCTCCAAGTTTATCGTGCGTTAGAAAAACTCGTACAATTAAAATGTATTCATCGTCTCGAAAGTGTAAACGCTTTTATGGTTTGTTTACATCCTGAAAAGTGTCAACACGAACTTACAACTTTCATCATTTGCGAAAACTGTGGCACAGTTAATGAAATACAAAATCAAACGATTGTATCAAGTTTAAAACAAATGGTTCAAGCTGTTAACTTCCAAGCCCACAAAAGCACTCTAGAAGTACGAGGTCTTTGTAAAAAATGCGTAATAAAATAAGCGCTTGAACTTGTAAGTTCATACATTTACCATTATTCTTCAAACGTTACTTATTGTTTGAAAAGCTCTTACTTGTCCTTGTATGCACAGCAGCCCTTGCCTATAGTTATGGGCTTATTATGTTCATTGGGATACAAATATTGAAAGTATAAAATCATGTCTATAGCTGAGACAATTTTTTCAACCAAAAACTTTGATAAAACAAAACAAAAGAAGGTAATTAAGGTTTTTCTTATCGTCTTTGCACTTTTTATGCTTTGGTTTGGCTATAAGTGGATAACACATTGGCGTTATATGCTCTCCACTGAAGATGCCTATGTGCAAGGAGATATAGCTGCAATTGCGCCTAAATTAAGTGGATATATTGAAAAAATTGCGATTAAAGCCAACCAAGTTGTAAAAAAGGACGATGTTTTATTTTACTTAGACAACGGTGATTATCAAATAGCCTTGGATCAAACAAAAGCGCATCTTAACACACAACAAAAAACGCTTCAACGTATTGATGCACAAATTACCGCTGCTCACAGTGCGCTAGATGATGCACAAGCACAAAAAGCAGCGGCTTCAGCCATAGCAACCAATGCACAACTCACTTTAAAACGCATTACAGAACTGAAAGCCAATCGTTATGCCCCTCAATCAGATGTTGATGATGCCAAATCAGCCTATGAACAAGCCATTGCCAATGTTAACCGTGCGGATGCACAAATCGCTGCTGCACGTGCCAATATCCAGGTACTAGAGGCACAACGAAGTGAAACAGAAAGCCAAACAAAGAATTTAGAACTTTCGCGGGAAAAAGCACAACGTGATCTTGCTTCAACCATTATACGCGCGCCATTTGACGGAATTATAGGAAATTTAACAGCAAAAACGGGAGATTTTGTCGTAAATGGCCAACGTCTTGCAGCGTTAGTCCCTATCCATGCGCTTTATATTGAAGCAAACTATAAAGAAACACAGTTGCAAAATATTCATGCGGGACAAAAAGCTTATATTGCTGTTGATGCCTTCAAAAAGGAAGTCTTTACAGGAACAGTGCTTTCTATTTCACCTGCAACAGGTGCTGTTTTTTCTCTTCTTCCTCCACAAAATGCTACCGGGAACTTTACAAAAGTTGTTCAACGTATTCCCGTACGGATCTCTATTCCAGAAGAAGTCTTAAAGACCGGTCATATCCGAGCAGGAATGAGCGTTTCAGTAGAAGTTGATACACGCACACAACCATAAGATAAAAGTCTCTTATAACAACAAGAAAATAACCTTATTATTATGACATCTTCCATACCAAAGCCTATACAGTCTCAAGAACGCATAGAAATCCGTAACGTTGTGATTTTCATCGTTATGGCCTTTGGCATGTTCATGGCTATTTTGGATATCCAAATCGTTGCCTCTTCTTTAGCTGAAGTTCAAGCGGGTCTTGCTGCAAGCTCTGAGGAAATTTCATGGGTTCAAACCTCCTATCTCATCGCTGAAGTCATCATGTTACCCCTTTCTGGCTTCTTAGGAAGATTGCTTTCAACACGCGTTTTCTTTACGATCTCGGCGATTGGATTTACGGTTACCTCTATTCTTTGTGCAACAGCAGCATCCATTGGAGAGATGATTATCTACCGTGCATTGCAAGGTTTTATTGGTGGCGGAATTATCCCAAGCGTTTTTGTCGCCTCTTATGTTCTTTTTCCTCCTTCCAAACGACCAGTTGTCGTCCCTATTGTTGGACTCGTCGCAACACTCGCCCCCACGATTGGTCCAACGGTCGGGGGTTACCTCTGTCATCTCTTATCATGGCATTGGCTTTTTCTCATCAATGTGCCTTTTGGAATTATTATTTCAATTCTCGCGTGGAAATTGATTAATTTTGATAAAGCAACCCCATCTCTCATGGCTAAATTTGATTGGTTGGGCCTCATTTCTATGGCTGTTTTTCTAGGAACTTTAGAATATGTACTAGAAGAGGGAGCACGCCATGATTGGCTAAATGATAGGCTGATTCGAAACTTATTCATTATCATGATCTTGTCTGCCGCCCTCTTCTTCTGGCGCGCTTTTACGGCAAAAGAGCCTATTGTTGATCTTACGGCTTTTTCTAATTTTAATTTTTCTGCTGCATCCATTTTTTCCTTCTCTTTGGGAATAGGTCTTTACGGACTCACATATCTTTATCCTGTCTATTTGAGCCAAATCCGCCATTATGATGCTCTCATGATTGGAGAAACATTGTTTCTTTCAGGATTCGTCATGCTATTAACCGCTCCCCTTGCAGGATATCTTTCCGCACGAATAGATGCACGTTTGATGATGGCGATAGGACTTTTGGGCTTTGCAATAGGAACTTGGATGGCTAGTTCTATCACAGACAACTGGGATTTTTGGCAACTCTTTTGGCCACAAGTTTTCCGTGGTGCTTCTGTAATGTTATGTATGGTTCCTGTTAATAACATTGCCTTGGGAACACTTCCGCCAGAACGCATGCAAAATGCTTCTGGACTTTTTAATCTCACACGGAATCTGGGGGGAGCTGTCGGGCTTGCCATTATCAGCACTCTCATGACAAAACGCACAGACTTCCATTACGAACGAATAGCCGAAACGCTCAATCACGCAAATAGACAAGCAACTGAAATGCTTTCAAAACTTTCTTTATTATTTACAACAGAAACCTTTGATTCGTATACACTTGCTCTTTCTCAACTATCTGGTATAGCGCGCATCCAAGCAATGATTATGGCTTTGAGTGATATTTTCTTTATCATAACCATCATCTTTGGTTTTTTGACATTGATGACCATTTTTCTCAAAAAAATACCCCCCCTCACTGATTCTCCACCAAGCCACTAAACTTAACCTAAATTGAGAAATATTTTATTGCTTTCCTTTATCCTCTATAACCTTATTGCTTTTTTTAAGAGATAAGATAAGTCTATATATGATTCTAAACGATTTTTTTTGACAAAAATTTTTTCAATGCATGGTTCTTTAGGCATTAAAAAATAACTTCTCATATAAAAAGTTGTTTTAGAAGAGAAGATGTAAACAAAAAACTTATCTAAAGTGCTATACACCATAAAAATAAAGCAGCTCTTTCTATAAGATTCTTGATTTCTCATCTTTCGACCAATCCTATTTTATGCTACTGCCCTCATAAAAAATGATCCTATAAAATTCTGTGCGCTTCACTTTTTTAGGATTACGAGAATAGAACAGCATTCTCTTTTCCTACTCTACATGGCACCCTCTTCTTGAACTATTCCATAAAAGATTTATGATCTTTTTAATTTTTATTAACAAGCGCATTTTCTTTACAATATGTAGAGGAACGATTTTTTTGATTTTGCATGCGAAACTTGAAATGAGAATTCTGTATTCGACACACTCATACCAATTGGAAAACATTATCTTCAGAGTAAAAGAAGTAAGAGCATGTTTTTTAAAAAAGTTTTCAAAATGCCTCTTTTTTGAAAGAACATTGATCAATGAATGATTACTTTCTATGCCCCAATTATACCTATAGTGGATCTACAATTATGAACGACAGTAGTCCCATCTTTAATATAAACGTCTACACATTTGTTTAACCTCTTAAAGACGCACATTCATTGATATTGAAATCCACTCAAAAATACTTTAGAATGTTTCGGATATCCTTTTCCTGATAGGCAAATCATTATTTCTGATATAAAAAATTCAAGAATATAAACGATGAGTTCTCATTGTAAGAATATATTGATTTATAAATATAATTTATCATTTTACATATTATAATGAGCAATCTAAATATTGTAAATATTTTCCTATTTGAAAACGACTCATGATGAAGCAATTAAAACCATTCCCTTGTCCCCCCACAAGCAGGGAAATAAAAACTATTAAGAGTAAAAACCGTCCTCTATATAAGATCGACCAATGATATTAAGCGCTAGAAAATTTTATGATGATACCAGACAAAGTATCCAAAATCACCTAAGAATTCAGTTACTTTCAAGATTATGAAAAGAACACTACTTCTTGAAAAAAATAAGCTTTAAATATACTTTTAGAACCTTCATTGAAACAATCAAAAATAAGAAACCAGCTCCATAAAAAAAGCCATAGAAAACAATCGCCCCCCCCCAAAAAAACTTTGTATAACCCCTTTATTCCCGCTAATGCGCTCTCTTCCAATGCTCACACTATTGAAAAATGAAATAAATAAAATCTTCAAGCCACTTTATGATGCTGAAAACGCCTAGAAACGGCATATTCTCCGCTAGCAACCAAAGTGCCATAACAACCAGAAAGATAGCGCGGTATCAGTTCTAAGGCTTGAAAACGATGCTTTTCGTAAGGACCAGGCATTGCCAAATTCTCTGTTAAGCGATTTGAAAAACCAAAACGTTGATAAAATTCAAAATCTCCTACCAATAAAATAGCGCCATATCCTAATTTTTTGGCTGTCTCAATTGCATGGCGGACTAAAATTGATCCTATTCCCATACCAGCACATTCAGCAGCAACAGCCAAAGGCCCCAAAAGTAAAGCATGTTGTGTTTCATTTTTTTCTTTTAAAAAAGATACATGCCAAAGACGGACACTCCCCACAAGCTCACCAAGCGCGTTTTTAACCACAAAAGAAAGCCCCTGAGCCGCTAATCGTCCACGACGCAAAGCCTCTGATGACTTACGTTTACGTCCACACCCCATCGTCGCATCAAGCAAAATTTCTCGATAAGGCTTATCTGCTTCTTGCTCCAATAAAAGTTTAAAACATGCCCCATTTTTTGTTTGAAAATTAATCATGTTCATCTCGATCCACCCTCTTATAGCGCAATGACGAGCACAGCCCAAAATCTAAAAACAGCTACCGTTAAAAGGAAATTTCAGATCACATACGATCGTAAAGGCTCAAACCCATTAAAGGCAACAGACGCGTAAGTTGCTGTGTAAGCACCCGTTCCATGAATCAATATCTTATCTCCTATTGTTAGAGATAAAGGAAGCGGATAAGGTGTTTTTTCATAGAGAACATCTACCGAATCACATGTTGGTCCAGCCAAAATACAAGGCTCCATAACCTTATCATCATGAGGGGTTTCAATAGGATAGCGAATTGCTTCATCCATAGTTTCAGTAAGACCGTTAAATTTTCCAACATCAAGATAAACCCATCGGACATTATCATTGTCAGCTTTTTTGGATATCAAAACGACTTCTGTGCGAATAACACCAGCATTACCGACCATCCCACGCCCTGGTTCAATGATCGTTTCAGGAATACGATTGCCAAAATATTTTTTTAACGAATCAAAAACAGCCATACCATAAGTTTGCTCACTAGGAACATCTTTCAAATAACGTGTTGGAAAACCACCACCCATATTCACCAATTTCAACGAAATTCCTTCTTGCTCCAAATGTTTAAAAATTTTAGCTGCATCCGATAAAGCACGATCCCACGCATCAAGATCTGTTTGTTGAGATCCTACATGAAAAGAAACACCATATGCCTTTAAACCCAATTGATGTGCTCGACGTAATACATCAACTGCCATAGCAGGAACACAACCAAACTTACGAGATAAAGGCCAATCTGCACCTTTTCCATCGGTAAGAACACGGCAAAATACGCAAACTCCTGGAGCAGCGCGCGCAACTTTTTCAACTTCTTCAATACAATCAACGGCATAAAGTGAAATGCCAAGTGCATATGCACGGGCAATATCGCACTCTTTTTTTATCGTATTCCCAAAAGAAATACGATCAGGAGTTGCTCCTGCTTTTAAAGCCATTTCAATTTCTGCAACAGAAGCTGCATCAAAAGATGATCCTAAGGAGGTAAGCAAACGCAAAATCTCAGGAGCTGGATTTGCCTTTATTGCATAAAAAATACGAGACTGTGGAAGAGCTTTTTCAAAATTTAAATAGTTTTCACGCACAACATCCAAGTCAACAATTAAGCATGGACCTTCAGTACGATGTGTTGCAAGAAAATCACGAATACGTTGCGTTACCATCACCAATTCTCCTAAGGGAATAAAATCCCTCCTCTATGCTTGGACAGCAAAGAGCTGCCAATAGCCAAAGGACAAAATAAGCGTACCCTCTATCAGCACTCTGATTACTTTCATAACCAGGAAGAAACCAATATTGCATACAATGAAAGAACAGCGCAGAAACTGCGTTATCCTAGTTTATCTGCCTTTTTGATTGGAGTTGAGAAAACCACTTCCGCACTGAAGGCAATGAGGTGTGCCTCTATAGTTATCCCAGCATTTGGACAGCTGGAAGACACCAGAAAGGCCCGCACCGTCGTTGCTTCAAGATGTCCTCATTCTTTCAATTGGCTGTAAGAATGACTGGAGCGGTTAGTTCCAGGTACCGTACCGGTTGACCTCACCATTTGAGAACCAGCGGACACCCACAGGCACGTGCGACTTTGGGCAAGGAGTTCTATAAAACGAATCCTTTCTCATTTCAATCATTTTTTTAATTTTAAACATTTTTTAATTCTTAAAGAGAACATGGTGCTAAAAAGAAACACTCTCTTCCACCAGACAAAGCCATCCACCCACTTTTATGAGATCACTCCCCTACATAATTCATACAACAAAAATCACAATCTTGCTTTAAAAGTGCCTCTTGTTTAGCTTCCCCATTCCATTTTTCCAACATCATCCATAGAAAACAACGCAATAGATCACACTCAACATATTAATTTAATCATTGATACTTTATTGTTCTAACCTTGGATCAAGAATCCGATCGTAAAATGCTTTCATTCCCCCCTCCCTTACAATGCATCAATTGAAATCATATCTTTTGCGCACCACAAGTGTAAAATACCTCTTATAAACTCTTTAAATGCAAGAAATCCCAACATTGAAATCTGGAGATATCTGGGCTGAAGCAGCAGCATCTTTAAAGAAAGAGATCATACAAAATCCAATGTATAATAGAGCTGCTATGGTATAACTCAACTGCATTTCACCATCTTTAAGCTTCATAAAAGAGCAAGCCAATCAACATCACACTCTGAACCAATGTTCAACAGCTTTTGACATTTGAGAGGATTCATAAGAGGCATGTCTTTCTTGTATCATTTTACTCTACAGGACTTTCCTCGCTTGTAACATCCAAAAGACATGGGTTTTGATTGATTCAACATAGAAATAGATTGGGAATGAGAAAACCCTCACGATATTCAGATCTCTTATTCAAGATAAAAACAATAAATTATTATAAATCAATGTCCTAAACTGTTCATCAACGACTTCTCCATTTTAAAGTGATAAAGTATTTGAACACTCAATCCCATAAAGTCAGAGAAAGCAAAAGATCTATAATGATTATTTATAAATAAAATAATTTAACATAGACAAAAAGACCGAATAATATCCGGTCTTATAAAATATTTTTCTACTAAGATTAAAGACGCTTTTCTCTTAAATTTAAGAGAAAAACGCTAAAATTTACAGCCCTACACTGCGATATCCTTATATCCCTTGATGAGCATCAATTGCACGCAACTTCAACAATTGGAATTGTCTATGGCGCTCACGAAAACGCTCTCTATCTGCTTCACTACGCGTATTATAACAAGCCTCACAAGAAACACCTTCCTCATAATGAGGCGATAATTTGCTTTCAGCATTCAAAGGAGAACGACACGCGCGACAGAGTTCGCGTCCACATTCTTCAAGACCATGTTGAACAGAAACCCGCTCATCAAAAACAAAGCATTCTCCCCACCATAAACTTTCCTCTTTTGGGACCTTTTCCAAATATTTCAGAATTCCTCCTTTTAAATGGTACACTTGCTCATAACCAAGTTCACGAACATAAGCTGTTGATTTTTCACAACGAATACCGCCTGTACAAAACATAGCAATTTTCTTTTTTTTCTTCAAATCAGCTTCATGTTGACGCACCCATTCAGGAAATTCACGAAATGTTTTAATTTGTGGATCAATCGCTCCTTGAAAACTCCCAATTGCATATTCATAATCATTACGGGTATCGATCAAAATTGTCTCTTCATCTTGAATAA
This sequence comes from Bartonella sp. MM73XJBT.G, assembly GCF_028618435.1. Classification (GTDB taxonomy): domain Bacteria; phylum Pseudomonadota; class Alphaproteobacteria; order Rhizobiales; family Rhizobiaceae; genus Bartonella. Next base: position 8,800 of record NZ_JAQISW010000010.1, read on the forward strand.
GAGCATTCCAATCTTCAGGCTCCACATAAGTCCCCACAACTTTTAGCGGATCAACCCCTTCAACCCCCATTGTCACAATTTCTTTTTTCAACCGCACTTTCATGCGATGAAAAGGCATTTTCGATGCCCATGAATATTTAATCTCCGGCGTTTGAAAAGCTGGCTCAGCCGTAATAAAACCGACCAATGCCTCAATCGCTTCACAAGAACCTGCAACAGTTCCATTAATTCCCTCTTGTGCTAAAAGGAGAGTCCCTTTGATATCCCTTGCCTGACATAAATCCTGCAAAGGCTTTTGTAATTGACAATAATGTTTCAAATCTGCAAAGCAATAAAGTGCAGCAACTTTAAAATTCTTTTCCATGTGTTTTGCCATAACGTGCGTTTCATTCAATTTCAAGATCTATTCATATACTCTTTAACATATTGTGCTTAATCAAACGATATAAACAATACCATATCCAAAAAGAAAAAAATATCATGTGTCAAAAAAGAGAAAACCTTTTATTATATCTCCAAGGACAAACCGTTATACCTGTTTTGACCATAGACAATTTACAAAGTGCTGTACCTTTAGCACGTGCTCTTGTCAAAGGCGGATTAAAAACAATTGAAATCACTTTGCGAACACCAGACGCTCTCCAAGCAATTAAAACAATTACACAAGAGGTCCTTGAGGCAATTGTTGGAGCCGGAACAGTTCTCAACACAACACACTACGAACAAGCCGAACGAGCTGGAGCAAAATTTATCGTAAGCCCTGGATTATCGAACGAATTAATCAATTGTGCAAAAAATAGTGAAATTCCCCTCCTTCCTGGAGCAATGACCCCAAGCGAACTCATGCAAGCATTAGACAAAGGCTATTCATATCTTAAATTTTTTCCTGCCAAAGCTGCTGGAGGTCTTGCCCTCATCCAAGCGTTAGCCTCTCCTTTTTCTGAAATCTTCTTTTGTCCTACAGGCGGGATAACACAAAAAAGTGCAACACAATGGCTCCAACTTCCTAACGTCTTCTGCGTTGGCGGTTCTTGGATAGCGCCTCAAAAGCTCATTGCTATAAAGGATTGGGGTTCGATTAGTGCATTAGCGCATACTGCATCACAACTTTCCTCTCACCCGACAAAAGCGCGCTCTACAACATAAGTCGCAGGAGCATTATTTGCCCCTTCAACAAGACCAAAATCTTCACACATCCTTGCGCAATCTTTTAACATTGCCATAGAGCCACAAATCATCACCCGATCTTCATCAGGAGAAATTTTCGGTAAACCAGTCGTTTCAAAAAAAGCACTGCTCTCCATAACAGTCGTAATACGTCCCATATGTTCAGAAGGTTCACGCGTAGTCATAGGATAAAATTTCAACTGTTGCGCATATGCCCCAATTAGCGGATCTTGTTTCAAAGAGCAAACAAGTTCTTTTGCATAAGTCAACTCATTCTTTTCACGTGTTGTTTGAATAAGAATAACTTCTGAAAATTTTTCATAAGTATCAGGATCACGAATAAGACTTGCAAAAGGAGCAATCCCCGTACCAGTTGAAAGAAGATAAAGACGTTTTCCAGGAATAAGAGCATCAAGAACCAACGTTCCTGTAGATTTTTTACGCATAAGCACTGTATCACCAATTTTAATTTTTTGCAGATGCTCGGTTAATGGCCCTCCTGGAACTTTTATCGAAAAAAACTCAAGCTGTTCATCCCAAAAGGGACTTGCAATCGAATAAGCGCGATAAATCGGCTTTTTTGCATTTGGCAAACCAATCATAACAAATTCACCCGAACGAAAACGAAAACTCTCCGGACGATTTAAGCGGAATTTAAACAAACGATCCGTATAATGATAAACTTCTTGAACAGTAAGAGCGAATACATTCTCAGGGATCGGAAAATCTGAAGCAACGCTGCCGCTGTTTGATGGAACATTGGTAGCAGACGTATTCATACTCTTCCCCATATCTTTATTGAACGTTAAATTTCGAATCCTTGACGTGATATAGTACTTGCATCCCCATCTGCCAACAATTTTCTTAAAACAAAAGCCTTAGGATTAACACTTTTATCTCCAAATTAATCGAATGAAAAAAATACAATGTAAATCACATTCAAAAAAAGCTTAAACAATCACAGCCCCCTTTAATACATCATGCTATTTGTCCATTATAACGCTATAACATTCTTTCACTTTACAAAGTTCATGACCCAACACCTTAAAATAAAAGAATTAAAACTTTTATTAATTGAACGATAACCACACGACTCCCCCAAAAAAATCCAACATTACATCCATTGTTTTTAACCTTTTTTACCCTTCTTTTTCCATAAATAAATGAATCTAATGCGCTCTATAACCACTAAAATGATTTAACTTAAAACCAGCCCCAAAATAGAAAGTAATATGGAATACCTAATCCATCTTGCAAACAAAGAATATCCAAATCAATAGCTTTTAATGTATCAGCGATATGTTTACACACTCTTCACCATTTGACAAAAGTAATTTTAAGTACATAAAATAACGCCTAAAGCTGCCTAGATGAATAACCGTCCCCCTCATCGTGCTACAAAACTTACAGGTCATTGCTTATAAGTTATTTCTTAAGAGTGAATAATTTACCATTTTACATTCTCTGAATAAGCGAACCATGCTTGTTTTAAGAGAAACAACTTCACCTGCAACAATAGCATAACATTGCACTCTTCAAAATGATACAATACAATAAGTTATGCTTTATTTTTTTAATATGCCTCAACAAGAGAAAATAAGTAAAAAAAAAGTCTATGTTTTGTAAATTATCAGAAGGCACTGCGTTGCTAATACAAATAAAACTAAAATATCCCTTATATTCACAGTACTATTTTACATAAAAACAACTTTCATGGTGCATAATTCAGTATGGAAGACTTATGACCTTAACTGTCGCAGACAATATCTTTTCCTTTTATCTAAGGAACCTTTGTAAAATAACCAAAGAAAAAGCCGTACGTACAAACAAAGATAGGATTTAAAAATGAACAAATCCGTTAATGATGAAATAAACACACACCTCTATGCAGCTGTCGCAACCATTGATATCAGTGCCATTGTGGCCAATTATATCGCTTTAGCCAAACGTGTGGCGCCAACACAATGTTCAGCCGTTGTCAAAGCAAATGCCTATGGGCTAGGTGCTCACAAAATTGCTCCTGCTCTTTATCAAGCGGGTTGTCATACTTTTTTTGTCGCTCAAATCAGAGAAGCATTGCACTTAAAAAGCATTTTACCATCAGATGTCACGATTGCCCTTCTGAATGGACTTCCACATTTAGCAGAAGAGTTTGTTGCACAATCTGGTATTGTTCCTGTTCTAAACTCTTGGAATGCCATTGAAGTTTGGCAAAATGTTTGTAAAAAAAAGGATAAAAAATTTCCAGCAATTGTTCAAATCGATACCCATATGAACCGATTAGGACTTGATCAAAAAGAATTACAAAAACTCATCAAACACCCTACAATTTTTGAAAACGCAGACATAAAATATATTCTCAGTCACCTTGCTAATGGAGAAGATGATACTCACCCATCAAATTATACCCAATTAACTTCTTTCAAAACTGCTCTCGCACAACTGCCCCCTTGTAAAGTTTCCTTTGCAAATTCTGGAGGAATTTTTTTAGGCTCAGATTTTTATTTTGACCTCGTTCGCCCCGGTATTGCACTTTATGGAATCGACCCTTCAGGAAAACACCCATCCCTTCTAAAACCTGTTTTAAAACTTGAAGCCCAAGTCATTCAAAACCGTGTTGTTGGTGCAAAAGCACCTGTTGGTTATGGAGAAAGCTTTATAACCAACAGACCAAGCACTCTTGCAACCATTTCTATTGGCTATGCAGACGGCTGGCTCCGTACTCTTTCGAATAAAGGAGCTGTTTATTTCAATGGGCACAAACTTCCCATGGTTGGGCGCATTTCTATGGATTCCATTATTGTAGATACAACCGATCTTGATCAAAAACCTCAAACAGGAGACTGGGTAGAACTGATTGGTCCTCATCAAACACTTGAAAAAGTATCTCTCGATGCCAACACCCTTCCCAATGAAATTCTAACATCTCTTGGATCACGCTATAAGTACATTTACACCTAAAGGCTCTTTAAATAAATAAACCGATACAAATCATCATTTAAAAAATGAGAGGGCTTCTAAGAAAGATTTTACAACCATCAATGGCATAATATAGTCATGAGATGCCGCCTATTCACAGAAGTCTCAAAACAGACAAGTTAATGAGCTATTTTATAAAAGTAAACGTCACCCAAAACACAGAAATTAAACTTTTTTCTCACATAAATGAACGAGAGAGAATCTATCGCTAAATTTTTAAAATTAATGTCAAATTAGTCATTCTCTCCATATCGAACAAGGCAAGCAATCTCGTAAATTTCTTTTATTTCTATCTTTGTTCATCGTAAAGCAATCAAATTTGTTCTTTTGCATACCACAAGCAAGGCTGGGGGCGAGATAAAAATGATTTAAAATTAAGAAATAAGACCTCTTATGATCTCTCTCAAGTCCAAGAGCTTATACTATTAGGTGCAAGCAAAGTATGTGATAATAAAGTGCATGATAGTGCCAACTTACTCCTTAATGAAAGGTAAAAAATAGGGGTGCTCAATAGATTTATCATTACCCCATCCACTGGCATCGTCGCGAAATAGGATTGGGAGAAAAATGTCTCTTTAAAACAAACAAGTGAATTAACACCCCAAGTATATTCTGTTTAGGTTAGAGCATTCTATTTTACATAAAGGTCATGCTCCTATTAAAGAACACAATAAACCCCAAATATGGGACAATGTCTAATCTCCATTCTTAAAAATATGGCTTTAGATGCTTTTGAAAACCATACAGTTGAAGAGATGACAAACTGAGGATTGACTTTCACCTTTACAGCTTTTCCAAATGAGATTGTTTTTCAATTTTAAAGATTACCCTAACACAGATACGCAATTCCTTTGCGCCCTCATATAATATACAGGCATGAAAAAGCTGAAACTGCCTACAAAGCTCTTTTTCGTTTCAATCTCTAGCTCAAATATGCTACTGTATTAGGTCTGGATTTGATTGATAGGCAACAGCTAAAGCACACACGTTCTTTAAAAAATAATGCCATAAAGTCGAAAACTGATCTGCAATAAACTGGAAAAATGTACCGGCTTTTTATAAAAGGCTCTGAAACAAGCAGCCATAATACCATTTGATTTTTCGTTTACACACTCAGACTGGTGTTTATCTATATTTTTTGCATCATCTTCATAAAGGCCGATAGAAGAAAAATATTTAGACAATTCTTGGCTAGAAAATCTGAAAAGTTGACGAGATACAGCAACAAAGTTTCGCGTACCTTTTATGATTAGAAGCATTAAAAGTAAATTTATTCCTTCTACAACTGCTCATAGTCACCTTAGTGAGACTAACTGTCATACCCCATGTAACAGACTGTGAACCCTATCCCCCCATAGGTTTTACTCTCGTTTATGTAGATTTGCTAGCTTAGAAATAACTGATACGCCTAATCAACTTAAACCATGTCATACGATGGAGAAAAAAGGGGAGCATGCCTATCACCGACAAAGTATAGTTTTTTTTCAACTTTTCGATTTTGCTCATGTTGTAAAAAAATGGGAAAAATTCTAAAAAATAGACAAATGACACCATAGTAATATGATCAACAAGCACAAAACCCACACAAGATGTGTGGGCTTTTTTGTTTATGCAAATGAACAAATTAAATACATAAATTTTATTTAATAAGTATTTCTCAAGGGTGGACACGAACAAATAAGCATTCTATCTCCTGCAACATTATCAATCCGCGATACAGGAGCCCAATATTTGTTGGCTGGATCAAGTGAACTATTGGGAAAAGCAGCTTCTTGTCGCGAATAGGGTCTCGCCCAAGCATCATCTAAAGTATCTGCAACTGTATGAGGGGCATTCACCAATGGATTATTATCTTTTGGCCAGACCCCATCCCCAACTTTCTTCGCTTCTTCAGCAATCGAGAGTAATGCATCACAAAAACGATCAATTTCTGCTTTTGGTTCTGACTCCGTTGGCTCAATCATCAAAGTTCCTGGAACAGGAAACGACATTGTGGGCGCGTGGAATCCATAATCAATGAGACGCTTTGCAATATCATCAACACTCACCCCATACTGATCTTTCAACAGGCGTGTATCCACAATACATTCATGAGCAACACGTCCGTGTTTTCCTCGATAAAGAATAGAATAAGCAGATGAAAGACGTGCAGCAATATAATTAGCATTTAAAATAGCGATTTGTGTTGCATATTTTAAGCCATCAGCACCCATCATTCGAATATACATCCACGTAATGGCAAGAATAGATGCGCTTCCATAAGGCGCTGCTGAAACCGCATGGGTTGTACCATCTTGTTCATGCCCTGGTAAAAATGGTTTGAGATGCGCTGCAACCCCAATTGGCCCCATCCCAGGACCACCTCCCCCATGAGGAATGGCAAATGTTTTATGCAGATTCATATGACACACATCAGCACCAATATCTGCAGGACGCGCAAGCCCCACAAGTGCATTGAGATTAGCACCATCAAAATAAACTTGTCCGTCATTTTCATGAATAATAGAACAAATTTCCTTAATGTTTTCCTCATAAACCCCATGGGTTGAAGGATAAGTAATCATGAGAGCGGCCAATTTATCCTTATGCAATTGCGCTTTCATTTTGAGATCATTCACATCAACATCGCCATCACTTAAACATTTTACCACAACAACTTCCATGCCCGCCATATGCGCCGAAGCTGGATTGGTCCCATGTGCAGAGGCCGGAATAAGACAAACTGTCCGTTGATATTCTCCCCGTGAGTGGTAATAGCGGCGGATTGCCAAAAGCCCCGCATATTCACCTTGAGCACCAGAATTTGGCTGAAAAGAAACTTGCGCAAATCCTGTAATTTCACACAACCACGCATTTAACTGATTGATCATCTCCAGATAACCCGCCGCATCCTCTTGTGAAATAAAAGGGTGTATATTGGCCATGCTCGCCCAACTCACCGGCATCAATTCAGCTGCCGCATTCAGCTTCATTGTACAAGACCCAAGAGAGATCATCGCCCGATCCAACGCCAAATCCTTATCCGCTAAACGACGCAACAAGCGCATCATATCTGTCTCTGAATGAACCGCATGAAAAAAGGGTTGAGAAAGAAAAGTAGCATCCCGCCTTTGACCAAAGAGTCTTGGAGAAACTTGATCAACGAGTTGCGCACCCCAAAGCTGTGCTAGAGCAGCTGCATCTTCTTCTGTTGACAATTCATCAAAATTGATTGCAATGGTGTCATCATCGAGAACACGAACAAGGCGTCCACTCATCTTAGCTTGATGCGCAATTTCTCTCGCTTTTCCCGTTACAACAATGCTAACACAATCAAAAAAAGACTCACCTTCACAAGAAACACCAACAGCCTCTAAACCAGCAACAAAACGACATGTTAAATGATGAATCCGCTGCGCAATTTCTTGTAAACCTTTTGGCCCATGCCAAACAGCATAAGCGGTTGCCATATTAGCCAACAAAGCCTGAGCCGTACAAATATTTGACGTCGCTTTATCACGCCGAATATGTTGTTCACGTGTTTGCAAAGCTAAACGGAAACCAACGCGCCCTTCTGTATCAACGGATTGGCCCACTATTCGCCCTGGAATAAGGCGTGTGAGTGCATCACTCACCGCAAGGTAGCCAGCATGGGGACCACCAAACCCCATCGGAACACCATAACGCTGCATCGAACCGACAACAATATCAGCGCCCCATTTTGCTGGTGCTTCCATAAGTGTAAGCGCTAAAGGATCAGCCACAACGATAACCAGTGCTCCTTTTTCTTTTGCCTCTTTTATGACCTCACTATAATCATGAAAAGAACCTTTTGTATCAGGCCAAGAGAGAACAATTGCCGCTGTATCAGAACAAATTTCTTTCTCAGAGCTGATCCGAATGCCTTGTGTTTCAGCACGCGTTTGCACAACACTCAAAGTCTGAGGATGTAAAAGACTCTGAAGAGAAATTTTTGTTTTTTTCTCCCGCGCAAAACGAAAAGCAAGAGCATTGGCTTCCGCTAAAGCGGTTGCTTCATCAAGCAGAGAAGCAGCAGCAACAGGCAAACCTGTTAGTTCACTAATCAATGTCTGAAAATAAAACAGAAGTTCTAAACGACCTTGGCTAATTTCTGCTTGATACGGCGTATAAGCGGTATACCAAGCTGGATTTTCAAACAGATTTCGTAAAATAACCGGAGGCACAAATGTTCCATGATACCCTTGCCCAATAAAACTTTTATGCACACAATTACGCTCCATCATTTTGGAGAGTTCTTCCAAGGCTTGGCTCTCACTCGCAGCCTTGGGAAGGTTCAGTGAACGTCCCAAATAAATAGAATTAGGAACCGCTTGAGAAATGAGTGCATCAACACTATCGAGCTCTAAAACATCAAGAATTTTTTGTGTTTCATCAGGACGCAGCCCAATATGTCGAGAAGAAAAAGAACGCTCGATCATGACACTCATCCAATCAGAACCTTATAAGCATCTTCATCCAACAACCCTTCCAGTTGTGTTTCATCCTGCAATGTCATTTTCCATAACCAGCCCTCTGTTTCAGCTTTCTGATTGACCAGTTCAGGATTATCAGCCAGTGCTTCATTGACTTCGACCACTTCACCATCAAGAGGAGAATAAACATCTGAAGCTGCTTTAACGGATTCCACAACAGCCGCCGCTTCTCCTTTGGAAAGTTTTGTCCCACTTTGTGGTAAATCAACAAAAACCAAGTCGCCTAATTGTTCTTGCGCATAATGTGTAACCCCAACAGTGACCGTTTTTCCTTCAACACTAAGCCATTCGTGGTCTTGTGTAAAATAAGTTTTAGACATAAGAAAATTATCCTTTTAAATAACGTTGTTCAACAAAGGGAAGAGAATGCACTGAGAGTGCAATCTTTTTGCCTCGCAGTTCTGTAAAGACTTCTGTTCCTTCAACTTTATAAGTGACAGGAACGTACCCCATCGCGACAGGACCATCAAACGAAGGACCAAAACCGCCTGATGTTACCACGCCAATCTCGTTGCCCTGCTCATCGAGAAGTACTGCACCGGCACGAATAGGTTGGCGCGTTTGCGGTTTTAATCCAACACGACAGCGATCAGGTCCTTTTTGCAGCGCTTCAAGAAAAGCCTTTGCGCCGTAAAATTGCGCTTTTTCTCGAACACTTTTAGGAACAGCCCATGTTAGAGCCGCATCAATAGGTGTCGTCTCAGGGGTAATATCATTTCCATGCAAACATAACCCTGCTTCCAACCGCAAACTATCGCGTGCAGCAAGCCCAATCCACTCAACACGCGAATCACTCAGCAATTTCTCAGCCAACATATGCGCATGCCCTATGGGCAAAGCAATTTCAAAACCATCCTCTCCCGTATAGCCAGAACGGGTTATAAACCAATCGTGTTGTGGCTCGAATCCCTGCATAAAAAACAATTCATTCCCTGGCAAATTGGCATCAGCCAGAACAGCTGCAGCTTCAGGACCTTGAAGAGCAAGCAATACCCTTTCAAGAGCAATCACTTGACATTCAAAATCAACAACACGCCTTTTCAGTTCTTCAAAATCAGCCTGTGCATTCCCAGCATTGGCAACTAATATAAAACGGTGCTCTTCCAAACGAGTAATAATCAGATCATCAAGAATACCAGCCTGCTCATTTAGCAAATAATTATACCGGGAGTGCCCAATCTTTAAAGCTGCTGCATTAATAGGAAAAGCATAGGATAAAAATTCTACGGCTTGTACCCCTTCAACGGCAATCAATTTCATATGAGAAATATCAAAAAGTCCTGCATGTGCACGGGTATGAAGATGCTCTTTCAAAACGCCAAGAGGGTAAGTCAAAGGCATATTCCACCCCGCAAAAGCACCAAATTTTGCTCCTGCTTTTTCATGCATATCATATAAAGGAAGTGTTTTTAAAAAAGATGTTTCTTGTTGTGTGCCCATAATAACTCCAAAGCTGCGCTAACGCCCACACAATATGGTCGTCTCTGCTCCCCTCTGTCATCAACCTGAGAGACTCGCGAAAAGACTTTCGCTTACACCTTCGGCGCGGGCTCTCCCGACTTTCCAGATCTGCCTTCCTCCTTTTACGGTCCTTAAAGCCTGAGAGATTATGGGCTATTTCCCCTTCGGCGGCACTGCGAAAACTTGCAAATCTGCACTCTCCCGCAAAAGAATGAAAGAAACGATAACGCTCTTTCCAGCATATTTTAGTCTATAACCTATCTTTATCGTACTGTCATTAGTAAAGTGAACCACAAGCTCTCATTTTAAAACTTGCGTAAGCTACTTTAAAAGATTTATAATAGTCTCCTTTTGAAGCTTATGAAAATTGTAAGAAACACATTTTAGGAAATTTAAGACAAAATCAAAAGTTATAGACAAAAATACCCCTTGAAAATCATGCAAAAGGTCACACACTAAAAAGATCACAAAGCAGTATTCTTTTAAGCAATATTCTTTCTTGTGCGATTCAGCCTTAAGAGTAAGATTTCGTATTCTTTTAAGAATCAAGAATAAGGACTTCAAGTATTTTATAAGGTTGATTTTAATGCAGAAGAAGTGGATTTTCTGCTTTCTGAGTAATGCAACGATTGACAGGCTAAAATTACCGAATAAATAAAGGTCACAACATACTCATGAAAGCTGGTAATATCTTCTACAATTGCGAAAATGATCTTCCAAAGCAAATTGCTCTTTTTCCTTTAGAAGGTGCACTGTTACTGCCTGGTGGTTTTTTATCGCTCAACATTTTTGAACCAGAATCACTTGAAATGATTGAAAATGTTATGGTATCCGATCGTCTCTTGGGAATTATTCAACCCCTTTCATCGGATACGGACCGCTTTTCTACACAACTTTATAAAACAGGTTGTATAGGGCGCATTACAAACTATAGTGAAACAGGCAATGGACAGCTATTTATTATCTTACAAGGAATTTGCCGCTTTACCTTAGAACAAGAATTGACCAATACAAAGTCCTATCGAACAGCTCTTATTCAATCAAATATAAAAGATTTACAAGAACTCGATATTGAAGAAAGCATTCATCGAGAAAGCTTACTTGACGTTGTTGAGAAATATCTGACCATCCATGAAATGGAATACAATTGGAGCAGCATCATAGAAGCCCCTACACCGATATTGGTGAATGCTTTTTCAGCGCTTATTCCCTTTACACCAGCAGAAAAACAAGCTCTTCTTGAAGCACCAGATATCAAAAGCCGTGCCCAAACGCTTCTCGCATTAACAGAACGCTCACTCATGAAACAAACAGGAACAGATTACCGTTTAAACTAATGAACGTAAAAACATGAAAAAAATGACCACAGATCCCAAAATGCTCGAATTACTTGTCTGTCCGATGACGAGAGGCACACTTTCTTTCAACCGAGAAACACAAGAGCTTATTTCTCTCAAAGCCAAACTTGCTTATCCTATTCGTGATGGCGTTCCCATTATGCTGACTTCAGAAGCCCGCCCTTTGCAAAACAATGAAAAAACAACCCATAAAAAATAGACACTCTTCAGACAATTTTCTTTTCAAAAACCTACTCTTATCAAGCTTCTGTCAAGATAATATCTTAGTCTCTTGAGAAAAGAGTTTTACAATTCAACTTTACAACTTTTCAAAATATCTCAAACGATATTTTTATCTATCGTAGATACATTGATGACATCAAAACTTGAAAAAACCAACAAGGAAAATGGGTTGTAATTTCAATTGACGATTGAAATCTATCGCCTTAAGGTTTGATCAGTATACACAGCGGTCAATGGAAAGCTTTCAAATTCAAACATTAAATCCTACTTTGTAAATATACTTCCGGGACTCTTGTCATGTCCAAGTGCTTTTAGTACTAAAAGCAAGAGGCTGACTCGGTTTCAGCACTTCCAGATCCCGGAAATCCCCCAATCCCGAAAGTCCCCCAATCCCGAAAGTCCAATGCCGAGGGCACTTGCACCTGAACGGCATAAATAATAAACCAAATATCCAGATTTTAATGACATTTCTATAGGCTAAATCCATCAGCTAAAAAATGCACTTTATTTGCCTGAAATAAGCAATTGGAATTTCAATTGACGACTGAAAGCTATTGCCTTATGAATAAAGCTTGTGTTTTTGGTCGTATACGCGACGATCAAATAGGGCCTGGAAGCCCTAACATCGAACGCAGAATAAAACCGCTTTTTGCGGGTATCCCGGAATTTCCGGGGGCTCTTGTTATGTCCAAGTGCTCTTAAGCACTAAAAGCAAGAGGCTGATTCGATGTCAGCACTTCCAGACCCCGGATACCAATGCGAGGGCGCTCGCAACCGGAGGGGAAACAAAGTGCAAGCTAAAAATTCACATTCTTACGACATTTCTTTAGGCAGAAAAATTCGCTTCAGAAGAAATATGATGGGGTTTTCTCAAAAACAATTAGGAAGTCATTTGGGTGTAACGTTTCAACAAATCCAAAAATATGAAAAAGGTTTAAATCGTGTGAGCGCAGCACGTTTACAGGAAATTGCTGATGTACTCAATGTTCCCGTTTCCTTCTTTTACGCTGAGAGCACAAAAAAAGAAGAGACTTCCTCACATTTTAATGACAGAATATCGAGTAAAGCAGAATATTTACTTTTGAAAAATTTCAGAGAACTTACCCGTAAAAAACAAAGAGCAATTTTGCTGTTGATTTCTGATGAAAAAAACACCCCCTTATTTTCATGAATTTACTGAGAAGCCCTCAACTATTCTGAATAACATTGAAAAGCATTTTAACTGTATTCACCCCAAAAGAAGAAGATTTTTATCCGGTCTGAAAACAGTCTTAATAAAAATTTTTGTCTTTAAAGAGAGGGAAGAAATCAAATAATTGGACACTTAACAGATAAAAGACAAAAAAAAACCAAGATGATACGTCATACCATCTTTTAAAAATTTAAAAGTGTGAAGAGAAACAATTGACAGAAGATAAAAAATTCACTTAAGTGCTCTCGCAAAGAGATGAAAACTTCGCATAAAATATTCAATTTTTTCAATTCTGAAAGAATCAAAAAAGACAACATTATTTGCAATACAATACTTTATTTTGCTGACGATTATGATTGCTGTGCACAACATCGGATTTATTGAAGATATAATTTATGATTTTCCTTGACCAACTCACTCTCTCCTGAGTATAGCGCGGGGAATAAACGTGGAGAGACACGAAGGAGTATAGAAAATGAGTTTTAAAGTTGCAATTGTCGGCGCAACAGGAAATGTCGGTCGTGAAATGCTTACAATTTTAGAAGAGCGTGGTTTTCCTGCGCACGAAATTGTTCCTCTGGCATCACGACGCTCATTAGGACAAGAAGTTTCTTATGGAGACAAAACTTTAAAAGTAAAAGCTCTAGATAGTTACGATTTTTCTGACACAGATTTGTGTCTTATGTCTGCGGGGGGAAGCATTTCCAAAGAATATGCCCCTAAAATCGCGGCAGCGGGCTGTGTCGTCATCGACAATTCCTCTACATGGCGCTATGATGCCAATGTTCCGTTAATTGTCCCCGAAGTCAATGCTGAAGCGATAAGTGCCTTTTCTAAGCGTAATATTATCGCCAATCCCAATTGTTCAACAATTCAACTGGTTTTAGCTTTAAAACCTCTCCATGATGCTGCCACCATTAAACGGGTTGTTGTCTCTACATATCAATCCGTCTCTGGAGCTGGTAAAGAAGGAATGGACGAACTTTTCGAACAATCACGCGCAGTGTTTGTTGCAGATCCTATTACATCAAAAAAATTCACCAAACGCATTGCCTTTAATGTTATTCCTCATATCGATGTTTTCATGGAAGATGGTTATACAAAAGAAGAATGGAAAATGACGGCTGAAACGAAGAAAATTCTTGATCCGAAAATTAAACTCACAGCCACGGCTGTTCGGGTTCCGGTCTTTATCGGTCATGCGGAAGCTGTCCATGTTGAATTTGAAAAACCACTCAGCGTATCTGAAGCGCAAGCACTCCTCCGCGATGCCCCTGGTTGTCAACTTATCGATAAACACGAAGATGGTGGCTATACCACACCTTATGAAGGGACAGGAGAAGATGACACCTTTATTAGCCGTGTTCGTGAAGATATCACTGTTGAAAATGGTTTAGCTTTTTGGGTTGTCGCCGATAATTTAAGAAAAGGTGCTGCATTAAATGCCGTTCAAATTGCTGAGTTGCTCATTTCCCGTAATTTGATAAAATCTAAGTCCGTCAATTAAAAGCCCTATCCAAAAGGACGAAGAATCCTAGCCGGTTTGTCAAAAGTCCGGCTTCTCTTCAAAAAAATCTTCCCCTGCTGAAGATTCATATCATCCCCCTAAAGAACAGTCATACAATGCCTAGTCGCCTTAAAGTTATCCTACACCGTTTAAAAAACGAAGATCTCTATCTACACTGCTCTTATACACAATCGCACTTTTTAACCAGTTTCAATCACCATCCTCATTTCGCCTTACGACACAATAGTATAAGGACAAAAAACTAGCCATTCTCTTAAAAAATCCAGCTTTAATAAATTCCATTAAATATTATCCTAAAGGACAATATCTCGAGGCATTGATAAATTTCACCCTGAATATTCTTAACTCTTATCACCCTATAAAATATCTCTCACCACCTTGATGCCATTTTATAGGATAATGAGATCAGCAGCATGAAGCAAAAAATGCTTCATGCTGCTGATCTTTTAGCCATTCCTGTTGTGAGATTGATTTTATTCTTATGGAGCAGGATAGGTCACAATACGGTAACGCGTTTCATTGCGTTCAAAATTTTTGTAATTAACCTTATCAGGAAAGAAGGGATTATAAGCATTGACGTGCTTTACAGAAACTTCTTGTGCCTTTGGTGAAGGATTTAAAATTGTCCGTTCATCTCTTTTTTTAACACCTGTGGAATCAATAATCACATCGGTTCTGTACAGTTTTTGCATGTTTTTCCGTGTTTTTTGCATCATTGGAAGAGCTTTAAAATCAGAAACAATCTGTTTTACTTTTTCTTTTTTTACTTTTGGTAATTTTATCATGGAATTTGATTTTACCGGCACCTTTTTAAAAGCAATGGTAGGAACATTAGCAACATTGACATAACGTGCAGATGCCCAACCAACTTTTCCATGATAACCAAGAGAACACCAAGTTTTATTGGATAAACAGCCATAAATTTGCACTTTTGCACCCATTGGAACCATTGCGATCAATTTGTAAGCTGTCGCAGGACCTGTGCGTAAAGATACCTGTCCTGATGCAACACGAGCAACGGTTCCAGCAATGGTCCCAGTTTGCGCGTGAGAAGCAGTCACAGCCCCCCCTGATGCTCCCAAAGCCCATAAAATCATTGTCGTTGATAAAAAATTCTTTCTTAACATTATTTTTCTTCCTCTCTAACATGTAAAGGGCAGAATATTTGCCTTTGCAAAAATTTGCCGTATTTAAATCCAGTGATCATCAATCTTTATTTTCCCCAAACATCCCAAGCCCCATGACCACAAAATCTCTCTTTATCCCCTCCACCCCTCTTCACAAACACGGGACTTTTGATTTTAATTGTGCAGTATGTCCCTCATGAATTGACTGCTAAAACATCATCTGATTGCTTGGCTCTTTAACCAATCGTCTCTTAAAGAAGTTTTTAAGGTGTCATTGGTTCCCTTAACGAATGATGATATTTCGTCAAAACTGCGAAAAATAGAGAAAAAAGAATATTCTTTTTAAAATAAAAGTGATTGAATATTCTCTCAAGCTTGTATAACTTTAGGTTTTCATAAAAGAAGATAGAGTATATTGAAGCTTTCCTCAAAAAATCTCTTATAAAAGAAAGTTAAAAGCACATGACATTAAAGTTTTATTCTCGTGGTCGTATTATAGGATTATTCCTCTCTCTCTTTACACTTTTTTTGTCTACTACCTTTTCCATGGCCGCAGAAAAATCAAAAATCAAACTTGGTATCATGGAAGGACACGAAGCCACTGTTTGGCAAGTCGCTGCGGAGCAAGCTAAAAACGCTGGTTTAGAAATTGAGCTTGTTTATTTTTCTGATTACACTTTGCCCAACGATGCTGTTAATGCAGGAGAGATTGATGCAAATGCTTTTCAGCACACGCCTTATCTTAAAAACCAAATGGAACAAAGGGGGTATAAACTTTCAATTGTAGGATACACGTTTATTACCCCAATTGGTGTCTATTCCCACAAAATTAAAGATTTAAAAGATCTGCGAGATGGTGCGCATGTAGGCATTCCTAATGATCCATCCAACGGTGGAAGAGCCCTCCTCCTTCTCAATTCTTTAGGTCTTATTCAATTAAAAGACCATCATAATATTCTTGCCTCTCCACTGGATATTATTGAAAATCCTAAAAACTTGCAAATTCGGGAACTCGATGCCGGCATGTTAGGGCGAGCTATCGATGATTTTGATATTGCCGTTATCAATACAAATTGGGCTTTGGTTTCTGGACTAGATTTGCAAAAAGATGTTGTTGCATGGGAAAAAGCAGAAAATAATCCCTATAACAATATCATTGTTGTGCGGACCAGTGACAAAGATGAACCATGGGTCAAAAAATTAGTTGCTGCCTACAATAGCGAGCCTGTTCGTGCAAAAATCAAAGAAATCTTTGGTCCAGCAGCACAAACATCTTGGTAATTATACCTCATATTTTCGTCGTTTTGCTAAACATTCTGGTAATTTTAAATGGAAAAAAACGCCCTCATTTCCTTAAAAAATGTCAGCCGTTGTTTTAACAAAACGGCGGGTAATCCAGCGGTTGATAACTTATCTCTTGATATTCATGCCGGTGAAATCCTTGGTATTATTGGTCGTAGTGGAGCAGGAAAATCAACACTTATTCGCTGTTTAAATGGATTAGAAAAAATTGATACAGGCTCTCTTTTTTTTGAAGGCGTCAATATTTCAAATCTATCAGAGACAGAATGGGCACCTTATCGTCAACGAATTGGAATGATTTTTCAACATTTCAATCTTCTTTCATCGCAAAAGGTGATTGATAACATTGCATTACCCCTCAAATTAACAGGAATAAACAAAACACAGCGCAACAAACGTGCCCTTGAGCTTATTGAATTGGTAGGATTATGTGGTAAAGAATATTGTTATCCAGCAGAATTATCTGGAGGGCAAAAACAGCGCGTTGGCATTGCCCGTGCGCTCGCTGCTAATCCTAAAATATTGTTATCAGATGAAGCAACCTCTGCTCTTGATCCTGAAACAACACAGTCTATTCTTGAACTTCTTGCCGATATTAACAACCGCCTCAATCTCACAATCGTGCTTATTACCCACGAAATGGAAGTGGTACGCACAATTGCACATCGCGTTGTTGTTCTCAATCAAGGACGTATTGTGGAAGAAGGACGTGTAAAGGATATTTTTACATCCCCACAAGAAGAAACAACCATTGCCATGCTTAAACTTGTTACGCCACAACTTCCTGAAAAATATGCACAAAATCTTAAACCCATCGGTCAAGAAGCTATTATCGAAATGAATATTGCCGGTGCAATTGCCCAACAACCTTTTCTCCATCTTCTGGAAGATGAAAGCGGTTTAAGAGCACGTATTCTCCACGGAGGGATCGATACAGTTCAAGGGGAAACCATCGGGCGTCTCTTCTTATGCCTTCCTGCTCAAGATCAAGAAGCTTTTAAAAAAGCCGTTCAATGGTTAACCGAAAAGGGACGATATTGTGAGGTGTTAGGTTATGTTTAATATTCTATCTCATGAACTTCCCAGGGCCCTTTTTGATACAATCTTGATGACGATGAGTGCTTCTTTGATGGCGCTTATTATAGGGCTTCCCCTAGGTCTTCTTCTTCATACAACAGCACGTGGCGGAATTTTTACTTCATCTCTTATCAATCGCCCTTTAAGCATCATCATTGACAGTATTCGTGCCATTCCCTTTATTATTCTTGCATTTTATCTTCTTCCCGTTACCCGTATCGTTGTAGGAAGAGGTGTAGGAATGCCTTCTGTTATTTTTGTTCTCACCATTTCAGCTATTCCTTTTTATGCGCGCATGGCCGAACTCTCTTTTAAAACCGTTGAAAACGGTCTCATTGAAGCGATCCGCTCTATGGGAGCAAGCCGTCTTCAAATCATCAGACATGTTCTTATTCCTGAAGCTCTTCCTAGCTTGATTACAGGTTTTACAGTCATGGTTATTTCTCTTATAGGAGCCACCTCACTTGCCGGATATCTTGGTGGAGGCGGTTTAGGAGACATGGCAATCCGCTACGGCTATCAACGCTATAATACCTTCATCATGACCATCGTCATCCTTCTTTTGATCATGCTCAATATTATAACCCAATGGACCTCTGATAAAATCGTACAAAAACTTGATAAAACGAAGCATTAAAAGACTGAGAATTTCACAGGCCAGCATTATCATCCTCTTTGCCACTTCTAAAGTGCAACACCTCGCCAATGAAACAACCCTTAGCAATCGAAAACGCTCATAAAAAAACAAGCACTTTTCTTTTTTCTTAAACGACCTTATCGACATAAGCTCCCATTTTGTAACCAAGTAAATAGTTTGATAGCTTCAATATAAAAGGAGATTAAATGAGAAGAGCTCTTACAACATTCAAAACTCTCTCTCACTATAAAATGATAAATGTCCATGTTAAATCACTCTATTGATCATGATTCAACCATAACACCCCATCAAAACAGTCAAGCAGACAGAACAATCCTCTATGACGAGAAGAGCTATAAAACCTCAGCCATAATTATACCTGATCTCTCTCAATGTATGATTGTTGTCTTCCAAAGTGTTTGATAAAAAACAAAAATATCTCACCACTCTATTGCTAGTCTACCCATGATTTTATGACATTATTTTATTTTCTTAAATAAGGTTTACCTGTCAATCAACATCTAGATCAAATGCAGCAGCACATTTTAAACACAGATCGAGTGGAATAAAAGTTCTAAAACACTGTTCCTACTTTTGTATGCCAAAGTGCAAGCGAGCGCATTGCGGATCTATCAAGAGTTCTAAAACGGGAAGAGCAATTAATTTTGGAAAAATATTAAAAGCGTAAAGAGGCAAACCAATTTTCATCCTTACCATTATTCTTTAGTTTAGCATTAAAGCTTTCAAAAGCGTTTAAAACAATAAATAATGGAGATTACACATTGCCTCACACTTTTCGTTTATCACGTCCTTTAATGGATCACAGCCTACTCGTAAAACATAAAGACCCTAAATAAAATAGATTTAGCTCACATATTCATATTGCTTGTTTGAAAAAAGATCAAAACTCCCACGTCCTTTTTGCAACAGTGTCCAAAATGGTATAATAGTCAATCTACTGAACCTCCATCTTTACACTTTATAAAAAAGTAAGCCAATACCATCAGACACTTTGCAAATAGCCAATGTAGCATCCCATCCCTTGATACTTGAGAAGATTCAAAGGCATACCTTTCTTGCACAGTTCCACTCCATACAGACTTCCCCGCTTTTAAACGTGCAAATGAGTGGTTTTAATTGTTTCAACATGGAAATAAGTTTAAAATGAGAAAATCTCACGATACTCTAGAGACGCGTATCAGGATAAATGATACGAGATTATCCTTATGAATCAATATATTCTTAATTTTATTATCGAAGATAAGTTTTAACAAAGTTATATAAAAATTTTTATCAAACAAAGCACTCAAATAATCTTAAGGATTGGAAAGTTTTTCCCCCATAACAGCAACAATAAGCCATTGAGCCGTAAGGGCTGGTTTTTTTAGCTGTTCCACTTCCACTGTAACCCCATAATGGAAGACTACGCGACCAGAAGGACGAATTTCTGCATCATCTAACACAAAACGCGCCCGTACCCGTGTTCCTGTCTTCACAGGACTCATAAAACGTATTTTATCAAAACCATAATTAATCCCCATTGTAGCCCCTTCTAACTCTGGAAGAGCCTCATAAGCAAGCGTAGACAAAAGCGATAACGTTAAAAATCCATGAGCAATCGTTCCCCCAAAAGGTGTCTTTTTAGCCCTTTCCTCATCAACGTGTATCCATTGGTGATCATCTGTAGCGCATGCAAATTGATTAATCATATCCTGTGTAACAAGACGCCACTGCGATAATCCCATTTCTTTTCCAATAAAAGTAGTGACATCTTGCACTGTGATTTTTTTCTGCATAACGCTATTCCTATTTTATTTATAAAAGCAACCATCCCCTTTGCTTTTATAAAACCCGTTGATTAGAGCATCAAGAATAAAAGATTAATTGTCTTAAAAACAAATACACCTTATGAATAAGGAAACTCTTTTCGTAGTATAGTTTTCAAATGGGAAAAAAGAATGACAAGCAATGTGAACCTAACAGGTTTAGCGCATGATTTGAAGCAACGTGCAGAAAACCATCCTCCCATCCGTATTGGACTGATTGGTTGTGGGGAGATGGGCACAGATTTATTATCAAGTATTGCGCAAATGGAGGGAATAACAGTTGCAGCTGTCGCCACGAGGACACCTTCACGTATTTTTGATGCTGCGACAATTGCTTACGGCGAAGAGGGACATGTCTGTGAAGTTGAAAATGCTCATGCCCTCACGCAAAGTATTGAAAAAGGTTTGATTGCAGCAACAGACGATATTGACCTTGTCTTGCGCCATGAACAAATTGATATTATTGTTGATGCAACCGGCTATCCTGAAGCGGGAGCGGAAATTGGCTTTAAAGCGCTTGAAAACAACAAACATCTTGTCATGATGAATGTTGAAGCCGATGTTACGATTGGCGTGTATCTGAAACATGAAGCAGAAAAACGCGGGCTTATTTATACCCTTGGTGCCGGAGATGAACCGACTTCATGTATGGAACTCATCGAGTTTGTTTCAGCTCTTGGGCATAAGATTGTTGCAGCGGGAAAGGGAAAAAATAATCCTCTATTCTTTGATGCCACACCTGATATTTATGAAGAAGAAGCATTACGGCGTAATATGAATGTGCGCATGTTGGTTGAATTTATTGATGGTTCCAAAACAATGGTTGAAATGGCAGCCATTGCCAATGCCACTGGACTTCTCCCCGATTGCCCAGGAATGCATGGCCCTCAAGCGGCCCTACAAGATTTAAACAAAGTCCTTATTCCAAAACAAGATGGCGGTATTTTGCAGCAATATGGTGTGGTGGATTATTCAATAGGTCAAGGTGTTTCTCCAGGTGTCTTTGTCATTGCAGAAATAACACACCCACGTTTACGCGAACGCATGGAAGATTTAAAAATTGGTCGGGGACCTTACTTCACCTTTCACCGCCCCTATCATCTCACAGCTATGGAAGTTCCCCTCACCTGTGCACGCGTGATGCTTTATGGCAAAAAAGATATGGTTCCTCTTAACCATCCCGTAGTAGAAGTCTGTGCTGTTGCTAAAAAAGATTTACACCCAGGCGATCCGTTAGATTTTATCGGTCTTTATACGTATCGTGCTTGGATCATGAATATTGCAGAAGCTCGCGCTCGCCAAGCCGTTCCTTGTGGTCTTTTAGAAAACGCAACTGTAACAGCTGAAATTAAAAAAAACGAACTCATTACAGTACATAATACAACTATTCGTGAAGATCAATGGATTGCTCGTCTTCGTGCCAAACAAGACCTTTTACTTCAAAAACTTCCCACTCATATATAAATCTATAATAAATCCCCCCGCTATTACTTTAAAATTCATCTTATTGTTATCATTTTTCTTACTGCATGAATGCCCTGAATACAGGGATATTTTTTTATTTTATCCCTTGTTATGCAATATTTCTGAATAACCTTCATATCAAAGCATGCAGATAATCTTAAAAGACTAATAAAGCGAGGTAAAAGTGCTCGTCTTATAACGATGAAATAACCATAAACTATAAAAAATCAGTTCTCAGGTATATAGTGTGCCACTAAAGCTGTCAATCCTGCCACAGATGCAAGAGCAGTTACAAATTCCCCAATACATATAGAAGCAACAAGTCCCACAACACATGCCCCTCCCAACAAGACAGCACAGCCTTTGCCTATGTCAAATTCAAACCCAGAAAAGAGACTACCTTTTTTTTTCCCATGATCTTTTCCAGGATCTTTTCCAGGATTTTTCCCTACTATACCTTTCACAAAAGATAATCCATTTTGTCCTTCAACATCATGGATAACAGCCTTATCTACCGCTTCAGTAACGATTCTTTTTTCCAGTGTTGCAACAATTTTTTCTAATGTTGAACTAATTCCCACTTCTTGAAAGTGATTTTGTACAAAACCTGCATTCCCCTCCACAGTTTGTACAAAAAAAAGCATAAATAGTGTAAAAATAAATGAACACACACGATTTTCAAATATTTTAAGCATAGCTTTCTTTGCTCCTATTTTTATTTACTAAAAAGTAATGCAATAAAAGTAAAATAATATTCTCATGCATAATAAAATAAAATTTGTATATAATTTTTCTTAATATAAACACCAAGAGAATATTACATAGAAGCGTGTATCACATTATGTGTTACATGTAAATACATAATTTAAATATTAAATATTATATAATAGATTTTTATAAATGATTTTAATTACAAAAATTAAAAAAAACTATAATATTAAAACAATTGGTATAAAAATAATAACTTTATATTATTATAATAAGCGAAAAAATTGTATATTTCTTATTTTATAATTTATAATAAATAATATTGATAATATTTTATATAAATAAA
>NZ_JAQISW010000010.1:31696-73368 GCF_028618435.1 Bartonella sp. MM73XJBT.G
TATATACATAAAACAAATTTATACGTATAAAGTAAGAATTTAATTAAGATAATACTTTTGATAAAACCATTATAAATTGCAAAAAAAAGCCTTCAAAGATCTTTATACTTATTTTCAAATAAAAAAACATTAACGAAATGATTTTTAATTTTTACTGATATATAAAAAACATTTCGCAGTCCTTTTAAAAAGGAAAAACATCCATTAAAAGGCTTTTAACTTTAATAATGCGGACAAAAATACATTTATTATTAGCAAATATTATTAGAAAAATAATCTAAAAATAGCTAGAAAAGCACCCATGAAATCCCCAACGGATAAAGAAGAAAAAACTGCTTTAATACCTATCCTCCTCCAAAAAGCTGCATCTGAAATTGCAGAAACTTTTTCAACTTTCCCAAAAGACAATCCATCCTGTCCTTCAACATCATGGATAACAGCCCTATCTACCGCTTCAACAACAACAATTTTTTCTAGTGTAGTAACAATTCCCACTTCTTGAAATTGATTTTGTACAAAACTTGCATTCCCCTCCACAGTTTGTACAAAAAAAAGCATAAATAGTGTAAAAATAATTGAACACACACGACTTTCAAATATTTTAAACATAATTTTCTTTGCTCCTCTTTTTATTTACTAAAAAAGTAAAATAATATTTTTATACATAAAAAATAAACTTATATATAAGTTTATTAATATAAGTAATAATAAAATATTTCATTGAAGCGTATATCATATTATATAATATATGTAAATAAATAAAATTTACACATTTTAAGTATAAATTATTATATAATATAAATTATACAAATAGATTTAATTGCAAAAAGTTTTAAAAATTATAATGTTTAAATAATTAATATAAAAATTATATGTTTATATTATTATAACAATATAAATAAATTTCATCATAATTAAAAACATCGATATAAAATAAATATATAATTATGAAGTAAGAATTTAAATAAGACGAATTTTTGACAAAACCATTATAAATTACAAAAAGAAGCTACAAAATCCTTATCTTTATTTTCAAATAAAAAAACATTTCGCAGTCCTTTTAAAAAGGAAAAACATCCATTAAAAGGCTTTTAACTTTAATAATGCGGACAAAAATACATTTATTATTAGCAAATATTATTAGAAAAATAATCTAAAAATAGCTAGAAAAGCACCCATGAAATCCCCAACGGATAAAGAAGAAAAAACTGCTTTAATACCTATCCTCCTCCAAAAAGCTGCATCTGAAATTGCAGAAACTTTTTCAACTTTCCCAAAAGTAAATACATTTTGTCCTTCAACATCATGGATAACAGCCGTATCTCCTGCTTCAATAACAACATTTGTTTTTTAGTGTAGTAACAATTCCCATTTCTTGAAATTGATTTTTTACAAAACTCGCATTCCCTTCTATAATTTGTACAAAAAAAAGAATAAATAATGTAAAAGTAAATGAACATACGCGATTTTTAAATATTCTAAACATAACTTTATTTTCTCCTCTTTTTCTTCACCAAAAAAAGTAAAATAATACTTATATATAAAAACAAATGATACATTATATGTAGTTCATAATATAATACATTATGTATTACATGTAAAGAGATAAAAACAATGTAATTTAAATTTTAAAAATAATAACAACAATACTAAAAAGTTTCTGAATGGTCTATTTAAGAAATTTTATTTAAAAATCAAATGACTGTAAAACATAACGAATACAATTGATAAATACCTCATATTACGAAAAAATTTACCAAAATAAAATGTATCGCTAATATCTATACTATTATTATTACCTAAAACTTTAAAAATATTTATAAATATTAGAGGTAAATTATGCTTCTTATAATAGAATTATTTATCATTGATAATATGAAAACATTCCATTATTTTTATCACTCTAATTTAAAATAATAAAAATTTATCAACTTTCATAGCAAAATAAATATCAAAAAAACAAATTTAAAAGATTATAAAATAAAAACTGTCAATATAATAATACTTGCATATTATTGAGCTAAGAAAAAGATGAAGTGCTTCTCAAAAAATCTTTTATTATATTCCTCATTGATATGGAACAGTTTTTTTCTTGGTAATGCGGAAAAATAAAATCACGAATAGATAAAAAAAGCGATCTAAAATAAATATATCTCCAGAAATAAACTTTAAAAGTCTGTCCTATTTTTGACAAAACAGTTATAAAGTGTAAAAGAGTCATCAAGATCTCTATGGTTAAACAGAAAAAACATTAACAAAATGATCTTTAACTTTTATTAATATATAAAAACATCCCATAGTATCTTCAAAAAAGTTGTTCAGCCCCCCTATCTCATACAGCGTAATGCATTGAAAATTTTAATTTTCAAAATTAACAAAACGCACTTATAAAACAAATCAACTTATCAGATTTATAAAAACATTATAAGCAACACAAAAGTGCTAGAAAACTACTTAAAACCAAATACTAAGATAGTCATAAAAAATGAGAGCACCTCCCAAAATGCTAAAAAACAACTCTCTTGCCTAACTTTCATAAAAATTAGCTGATTTTCTTCTTCAATAGAATAAATCACAGCCATATCTATATTTCGATCTACTATATTTTTCTCTTGATTAGTAAAAAATAATTCCCTTTGAAAGAAATATTTAGCAATATTTATATGACTTTCTGCACATTGTGTAAAAAAAATAAATGCTATAAATATAGAGCAATAAAAATTATTTTTTAATATTTTAAACATTATTTTATATTACCATATTTTTCTTTAAATAAAAATTAAATTAATAATAAAAACTGTAAAAGTAAAACATATTTCTTAAAAAAAACTATTTTATACATATAATAATACATATACTATATTTAATACAAGTGTCATTAACACCTGAATAAAAAAGTTGTGTAAATATTTTAAGGAAAAGTGATAAAGTAACCTGTGAAAAATCGGGGTTTAAAAAGGACTAGCTGCAAGATAAACAAATTAAAAAGATAATCGTCAAAAACCGATATTGATCAACCAATTTATCAACAGCTCATCTTAAAAGCAAAAGACTGATTTATAATCATGATTCATTGTTTTGCATGTTGAATGAAAGACCACCTGACGATTATAAGTTTTCCTTAATTTTAACGCTGTTTATATTGAACCAATCAAATTTATTTGCTTACAAATCACAAACGAAAGTAATGTGTAAGGCGAAAGTGGTAAAAAAGAAAAAATACACTTATAAGGTACTTTAAGCACCAAGTGCTGTTGCAAAAATCGGAAGATAACAAAGTATATGCAGTGCCCCCTTTTTACTTAAAAGGTTTAAAAATGATCATATAAAATTGTTTTGCTATTATAGGGATTTACCGTTATACTCTTCGATATGCAGCGTTACAAAATAGGCTTGAATACTTGCTTTTTCTTTAAAACAAACAGCTTGCAACGCAATGGGATTTTGCTTATCCTGATTTTAATGGTACTTCTTCTTTATCATCTGATCGCTCATCAAGTTATAAACGCATCAAGCTCTCTGTAATTTCGCACCGCTGCGCATCGAAGGGTATAACGGTAAATTCATTAAGCATCACCATCTTGACACTTCATAAAAGAACAAACCGGCACCATCACACACTTTACCAGCCGCCTGATATTGTGAAAAAAGATCTTAGCACTTGAGATAGTTAATCAGAAGCTTACCTGTATAGTTTCACGCCTCACAGCTAATCTACTTGTGATGTACAAAAAAACATGGTTTTATTCACTCAAAATGGAACAGATTTGGAATAAAAAAAGTCTTATAATTTTTTGAGACTCACACATTCAACATGAAAAAATAAATACTCTTTATAAATCAATATAGTGTCATTATGTGATTTCATCTTATGTAAATTCTTCTCATTACATTAATTTTTTCTTCATAAACACTAAAATCTATTAAAACATTATTCAAAGTAAAATAAATTTACAAACATTTCTATTCGTTTTGTAAGACATCTCTATAAACTTGAATTCAGAATGCGAGAATCCTGATTAAAACCAAAAACTATGCCATCCTAGCCTTCACACCAACATAAATGCTTTGGTTATCCTTTCTCCATTGGCAAAAAGAATTAATAAAAAATTCTTACAAAAGTTATTGATCTTTAGAAGGAATAGCGCATATTCCATCAAAACTGTGTTAGCTTCTCTCAATAAAATCTTCACTATTTTTAATAAAGCTCTCATTTTTAGAGTATCCCTATGGAATGTAAAAATACACCTATTTGCGTTTTTCTTATAGATAGATTAAATAGTGACAGAACCTTTTGATCACTTTATCTATATAAACTCCTCTGTTGGGCAATAATTTATGGTATCTAACACGCCTTTTCTCGCTCTTTTACCTTTAGGCGCACACGAATATCACGGAGAGCACCTTCCCTTTGAAACCGACTGGATTATCGCTGAAGCTTTTGCAAAAGCCCTCACGTTAGAAACAAAAGAACAATTTCATATCACCCTTTTACCGGTTGAGAAAATTGGCTATTCTATAGAACACATGGATGTTACAGGAACACAAACCCTGACCTTTTCTGATGCGATTAAGCGCTGGATAAAGATTGGTGAAGACTGCTATCACAAAGGGATCAACCGTCTTCTTCTTCTCAATGCTCACGGAGGCAACTCACCTTTAATAAGCATTGTTATCACCGAATTACGAAGGCGCTTTTCAATGCTTGCTGTAGCGACAAGCTGGAGCCGTTTTGGTTTACCACAAGGTCTGATAGATCCTTCTCAACAGCCTCTTGATATCCATGGTGGTTTTATAGAAACCTCTCTCATGCTTTATTTAGCTCCAGAAAAAGTTCATATGGAAAAGGCAAAAAATTTTCATAATAAACAAGCGGATATGATTGCCAATTATCGCTATTTACGTGCTTATGGTCCTCATGCCTTTGGCTGGACAATGCGTGATCTCAACACGCAAGGTGCAGCAGGAAACGCAAGCAAAGCAACACCTCAAGCCGGTAAAGCTATCTTTTCTCATGTTCTATCTCAGCTTCATGATTTACTTGATGATATCAAGCGGTTTAATATAAATACATGGCAGTAAAGAACAATAAAAGGTCTCTCCATGGAAAAGATACCCCTAACAAAACTTCCTGTTACGGTTCTTACAGGCTATCTTGGTGCAGGAAAAACTACTCTTCTCAACCGCATCCTTAGTGAAAATCATGGCAAACGTTATGCTGTCATTGTCAATGAATTTGGTGAAATTGGGATTGATAATGACTTAATCATTGAATCAGATGAAGAAATTTATGAAATGAATAACGGCTGTGTTTGCTGCACTGTACGTGGCGATCTCATTCGTATTCTAGAAAGTCTGATGCAACGTTCTCATCGATTTGATGCGATTATTATAGAAACAACAGGACTTGCTGATCCCGTTCCTGTTGCACAAACCTTTTTCATGGATGATACAGTCCATGAAAAAACAACGCTTGACAGTGTCATAGCGGTCGTTGATGCAAAGCATTTTCCCATTCAACTGAAAAACAGTCGTGAAGTTGAAGAGCAAATTGCCTTCGCAGACATCGTTCTTTTAAATAAGATTGATCTCGTTACGGCACAAGAACGTGCCCATGCAGAATCGCTTATTCTTGCTATTAATCCTCGCGCTATACTCTATACAACACAGCGTACCAATATTCCTCTTGATAAACTTCTCAATCGTGGTTTCTTTGATCTCCAACGGACTCTAGACCATGAGCCTCATTTTCTTGATCACGAGCATAAAGACCAACCTGAAGATCATGTGTGTGGTCCCAATTGCCATCATGATCATCATCATCACACATCTACCATTCATGATATTACCGTCACTTCTGTAAGTTTAAAAACAGGTACCCTACAACCAGAAAAGTTTTTTCCTTGGATCCAACAGCTTACGCAGCAACAAGGACCTGATATCTTGCGTCTTAAAGGCATTATTGCCTTTCAAGGAGATGATGATCGTTATGTCATTCAAGGCATTCATATGCTTCTTGAGGGACAACATCAACGCCCATGGCGTGAAGATGAAAAACGAGAAAGCCGCCTTGTTTTTATCGGACGCTCTCTTGATGGCGAAAAATTAAAAACTGATTTTGAAAATTGCGCATAAAATGAGTGACAATGCCAAACATTATCCATTATGATCTCAAAAGTTACTGCCTTTCCTGTGGTTTTATAGGCAATAAACCAGCCTTTGTTTCCGTGGAAGGTTTGATTGTTTTTTTAACCCCAACCCCACAAATCTTTGAAGTTCATAAAGGAATAATTTCAAGTCATTTTTCCCATGACAATACTGCAATCATTACAGGGGGAGAAGATGGAAAAGTCTGTCAAACAACAGCTAATGGACACACAGAACTGCTTAGTCTAAAAGAACGCAAATGGATAAATAACGTTGCTTTTGGTCCCCAAAAAGCTTTTGCCTTTTCCTCTGCTCGTCTTGCATTTGTGCATGTTAGAAAAGAGCAACAAGGGCTCCCACATGAGCGCAGTGTAGAGGGTCTGGCTTTTGCCCCAAAAGGTTTACGGCTTGCCGTTGCCCATTACAATGGCGTTACGCTTCATTGGCTCTCAACACAAACATCTCCCACAACATTGGTATGGAAAGGCGCTCATTGTGGTGTGACCTTTTCACCAGACAACCGCTATGTCATTTCCACGATGCAAGAAAACGCCTTACACGGCTGGCGTCTTACCGATCATCAACATTTACGGATGAGTGGCTACCCAAGTAAAGTCAAAAGCTGGTCTTGGAGTGCAAAAGGAAAATGGCTCGCAACATCAGGTGCTTGTGCTGCAATTGTTTGGCCCTTTCATACAAAAGAGGGCCCCATGGGAAAAACACCCTTAGAACTTGGAACACGAGCAAATGCACTTGTTAGCACCGTTTCATGCCATCCAAGCAAAGAAATTGTCGCCATAGGTTTCAATGATGGAATGATTTTAGCGGCACATTTTCGTGATGGAAAAGAAGTCCTTCTAAGAAGGGATGGGAAAAGCGCTATCTCAGCACTCAATTGGGATCAAACAGGACACAATCTCACCTTCGGCAGTGAAAATGGTGAATGTGGTATGATCAATATCACTGATTAAGCCAAGCACCAACAAGTACAACTATCCCTGATTGAAATACCCACGCAATCCTTTAGAAATCTGAACCCCTACCCATCTATAGAACTCACAGAAATTCCAAACACCCTCCCCAAATCCCCAAAGTCTTTATAATCATGAAGCCTTCCATCTTCCTCTCTCCCCCCTTTAAACAAGACAAGACCTTAAACAAGTTTTTGACCTTTTAAACATTGTTTTCTCCATACAAGAATATCATCTATAAGACCGCCCCCATCCCTTATAAAGCCAACTTTCTCTATAATAATTTATGCCATAGGCTGCACGCTACCATAAAGGCACATTTCTTAAAACTTCAGCAAAACATAGCTTCTATTATCACCCAAAAAGCTTTTTTATTCCTACGATTAAAAGAAGAGGACTCAAAACTATTTTTCTCAATAAAAATTTTTTGACCGCTACTCCATACCTCAAAAAATAAAATTCCTTACCAATTCTGATCAACAATGCAGCTTCTTATCTAGACATATCAAATCGGTTTAATAAAGGGGTGTTCACTGTTTTACATGTCGAGTGAAACCCCTTAAAGTCATAAAATTCTTTCATTTCAAATCTATTTATATTAAAGTGACCAAAACCATTTGCTTGCACATTACAAACAGGGGAAATCCCGTATCCATACAAAACATTCAAGAAAAGATTAAACATGCCTCTTATGTAGTCTTTCAAATGCTAAAGTCAGTGCAATATTGAAAGCCTAGAAAATAGAATAATGATGCCCACTTATTATAATCTATATCTTATCAAAGTTGCTCTTGGCATCTATTATTTTCAAAAAAGAAAAAATACCCTTAAAAACACAATTAAGTATCCTTTATTTTATGGTAATTTAATCTCAAATTCTCTCAGTATTTTCTAAAAATAAAAGTATTTATCTAAAATCTCCAAGCAAACATCTTAAAAAATATGCATATTGACGAATATAAACGTGAATACAGTTTATATTTTTTTCTCTCAAATAAAATTCAAAACAATATATAAAGATCACAAAATCTCAACGTTTGATCTAAAAAACGAATAAAGAAACAGACAAAATAATCCTAAAAAAATCTTAAGAAAAACGCTAAAAAACAGTCCTAATCCTACTATATATTAATACAGACAACCATCAATACTGCCTCTTTTGAAAGATTACGCAACAAAGCTTTCAGTATAAAAGATTTTCATCACATTCATAATGAAATCTTTCCTCATATCACAATATTAAAACTTGTAAAAAAATTTCTCATTACACAGAAGAAAGCATCTTGAGTAACTTCAATCATCAATCAAAGAAATCATTTTTATACTTTAAAAAATAACCATATTGGTGAGGGAGTATAAATTATAAGAAATTAAAAAGGCAGAAAATTTTTCTGCCTTTCCTATAAAAATGCACAATGGAACTCTTTTAAAAACGGTGACGCAATCCAGCAGAAAAACTCGCACCAGAAAAGCCAACTTTTTTAAGCCGATGCTGATAAGTGACATCCCCATAAAGCGAAAATTTTGAAGAAAGACGTGCATTAAACCCAAGTCCTGCTTCCAAAGAAGAACCAAAAGAACCTAACTGGAAATCATCTTTAAAAGAAACAAATTTCTTATCTTCAAAATTATGCAAATAAGAAAACTTACTATAAAAAGAAACCTCTCGTCCCTCTTCCACAACACCAAGCGTCTTGCTTAAACGCCCACCAACACGCCCCATCCATTGATGAAATTTTCCCAAATCAACATCAATATGATCAGCATCATATGCCTGATTAAACTGAAGATGCTGATAAATAACCTGAACCTGTGGATCAAAAACAACACCTTTACACCCTATTACAAACGTTTTGCCACTCGTTAAAGATCCACTAAACTGTTTCCCCTTTAACGCCATAACCTTGCCTCGTGCAAGGGTCAAAATATCTCCCTTAAAAAGACCATAGGATAACACACCATCGATATACAAACCTGTATCATGCTGTAGACTTCCATAAGCCCCAACAGACCATTTATCCAATGTGTTTTTTTTACTTTGTTCAACCTCCTGAGGATGTAGAGAAAGTTTTCCATAGTTTCCCAAAGCCCCAAAGAATGTACGGGTATATAAACTTTCCATCTCGTTTAACAAAACACCTGCTTGAAAGGCATTATAATCCAGCTCAGCACTATAGCCATATTCAAAATCAGATAAATTGGAAGTATAATGATGGCTTGCCCCATAAGCATGCAGAAAAAAGGCTGTATTTTTATTCTTTTCAGAAAAATAATAAAAAGCACCCCGCATTGTCTCTAACATCTTATTTTGCGGTGTCATCTCCATCAACCCCACTTGGAATAAAGCATTTGGCAAAAGGAGATACGTTGGCAGTTGAGGAACAACAGCTCTAATTCCTTGTTCAGCCTGCCCATTAAATGGGACAGAAAGATGAGATGAAGGCTCAACAGGAGCAGAAGGTTTAGAAGGCTTTGGTTCAAGGGGTAGAGAAGGAGAATCTGTAGATGAAGGAACGACCGGAACAGATGGCTTAGATGGCATAACCTCATCACTAGAAGTCTCAACGGGAACAGAAGGCATAGGCACAGTAGAAGGATCCTCTGGAGCCGTTGGTACAGAAGGAGGCTGAGGTGAAATGGGTTTAAAAGGAGTAAGTGTAGAATCCGTAGGAGAAAATGTTTCAGATGGGTTAGATCCTTCAGGCAAAGAAGGTGTAGAAGGTATAAGTGGAGGCTCAACAGTAGGTGGTTGTTCAGGCGAAATAGTCTCTGTTGGTCGCTCAGAAGGGGTCTTTTCTTCCTCAGATTGAGGAGGAATAACCGTAGGCGTCGGTTTAGAAGCAGATTCAGAAGAATCTAACTCAGAACCAATATAAACACTTTCGAGACGAAAGTCCCAAAAATCTCCTTTCCCTGCAACCAATCTATTTTGGGGATCCGCATTTCCAGCAGAAGAATTTGGACCATAGCCACGAAGTTTATATTGATAAGGAAAACCATTTACCGTCGTATAACTATTGAGTAACTTAAAAGAATTTTCCTCTGCCATCCCTGCAACTTGAATAAGTGAAACACTTTGACTTCCTTCACTGCCTGCTTCTTTATCTGAAGTTTTTTGAAACTTTTCCATCCCAATGAGGGTGGTTCCCACAACATCCCCATAGATCAAAATGCGATCCGTTTGTTGAGAATTAAATGAACCATCACTATGCATAAATGTGCTCATCTTAATCTGAGAATTACCTTCCGCACTGTATACTTTATTGGACACGTCATTCATACCAGCTGTTTTATTGCTATTGTCTAATGTATGAATATCGTCTCCATTGTTTATTTTGTTTCCAATATACAATGTGTGATAATCTTGAGAGACATATTTCTCAAAAACAACGGTACTATCCAAAAGGCTCAAAGTAGAAAGTGATGAAACCGTAAAGTCTTGTGAGCCTTGATATTTACTCTTAGTAAGATACCATGTTGAACTATTTTTTAACTGCAAATCAATACGAGACCTACCTTCAATGCGTGCTCCTCCTGTAAGAGTCGAAGAATAGGCTTGAACACGAAGAGAAGAATTATTTTCAGCTTTTAACAATAAATCACCAGAAATCTTTGTATTTTCCGATAATTCAAGGATAGCTTCAGCCCCATAACCAGCATCTCCCGTACCATAAACGGCAATCCCCTCTGGAACTAAAAAATTTGTCTTTGATAACTGAACAGAGGCTTTTTCCAGAGCAACACCCTGCGCTCTCAGAGCACTCATATTACCCCATATATCATTAGAATCTGATCCATAGAAATACAGACCATAAGCGCCCTTCCCCTGAATAGAAATATTGGATTTTTCAATCTTAATATTCGTCTTCTTAAATGCATCAGCTAAATTAAATGCTCGCAACAACCTACCTTTATTATTCACATTCCCTGAAGAAATTTTAACCAAAAAACCATGCATATCACTCAGTTCCATAGAACTATTATTCAATTGAACAAAGCCACCTTGAGAGATATCAAAAGCTTCTGGTAATTTATTGACACTTTTCTCACCAACAATAACAGTTTTTTGTTCTCCTTTTCCCTTAATGACAGAACTATCGAAACTATACTCTCCCCCAAAAAGTGATGAAAACGGGCCCTTCCCATTAAAAATAACGCTACTCCCTGATAGTCTAATCTTTGAACCCAAACTGCTAATCAGAGCAATCTCTCCTATACCATTCAATTCTTTCGATGTCGTTTCTCTTGGTGTCGTTTCAATCTTGACACGCACTAAAGCAATATCTGTTCCTTTACCCAATGCAGAAATAGCATGAGAAACTCCTGTAATAGTGCCATCTGTCATGCGAATAACCGCACTTTCAGCATGAAGGGCTGGTATATTCTTAAAATTTGAATCTTTTAGATTAAGACGAGCTCCCTCTTTTGCTAATGCACCATAGCCATATAATTCATCTGCGCTATCACCTGTAACAGTTATCTGAGATGCATCAACAACTGTACCTGCTTTTTCCACATATAGAGCTGAAATAGGAGTAGTGTCAGAAATATATTCTTGAGAATATTTTAAATGATAAGTTTTATTTTCAATCGTATGTTTTTTACCATCATTGCATTTATAAAACTGAGCATTTGGATCACAGCGATTTCCTAAATGAGGAGAATTTGCATGAACACTCACGATTGGCAAAAAAGAAACAATAGCCGTTGTGATAAATAAAAATCTATAATCCCTTAATACATTAACCATAATTCTATTCCCAATTTTTCTTTTTCCCCCCTTCCTGACTTAAAAATAAAAAATACGCGCAATAACACTCACTTAAACAAATGAATAGTGAGAAGTATACAACTTAGATATTCATTTTATACTTAACACAACACTCTGTAGCTTATATAAAATTCAGATTATATTTCATGGACGCTTAAAAATGACAGCGCAACCCGTCTGAAAAAATCATCCCTGAAAAAGCTACTTTTCTAAAATGATGCAGATAAGTGACATCTCCACACAATACAAAGTTTGAAGACAACTGCATATTCAACTCCGCTCCAATTTCTAAAAAAGAACCCAAAGCTCCTCATTAGAATTCATCTCCAAACTGAACACATTGTTTTTTTCTAAAACTATTGGCAAAATGAAACTTTTCATTGAAAGAAACAACTTTTCCCTCTTCAAAAAGCCACAAGCGTCTTGCTTAAACGCCCACACACCAAGCATCAGACACAGATCAAGTTTTCCCCTTTCAATATCAAAACCATCAATATCTAATGTCTTATCAAAGCACACATTTTGATAAACGATCTGAAACTACGGATCAAAAATACGCCCCTTATATCCGCTCATAAATGACTTTCCAGCAATTAATGAAGCCCTCCAAAGCTGTTTACTTCAATGTTGTTGTCTTACCTCTTGCTTGCATGAGAACACCCCTTTTAAATATCCCATAGAGAAAAAGGCTACCGATATAAATAGCTGTGCCATTAGAAACACTAAAGTTAGTCTTTTGAACTGAATTTCTCCAATCCAGCCAATGCCTCTGATTCTATATATTCTTCTTGTGAGGGACGTTCTTTTAAAGTCCTCTCTCGAATTTCACGACCATGAAAAGAAATACTTGAATTCTCAAAAACAACCTCCATGCTCTCCATCACGAGACCATCAATATTTGAAACATTAATCTTACCATCCTTAATAAAAAGAAAATCGCCTTGGCTTTAGTCCCCAAACAGCCTGATTGAAACCATGATCATAGACGCTTATACTTTTATCATTAACCGTGTTCTCACCACTTCCAGTAACGAAAACCTTATCCGAAGCAATCTTCATTTTTTCTCATGCAAATCTTCTTAAAAAATTGTAGCAGTGTTTTTTTAACGCCAAAACCCCACCAATCTCTAACTTCCTTTTTCTCTACCTTAATACTTACCTAACCAAACTTTTTTGCCTTCAAAACACCAGAAAAACTGCTATCAGTATCAGCAGCATCTGAACGAATATCACTCACACCACAACCCACGCTCTTCAAAAGCATCACATCAATAATACTTTAAAAGAAAACGACACGTTCCTGTTCCTTTACATTGTAAACAAAGAATAGAACAGACGCCATAAGAGAACATAAAGATACATGAGGTTTTAATGCTTCCATCACGATTAGTTCTAAACTTCTCTTACTTCATCTTCATTAAAAATCGAAAAAAAAGACCTAGTTCATCGATAGATTATTACCATTATGTTTTTTAACATAATTCTTTTTGGATTATACGTAAAGTTAAAAATCAGAAAAAAACACAATAAGGTCATTTTTTGTGTCTATAGTTTTCACAAAAGATGCATTAAAGAAAAATAAAATTAAAAATGATAGCTTAGTCCACCAGAGAAATGCATTCCAGAAAAGCCAGATTTGGTAAATTTATGCTTATAAATCAGGTCACTATGAAAAGTGATTTTTGTGGATAATTGCGAATAAACACCAAATCCAGCTTCTAAAGAAGAACCAAAAGAATCAAGTTGGAAAGCATCTTTAAAATACACAAATTGTTTATCATCAAAATTACGAACGAAATGAAACGTACCATATAATGAGAGAACCTGTGCATCTTTCATCAATGTCAGTGTTTTGGTTAAATGCCCGCCAATACGCATCCCCCAATGATCTGGTCTTCGCATATCAATATTAAGGTTATCAATATCACGCGTATTATGAAACTGAAGATTTTGATAAACAAATTGAACCTGTGGTTCAAAAATAAAACATCGACAGCTTATCATAAATGTTTTACCAGCGGTTAAGGAAAAACTTAAGGGCTTGCCTCTCAATGCAGCCGTTTTACCTCGCTCACGCGTAAGAACATTGCCATTAAACAAACCATAAGAGAAGAGACCATCTATATAAAGTCCCGTATTATGCTGCATACTCCCATATGCTGTGATTGTCCATTTATCAAATATACTTTCTTGATGTTGTTTCACCTCTCGAGGACGCAAAGAAAGTTTGCCATAATTTCCCATAATGCCAAAAGATGTCGTACTATATACATTTTCGATTTTCTTGAGTAAAACACCTGCCTCTAGTGCATTATAATCAAGGTCGCCTCCATATCCATATTCCAGTGCAGACAAATTGGAAGCATAACGATGATGTCCCCCGTAACCACGCAAAAATAAAGCTGGATTTTCATTAGTTTTCAACAATCGACGAGAAAAAGTTCGCAGTGTTTGCAACTGCTTATTTTGATAACTGATATCCACCAATCCAGCATGAAATAAGGTATTTGGCACAAGAACATAAGTCAAAACCTGTGGAACAATAGTCCTCACATTTGGCCAAAAGTGAGAAGAAAGCTCAAAAATAGGGGGAGTAACAGAAGGCGGGACAGATGAGCCAGACGCAGGTGGAGAAACAACAGAAGGAGTGCGAGCAACAGAGGGCGGGACAGATGAGCCAGATGCAGGGGGAGAAACAACAGAAGAAGTAGGAGCGACAGAGGGCGGGACAGATGAGCCAAACGCAGGTGGAGAAACAACAGAAGAAGTGCGAGCGACAGAGGGCGGGACAGATGAGCCAGACGCAGGGGGAGAAACAACAGAAGGAGTGCGAGTGACAGAGGGCGGGACAGATGAGCCAGATGCAGGGGGAGAAACAACAGAAGAAGTAGGAGCGACAGAGGGCGGGACAGATGAGCCAGATGCAGGGGGAGAAACAACAAAAGGAGTGCGAGCAACAGAGGGCGGGATAGATGAACCAGATGCAGGGGGAGAAACAACAGAAGGAGTGCGAGCGACAGAAGGCGGGATAGATGAACCAGATGCAGGGGGAGAAACAACAAAAGGAGTGCGAGCGACAGAGGGCGGGACAGATGAACCAGATGTTGGCACAACTGGATGAGATGGAGTCATAACTGGAATAACAGGTGCAAGAGAGGAAGGAGGAGAAACAGGAGGAGGACTTGGAATATCCAGCACAAAAACATCAGAAGCATCAGATATAGTTTTAAGATGGGAATCCCTATCAGGAGAATCTATAGAAGAAGAAAGACCTGGCTCCTGAGGCTTTTGCTGAGAATTAGGATCAATAGCCTCCTCTTCACCTCTAGTTATATTAGGATGAGTTTTAGGGAAAGAAGGATCCTCATCAGAAACAGGAGGGTCAATGAAATCAAGAACAGGAAAAACTTCAGTGGGATCAAAAGAGGAAGAATCAACCATTTTACTTTCAAGGCGAAAATCCCAAAATGTTCCAGTGTTTTTAAGCACCCTTTGATTGGAATCTGCCGTCCCTAAAGCAGAGCTTGGACCATAACTTTTAAGATGATACTGATAGGGGGAGTCTTCAAGTGTAACATACCCCCCCTTTAACTGAAAAGAATCTTCAGCGGCTTGTCCATAAACCTGAATAATGGAAATTCCCTGATCATTACCACCCTCTCCTGTCAATGCCCCTGGGCTTCCAGGAACCTTATAAACATCAACTGTTGTTTTTCCTTCAAGATCACCATTGATTAAAAGACGATCAGTTTTCTGATCTTCAAGCCTTCCTCCTTTATCTAAATAGGTATTAAGATAAAGATAT
Source organism: Bartonella sp. MM73XJBT.G (assembly GCF_028618435.1). Taxonomy (GTDB): domain Bacteria; phylum Pseudomonadota; class Alphaproteobacteria; order Rhizobiales; family Rhizobiaceae; genus Bartonella. The sequence continues at coordinate 47,391 of NZ_JAQISW010000010.1, forward strand.
GCGTCACCGTACGCTTTATAAACAGTCCCTAATCCTTTTCCGATGAGAAGTGTCTGATAACCATCTGTTGTTTTGGATTTGAGTTCCTCAAAAATAAGAGAACTATCCGTAAGTTCGACCGATGAAATAGAAGAATAATTTCCTAACCTAGAACCAGACACATCAGAGCTTTGTAATTGTCCATATTTTGGTCGCGATAAAATCCACTTTGAACCATTTTTTAACACTATCTCAGCTGTAGAACTTTCATCAACATATGCGCTTCCTTGTAAGGTAGAAGCATCAGCTTCAATCTTGATATTGGAATGTTCAACTGCTTTCAGAAGTGAATCGCCAGAAACTTTTGAATTTTGTAGGAGTTTAACAGAACTTTCAAATTCGTGGCTATAAAGAGCCGTACTTTCTGGGGCCATAAAAGTTGTCTGAGTCAACTGGATTGTCCCTTTTCCAGGTATGATTGTTTTTTTATCATTCAAGACAGCTTGCCAAAAAAAGTGCATACCATGAAATGCTTGTCCTCTTACAAAAACATTGGAATGTTTGATATGAGCAGCATTATGATTATTCCCTTGCAAGACAAGGCCATGAGCATTGTTAACATGAACATTTCCCTTCTGAAAATGAATCATACCTTTTCCTTGAAGCATACTAAAAGCAGAACTTTCATGGTGATTGTCTGTATTTGTTGCCTGTTTTCCCTTTCCTGTTATAGAAACACCCTCTAAATTAAATTCTCCCCCTCCTCCTGTTTGAACGGCAATACCATCCGCAAAGTCAATTTTTCCTCCTTTCATATAGACTTTTGCCCCATTATGACTTAAAAGAGCTATTGCACCAGCAGATGTCTTAATCTCTGTCTTGGTCAAAGAAACAAGCGACTGCTCACTCGAAGCACTGATCCCCATTCTGGTTGCTTTGATCACCCCGTTTTGCATATCAAAAGCGCCATCCTCTTCAATATCGGCTCCTATCGACACATTATTTAACATGGAATTAAATAGAGCAACGCCTCCCCCTTTTGAAGCTTTTACACCTGTTGTCCAAGTGTCTTTTTCAGAGTGTCCATCAGCATTCAAAACACTGTTAATGATTATAGCTTCTCCCTCAATGAGTGTATTTTCTCCTGATGCCTCTAAAGCTGCCTTAGAACTTTCACCCGTGAGTTGATAAGTTTTCCTAGAAATTTCATGTGTTTGACCATCATTACAATGATAAAATGAGGCACTTTCATTACATGAATATTGCTTTTTCTGAGAGGAAACTTCACCGGCATCAGCATTGTGTACAAAGAAAAAAATAACCGTTGTAAAACGACATAAAGAGAGATGATTTTTGAACATAATTTTCTACAAACTTTCTTCCCCTTCTCTAAAAATAAAAAAACACGCGTTCTATTTAATAACGTTAGTTACGCGTGATAGTTAAAATACGTTTTGTGTTTTATATATCCACTATGCATTTTATGTAAAGCCATAATTTAAAAATATCACAATTTTAAATTGTATTATTCACAAAGAGCTCGTAAAAATAGAATGAAATCCCCCGCATCCCAAAGCAGTAATCTCAAGAAAATTTGTAAATTGATAAAAAAGGAGATGACATATTGCCTCATAACTTTATGTTTATCGCGTTCTCTAAGAAAATCACAATCATCATATAAAATAGCCCCAAACAGCATATAGATATGTTGCCAATCACATGCTTGTTTTAAAAACACATCTCTCAACACACCGAAGCTCATTTTGCGATAGCGCCCATGAAGAGTATAATATTAAATTCATTAAACATCCCGTTTTTACACTTATGAATAAGTAAACCGAGACCCCCTACTTTATCAATCCTAAAATGTTATAACAGCCCTTGGCTCCTTAAGACAGCTCAGAAGAGACATTTTAACTTCTCTCTTATCCAGTTTTTATTCACACGGCTCTCCCCACTTGTAATGTGTAAACGAATGATTTTTATCGATTCAACATAGAACAGATTTAAAATAAGAGAATCCCACGATATTTTGTGTTTCTCATTCAATAAAAAAACAATCAATTATTATAGATCAGTATCTTGCATAGAAGAAAACAGCATAAAAAGCAAAAATTGAGCCCCATAAAGCCTTATCTCGTTTCTAAAAAGAAACAAATTTTTTCATGCAAAAAAACATTCTTTTAAAAAGCTTATCTTCAAAGTTGCAAACAAAATAATAATAAAAAAACCACAAGCGATACTTGTGGTTTTTTTTAATTAATCCCAAAGGCAATCATTCTAAAAACGATAGCGTAATCCACCAGAAAAACTAATTCCAGAAAAACCACCTTTGCTCAACTTATGCTGATAAACCAAATCACCATGAAGTGCGATTTTTTGAGACAAGTGAGCATTAAGCCCCAATCCTGCCTCTAGAGAAGAACCAAAAGCGCCCAATTGGAAAGAATCTTTAAAACGCACAGATCTTTCTTTACCAAAATCATGAGCAAAATGAATCTTACCATAGAAAGAAACATCACGATCCTTTTCAGGCGCAGCAAGTGTCTTCATCAAACGTCCACCAACACGCACCACCCACTGATCAAGCTTATCCATATCAATATTAAAATGATCAATATCACGCGCCTCATTAAACTGAAGATATTGATAGATAACTTGCGCTTGTGGATCAAAAACAACACCTTCATATCCTGTGGCAATTTTCTGACCACTTATCAAGGAAACACTTAATGGATTCCCCTTCAATGTTGCTGTCTTACCCCGTACAGTTGTCACAACATCACCCTTAAACAAACCATAAGATACAAGACCATCGACATAAAATCCTGTATCATGCTGCAGACTACTATAAACTGTAGCAGTCCATTTATCAAATGTACTTTTTTGACTTTGTTCAACATCCAAAGGTTGCAGAGAAAGTTTTCCGTACGATCCCATAACCCCAAAGGATACGGCACTCTCAACATTTTCAATTTTTTGTAACAAAATACCCGCCTCTAGGGCATAGTACCCTAGATCGCCTCCATAACCATATTCGAACGCAGACAAATCTGAAGTATAACGATAACTCCCTCCATAACCACGCAAAAATGAAGCAGGTTTTTCACGAATTTCCAACATTTCACGAAGATGAACACGCTGTACCTCCAACTGCTTGTTTTGATTGCTAATATCTATCAAACCAGCATGGAACAAACTATTGGGCAAAATGAGATAAGTTGAAACTTGCGGAACAACCGATCTTACACCACGCCCAGATAGAGAAACAGTTTCAATCTTAGAAAGACTATCTGCTGAAAACGCCGGAACAACACCCGCAGAAGACGCTGGAATAATATCCTCAAAAGAAGCACGTGTAGGAGGAGTTCGTTTAGAAACTCTAGGAGTATCTCTATAATCAGGAGATGTTTGAACATATTCATTTTCTAAACGAAAATTCCAAAACGCCCCTCCGTTTTGAGCAAATCGCTGTTTAACATGTTCTTCCCTTCCAGTTGCCTTCGGGCCATAAGAACGAAGAACATATTTATAAGGCGCGCCATCCAATGCAACATACTGCCCATTCAATTGAAAAGAGTCAGACCACGCGTTGCCATAAACTTGAATAATTGAAACGCTATGCGCTTTTTCATTTTTTTCTTCTAAACCTCCAGCAACCCCTTGTATGTTTACTATAGTTTTTCCCTTAACATCACCATGAATGAGGAGCCGATCCGTTACTTGATTGTCACTTGTATCATGAGGATTTAAACGTGCATTCAAATGAATCCAAGCATCACCTGATGCCTGATAAACAACACCGCTCCCTTTTCCAATATAAAGCGTTTGATAGGTATGAGCAGTGCTGGATTCTGGTTTTTCAAAAACAATGGAACTGTCAACAAGATTAACCGATGAAATAAATGAAACGTCTCTATAATCCGGATCTTGTAAATTTTTATGTCTTGGTCGCAACAAAACCCACTGTGAATTATTTTTCAAGATAAGATCAGCTATAGAACTGTTATCAATCTGAGTTTGACCAACAAGTGCAGAAGCATCAGTGGTAACCTTTATAGAAGAGCCCCCTTCAGCCTTCAGCAACAAATCTCCAAAAAGCTTTGTGTCCTTTAAAGATATCTCAGATTTCCCCAATTTACTGCTATAAAGAGCTATACTCTCTGGCACGACAAAACGCGTCTTTTTCAAATCAACGCGTGCTTTTGCTCCCTGCCCTTCTGAAGCTTCCTGCCCTTCAAAGTGCATACCATGAAATGCATTTCCTTTTACTGTGATATTGGAATCTCCAATATCAATCTGAGCACCTTTATTTCCCAGCAATAAAAGCCCATGGGCATCACTCACATTAACAGAACCTTTTACAAACTGAACATAACCATTTCCAGATATATGAAAAGCAGCGTTATCACCCTGATGATCCGCATTTTGTCCTTGCCCCCCTTTGCTAGGACCACCCTTACCGCTCATAGAGACACCCTCTAAAATAAAAACTCCTTTTTCTCCTGCTTTAACCCCAAAATCACCGAAACTCACTTGAGTATTTGTTAAATGAACTGAACTTTGAAATTTCCCTTCTGCCAAAGCCCCTACATTAATTGCATCAATCGATCCACCAGATATTGCAATGGAGGCACCTTGAGATTCAACCCCCACGAAAACCCCACTCAACGTGGAATCAGCCAGAGAGACGTGCGCCTTTTCTGAGGCCTTTACGCCATATTTCCAAAACTTCTTTTCCGAATTGTTCTTTTCATCCCCAATACCCTTAACAGTTATATTCTTTCCACGAAGAGATGTATTTTCCTTAGACGCTTCTATAGCTCCATGAACACCATGAGCATTTTGATCTGTGAGCGAATAAACTTTATTATTAATTTCATGCGCTTCACCATCATCACACTGATAAAATGCTGCATTTTGATCGCATGAAGACTGCTTTTTCCCAGAGAGAACTTGAGATTCAGCATTGCGCGCAAAACCATCAATATGATGTGTCAAAAAAAGAAGTGCTGTCGTGAAAGTAAATAAGGAGAAACGATTTTTTAAGAGATCAGCCATAATTCCACCATAATTTTTCCCCCCTTACTTATAGAGAATACATAACGTATTAAAAACTTAACCAAAAGAAAATTTAATACGTTTTGATTTGATTTATGGAGTTTATTAGTATTTTTTGTGTTTTATGTAAATATGAAATTAGAAAAGGACTAAAAAATACAATCTAGCTCTGTCATTTTTACAAAAAAATTATAAAATAGAGCTGAAAAACAAAACAAACATCATCTCTAAAGCTGCTCTCTGCAAAAATGGTTTTAATCGGTTTGCATACATTAGATGCTTCCCTTTAAATGTTGCCTAATCATCACCAAAGCAAATATAATCAACATCTTTACGATAAATATTCTATTAAGAGGATAAGCATTCTGTAAGCAGAACCATATGTCCAAATTAGGAAATAAAAAGAGCACACACGTCTGTTTCTAGATAATCTTTATGGAAAGAAAGCCTAATTTAGAATAGGAATGTATAAAAATCAAAATCAACTCCTATCCTTACCGTCTCTTTCAACACAACTTTACAACATTCAAAAGCATCCAAACTCCTAATCTTAAAAAAATGAAGATTCCAGATGACTTCATTCTGTTATTTATCGTATTCCTTTTAAGACAACACATTTCATAAAAAACAATATAACAATATTATGTTTCTTATTCACCAATTTTCTCAAATATATCTCTCATTTCTTCCACCCCCATTTCACAACGGCAGAAAAAATATAAAGCTGATTGAATACAACCTCTTTACCCTTTAAGTGTATCCTTTACCAATTTTAATGGTATCACTTCTTTCCTCTTAATAGAATTTACAAAACGATATTGACGTCTTTTCTTCAATGATTGTTTATCCACTTATCCATCCTCTCCATGCAAACGAAAGCTTTTTTATGAATTCAAGAACATTGAAAATATTTTTATCAATCAGCATATTATAAATAATATGAAAGAAGTTCTGAAATACGCGTTTTGAAACGATAACGTGCAATTTTTTAAGAAAAATAAAAGAAATCCAGCCCTAAAACATATTAAAGAGATGTAAAACTCATACTCTATAAAAGGCTATAACAACAAAATTAATAGAAAATAAAAAGCCACAAGTCATGATTGTGGCTTTTTCAAAGATTAAACATTCAAAGGTTAAACAAAATCAAGAACAACACTAGAAATGATAACGCAGTCCACCCGAAAAACTCGTTCCAGAAAAACCAGCTTTTGTGAGCTTGTGCTGATAAACCAAATCACCATGAAGCGCAAAATTTTGAGATAATTGGGCATTAAAACCTAATCCAGTTTCTAATGAAGAACCAAAAGCACCTAGCTGAAAAGGATCTTTAAAGTGCACAAATTGTTTTCCTTCAAAACCATGAGAAAGATGAATCTTGCCATAGAAAGAAACAACTTGAGACTCATCAGTGGCAACCAGTATCTTTGTTAAACGCCCTCCAACACGCCCTACCCACTGATGAAGCTTTCCTAATTCAATATCAAAGCTGTCTACATCACTCACTTTATTAAATTGAAGATATTGATAAACAACCTGAACTTGTGGATCAAAAACAAAACCGTCTTCTCCTACCATAAATGTTTTACCAGCTGTCAATGAAGCACTTAAAGGATTTCCCTTTAATGTTGCCGTTTTGCCTCGTGCTGTTGTTAGAACATCCCCCTTAAACAAACCATAAGACACAAGGCCATCAACGTAAAAACCTGTATCATGCTGCATACCGCCATATGCTGCAACTGACCATTTATTAAATGTGCTTTTTTGACTCTGTTCAACATTCAAAGGTTGCAAAGAAAATCTCTCGTAAGACCCGATAATTCCAAAAGAAGTGGTCCCATACATATTTTCAATTGCTTTTATTAAAACACCGGCCTCTACAGCATTATAATCAAGCTCACCGCCATAACCATATTCAAGCGCAGAAAGATTTGAAGTATAACGATGATTGCCACCATAACCGCGCACAAAAAAGAGAGGTTTTTCGCGATTTTCTAACAAACCGCCAGAAGCAATTCGCAAAGCTTCTAATCGCTGATTTTGATTGCTAACATTCATCAAACCAAGATGACGTAAGGCATTAGGCAAAAGGAGATAAGTCGGAACCTGCGGAACAACAGCCTTAACGCCCGGCTTAGGACGAGGATGAGGCTCCGGAGCCGGTCCTGGGGGAGGCGTTGGAGCAGGAGGAGGTGTTGGACGAGGATCTGGTTGAGGTTTTACATCAGAATCTATCGATTGGCTTTCAAGACGGAAATCCCAAAACTCTCCATTCCCTTCAACTAATCTTTGATTTGCACTTGCTTTTCCTAAAAGAGACCCTGGGCCATAACTATAAAGCTTATACTGATAAGGTAATTCGCCTAACGCTACATACCCCCCTTCCAATTGAAAAGAATCTTGCTTTGCTTCTCCAGAAACCTGAATGACTGAAATACCTTCCTCATTCCCCCCCTTTCCCGTATATCCTCCTGGACTTCCTGCAACAGCATGCACACGGAGCATTGTTTTTCCCGAAACATCACCATGAATTAAAACACGATCCGTCTTTTGCTGACCAAGATCCCCCCCCTTATCCAGATAGCTATGAAGAAAAATAGAGGCACCGTCCCGTGCTTTATAAACTTCACCCTTTCCCTTTCCAATATGAAGGGTTTGATAATCATTAACAGAAGAAGATTCTTGTCTTTTAAAATGAATAGAGCTTTTGCCCATAAGACTGACGAGAGAAATAGAAGAGTTACTTGCATCCTCCTGTTGATCTCTCTGCAGCTTTTGTGGTAGAATCCACGTAGAATTTCCCAAATAAAGTTCGGCATTAGAATCTTTATCAACGTGAGCACGACCTCCAAGAGTAGATCCATCAGCTAAAACCGTTATAGAAGCCCCTTTCTCAGCTTTTAATAAAAAATTTTCAGAACGAAGCGTGCTTTTCATCAAACTCACTGCACCAGAAATAACATTTTTACCATAAAGAGCCGTATCGTCTAAAACAGAAAATTCTGTTGTATCGAAATTAACAACTTCTAATCGTGGTGGTACTTTTTCATCCTCTAATGAAGTCTCTTCCTTTTTATCCCCACCTTCGCTCCATGGTTTTTCTCCCTGAAAATAGATACCATAAGATCCTTCACCCTTTACGGTAACAGAGGAAGACTTAAAATTAGCCTCAGTTACATAAAAGTTATTCGATAAATCCCCAACAGCGTCTTCGGTATCAGATTCTTCTTCAGATCGTTCTTGTGCAGAATATAAAGGCTTGAGCGAATTTTTTAACAATATACCATGCACACCCTCAGCTTTAATATTCCCCCCTTTAAACTCAACCCCTCCCCCTTCATCCATTAAAAAGACCGCATGGTTTTTGCCTTTTTCCCCCTTTCCAGTAACAGTAACACCATCAAGAAAGACCTTCCCCCCTAACATTGCCGAAACACCGTGACTGTCCATAAAATCAACGGCCCCACCTAACATCCGAACTTCTGAGCGACCATAACTCAAAATACTTGCATTCCCATGAGCCGTCTTAATTTTTGTATCTTCTAAAAGAACAAATGACCTGTCTGCTGCATCAACCGCCTCTTGACTTTCCTCAATCTTTCCTTTGCTTACCTCAATCACTCCATTATTCGCACGAAGGGCTATCACTGTATCTTTGAGAAGTGGCTTTTCCAAAACAATCTTACCGTTCTCTAATACGTGCACCCCCATTAAAAAAGTTTCATCAACAATTTCACTGCTAACCGTTACACTCTCTCCCTCAACCCTAGTCCCAATCCCCTTGACTGTTATAGCTGTAGGATGAGAAGGATAATTAGAAACGTTTTCCTTTGTAATTTTATAAGATTTATGATCAATTTTAGGCTTCTCCCCACAATTATCACATATATAATACAATCCACTATAATAATAAAACCCAGGATTTACACCTCTTTTATCAGAGTCTGCATCTCTAACAGAGTTGTCTATATTTTCCTGTCGTCCGTTCTCTCCGTCCACGCCACTCAACTCACGATAATCACTCCCGCCACGAATACCATCATCGTTATTGCCAATATCAATCTTATTAGGAGGAGAATAATTATCTCCACTCTGTCCCTTAAGAGGAGGCTTATGCATATGACTTCCACTAAGATGACCACTATAGCCTCCCCTCCCACTGATAACATTATCATTAGGAAGAGCACTGATAGGGGGGGAGGGCTCAACACTACTTATATGAGGAGGCATAATAGGACGCCCCTCAACACCACTGATAAGATAGTTTCTGTTTGAAATGGGCGAAACAATTGGGAGGACATAAATATCAGCTCCAATATCGCTAACGCTAATACCATAAGAAGACCGATTAAGACGCTCCTCTGCACTTGCATAAACCACTCCTCCATTTTGGAGTAAAGAAAGGATAGCTGTTGTACAAGCACATAAACATACATGATTTCTAAACACTTTAATCATAGTTCCCTCGAAACTTTCCTTCCCCTCTCATTAAAAATAAAAGCACTCACAAAACATCCACCTGCACCACCTCAACATACAAAAGGTGTACAAAAGACATGTCTCTCATGCTCATTTGAATTGTGTAACAAATTATCCCTATAAACTTGGCAGAAGCTCTAGGCATAAAACCATCTAAAAGAGAATAATTACAAAACACAATTTATAGGTGTATAATGCATTCTGTATTTCGTGTAAAGAAAAAATAAAATCAGTACGTGTAATTAATTAAAGGCACAATTTATCCTTGTACGATTTTAAAAATTACTCCACAACAAAATGAATGAAAAAATGATTTAAATCAGTGAAAAAAGCGCTCAAAAATGAGCTTTAAAAAGCATCAAATATTATATTAGATAATATCAAATACAGAACTTAAAAAGATAACATAACACAGACTGGGCTCCTGAATATTTTAAAAGCCCATACAAGTGTGTTACTCTATCGCATCATCATCAGCAAAAATGTTAAGAAAATTTGCTTTAGCGTAGAAAAACGCGCTCGTGCACACAATAAGCGTTGTCTTTTCTATTCATATTAAAAAGACGAGAATCTTTTAAAAACAATACAAATTGTTATAAAGAAAAAAGGCAACACATTGTGCTGCCTTTTTTTAAAAAGTACATCCTATACCTTATATTAGAACTGATAACGCACGCCTCCGGAGAAACTTGCTCCAGAAAAACCAGCCTTATTAAGCTTATGTTGATAAAGAATATCAGCATGCAGAGAGAACTGTGGCAACAGTTTGGCATTAAATCCTACCCCAGCCTCTAGTGAAGAACCAAACGCCCCTAACTTGAAAGAATCACTGAAATTCACAGACTGTTTTTCTCCAAAACCATGAGCAAGATAAAGCTTACCATAGAAAGCAACAGCATTCACGCCTTTAGAACCTGTAGGATTCTTAGTTAAGCGTCCACCAACACGTGCCACCCATTGATCAAGGTTACCCATTTCAATATTAAAATTGTCAATATCGCGGGCCTTATTAAATTGGAGATGTTGATAGACAACCTGAACCTGCGGATCGAAGACAAAGCCTTTATACCCTGTCGCAATTGTCTGACCACCGATCAAAGAAACATTCAAAGGATTACCTTTCAATGTTGCTGTCTTACCCCGTGCACGAGTGAAAACATCACCTTTGAACAGACCATAAGATAAAAGACCATCGACATAGAAGCCCACATTATGCTGCATGCTGCCATATACCGTAGCAGTCCATTTATCAAATGCACTCTTTTGACTTTGCTCAACATTTAAAGGCTGCAGAGAAAGTTTTCCATAGGTTCCCATAACCCCAAAGGATAAAGCACTATCAGTATTTTCAATAGTTTTCAGCAACACACCAGCCTCTACACCACGATAGTCAAGATCACCGTCATAACCATATTCAAGTGCAGATAAATCTGAAGCATAACGGTAACTTCCACCATAGCCGCGTAAATATAAAGCAGGATTCTCACGAACCTCTACCATTCCTGTAGAAGTCATCCGCAAAGTCTCCAACTGTTTGCTTTGATTGTTAATATCCATCAAACCAGTATGGAATACGCTATTAGGCAAGACGAGATAAGTTGGCACCTGTGGAACAACAGACCTTACAAATTGTTCTGGAAGGGCAACCGATCTAGCAGACTTAACATACTGATTTTCTAAACGGAAGTTCCAAAACGCTCCACCATCCTTAACAAATTTTTGCTGAACATGCTTCTGTTCCGAAGTCGCTTCTGGACCATAACCACGAAGAGTGTATTTGTAAGGTGAATTCCTCAGCGCAACATAATCGCCATCGAGTTGGAAAGAATCCTTTTCTGCGTTTCCGTAAACCTGAATAATAGAAACACTGTGAGCAATCTTAGCATTTCCTTGACCATTTCCTAGATTACCCGCATCACCTCGTACATTTATTTTTGTTTTTCCAGAAACATTACCATGAATAACAAGTTGATCTGTTACTTGCTGACCACTTGAATCATGAGGATTTAAACGTGCATTGAGATGAATTACAGCATCACCCAGCGCTTCATAAACTGTGCCTTTTCCATTTCCAATATGAAGAGTCTGATATTTCCCTCCAGATTCGGAAAATTCAAAATCAATAGCACTATTTACAAGCCTTACAGAAGAAACACACGAATCCACACATTTAGAATCTGAAGTCCCCAAGTTCTTCTGTGTAGCTCTTTTGAGAATCCACTCTGATCCGTTGATCAAATCCAATTTTGCGTAAGAACTTTTATCAACACGGACACCACCTGTAACAATAGAATTATCGATTAAAACGGATATATTAGACTCATTCTCAGCCTTCAATAATAAGTCACCAGCAAGTGTTGTTTTATTTTCTAATGAGACATGACCACTAGAATTATTACCATAGATTGCTATACCCTTTGAAACTTCAAAATCAGTTCTTTGCAAGGAGACTTCTCCACTTACAGGTATTCTCTCCCGCTGCGTTAAAGCATTCCTTTTAACAACATAGATTTCCTCAGCAGCACTTTCTTTTTTAGGATTCTGCCCAAGATTCTGGTTCCCTACTGAGGGGTCTAAAACAGATTCTCTTAGATTTTCATTTTGATTATGTTCATCCACTATCTGCTTTGTGATCCCATCAAAATATATACCATATCTTCCATCACCTTCAATTTTAACGGTGGAAAACCCTATATTCGCACGATTTGTAGATGCAGAATAAGTGCGATTTATAGATGCAGATGGAGAAACATCAGAAGATCTCTTTCTCCTAGAAGAAACGGTCTCAACAACATCACCATTATCCATAATCCACAAACCATTGGCATCAGTAATAACATTACCATTCGTAAATTCAACAGAAGCATTATCATTCAATAGGAAAGCTGCACGCCCAGACGTTTCTACAGAATCCGACTCTGTTTTTTTTGCAGTAATATTAACGTTGTCTAATGTAATACGTCCTCCCGCTTCTGATCTTACTGCCACTCCATCTGTGAGACTAATCGATCCAGACTTCATGGTTACCTGACCTCCATCGCTCGCCAAACCCGCTACAGCGAAAGATCCTGCTATACTAATTTTTGTATTATTTAAATCAACAGACGACTCGGCCCCCACAAAAACACCGGCATAACTCGCATTAATCGTCCCATCCGACATTTGAACCTTCCCACCACGTTGCGCTTCAATCCCAATCATAGAAGACTGAATTTTTGAGTTTTTGTTCAAAACAATCTCTGCCTTTTCTTCTGCAAGCACAGCACTCACAGGTCGCAACTGATTAAGATTAACATTGTTTTCATTCTCAGAGAAAACAGTACCAATAATAGTCGTACCTTCCACATTAATAATTGTATTGGGTTTCATTGCACGTACAGAGTGCTGAGTATCACTTACTCTCAATGTGCGACTTTCTATTTTATATGATTTTCCATCAGCGCACGCATAAGGAGTAGATAAGTCTTGTGTAGTATTTCCATTTGCAGCACTGCAATTAGTAGAAACACTACTATTACCAGCAACAGGTGTAACACTCGTAGTAGAAGATACCACAGGAGTCACAACTCCTCCCTCAGAACTCTCAATTTCTCTAGAAACAGTAGGATACACAGGGGTGCGCGTAGAAGAAGCTGTAGATTGGACACGTGCAACAGGTGGGGGGCCCTGAAATACAAAAGAAATATCACCCGAATCAGATCTTAGATTTGAAACAAATACAGGTCTTACAGTCCTAGAGTTATCAGATAGAAGAGTAACAGGAGAAGGAACTCTGCTGCCAGTTGGCTGTTCCACATCTATTTCAAATTCTTCAGATGCTTCAGATCTCCCCAAAACGTTAGAATTAATGGTAGACGGAGCAAAAGAAGGAGGATCCGTTATCATCCCATCTATGTCATCTTCTTCATCTATATCACCTTCCCCCTCTATGCTATCATGATCATTTGTCTCAGGTCCCTCAAGTCCAGAATTATCCAACGAAGAAGAATTTAATACCTCTTCTTCCCCTGATCCTTGAGTATTCCCCGATAGTTCAGAATTTTCAGATACATCAGTAGTCGTAATTCCCTCAGATTCTTCAGAGACAGAACTTCCAGATTCTGCAAGAGTATTGGATGGAGAATTTGTTTCTGTAGAAGGCGTAGCATCAGCCTTAATTTTCGAACCTCCCAAAATACCTGTTCTAGTTCTCGAGCCATTAAGAAATAACATAGGTATAGTATCTTCTTCATTATAAACAACAGATGGCGTATCAAAAAAATACAAATCCTGCAAAGGAGCCTTTTCATAAGGTAGCTGCTCATGTTCTAAACGGAAAGTCCAAATTGGTGTATTTCCCGCAACAATTTTTTCATCGAAATAAATCTCCTTCGAATCCATAGTTGGTCCATAAAAACGAAGAACATACTTATAAGGCAAACCTCCTAGCGTGACATAACCACCATCTAAAATAAAAGAGTTTTCCCACGCCTTCCCCAAAACTTGCACCATCGGAATACGGTAACCCGTATGATTCCTATCACTATTCAGCTTTGCACTTATATCGTGTACATATATCTTAGTGTTTCCAGAAACATCACCATGAATAAAAATTCTGTCGGAAATTTGAGCATTATTATTATTCTCAGGTAGCAAACCTACGTTGAAGTGAATCCCAGCACGCCCATGAGCACTGTAAACTGTACCATTTCCATTACCGATACGGAGAGTTCTATATTCAATGTTTCTATTTTGATCGTTTCCTTGACCACTTAGACCGCTACTTGGACCTCGTGGCTCACTGCTTGCATTTGTTTGCTTATTATTTACATCTTTTAAAGAAGAAAAAAATCTAATCTTACTATCTATAAGACTTAGAGATGAAATACATGAATCTATACAACGTGGATCTACATTTTTCGGATCTGCAAAAATATTTTTTGTTATACGCCACTCTGAGTCTTTGGATAAAAAAAGCTGAGCATTAGCATAGTTACTGATACGAGCAGCACCTATGAGAAGAGAATCTCGAGAAAAAATTGATAAATTAGCACCATTTTTAGCTTCCAACAAAAGCCCACCAGAAACCTTAGAGTCATTTTGCAATAAAACAGAACCATTCAAACCATTACTAGAAATAGCGATACCTTCTGGAACTCTGAGAGCAGTCTTGTCTAAAAAAACTGCATGTAGGGTATCATACTGATAACGCTTTTGATTATCGATCACAAGGGGATTACGAAAGTATATACCACGAGCTTTTTTCCCTGGCATCGTAACAGATGAAGACTTTATAAAGCTATTTAACTCGAGACCACCCGATAACATCGCAGATATTTTCTCCATGCCGAAAAATTCCTCTAGATGGCTTATAACACGACTTACACCGATAAGATTATCCTCAAAACTTGCAGACATATTCACTAAAATGTTGTTTTTCTCTGACGGAGACTCCTCCCCTATACAAAAAGAAGAGATATCATCTAAAATTTCTTGAACATGACACGGATTGCTAAGAACCCTCAGAAAAGTAGTATCAGGAACATGAATTTTTCCGTCTCTTAACCAAATAATACCATTACTTGATAATAACGTAGCCCCCCTACGAGAAGAATTTTCTCTAGAAGCCTGCTCCTGCTGCCGCACTTTAATTGTAACATTTTCCAATACAACACTCCCCAGTTTTGATGCTACAATTGCCGCTTTACCGTTATTGAAATGAATATCACCACCTCTCATCATTATGAGAGATTCAGTATCGCTCCACAAACCAATACTGCCTATACCATCCACTTGAACAGTCACATTCTGCAAACTAATCTTCCCATGAGAAAAAGCCAAAGCATCCACATAGTTATTGTGGAGTTTTCCCCCCTCCATAATGACAGAGCCGAAGTTAGCAGCTATAATTCCAATATCAAAGCCCTCAACAGCGGATTGTTCTTTGAGATGAACTTTGGCCCCAAGTTGGAACACACCATCAGAAAATACACCATAGCTAACTGTCCCTCTTGATCCAGCCCTAGCACCACTATTCTGACTTTCGCTAGATTCTTGCATAGGCCACCGCTGTTTTTTAAAGGAGATTCCTCTCACCTCAAGAGCTGTAGGCTCAGGACCTCTTACTTCTACAGCATAATTATCATATAACTTAAAGCCACTGTCCTGATTATACTCATAAATATTACTTGTTGTAAGTATGTGCGTTTCACCATCAGTACAGAAAACAGGGTCCATAATCGGAATACCGAGGCTTTCCCAAGAACAGTTTACATATTCTGCTATTGACGCAACATCTGGTGGAGTAACAAGTAAAACAACAGGAGCAACACCTCCTGAAGCTCTTGATCTACCTCTGCGAGATTTGCCGTCGTCAGCTTTGTTTCCAATCTCTACTGCCTCTGGAATCCTACCCCCAGCGGCTAATCCTCCAGGATTAGTCTCTTCAGTCTCTGTTAATCTGACTACATCTCCAGTTTGCTCTGTTCCAACTCCTGAACCGTTGGACAATGCTCCATTTTGTATTTTTTGAGGCTCCCTTTCAATTTCTGCTGTTTGAGATGCGTCTTCAAGACTTAGGCGCGGAGTCCCTCCCTCAGTTCTTGATTCTCCTTCAGACATTTCTCTAGTCTGTGCTTCTTGAGGTGCTTCTCCATCAACTCCCATGCCCCTAGATTCTACGCCTCCAGGTACTCCTCCAGCTCCAGGCACACCTCCCGGTATTCCAGCATTTCTCAATCCCCTAGATTCTTCTCCCGGCCCCGAGCTCTGAGAGTCACCATCAGATCTTAATCCTCCAGCATCTCCTACGCGTCCAGGAGCTCCTTCATCTCCCGCACTGTCAGGAATTTCTTCATCATCTTCCGTGCTTTCAGGTACTCCAGCACCTCCAACTCCTCCAGGCACGCCTCCAACTCCAACACCCCCAGGCACGCCTCCAACTCCAACACCCCCGGGCACTCCAGCACCTCCCATGTTTCCAGAAAGACTTGCAGTTTCCACCCTCTCAGGCTCATCTCCAGTTCTTATTGAAACAGACGATTCTCTAAGTTGCTCTGCTTTAGAATTTCCTCCCACCTGAGATCCTTGCTCTCTTTCTCCAGTCTCCCCTCCTTCTCTTGGAGACTGTGTGGGACCAGAAGCTCCAGAATCTGTGGGGCCAGCAGGATCACTTGCCGTAAGTGGCTGTGCAACTGGAAGTGCTTCTCCTGAAGATCCTGAACGCTGGGGAATTTCTGTATCTCGTGTCGGTTGTGAAGAAGATGAAGAAAAAAAGGATGTTACACTTGACCATCCACTCACAAATCCACTTGGCCACCAACTACTACTCCCCACAGAAGAATCAACACCTTGTAAAAAAAAGAAAGCACTTGTTGTCAGTGCGTACAAACGTGTACGCTTTTTAAAAACATTGATCATATGTTAAACTTTCTAAATAATGTTGCAAAAACACTAGAATTAAGTGAAAATGAGGTAAGTGAACGATTTGTAACATATGTTAGTCAACTTTACAACATAGTGTTATTTATAAGCACTTCATTTTGTGCATAAAAATGCCTAAGTTAAGTTTTTAAGTGCACAAACCCTTGTAATATCAGATAAAAGGATAAAATCACGATGATAAAACATATGAAATGCGTGACCTCTGTCTTATTGGTTGCAATGAGCTTTGCAACAGTTTTATGGACACAGGCGAGTATCGCAAATACGAATACTCAAACAAATATAACGATTAATCATGTTTCAGGCACAACTTCTGTTCCCTCTTCTCCGCAAAAAGTTATTGTGTTTGATCTTGCATCTCTTGATAATATGAATCGCCTTGGCATCAAAGCGGTTATTGGTATTCCTGAAGGAAAAAAACCATCTTATCTGCAACAGTTTAATGATGAAAAATATGAAAAAATAGGCACTCTTTTTGAACCGGATTATGAGAAAATTGCCACTCTTCGTCCTGATTTGATTATTATTTCTTCTCGAACTCAAGCTAAATATAACGACTTATCCAAAATTGCTCCAACCATTGATTTAACAGTAGGAAATGAAAACTCTCTTGAAGATATTAAACAGAATGTGTCTATCCTTGGGAAAATTTTTGGCAAAGAACAGGAAGCAAAAAAGGAAATTGCAAAACTCAATGAAACTTTAGCTGAAGTCCGCAAAAATACCCAAGGAAAAGGCACAGGGCTCGTCCTAATGACCTCTGGAGGAAAGATCAGTGCTTTGGGACCAAAATCACGTTTCGATATTTTCCATTCCGCTTTTGGAATTGCTCCTGCAACCGATAAGCTCACCGTACAAAAACATGGGCAGCTCATTTCCCCAGAGTTTATTCTTGAGACAAATCCTGATTGGTTGTTGGTAATTGATCGGGATGTGGCAATTGGACGTGAAGGACTATCCGCAGCACAACTGCTCAACAATGAGCTTGTACACCGCACAACAGCAAGTAAACAAAACCAAATTATTTATTTGGACTCTTGGAGTTGGTATCGCGCAAGTGGTGGTTTAACAGGACTTCTTGAAACTGCTAAGCAGATCAATGAAGCATTTACAAAGAGCAAATAAAGCTTGCTTGCGATATGAATAAAATTTAAAAACAGAGGTTGTTTATGAAGCAACCTTTGTTTTTGTTAAGTTTTGTGAGAAATAGTTGAACGTGAAGAATTATTGGATAACCATAACGCTTCTAATTTTCTTGTCTATCCTCAGCATTTTTGTTGGTTATTCTGATGTTACACCTTCTGATCTCTTTGCAGCCGATCCCCATGCGTGGCTTATTTTTTGGCAAACGCGTCTTCCTCGTACTATTGCAATCCTTTTAGTAGGCGCATCGCTTGCACTTTCAGGCATGATTATGCAACTGTTAACACGTAATCGCTTTGTCGAGCCATCAACTGCTGGAACCGTTGAGTCTGCTTCCCTTGGCATTCTTTTTATTATGATTTTTCTGCCCGATATTCCTGTTTTAGGAAAAATGATCGTTGCGACATTTTTTGCCATGATGGGTACTTTACTTTTTATGTTTTTATTGCGCCGCATTCCTCTAAAATCAGCTCTCATTATACCCCTTACAGGGATTATGCTAAGCTATATTATAGGCTCTTTAACCAATACCATTGCAGATTATGAAATGCTCCTTCCTTCTCTTCAAGCTTACTTATTTGGTAGTTTTGCCATGATTCTTGAAGGGAAATATGAACTTTTATGGCTCTCCCTTCCCCTTTGTCTTCTAGCCTATTGTACTGCTGATCGCTTTACAGTTGCAAGCTTAGGAGAAGATTTAACCAATAATCTTGGGTTAAATTATCGTGTTGTCATGTTTTTTGGTCTTTTTGTTGTCGCTTCAATCACTGCTGTTGTTGTCTGTACCGTCGGCCGTATTCCTTTTGTTGGATTGATTATCCCGAATATTGTTTCAAGTTTCATGGGAGATAATATGCGCTATACCGCTCCTTGGGTAGCCATCAGCGGTGCAGGATTGGTCTTAATTTGTGATCTTTTAGGACGAATTATTCATCCATCTCTTGAAATTCCCATCAGCACTATAATGGGCGTAATCGGTAGTTTTATTTTTATGATACTGCTTTTACGCTGGAGAAAGCGTCTTGGATAGAAGAAAAAAAACAATATGTGTACTTATAACGCTTATCATCATAGCATGTAGTGTCATAAGTCTTTACATGACGTGGAATATTAATATTTATACGTGGAAATTCCGTCTTACAAAACTTTCCTCTCTGCTTCTTATTGCCTACGCAATAAGCGTTTCTACGGTTTTATTTCAAACAATCGTTAATAACCGGCTTCTTACCCCTTCAATCATGGGATTTGATCAGCTTTATATTTTAATAAAGACTATCCTTATATATTTTGTCGGCTCTCTTTCTTTACCTTTTTTGAATGAAGAAGGACAGCTTATTCTCGAATCACTCATTCTCATTCTTTTTTCCATAAGTATTTTTCGCTGGCTCTTTTCAGGAAGCTTAAAAGGACTTCACTTAACGCTCTTGATGGGTGTTATTTTAGGCAGCTTTTTTTTCAGTTTACGAATGTTTATGCAATTGCAACTCAATCCAGACCAAATGATGAATTTAACGGATATTATGTTTGCAAATTTTAATAAATTTAATACGTCGCTCATAAGCTTTGCCTCAGCAATTATTTTCATTTTGAGTTTAATTGGGTGGCGCTCACGTCATCTTTTTGATATTTTAGCTTTGGGACGTGAAAATGCTCTCAATCTTGGCATTAATTACCACAAAAGTGCAACAGCTATTCTTATTTTTGTTTCCATTCTCATCTCTATTTCCACCGCATTAGTAGGCCCCGTCACCTTTTTTGGATTGTTAGTTGCAAACCTTTCCTATGAACTTTCTCCTCAAGCAAAACACAGTGTTGTTATACCGATTGCAATATTATTAGCGATTATTTGTTTGGTGGGCGGACAATTCATTTTAGAACAAATTTTTCACATAGCAGGACGTTTAAGTTTTATCATTGAATTTTGTGGAGGGATTTTTTTCTTAACGTTACTGATGAAGGGAAAAGTAAAATGATTGAGATCAATCATCTTTCCAAGGCTTATGGAACACAATTGATTATCGATAATTTATGTCTTCATCTTCCTAAAGGGGGGATTATTTCTCTTATTGGGCCTAATGGTTCAGGAAAATCAACTCTTTTGATGTTGATAAGGCGTCTTTTACCACACGACGAAGGCATAATTAATATCGACGGTTTTGATATTGATAAAGTGCCCTATGATATTTTGGCTCAAAAGCTTTCAATTTTACGTCAAGATAATCCTTTATCCTTCCGTTTAACCGTGTACGATTTAGTGAGTTTCGGTCGCTATCCTTATTCAAAAGGCTGGTATACGCATGAAGATAAACAATTTATCGACAGTGCATTACGCTATCTGGGTTTACAAGATTTAAAAGACCGTTTTTTAGATGAGCTTTCTGGGGGGCAGCGTCAGCGAGCTTTTATCGCCATGGTCATCTGTCAAGATACCGATTATCTTCTCTTAGATGAACCATTAAACAATCTGGATATGAAACATGCCGTTTCTATGATGAAGCAGCTACGCCGCACAGCCGATGAACTCAAAAAAACTATTCTTATTGTAATGCATGATATTAATTTTGCCTCCTCTTATTCAGATATGATTGTAGCATTAAAAAATGGGAAAGCGGCCTATTGTGGGACTCCAAAAAAAATCATGCAACCAGAAATTCTTAAAGATATTTACGATGTAGATGTTCAGATCAAAACAATCAATGACATACCTGTTGCCTTTTATTATCGATAAATTCTTCTTATCATCAATAATCGGAAAGTTTCTCTTTTGTCCTTGCTTACACTCTAAAATCTGATAAAAATGGCAATATTGGCTTATTGGGGAATAGTTTAATGGTAGAACAGCGGACTCTGACTCCGTCAATCTTGGTTCGAATCCAGGTTCCCCAGCTGTATGTAGCTTGTCTGTAGCTTGTCGGCGGGTTTTGTATATTTTGACACCAGTGTAGCTTGCTGTAGCTTGCCAGCGGGTTTTGTATATTTTGCCACCAGGTTTTGTACCAATTTATTTTGTTTCACATGATTTTTAAGGGGTTCTCAAAGGGTTTTTAAAGGCCTTTCAAAGGGTGTTTTCTGTCAGGAATTTCTTCATCATCTTCCGTGCTTTCAGGTACTCCAGCACCTCCAACTCCTCCAGGCACGCCTCCAACTCCAACACCCCCAGGCACGCCTCCAACTCCAACACCCCCGGGCACTCCAGCACCTCCCATGTTTCCAGAAAGACTTGCAGTTTCCACCCTCTCAGGCTCATCTCCAGTTCTTATTGAAACAGACGATTCTCTAAGTTGCTCTGCTTTAGAATTTCCTCCCACCTGAGATCCTTGCTCTCTTTCTCCAGTCTCCCCTCCTTCTCTTGGAGACTGTGTGGGACCAGAAGCTCCAGAATCTGTGGGGCCAGCAGGATCACTTGCCGTAAGTGGCTGTGCAACTGGAAGTGCTTCTCCTGAAGATCCTGAACGCTGGGGAATTTCTGTATCTCGTGTCGGTTGTGAAGAAGATGAAGAAAAAAAGGATGTTACACTTGACCATCCACTCACAAATCCACTTGGCCACCAACTACTACTCCCCACAGAAGAATCAACACCTTGTAAAAAAAAGAAAGCACTTGTTGTCAGTGCGTACAAACGTGTACGCTTTTTAAAAACATTGATCATATGTTAAACTTTCTAAATAATGTTGCAAAAACACTAGAATTAAGTGAAAATGAGGTAAGTGAACGATTTGTAACATATGTTAGTCAACTTTACAACATAGTGTTATTTATAAGCACTTCATTTTGTGCATAAAAATGCCTAAGTTAAGTTTTTAAGTGCACAAACCCTTGTAATATCAGATAAAAGGATAAAATCACGATGATAAAACATATGAAATGCGTGACCTCTGTCTTATTGGTTGCAATGAGCTTTGCAACAGTTTTATGGACACAGGCGAGTATCGCAAATACGAATACTCAAACAAATATAACGATTAATCATGTTTCAGGCACAACTTCTGTTCCCTCTTCTCCGCAAAAAGTTATTGTGTTTGATCTTGCATCTCTTGATAATATGAATCGCCTTGGCATCAAAGCGGTTATTGGTATTCCTGAAGGAAAAAAACCATCTTATCTGCAACAGTTTAATGATGAAAAATATGAAAAAATAGGCACTCTTTTTGAACCGGATTATGAGAAAATTGCCACTCTTCGTCCTGATTTGATTATTATTTCTTCTCGAACTCAAGCTAAATATAACGACTTATCCAAAATTGCTCCAACCATTGATTTAACAGTAGGAAATGAAAACTCTCTTGAAGATATTAAACAGAATGTGTCTATCCTTGGGAAAATTTTTGGCAAAGAACAGGAAGCAAAAAAGGAAATTGCAAAACTCAATGAAACTTTAGCTGAAGTCCGCAAAAATACCCAAGGAAAAGGCACAGGGCTCGTCCTAATGACCTCTGGAGGAAAGATCAGTGCTTTGGGACCAAAATCACGTTTCGATATTTTCCATTCCGCTTTTGGAATTGCTCCTGCAACCGATAAGCTCACCGTACAAAAACATGGGCAGCTCATTTCCCCAGAGTTTATTCTTGAGACAAATCCTGATTGGTTGTTGGTAATTGATCGGGATGTGGCAATTGGACGTGAAGGACTATCCGCAGCACAACTGCTCAACAATGAGCTTGTACACCGCACAACAGCAAGTAAACAAAACCAAATTATTTATTTGGACTCTTGGAGTTGGTATCGCGCAAGTGGTGGTTTAACAGGACTTCTTGAAACTGCTAAGCAGATCAATGAAGCATTTACAAAGAGCAAATAAAGCTTGCTTGCGATATGAATAAAATTTAAAAACAGAGGTTGTTTATGAAGCAACCTTTGTTTTTGTTAAGTTTTGTGAGAAATAGTTGAACGTGAAGAATTATTGGATAACCATAACGCTTCTAATTTTCTTGTCTATCCTCAGCATTTTTGTTGGTTATTCTGATGTTACACCTTCTGATCTCTTTGCAGCCGATCCCCATGCGTGGCTTATTTTTTGGCAAACGCGTCTTCCTCGTACTATTGCAATCCTTTTAGTAGGCGCATCGCTTGCACTTTCAGGCATGATTATGCAACTGTTAACACGTAATCGCTTTGTCGAGCCATCAACTGCTGGAACCGTTGAGTCTGCTTCCCTTGGCATTCTTTTTATTATGATTTTTCTGCCCGATATTCCTGTTTTAGGAAAAATGATCGTTGCGACATTTTTTGCCATGATGGGTACTTTACTTTTTATGTTTTTATTGCGCCGCATTCCTCTAAAATCAGCTCTCATTATACCCCTTACAGGGATTATGCTAAGCTATATTATAGGCTCTTTAACCAATACCATTGCAGATTATGAAATGCTCCTTCCTTCTCTTCAAGCTTACTTATTTGGTAGTTTTGCCATGATTCTTGAAGGGAAATATGAACTTTTATGGCTCTCCCTTCCCCTTTGTCTTCTAGCCTATTGTACTGCTGATCGCTTTACAGTTGCAAGCTTAGGAGAAGATTTAACCAATAATCTTGGGTTAAATTATCGTGTTGTCATGTTTTTTGGTCTTTTTGTTGTCGCTTCAATCACTGCTGTTGTTGTCTGTACCGTCGGCCGTATTCCTTTTGTTGGATTGATTATCCCGAATATTGTTTCAAGTTTCATGGGAGATAATATGCGCTATACCGCTCCTTGGGTAGCCATCAGCGGTGCAGGATTGGTCTTAATTTGTGATCTTTTAGGACGAATTATTCATCCATCTCTTGAAATTCCCATCAGCACTATAATGGGCGTAATCGGTAGTTTTATTTTTATGATACTGCTTTTACGCTGGAGAAAGCGTCTTGGATAGAAGAAAAAAAACAATATGTGTACTTATAACGCTTATCATCATAGCATGTAGTGTCATAAGTCTTTACATGACGTGGAATATTAATATTTATACGTGGAAATTCCGTCTTACAAAACTTTCCTCTCTGCTTCTTATTGCCTACGCAATAAGCGTTTCTACGGTTTTATTTCAAACAATCGTTAATAACCGGCTTCTTACCCCTTCAATCATGGGATTTGATCAGCTTTATATTTTAATAAAGACTATCCTTATATATTTTGTCGGCTCTCTTTCTTTACCTTTTTTGAATGAAGAAGGACAGCTTATTCTCGAATCACTCATTCTCATTCTTTTTTCCATAAGTATTTTTCGCTGGCTCTTTTCAGGAAGCTTAAAAGGACTTCACTTAACGCTCTTGATGGGTGTTATTTTAGGCAGCTTTTTTTTCAGTTTACGAATGTTTATGCAATTGCAACTCAATCCAGACCAAATGATGAATTTAACGGATATTATGTTTGCAAATTTTAATAAATTTAATACGTCGCTCATAAGCTTTGCCTCAGCAATTATTTTCATTTTGAGTTTAATTGGGTGGCGCTCACGTCATCTTTTTGATATTTTAGCTTTGGGACGTGAAAATGCTCTCAATCTTGGCATTAATTACCACAAAAGTGCAACAGCTATTCTTATTTTTGTTTCCATTCTCATCTCTATTTCCACCGCATTAGTAGGCCCCGTCACCTTTTTTGGATTGTTAGTTGCAAACCTTTCCTATGAACTTTCTCCTCAAGCAAAACACAGTGTTGTTATACCGATTGCAATATTATTAGCGATTATTTGTTTGGTGGGCGGACAATTCATTTTAGAACAAATTTTTCACATAGCAGGACGTTTAAGTTTTATCATTGAATTTTGTGGAGGGATTTTTTTCTTAACGTTACTGATGAAGGGAAAAGTAAAATGATTGAGATCAATCATCTTTCCAAGGCTTATGGAACACAATTGATTATCGATAATTTATGTCTTCATCTTCCTAAAGGGGGGATTATTTCTCTTATTGGGCCTAATGGTTCAGGAAAATCAACTCTTTTGATGTTGATAAGGCGTCTTTTACCACACGACGAAGGCATAATTAATATCGACGGTTTTGATATTGATAAAGTGCCCTATGATATTTTGGCTCAAAAGCTTTCAATTTTACGTCAAGATAATCCTTTATCCTTCCGTTTAACCGTGTACGATTTAGTGAGTTTCGGTCGCTATCCTTATTCAAAAGGCTGGTATACGCATGAAGATAAACAATTTATCGACAGTGCATTACGCTATCTGGGTTTACAAGATTTAAAAGACCGTTTTTTAGATGAGCTTTCTGGGGGGCAGCGTCAGCGAGCTTTTATCGCCATGGTCATCTGTCAAGATACCGATTATCTTCTCTTAGATGAACCATTAAACAATCTGGATATGAAACATGCCGTTTCTATGATGAAGCAGCTACGCCGCACAGCCGATGAACTCAAAAAAACTATTCTTATTGTAATGCATGATATTAATTTTGCCTCCTCTTATTCAGATATGATTGTAGCATTAAAAAATGGGAAAGCGGCCTATTGTGGGACTCCAAAAAAAATCATGCAACCAGAAATTCTTAAAGATATTTACGATGTAGATGTTCAGATCAAAACAATCAATGACATACCTGTTGCCTTTTATTATCGATAAATTCTTCTTATCATCAATAATCGGAAAGTTTCTCTTTTGTCCTTGCTTACACTCTAAAATCTGATAAAAATGGCAATATTGGCTTATTGGGGAATAGTTTAATGGTAGAACAGCGGACTCTGACTCCGTCAATCTTGGTTCGAATCCAGGTTCCCCAGCTGTATGTAGCTTGTCTGTAGCTTGTCGGCGGGTTTTGTATATTTTGACACCAGTGTAGCTTGCTGTAGCTTGCCAGCGGGTTTTGTATATTTTGCCACCAGGTTTTGTACCAATTTATTTTGTTTCACATGATTTTTAAGGGGTTCTCAAAGGGTTTTTAAAGGCCTTTCAAAGGGTGTTTTAAGATTCG
>NZ_JAQISW010000011.1 GCF_028618435.1 Bartonella sp. MM73XJBT.G
AAATTGTGATGCAAAATAAACCGATGCAAAGGAGTAAGCATAAAAGTCGTACCATTCTACCAGATTTCCTGATGCACTGGATATGATAGCAAAAATACGTTTCCTTGTATCATGTGGATCTACAGTTGTTTGGTTACTCATGAAATTTCCCCCTTTTAGATTGATAACTTTTCTGCTCGTTAAAGTTGTTAATGATGTATAGCATAAAAATACAATTTTATAATGATAATTTATTAGAAAAATATTTTATTTAAAATTTAGATAGAATAAATAAGTTTATATTATAATAAATAAAATAAACTTTAATTGAACTATAGTATGAAATATAACTTAATTTATACTGTTTATAATTAATAAATCGTCTTTTATTTCATGCTTAAACGCTTTTGTATAGTTTTAAAACTTATGATGATGAAAGAATGAGCTTGTACATTTAAAGTTTAGAACTTTCATTGTAAGATTTTTCTAGAGCGATTAATGCTGTTTTGAGCTTATGGTGTATTATTAAATTGTGTGCTTTTAGAATCTTTTAAGGCTTTTTTTGTTTCATTGTAAATTATTGGCATATGAGAGTGTTTTTGAGGATATGGATATTCTTTGGCTTATGGGTTTGATGTTGTGTCGTAAAATGGTATTACTGGCTATTACATGTGAGATTGGTGTGTGGGTAAAAATCTATTGATGAACTATTTCAAGTATCAAGGGAATGTGCAATTTTAAGGACTAGAGAATAGAGTATAGTAGAGCTAACAAATAGTAGAATGATAGCCGTTTGCACTTTTATTAGTATTAATTATGAAGATATTAGTATTAATTATGAAGAGGTTGGTCCACAATGTTAAGGAGTTCTTGAGCCCTTTAGTTTTTGAGACGGTTTATAAGAGCCATTTTTAGTCCTTTCTTATACAATTTTATCCGCCATGGCTTTTCCCCTACTTGTAATGTGTAAACGAGAGGTGTTTTAAGTTGGTTCAACATAAAAAAATATCAAATGAGAAAACCTTACGTGATGTTGGGTTTTAATTCAAGTTAAAAGATGCTAGATATATCATTATAAATCAATGTATTGTGTGATTTATCCTTCTCAGAGGGCTTTACTGTTATGCTCTTTACGGGTGTCATCGTGAAATGGATTTGAGTCTATTTGAGAAATGCATCTTAAAAAAAGTGCGGAAATTCATAACGTAATGGGCCTTTTCTATTTTTCATGGGGGCTTTAATTTTGATGAGGAATAGAAGTATTAAAATAAATCAAACGTCTTTTTGTCTTCAGCAAACGAAATTAAGCCAAAGAATCATCTCTTCATAACAGTGCGGAGCCACCGCTTATTTTTATAAGTGCCCTATGTGGGAAGAGAGAAAATTTCTTCTTTAGTGAGTTTAGAGGGATAAAAATAAAAAATTGCAAGCTTTAATTTCTCGTAGAATAGATACAAAAAAGCCTAGAATTCTAGGCTTTTTTGTTAGGATCAAAAGTTAATCAATATCATCTCCTTGTAAATATCCTTTTTTGCGAGCATCTGGCATTAAGAGAATTGCGATGAAGGCGATAATCATCATGCCTGCTATGTAAAAATGAAATATAGATTCATAGCCGACTTTTTTAAATTCAAGCGCGACAGCTTCAGCAGAACCACCAAATAGTGCGTTAGCAATAGCATAAGAGAGACCAACCCCCATTGCTCGGATTGAAGCAGGAAACATTTCTGCTTTTACGATACCAGAGACGGATGTATAAAAGCTCATAATACAAAGCATGCCAATAATAATGGAGAGAGCAACCCACATATCATTAGTATTTCCAATAATTTTAAGTGCAGGAATTGTAAAGATGATAGATAAGGAACTCCAAATAACCAGTGAAGCTTTTGTGCCAATTTTATCTGCGAGAGAACCAAAGAGGGGTTGGAGTAGCATAAAAACAAATAGTGCGGCCGTCATTATTGTTGTCGCAGTATGTTTATCAAATCCGGTTGTTGTTATCAAATATTTTTGCATATAAGTGGTACAGGTATAAAATGTCAGCGATCCTCCCGCTGTAAAACCGATAACTAAAAGGAACGCTTTTCCGTGGTTGCGTAGAAGTTCTTTAAGACTACCAGCTTGTTTTTTAGAACGGCTTTCTTTAGTGGTTGTTTCGTGAAGTGAACGACGTAGATAAATCGCAACAATTGCGCCACATCCACCAATCGCAAAAGGAATACGCCAGCCCCATGCTTTTAATTGATCTTCAGAGAGATAGAGGGCGAGAATAAACATAACCAAACTTGCAAGAAGTTGACCTCCAATGAGCGTGGCATATTGAAACGAGCTAAAGAAACCGCGACGTTTTTTTAGAGCAACTTCACTCATATAAGTCGCTGTTGTTCCGTATTCACCGCCGACTGAGAGCCCTTGAAGCATGCGGAGTAAAATGAGAAGAATTGGTGCTACTGCTCCAATCGTTTCATATGTAGGAAGAAGGGCGATGAGAAACGAACCACCACACATCATAAAAACGGAAATTAGCAAAGAGCGTTTACGTCCATAACGATCCGCAATGAATCCAAAGAGCCAACCGCCAATGGGACGCATGAGGAAACCTATAAAAAAGACGAAGGAAGATTTTAAAAGTTCGGCAACAACATCTCCATTGGAGGGAAAAAACTGTGAGGCAAAATAAATAGATGTAAAAGAATAAACATAAAAATCATACCATTCCACCAGATTCCCTGATGCACTCGATATGATCGAAAGAACACGTTTCCTTGTATCATGTGGTGCTAAAGATTCTTGTTTTTCCATAGTCAATCCCTTATTTTACATTCAGCCATCTTTGTTCATTATCCCTCTATGTTATTTTCTTAGAATCTGTCTATAGTATTTTATCTTTTGCATCAAAAATTTAGTCAGATCATGATAATTTCTTGTGTAAGATGTTTTGGGAAAAAGATTTGAAGTATGTTTGTACAGATTTTATAGTTTTTATTTTCTATAATGAAAAGAATCGGACATAATAGCTCCATGAAGTCATATCTTACTCTTTTATCTCACGTCTTAAATCAGGGCATTGATCGCACAGATCGAACGGGTGTTGGAACGCGATCTATTTTTGGGTATCAGATGCGCTTTGATTTGCAAGCAGGATTTCCATTGTTGACGACAAAGAAATTACACTTGCGTTCAATTATTTATGAGCTTTTGTGGTTTCTTAAAGGCGATACAAATACCGCATGGTTGAAAGAGCATGGTGTGTCTATTTGGGACGAATGGGCTGATAAACAAGGAAATCTTGGTCCTGTTTATGGGTATCAGTGGCGTTCTTGGCCAGCTCCTGATGGGCGTCATATTGATCAAATAAGTAATCTGTTGACTATGATTAAGGAGATGCCTTATTCTCGTCGTCTCATTGTATCAGCATGGAATCCCGCATTGATAGAAGAAATGGCTCTTCCACCTTGTCATTGTTTCTTTCAATTTTACATTGCTGAGGGTAAATTATCCTGTCAGCTTTACCAGCGTTCGGCGGATATTTTTTTAGGAGTTCCATTTAATATTGCGTCCTATGCATTGTTAACGATGATGATTGCGCAAGTCAGTGGCCTTAAAGTTGGTGATTTTATTCATACATTGGGGGACGCTCATCTTTATTCTAATCATTTTGAACAGGCAAAATATCAATTGTCTCGTGTACCAAATGCTTTGCCATGTATGCTTATAAATCCAGCGGTAACAGATCTTTTTTCTTTTAAATTCGAGGATTTTGAATTGCTTAATTATGAAGCACACCCCCATATTAAAGCCCCGGTAGCAATATGAAGATTTCCATTTGTTTAATTGCCGCTGTTGCAGAAAATGGTGTTATTGGTTGTAAAGGTACAATGCCTTGGCATTTATCAACAGATTTGCAACGCTTTAAGGCGTTGACGTTGGGTAAGCCTATTATAATGGGGCGAAAAACTTGGGATTCTATCGGAAGACCTTTACCAAGGCGCACAAATATTGTCATTACGCGCGATTGTACTTTCAGCGCTGAAGGGGCAGTTGTTGCACATTCTTTATCACAGGCTTGTTCTCTTGCCACAACTGTTGCTTCTCAAAATGATGTAGAGGAAATTTTTATTATTGGTGGGGGTGAAATTTTTAAACAAGGGTTTGGACTTGCTGATAAAATATTTCTTACAGAAGTTTTAGCTTCTATGGAAGGTGATTGTTTTTTTCCTATTTTTGATAAAGAAAAGTGGACTGTCGTGCAAACACAAGATATTCCAAAAGGGGATAAAGATAGTCATCCGACACGTTTTGTTGTTTACGAGCGGAAATGATTTTTGTGATATGAAGTGTAAAGGGTTTATTAGCTGCGTAATTGAGATAAGAGAAACCCTATAGGCTTTAAGTGAAGGATCGGTATTTGAATGAATGGTAATCAGTTAAAGAGGTGATAATGCCCTGGACAAATCAAAATGGTGGTGCCCCATGGAGTGGCGATAAAAATAAGAACAGCGGTGACAAAAAGACATCGGCTAATAAGAATATTTTTGGTTCTGGTGGCAATAATGGTGGCGGAAATGGCCCCAATCTCGATGATATTTTGCGTAAAGGACAGGACCATTTTAAACAATTTAGTCGGGGCGGCATTTTTGTTTTGTTCCTTCTGATTGCCGTGTGTTTTTTTCTCTATCAGTCACTTTATATCGTTCAACAAAATGAGCAAGCAGTAGAATTGCGTTTTGGTGTGCCTAAAGAAGAAATTATCGGTGATGGTTTACATTTTCATTTTTGGCCAATTGAAACTTACATGAAAGTACCTTTAACGGAAAAAACAATTGCAATTGGTGGACAGCCTGGACAGAGACAACAAAGTGAAGGCTTGATGCTGTCGAGTGATCAAAATATTGTGAATGTCAATTTTTCTGTTTACTATCGCATTTCACATCCAGGACAATTTTTATTCAATGTGAATGATCAAGAGGGAACTGTTCGTCAGGTCGCTGAAAGTGCAATGCGGGAAGTTATTGGCTCAAGACCTGTTGATGATGTTTTACGCGATAAAAAAGAAGAAGTTGCTAACGATGTGAGAAAGATTACCCAGTTGACTGTCGATAAGTATCAGCTCGGGGTTGAAATAAGCCGTGTATCGATCAGTGAAGCTGCTCCTCCTACCAAAGTTGCTGCAGCGTTTAATTCTGTTCAGCAGGCTGAGCAGGAACGTGGACGAATGATTGAAGAAGGAAATCGTGTGCGTTTTACGAAGATTGGTTTAGCAAATGGTGAAGCTTCACGTACACGGGAAATCGCAAAAGGTGAAAAAGCACAAATGATTGAAGAGGCAACAGGGCGTGCTGAACGTTTTCAGGCCATAGCCCGTGAAGCTGCAGTTTCACCAGAGGCTGCACGGTATCGTCTTTATATGGAGACGATGGGGCGTATTTTTTCTTCACCCAATAAATTGGTTCTCGATCAAATTAATTCTCCTGCGGTGCCTTATCTTTCTTTGAATGAATTGCTGCGTAATAATTTATCAGAAAAAGAAAAAATAAAATCAGCACGTTCTACATCGCTCTTGAATACTCAGATTTCCGGAGGACGTTAATAATGCAGCAGTCTCGTTTTTTGTTTGTTTTTAGTACCATAATATTTTTTTTGATCATGTTGTGGATGTCATTTTTTATTGTCTATCCTCGTCAACAAGTTGCTATTAAGCGTTTTGGACAAATCGTTAAGGTAGAATCTAATCCTGGAATTTATGTAAAAATACCTTTTGTGGATAAGATGATTGTGGTGGATAATCGTTTATTGCGTTATGATGTTCCTACACAATCTGTGCAAGTTCGTGGGGGGGCTTATTATGAAGTGGATGCGTTCTTTATTTATCGTATTACGGATCCTAAATTGTTTTTACAACGTATTGCTTCAGGGCGCCCGCAAATTGCAGCGCGTGAAAATCTTGCACCACGTTTTATTGACGCTTTGCGAGCTGTTTATGGTAAGAGAGAATTTAAAGCAGCCTTATCGGATGAGCGAGGCGCGATGATGGCCGAGGTTCAAAGGCAATTTTCTATAGATGCAGGTTCGCTAGGTATTAGAATTGTTGATGTGCGTATTCGAAAAACCGATTTAACCGATGCTGTTTCGGAAGATGTTTATCGGCAAATGGCTGCGGAGCGGGAAGCAGTTGCGGAAAATATTCGCGCTCGTGGTCAACAAGAGCGAGATCGTATTGTCGCAGAGGCAAATCGTGAATATGAAGAAATTGTGGCGGCTGCAAAGCGTGATGCTGAAATTACGCGCGGTGAAGGACAGGCTGAAAGTATTCGCATTTTACTCAATGCGAGAGAAGCAAATCCATCTTTTTACGATTTTTGGTTAGCGATGGAACAGTATAAGAATTTAGAGAAAATACCGATGGTGATTTCACCAAATGAGGATTTCTTTTTTTATTTTAGAAATTTTCCGCAAGCAAAGAAAAAAAATTCATCAGCAATGAGTCCTAGTTTGAGTAAAACTGATTCAAAGTCCAGCGGAGAATAGATGAAACAGTGTATAGAGCGTACTCGTGTGGGAAGTATGCTCTATCGCTGCTTGTTTTTATGATGAATGTAAAAGAATGTTAAGCCATACCGATTTTGCATTAATAACTATTAAGTAAGGATCTTTACAGCTTTGGTTTAAAGGCATGTCATGGGTAGAAGTATCGTGAGTAGAAATATATTTTTGAAGTTTTTTATCACAAGAGTTGTTTTTTGTGTGATTTTATTTTTATCAGGATCCATGCGTTTGTCTTGGAGCGCAGAGATAAATAAGACATTGCCTTCTGTTCCTGATTTAGCTTCTGAGCTTTTGGAAACGGTTGTAAATATTTCTACGGCACAGACTGTTGAAGGAACAGAACAGGATGAAAATACTTCGATACCCGTTATTCCAAAAGATTCATTGTTGGAAGAATATTTTAATGATTTTTTTACACCCAAAGAGGGGGAAAAAAATAGTCAATTTCAAAAGGTGCGTTCTTTGGGGTCTGGTTTTGTAATTGATGCGCAAAAAGGGCTTATTGTTACAAATTATCATGTTATCGTTGATGCTGATGATATTGAAGTGAATTTTACGGATGGTGCAAAACTTAAGGCGAAGCTTCTTGGCAAGGATAGTAAAACGGATTTGGCGTTGCTTCAAGTGGATGCGGGAAGTAAAAAATTAAAAGCTGTGCGTTTTGGTGATTCAGAAAAAGCACGTATTGGTGACTGGGTTATGGCGATTGGTAACCCTTATGGTTTTGGAGGGAGTGTAACGGTTGGTATTATTTCTGCACGTAATCGTGATCTTAATGCTGGTCCTTATGATAATTTTATTCAAACAGATGCAGCGATTAATCGAGGGAATTCTGGTGGTCCGTTATTTGATAGAAATGGTGAAGTCATTGGCATTAATACAGCCATTGTTTCTCCTTCTGGAGGATCGATCGGTATTGGGTTTGCTATTCCATCGGATATGGCTCTTTCTATTATTAATCAATTGCGTGATTTTGGAGAAATAAGACGTGGTTGGCTGGCTATTCGTATTCAACCGGTGACAGAAGATATTGCAAAAAGTTTAAAACTAGAAAACGCTGTAGGAGCGTTGGTAGCTGGTAAAATAGAACAAATGGAAAAAAATAATGTCGATAATAGCCAGTTGCAAACAGGAGATGTTATTCTGTCTTTTGGGAATGCCAAAATTAAGCATGCACGTGATTTCCCCCGTTTAGTCGCGGAGAGTTCAGAAGGGAGCGTTGTGGATGTTACTATTTTACGGAATGGGCAAGAAAAAATCGTAAAGGTTACGCTTGGACGTTTGATTGAGACCGATGACAATGAAGATACAGAAGAAGAAGTCGATGATAAAGAAAATAATGATCTGCCGAAAAGTGTGACAATGCAATTGATGGGCATGACATTATCTGAATTAACAGAGGATTTGCGTCATCGTTATTCAATTTCAGATAAACTTCGAGGACTCGTGGTGACATCTGTTACACAAAATAGTACTGCGGATAAAAAGCGTATTCGCGTTGGTGAAGTGATTGTTGATATCAATCAGAGTGCTATTATAACAATTGATGATGCTAAAAAACGTTTTTATAAATTACGTGAAGCTGGACGCAAAAATGTTTTACTCATTGTAGCGCGTCCAGATGGAGAGTTGCGGTTCGTAACGATCCCAATGGATTGATGCCTAATGGATTGATGTTTGAAGAATTTGTTTTTATTAGTCTTACATATATAGGTATTTAGGTAGCTCAGCGTGACATCTATCTAGTATCTTTAAGCTCATTTCATGATGGAGCGTATTGATTGTATGACATAAAGTCCATTGGATGGCTCCATTTTGCGCTAAATAAAAGTGCAAGTTAGCAATTGTATTTACCGTCTTTCTTAAAGTAACTTTCATCTCTTTGGATTACGCAGGTGAATGGTATTGATCTCATGCCTTATGAGAGAGGGGGAAAAATAAATCAATCTTATGGAGCTTGCAGGTAAATTGCAAAACGCTTAATTATTATTGTAAATAATGTTTTACTGAGGGAAACTTTCAGCCTTTGTAATTATATTTTTTGTACTGTAGAGAACGTTTTTTCTCTTCAGTTTGAAAAAGTTATTCCATAGAAAAATCGTATTATACTCAATCAAGTTATTGATGTATTAACATCTTATCTTTATGACAAATGAAAAAATAGTTATAAAAAAGAAAGCATGAAGAAAAAAGCTTTAGAGCCTCTTATTATAAGTCAGAGCAATATGCTGGTGTTATAGGAAAAATAAATCTGTTTGATTTTATAAGGTTAGCTTAGTATTATTGTCATAAATGAGAATGAAAAGCCTACTTTTAGTGGTCTAATGGACAAAATGATTATGGCTAGGGTTTATTATTGAAGTATGATCGCAAAGATTCTTGGGAAATTCCTTTGATGTTGTTATTAAACCCATTTTTTTTCTTTTATAATTTTTATAAAGTTTTTCTTTATATTTAAGGTGAGGTCTTGTTCGTATTTTTATAAAGGTTTTCTT
The DNA here is from genome assembly GCF_028618435.1 of Bartonella sp. MM73XJBT.G. Taxonomy (GTDB): domain Bacteria; phylum Pseudomonadota; class Alphaproteobacteria; order Rhizobiales; family Rhizobiaceae; genus Bartonella. Next base: position 9,024 of record NZ_JAQISW010000011.1, read on the forward strand.
TATGATAATGAAGAAAAATACAGAGGCTTTGCAGGTAGTTATGCATGTTGCAATAAGTTTCTGATTGATAGGAATTGCTCTTCATGACACAGAGAACAATTACATTGATAGCAGGGCCCACGGCAAGTGGAAAATCAGAACTTGCTTTGCAAATGGCTCAAGAAAGAAATGCTCTCATTATTAATACGGATTCCATGCAGGTTTATGACGTTTTAAATATTTTAACGGCACGGCCGAGGGTGGCTGATACCGTGATTGTTCCACATTATTTGTATGGTCATGTGAATCCTTCAGTGAATTATTCAGTAGGACAATGGTTGTGTGATGTTGAGAAGCTGTTGGTTACTTTTACATCGAGATCCATTATTTTCGTTGGTGGAACAGGACTTTATTTTCGTGCTCTTTTGGAGGGGATTTCGCAAATTCCTCATGTTCCAGATGTTGTGCGGCAGAAATGGCGCTTGCTGCTTGATAAAGAGGGACCTGAAAGTCTTTATCGTCAGTTGTTACAGATTGATGCTGTTGTTGCTGAAAAAATTTCTTCGCAAGATGGGCAGCGTATTGTTCGTGCTTTGGAAGTTTATGATGCAACAGGTAAGAAATTAAGTTGGTGGCAGAAGCAAAAAACAACGCCTCTCATTGCGTCCCATTGTGCTGAAAAAATTCTTCTCATGCTACCACGTTCTTTGCTTTATGAACGCATTCATAAACGTTTGGACTCTATGATTGAAAGAGGGGCATTAGAAGAGGTGGTGGCCATAAAGAAACTTATGCTTTCTTCTTCGTTACCAGCGATGAAAGCGATTGGTATACCTGAATTTATGGCTTATTTGGATGGATATAGAAGCTTTGAAAATGCTCTGGAAGCGGTGAAAACACAAACGAGAAGATATGCAAAAAGACAAATGACATGGTTTCGTCATCAATTTGATGAAGAATGGAGGCTTAGTTCTTGATGAAAAAACTGGAGCTTTAAGAAGAAACTTTGGAGAAAATATTAATTTTTTATTGACGAATGGGTTCAATGGAATTAGAGATTTTTCTGTAAAGGATTTTTTTTATATATTTTGTGCATTAGAATAATGGGGGAGATCATACAATATGTGTTGTGTAGAGGACTCCTTGAGAGTCTTTTTTTATGGGCTCCGTTAGGGGCTTTTTTATTGTCCTATCAAGTAGGTGAGTGGGAAAAATGACAAATGATCCAAGACAGCAAGAGAGTGTAGATGGAAAAGTAATGTCGGGGGCTGAAATAGTGGTTCAAGCTCTTATAGATCAAGGGGTTAAACATATTTTTGGTTACCCTGGTGGGGCTGTTCTTCCTATTTTTGACGTTCTTTATCATCAAGATACACTCCAGCATATTTTGGTACGTCATGAACAAGCAGCGGGGCATGCCGCTGAAGGCTATGCACGCAGTACTGGAAAGGTCGGTGTTATGCTGGTGACTTCTGGTCCAGGGGCAACGAATGCTGTGACACCTTTGCAAGATGCACTCATGGATTCTATTCCTCTTGTTTGTTTTTCTGGTCAGGTAGCGACAACGCTGATTGGAACAAATGCTTTTCAAGAGGCTGATACGGTTGGAATTACAAAGCCTTGTACGAAGCGTAATTGGTTGGTTAAAAATGTCAATGATCTTGCAGATATTATTCATGAAGCTTTTTCTTTTGCACGTTCGGGACGCCCAGGACCGGTTTTGATTGATATTCCTAAGGATGTTCAGTTTGCTTCAGGATTTTATAGGGCGCCTCAAGTCCAAGAATCTTTACATTCTTCTCTACCGCTGAAAGGGAATAATCGTGATGCCATCAAATCGGCTGTTTCTCTTTTAGTTGAGGCAAAACGCCCTGTTATTTATTCTGGTGGTGGTGTTATTTCATCGGGGGGGGAGGCTATCCAGCTTTTGCGTAATTTGGTTCAATGGGGAGATTTTCCAATTACTTCAACCTTAATGGGACTTGGTGCGTATCCTGCTTCTCATAAAAATTGGCTTGGAATGCTGGGAATGCATGGAACCTATGAGGCGAATATGGCTATGCATGATTGTGATGTCATGTTGGCTGTTGGTGCGCGGTTTGATGATCGTATCACGGGGCGATTGGATGCATTTGCACCTCATGCACGTATTATTCATATTGATATTGATCCTTCTTCAGTCAATAAAATCGTCAAAGCAGAAGTTCCACTGATTGGCGATGTGGAGCATATTTTGACAGATATAATGCAACATTTGCATAGAGATCAATTAAAGTTTGATCAAGAAAGTCGAAAAATATGGTGGATGCAAATTAATCGCTGGAGAGCTCGTAATTCATTGACATATATGAAAAAAAAAGATGTTATCATGCCCCAATATGCTCTTGAACGGCTTTATGCACTGACCAAAGAGGGGGATACTTATGTGACGACGGATGTCGGACAGCATCAGATGTGGGCAGCACAATATTATCATTTTGATGAACCAAAACATTGGATGACTTCTGGTGGTCTTGGAACGATGGGGTATGGTCTTCCTGCGGCTATCGGTGTTCAAATAGCACATCCTAATGCGCTTGTTTTATGTATTTCTGGTGATGCCTCCATTCAAATGAATATTCAAGAGCTTGCAACAGCTATTCAGCATGACACACCTGTAAAAATTTTTATTTTAAATAATCAATATATGGGGATGGTTCGCCAATGGCAGCAATTGCTGCATGGTAATCGTCTTTCTCATTCTTATACGGAATCGATGCCTGACTTTGTAAAATTGGCACAAGCTTATGGAGCGGTGGGAATTTATTGTTCAAAACCCGATGAACTTGATGATAAAATTCAGCAAATGATTGATTGTGATAAGCCAGTTCTTTTTGATTGTCGTGTTTATCATTTAGAAAACTGTTTTCCTATGATCCCATCGGGATGTGCCCATAATGAGATGTTATTACCCGATGAGGCAAGCGAGGAAGCTGTTGCAAATGCTGTTTCTTCTGAGGGAAAGATTCTTGTATAAAATGAATATGTTAACAAAATAGTAAAGGATAATGATGAAGTCTTTGGAGTCTTCATCTCTGTCTCTTCTTTGTGGAGAGTTCCTATTATCCTTAGAGCTCATTTTATGATTTTCATTTTTTGTTTAAAGACATGGGGTGTATTATTATTTGCTCATCTAAAAAATATTATAAGTCGTGTGCCCAACTATGTTTGAATTTATTTGTACGCGATGTTTATTTTTTAATTCATATGTTCACATTAATAGCTATTTCGTTGCATTATTTTAGATAATACATTGCATTATCTGTTATAAATTAATTATGTTATCTCAATATATGAAAGATTCCATCGTGCAAGAAAAAAAGCTGCCGTGCTTGAAAGGTGCAACTATGCAAACCGTCATACTTGTGAAAACAATAGAAAAGTTTGTCACTATGTTTTGGTTTTGCATTATGAAATTACTCCAAATCACTCTTTTAAGGGCTTGATAGGATAATCACCCTAGCGGCTTGGAAGGAAAGGCAAAAATAACAAAGATCAAATGCAGTCATAGAAAATTAATTGACCACTATAGCTTATAATCAGGTAGTAACCTCACTTGATTATGCAGGAGAAATCTATACATATGAGATGTATCGTCAATAATATATAATACTCACCATCATATCATTATCAGGACATTAGCATTGAAAATCAAAGACTCTTTCTTTTATTTGTTCTACATATCGATGATTCCATAAGTCTGCAGACACAAATACTCTTTGAATCCACCGCATTGGATTTTTATAACGATCAAATGATCCAGAAAATTTATCTCTAGAGTGTAGAGCCATTCTGTTATCAATGTATAATAATCTTCCTGGTTGTACATCAATTCCAAAAGATACAGCCTTAATAGCTTCATAAAAATGATCTAAAGCGTCCTTGGCTTTTTTTGGACTGTGGTTCTAACATGCCCGGATAAAAAACAGCGCTGATATCTGGGAATTCACCGTCCCCTTGAACGAGGGGCACTTTACTTGTAGAGGTTACCCCATTTTTTCTCCATCTCATAGGGAACATTAATTATATATAAATTATCCCTTAAACTCCTCAAATCCTCTTCACTTAAAAGTTTTAAAGCTAGACGTGCATCAGATATTCTCGTTAACGGGCCATCAACATCATTGCGAACACCAGTTAAAAGTATCCCTTTAGGAGATAAATTTAAACCTTTTATAAATTTTAGTGCAGCATTTTCTCTATGAAAATCTCACTCAACTTCAGATCCTAATCCTGTATAATCTTTTTTATTATCCTCTAAAGGAACCAGGTTATTTACTATATGTTTGCCTTCAAACTTAATTGAATAAGGCTCTCCGATCAATAAAGAAAACATCATAATTAAATTTTCGCTCATATAGCTACTTTTACAAGACGCATCTAAATTATAAGGATTAGGTGACGTATTAATTTTTCTATCAATAGGAAGGTTTTCAAAGACTAAATATGGTCTAGGGGTAATAGACATCTTTTGGTTCATAAGAATTGCCAAGATTCTATGGGGTAGCAGCGAAAATGCTATTTTTTTTAGCTTAACCGAATATTCAATACCACCGTATGGATCATAAATAATATGGTCTAAAGCCTCCCAAAGATTGTCTCTTTCGACATTGCTCAACTCAAAAGTATTTTCATTTATCATTATAGTTTCCTCCCCAATTATATTCCCCTACTTTTTTATTAAGAAAAGTGAAAAAACAATCATTAAAATTAAAATCAACCATGTTAGTAAATAAGTGTCTGTAAAATCTTGGATTAATCCAAATAATGGTGGAGCAGCAATAATTGCGATTTGATTGACAGACATTGCTAATCCCAGAGAAAAGCCAACGCTTTCTTTCGGCGAGGAGTCTACAATATAAGCAACCCAAGGGCCATACCATCCTAATCCAAAAAAACCTAACCAAGCAGATAAAAGAGTTAAATAAATTATGGATCCGCTCAAGCTCAAAATTAATATTAAAAATCCCAAAACGACTGCAATCATGCAAAACAAGACAGGAAAAAATCGTCCTTTTTTACAATGATCACTCCACGCTGCTAAAATAATTCTTCCTAAGGCACCAGAAGCCTGTGAAACAAAAAACAAATAAGTACTTTTATCTAGAGGCAGGTGATAGATTCTATAAAAATAAACAGTTATAAAAATGGTTAAAACATATTGGACGATCACAAGTGAAACGCCTGAAAAAATAATATTCTTCATATGCGGCGCAGCCAACATCGCAAGACGAGACCTTACATTTGCATAGAACGAAACTTTTGCCTTGCTTTTTGGAACGATAGCGACAACTTTTGCGGGTGCGTGATAAAAGATAATAAAGATACATCCCCCTAAAAAAGAAACGATGGCACCGACCAAAAACGCACCTTGTATGCCATAGACAAGCGCACTCGCAGGAAGAACCATCCCAGCTAATGCCCCACCTAATGGTAGTCCCGCCTGCCTTATTCCCATTGCAAATCCGCGTTGCGATTGTGGAAACCATGCAGAAACAGATTTAGCGCCACTAGGTTGAGCAGAACTATAAAATCCCCCTACAATGAGCAAACAAACCAAAAGGAAAATATAGTTATCTGCGATTGCTCCCAACAAAAGAGCGACAGAAACGCCGAGTGCGCCAACGCCAACAATATAGCGCTCGTTAAACTTGTCTAGTAATTCGCCAGCTATAAGTAAGCCAATAATAGGTAGGAATTGCGCTGCTGAAGACAGCAAACCTATTTGAGAGTCACTCAGCGAGAAATCCTTCTTAAAAAATTCAGCTAAAGGACCAATCCCTTGAACAAAGAAGCAGGCTGATGCTTGAGAGATAGTGGCAACAAGCAATACAATCCATCGATAATAATTTTTTTCTATAAATTGATGATTGCTCACTCAGCCCCCTACAATGAGAGGATATTGGTAGTCTTTTTAATAATGATTGCAACAATAAATGAGGTATTTTATGCGGATGACATAAAAATTTGTTAATATGATTGGTATTAATATACAAGCTAAGGAATATGCTTCATTTAAGGAAATAAGCTATTATGTGTCGTGCAAATTTGATACGCTAGCGATATAAGATAAATTTTACAAACATTAGCTCAGCCGGCATTAAGCGTCTTCATAAAAGACGCTATATTTTGGAAAGCTTTTTCCATATAATTCTCAAAGCTTTCTTCAGTCACATAGCCCAGATGTGGTGTGCAAAGAACTCTCTCTGATTGCAATAATTTGCTCTCATATACTGGCTCGCTGTCATAAACATCCAGTGCAAAGTAAGTTGAATTTTCCAAACTTAGTATTTTTTCTATTGCCCCTTTTTCAACCAAAGCTGAACGCGCCGTGTTGACAAAAAGAGCATGGGGTTTCATACTCAACAGATCATCTAGTTGAATGATTTCTCTGGTTTTATCGCTTAAACGTAAATGTACAGATATAATGTCAGGACGTGTAAAAAAATCATTTTTTGAATGCGTAAAATAATAACCTAAATTTTTTGCTTCTTGTGTTGAACGCTCGCTCCCATAAACCAAAATGGACATGCCAAAAGCTTGAGCATATTGAGCAACCTTTTTCCCAATACGCCCAAACCCGAATATTCCAAGAGTAGCCCCTTTCATTTGGTTGCCAAATGTTGTTTGCCATCGTCCTTTTTTCATATCAGACACAGATTTACAGAATTTTCTCCGCGCAGACATCATTAAGAGCCAGGCAAATTCAGCAGCAGAAGTTGGATCTCCACCACCATCTAATATTTCAATTCCTAAGTCTCTACAAGCTTCTATGTCAATATGTGAACCTATAGGGCCTGTTTGGCAGATTAATTTTAAATTTGGCAGTTTCAGGAGAAGATTTCTATCAACTATAGTCCGCTCTCTGATTAAGATAAGAATATCTATCTCTTTGAGCTTATCTTCTAAATCACATTCTTGAGCTAAATTATTTATAACCAGCACTTCATGCGATTTCATTAATTTTTTAATAGACTGTAATGTTAGGGTGGCTTTTTGATAGTCATCTGGAATTAATATTTTCAATTTAAATCCCCCGTTTTATTCATCAATATTTGAGCCATTATTTCATTTCTAAAACAACCAAAAAGCAATCTCACTGCTGATTTTTTGACATAACGCCAAGCCTATTAACAAATTATACACCTTGATTTCATTGTATTTCTAGCAATAAGAATAGTATTAATCAGTTAGTCTTTATAAACTTTAACACATTGCGACAAAAAGAAAAAGTTTGATTGAGTAAATGGAGAATTGCGCTTTTCTCATATTCTCGGGGACAAACCTGAAGTGCTACGCTGGACATGAAACCATGTCCCAGTTTCCTTATAATAGACTAGCAAGAAGGTCATACTTACGAACCAGATTTTATTGTCGAAACAGAAAAAGCTCCATATTTGTGCGAGATAAAGCGTGCTTCATATAAGCGTGATGTCTCTCTTTGTCGTTGAGATATAACTTATTTGTAGCATGAAGAGTCAATTTATTAAAATCATGATAAGAGGGAGATAGGAACTTTATAGCTGTATCATCATAGGATTAATTAGGCTTGTTGAGAGCTATTTCTCTTTCTGCCAAAAGGTTCTTGATATATTTCATTATTATTTCGTAAGAGTGGATGTACTTTATTTTTATGTGCAAGAAAGCCGATTGATTGTGTAAAATAGTATTCATAAAATTACATTATTTTTATCTTGTTAAGGATATTTTTTCTAGCAAGGGTTTTGCAATTGCAATGCTCTTTTTCTCATTCTAAATTTTGGTTAGAAAAAGTGTATAGAGGTGTTATTTTAAATTTAAGATATGCATATTCCATTGTTGGTGTTACTGTTGTAAAAAATGATATTTTATTTGATAAGTATAAGGTGTTACAAAGAAGATCGATGTATAGATAAAATTTAGATTGCTACAATATCTTGAAAAAGCAATGGGTAAATAATTGATAATTGTGCTACGAAAGTTGTTAGATGGGCGTGTGTCAGCAATTCTTAATAAAAAAGTTTTTCTTGATAGTCGTTTTTTTTCAAAATACTGCTCTTTTTATGCAAATCTTATGTTGGTAAGCTATGCAGTTTTCACGGGAACAGGATAATGCATTGAAGGCTGTTGGTGCGTGGTTGAAGGAAGGGCGTTCTCCACTTTTTCGCCTCTTTGGCTATGCGGGGACAGGCAAGACGACACTTGCGCGCTATTTTGCTGAAACAGTTGATGGTTCTGTCCAATTTGCTGCTTTTACAGGAAAAGCGGCACAGGTTTTGCGTTCTAAAGGTGCAAGCAATGCTTGTACTATTCATTCGTTGATCTATTGTCCGCGTGGAGAAGAAGAAGTTTCTGACGAAGTAACAGGGAAAAAGTCTATTGCACCGACATTTGCACTCAATCGGAAAAGTGCTGCTGCGCAAGCTGCGCTTATCATTGTTGATGAGTGTTCGATGGTGGACGAACAATTGGCACGTGATTTAATGAGCTTTCGAACACCTATTCTTGTTCTGGGTGATCCAGGCCAATTGCCTCCTATCTCAGGAGGGGGCTTTTTTTCTAATGGTGAGCCGGATTTTCTTCTTTCAGAAATTCATCGGCAAGCACGTGATAATCCGATTGTCCGTTTGGCTATGGATGTGCGTGAAGGACGTGATATTACTTATGGTGATTATGGAGCAGCGCGCGTTATTACACGCAAAGAAGTGAATCAACAATTGGTGTTGGAAGCTGATCAGGTGTTGGTAGGAATTAACCGAACACGCCATCTTTATAATAAGCGTTTGCGTGCGCTGAAGGGATTTACATCAGATTATCCTCAAGCAGGAGATAAGCTTGTTTGTTTGCGCAATGATCCTCCTAAAGGCTTGTTGAATGGTTCTTTATGGAAAGTGATGACTTCGCAGAAGGAAACTGTTAAGCCAAGTATGAGCCTTCTTATTAAACCAGAAGAAAGCGAGCGTGGGGTAGCGAAAATTAAGCTTTTAAAAGCAGTGTTTGAAAATCCTGATCATGAGATTTCGTGGGCGTTAAAAAAGAGATATGATGATTTTGATTATGGATATGCATTAACTGTTCATAAAGCACAAGGATCTCAATGGGATAATGTTGTTTTGTTTGATGAGAGTTTTGCATTTCGCGATATGTATGCGCGGTGGCTCTATACAGGAATTACGCGTGCGGCAGAGCGTTTAACAATTGTTCGCTAGATAAAGAATTTTATTTTCTGGAATTATAGGGCTGAGGGTCTTTTTTCTGTCTTTAAGTATAGAAATAGAGGAGTGTGTATGGCAATCAAACTTTCTGTTAATCTTAATGCTATTGCTGTTTTGCGCAATCGGCGTAATCTTCCTTGGCCAAATGTCAACAATATTGGGCATATAGCACTTACAGCTGGTGCTGCGGGTTTGACAGTTCATCCACGTCCTGATGAAAGACATATTCGTTTTGCTGATCTACCAGATATACATGGTTTAATTCACAGCATGTTTCCTCGTGCTGAATTTAATATTGAAGGTTATCCAAGCGAGACGTTTTTGGATAGAGCAGAAAATTATGCTGATCAGATTACTCTTGTACCTGATGATCCAGCACAATCAACTTCTGATCATGGTTGGGATTTTGCGCGTCATGCAGAATTTTTAGCACCTATTATTCAACGCTTGAAAGCAAGAAAAATTCGGGTATCACTGTTTGCTGATCCTATTGTTGATGGTCTTGATATTGCTAAAGAGATTGGTGCTGATCGCGTGGAATTTTATACTGGACCTTATGGGGGAGCATTTAACGATAAGACAAAACAGGAACAAGAACTTAATAAGCTTGTTTTAGCAGCAAGAAAAGCTCAAGAGCTGAAGCTTGGTGTTAATGCAGGGCATGATCTGACAATGACAAATCTCCCTGCTCTTGTTCATCATATTCCTTGGCTTGATGAAGTTTCTATTGGGCATGGGCTTATTGCTGATGCGTTAGAGTATGGAATGCATAACACTGTTCAACGTTTCATTCGGCTATTGGGGTGATTTTTCTCTATACAATAAGACATAGTGCGTTTTTATACAGTTCTGTTTTTTTGTAAAAAAAATGATTTTGCATAGGTTTTGTGAAATAACATTGTTAGCACATAATAAATATTCTATTATTTCTCTGTTTATAGGTCGCTTTTTGTTCTTTTTGAGTGCATGAGATTTTTTATTTGCACCGTCATTCTGAGCGACTTTCTTACTATAATTTCTTTAAAGGGATAAAAATAGGGGGTGAGAGATAAGAAATAGGAAAGTACTTTTCATTATAAGGAGATTCCTGGAGTTTTTAATGAATGAGTATACAGAATTTTCTTGAGTTCATTTCATAAATTTTTATGTGTTTCTACAACATGGGGAGAAAAAAGCTAGAGTGATGATATCAACTTATTGCTTTAGGAGGAAAAGAGGGCCAAATAAATCTTAGACTTTTACAAATTTTAGGCTAGGGAAAATTTTATAGGGTTTCTTGAAAAGGGCTCGAGCGTAGTAAAAGATTTCTTTAAAAAACGTGTGAGTAAATAACATAGGAATATTCATTTTTGGCATTTTGTTTTGTCTGAAAGGCATGGCTATTAAAGAATGTAAAAAGTAAAATTTGTAAGGGAATGTATATTCTCTATTATTTAAAAGATATGGCTGTATATATGTTTTTGAAAGCTGTCTTAAAACGGTGCTTGTTATTTTGTAATTTTTCTTGCTATCCATATTAATTTGGTTCATGTTAGAAATTGTATGTTGTATCTTAGTTTTTAGGCTATAATGTTTTGTTGCGCGATAGAAAGATAGAATCTTAGCAGATATATTTTCTTTAGAAATTTTATTTTGTGTAAGTATCGTCTTTGTAGGACAGCAGTTGTGGTTTATTTGGGGATCCGTATATGTTTTGGGAATGTTTGGGGGCTACAGTTTTTCTATGCAATATGTGAACTTTAAAAGATTATTCAGTTGCTGTGTTCTTATAAGCGGCGTTTTTTATCTTTATCAGTGTGTGAAGCACTGAAGGTCGTTTTTTACTTTTTATTTTAATAAAAATAATCTGAAATTTAGTTTAAATGTTAGAGAGAAGGAAGTATTTTTATGCGTGTTTATTATGATCGTGATGCAAATGTTGATTTGATAAAAGGAAAAAAAGTAGCCATTGTTGGTTATGGTTCACAAGGGCGTGCACATGCTTTAAACTTAAAAGATTCCGGTGTTCAGAATGTGCAAATTGCTTTGCGTGGAGGGTCGGCGACAGCTAAAAAGGCTACCGTAGATGGCTTTGAAGTTGTGAGTGTTGCCGAGGCTGCAAAATGGGCAGATCTTATTATGATGGCAACACCAGATGAATTACAAGCGGATATTTATAAAGAACATATTCATGATCATTTACGTGATGGTGCGGTCATTGCTTTTGCACATGGCTTGAGTATTCATTTTGGCCTCATTGAACCTAAAAAAACAGTTGATGTTGTGATGATTGCTCCTAAAGGTCCAGGCCATACTGTCCGCAATGAATATCAACGGGGTTGCGGTGTTCCTTGCTTAATTGCAGTTGCACAGGATGCATCAGGACAAGCCCATGATGTGGCATTGTCTTATGCATGTGGTCTTGGTGGTGGACGTGCAGGGGTGATTGAAACAACATTTAAAGAAGAATGTGAAACGGACCTTTTTGGTGAACAAGCGGTTCTCTGTGGTGGTCTTGTTGAGCTTATTCGAGCAGGTTATGAAACACTAACAGAAGCAGGTTATGCGCCAGAAATGGCTTATTTTGAGTGTTTACATGAGGTTAAATTGATTGTTGATCTCATGTATGAAGGTGGCATTGCAAATATGAATTATTCAATTTCCAATACAGCGGAGTGGGGAGAATATATGTCTGGCCCACGCGTGATTACCGATGAAACAAGAGCAGAAATGAAGCGTATTTTGAAAGATATTCAGACGGGTAAATTTACATCAAATTGGATCCAAGAATATAAAGCTGGTGCTGCTCACTTTAAAACTATGCGGCGTTTAAATGATAGCCACCCTATTGAAGAAGTGGGTAAGAAACTCCGCTCTATGATGCCTTGGATAAAATCTAATGCTTTGGTTGATAAAGAACGTAATTGAAGTCTCTCCAGAGATATTTTTATCATTTTAATAGATAAATACCCAAAAAGGGTAACTTAGGTTACCCTTTTTTGATGTGTTTCTTGCACATAGGCTTTACTTTTTAGGAGCTTTATTTTTTAAGTTTTTGCATAATTTTTTCTTCCAAAAAGAAAATATACAATGCCTAAAAATATAAACCATGCTGGAGTGTATTTTAAAGCTATGGCTGTATCTGCTTCTAATGATAATAAATAAATAATGAATGCAAAGAAAACGAGAAGCGCCCAACACATAACAACGCCCCCCGGCATTTTATAGGGAGAGACAGTATGCTGGAGAGGACGATTGCGACGATAGACAATATAGCTGATCAAAATGATAGACCATACAAATATAAACAATGTTGCGGCAATTGTCGTAACAATTGTAAAAGCAGCTATGAGGGTTTGAGATAACGTTACAACCGTGTAACCTATTAAGATGCATATACATGAAAAGAATAATGCGTTGGCTGGAACGTGATTACGAGAAAGTTTTCCTAAAAATTTAGGAGCCCCTTTTTGTGTTGCTAGACCATATAGCATACGGCTGGTAGAAAAAATTCCACTATTTGCAGAAGAAGCGGCTGCTGTGAGAACAACAAAATTCATCAAACCAGCAGCAATTGGAATGCCGATAAGTGCATACATTGTTACAAAAGGGCTTTTTTCTGGACTGATTTGATCCCAAGGTGTTACTGACATAATCACAAGAAGAGAAAAAATATAAAAGAATATAATGCGGATTGGTATTGAATTGACAGCTTGTGGTAGGGCTATTTGAGGCTCTTTTACTTCAGCCGCCGCTGTTCCTGCGAGCTCAATGCCAACAAAAGCAAAAATAACAATTTGAAATCCAGCAAAAAATCCTGTAATCCCTTGTGGAAAAAGATTTCCACCATTCCATATATTGCTAAGAGAAGCAACTGTACCGTTTGGAGAGATAAAACCGGTGAAAATCATATAAAATCCCACAACAATTAAAACCAAAATTGCTACGATTTTGATAAAACCAAACCAAAACTCAAGTTCGCCAAAGAGTTTTACGGCGACGAGGTTAAGGATTAAAAAGGACATAAGACCAATGATAACAGGAATCCATGGATTGAGTTCAGGCCACCAAAAGTGTGCATAAGTGACAATAGCAATAATTTCAGCAGTTCCAGTAACAATCCAACACAACCAATATGTCCAGCCAATAAAAAAGCCAGCACATGGCCCTAGAAGATCGGTCGAGAAGTCAATAAAAGATCGATATTGTGTATTAGAAAGCAATAATTCTCCCATAGCGCGCATGACAAAGTATAAAGCACAACCAATAATTGCGTAAACGAGGAGGATTGAGGGACCTGCTACACTGATTGTTTTTCCTGATCCCATAAAGAGACCTGTTCCAATTGCACCACCAAGGGCTATAAGTTGTATGTGGCGGTTATGGAGTCCACGTTGCAATTTCTTCTTCGTTTTTTTTTCTAAATTTTGTTTGTTCATTTTTGGGAGTTTCCCTTTAGTTATTTTAAAATAAAAATTACCTTAAAAAAGATAATCTCTTCTATCGGAACATGATATGCTGGAGGAGTAAAGGATTTTTTTTCTATTATTTTATATAAATAAAGAAAAAAATCACAAATTAATGAAATAATTATTTTATAAAAATTTATGTCATATAATTTTTATTATAAAGTTTTATTTTTTTATTATTTATACATATTTATATTAATATTATATAATATTTTACTTATTATATAAAATATATTTAAAATAGTTTTTGAAAAATAAGAATTTATAGTTTACTAAAAAAATATTTTTATAGAAAAATTTTACGGATGTTTTAGGTAAAATCTAAATATTTTTTAGTAAACAATGCAGGTGAATTTTATAGAAAATTCTTTACAGAATATCTCGTGTCTTATCCTATTATGCCCTACAACATCGTTGTTTAGAGCAGTGATAAAGCATAGAAAATTTTATACATTAGGTATTTTTAGAATGTGTGGTCAGTATTTAGGGTAGAAGCTGCCCATAGAGCCTTATGGAGGTGAACCATATAAGCGGTTAGCGGCATTTCCCTTAACAGATCAGATTTTTTTTACAAAACAGTGCTAGGAGAAATCCTCTTTTTTTGAGGTGTCAAAAGAAGATTAAGTAAAAAAAAGAGTAACTTTAGTTACTCTTTTTTGAGACATTTTGTATAGATTTTATTTATTTTTTGGAGCAATTTTTTTTCTTATAAACATAAAATACATTATGCCTAAGAAAATAAACCAGAAGATACTGTATTTTAAAGCTGTGAAGGTATCGTGTTCTAATGTCAACAAATAGAGCATGAAAGCAAAAAATACTAACACAATCCCACATATGATGGTACCACCTGGCATTTTGTAGACGGATTCAGCATGTAAATGAGGGTGATTGCGACGATACACAATATAGCTAATCAAAATAACGGACCATACGAATAAAAATGCAATCGCTGAAATACTTGTCACAATTGTAAAAGCACTTATGATGCTTGGAGATGATGACGCAATTGTGTATCCTACTAAAATACATAGGCAGGAAAAGAACAGAGCATTGGCTGGAACACGGTATTTGGAAAGCTTTCCTAAAATTGGAGGAGCACCTTTTTGTGTTGCAAGCCCGTATATCATGCGGCTAGTTGAAAAAATACCACTATTTGCTGAAGAGGCAGCCGAGGTGAGAACAACAAAATTGACTAAACCAGCAGCTATTGGAATGCCTGCAAGCCAAAACATGGAGACAAAGGGGCTTTTTTCTGGAACAATTTGATTCCAAGGTGTAACGGACATAATTACAGCAAGAGAAAGGATGTAAAAGAGTACAATACGCACTGGTATTGCATTAATTGCTTTAGGGAGAACTTTTTTAGGTTCTTTGACTTCAGCTGCCGTTGTTCCAGCAATTTCGATACCAACAAAAGAAAAAATGGCAATTTGAAATCCAGCAAAAAAACCTGTAATTCCTCTGGGAAATATATCACCGCCATTCCATACATGGTTAAGAGAGGCAACAGTACCATTTGGAGAGGTAAAGCCTGTAGCGATCATATAAAATCCAACAATAACTAATGCTAAAATTGCTACGATTTTGATAAGACCAAACCAGAATTCAAGTTCACCAAAAAACTTTACAGCAAGGAGATTAAGAATTAAAAAGAAACCAATGCAAGCAAAAACAACGATCCATGGATTAAGTGTTGGCCACCAGAAATGCATATAGTTAATGATAGCTATAATATCTGCAGCTCCAGTCACAACCCAGCTTAGCCAATAGTTCCAGCCAACAAAAAAAGCCATTCCCGGTCCTAGCATATCGGTTGAAAAATCAATAAGAGATCGATATTGCGAATTAGAAAGCAATAATTCTCCCATAGCACGCATGACAAAGTATAGAGCACAACCAATAATCGCATAAACGAGAAGGATTGAAGGACCTGCTACACTAATTGTTTTTCCTGACCCCATGAAGAGTCCTGTTCCAATAGCACCACCCAGAGCTATAAGTTGTACGTGACGGTTATCGAGGCCACGTTGCAGTTTCTTTTGAGGATTATCTTTTAAATTTTGTTTATAGTTCATTTTTTGAGGGTTCCCTTTGAATTATTTTGAGATTAAATAACACTAAAAAGATATATTTCGTATCGAAGCATGATATAAATGAGGTGTAAAGGAAAAAAACATTTTTTATAATTTTGTGTGGATAAAGAAAAGAGTATGGTTTTGAAAAAAGAGGATGCTTTTCTCTTAAAATAACATAACAGATATTTGAAGAGGGCGCTTTTTATTGTTTTAATAACAGATAAATGGCTCCTAAAAAGGTCTCGATAGATTTCTTCTTTGAAATTATTTCTGAAAATTGTTAGCTTTTTTTATGAGTTTATAAAAATTATCATTTATAATCAGTATGTTGTTATTCATAATAGAGAGTGTTTTAATTTTTTCTTAAGTAGCATTATAGAGTTGTCATCTTAGTTTAGGGAAAAGTCCCTAATGATAGAAAATTTAAATGATTTTCTAAAGTCACTTTTTTATTTTTATGATACTATCATAAGTGAAAAGGAGCTCTTTTCTTTTAAAGTGATGAATAAGAGTTTCATTTAGATATTGATAAAATATTGCGAAAAATTCACATTGTTTATATACAAGGTCTTTAGACTATGAGAGAGAAATGCAGCATCATTCAGTTATCCAAAGAACATAAGAAAACACTTGTGATTGTATAAACCTGTTAAAGGTGGAAATATTCATAATGAAAGACAGAATCACGGAAAGATTAGTCTGTTAGCTTTGCGAGCCCTTATCAAAGAGGGAAGTGTTATCCCAAAGAAAATGAAAAAAGAAAATAGTGATAAAACTGTTCCTGTTGCACTATTAATATACTCTTTTCTTTTTTTAAGTGACGCTTGCAAATGATATAAAAATAGTCATTAAAGTAAATCATGCAAAGATGTTGAAGGAATGTATCGTGACAACTTCAAAACCTTTTTGATTACCACCGCCAGACGCCAAAAATTTTGGAAAGGCCGTGATATAAGACATGGATATTTTAGGATTGAGTATTTGTGTCATAAAACCATCCATATAGCTGGTAAAACTTCACTTTACCTTCAGTATTTTTTTCGTTTTTTTGTATTATTTCTTTTGAATTTAAGGTGTTAACTCCAGATTTAATCGATTTAACACCCATATATAATAAATAGTAGCCACCCATGAGCTTTACTAAAAAAAGAGCGTTTTGTTGTTGAGAACAATTGCTGATACACTTAATATGGAAAATGTGCCATGCACATATGTTGCTGTACACAATCCTAAAATGTTAGCAAATGCATTCTTTTTTCCACTGTCGTTGCCTTATCAATGATAAGGGCCATACTCGGTCAAGTGAGATGACTAAAAAAATGAAATGATGAAAAAGGTGAGTATTTGATGATTCATTTGACCTTTATTTCTGAGATTAATGTATCTTTGAGATATAGTTCTATTTCATCAAACTTAGAGAGTTTTCCTACGCCTTTTGGAGTGCCTGTATAGATGATATCATCACGCCTTAGTTGAATGTAGTGACTTAAAAATGATATTATTTTTTCAAAGCTAAAGATCATATTTTTCGTATTGCCAACTTGCCTCGTTTCGCCATTTAGCTTCATTTCAAAAGTTATTGGATCGTTTATTTTTTCCTTTTTTATGAAGTCAGAGACGTATGCGGCGCCTTTAAATCCCTTAGATAAAAGCCAAGGAAGCTTTTTTTCTTTCAGTTTTGTTTGCAAATCTCTAGCGGTGAGATCAAGACCTATTGCTACAGAATCATAACATTCTTCAGCTTCTCTTTCATTGACCATAAAAGTATCCTTTGAGATTCTAAGCACAATTTCAGTTTCAAAATGTATTTCTTCAGAAAAATTAGGAAGATTAATTTGATTTCCTAAGATGAGTGAGCTGTTCGGCTTGCTAAATATAACAGGTTCATCTTCAACAACATTACCTAGTTCATAGGCATGTTCCACATAATTACGTCCAACGCAGTAAATATTATTAATCATAGGAAACTCTCAAGCTTTTCTTTTCTTCTTGTATAGAAAAGATATTACTATGGAAACAATATTTTTCCTTATATAGATCTGTAAGTTTTGTAAAAATATGTATTATGTGGATTAATGATCAATCTTGAGGATAACAAGCCAGTATTGTCTCTCCAAGCTTTAATAAGAGGATGGTCATTTAGTGGGGCCACAGGGAGAACATCAAGGAATGCTTGAAATTCATGATTTTCGCTTGGATGTTTTTTTAAGGAATCAAAATCGCTGAGGATTTTATTCTTTACGGTGTTCACTAAGATAGTGTTTTTCTTCATCTGTTAAAGGAATTCTAAATTAATCATTCTTATTGTTTTGTTTGTAAGAGGACAGTGTAGGGATACCACATCAGACTTTTCTAGAAGGGTATTCATATCTTCTAAGAGTTTGAAGATGAGTGATTTAGCGTGCTCCTCATCAATATATGGATCATAGATAAGAATCTCGAATCCAAAAGGCCTTAAGCGTTCTAGTGTTGCTTTCCTTATTTTTTTTGAATTCGGTCAACTCAATGGTTTTATGCTTTGGACAGAATGTTTTAAGATTGTTTTCTTGCCATATTTTTTGCTAAATCATTATGTCTGGACACTTGCCTGCATCCTTCCAAAATCATTGTTAATGCAGTGTCAGCTACTTCATCTACAGTAAAAAGGATATCCGCAAATTTAGCACTGTGTTTTTAAACTCTTCGTAATTTACTTGATCTTCATAACCGATACCAAATTTTACTGCTATTTCACATTTACGCAATTTTTTGGCTGTTTTCTCTGTTATTTTTGCATGCCAGATCAATAAGGCATCAATTTCTAAAGCTTTTTTCATTATTTATTGATAAAATTGCAGATGCTGAATGGTGTATTTCCAATTCATTGAGTCGTATACTCTCTTAGTTTTCTTTCAAAACGATCTCTTTTATTTTACTTCTGTTTTCGTCATAAATATATGATTTGCTATCTTCAATATTATATCTGTCGATCTTTATAAATCTCTTCAGGTGTACAATTTCCTTGTATTCCTTTTTTAGCTACATATACAATAACTTTGGCAATTATCGAAAAAAAGATAAGGAATAGCTCCTTAAGAAATATAAAAAATCTCAAATTTTATAGAAAATAGGGTGTTGCTCAAAGCTGCCTTCATCGGTTAAGTGAACGCATTAATGATGGTAGTTTAATGTTTAAAAAAGCTTTTTTAATATGAAGATGACAGGATGTTTTAATAAAGAAATAATAAATAATTATTATGCATCAATATGTTGTATAAAATTATTATTTTTAAGATTAATTTTACCAATATAATTTACGCACCATTTTTCCTTTTAGTTCTCTTCACAAATCATCAATAAAACTTTTTTGTACTAAAAATTCATTGATAACTTAATTTTTTTATATTCATTCTTTCACGTTTTAAAAATATAAAGTAAGGGCAATAGAATTAAGCTATCAATTTTCTATTCTTTTCACTTTCTCATCATGAAGAAAAATCTTTTTACTTATCTTATGGATCAAAAGAAGTAGCTTTTTCTGGTAACACAAGTGGAGAAATAAGGATTTTAGATATGTTTCGGCGTTCCATTTCAATCACTTTAAAGCGTAAACCTTCCGTTTCAAAACTTTCTCCTTCATTCGGCAAATGACCAAATTGCCAAAGCATAAAGCCTGCTAGAGTCGTATAACGGTCTGCCTCATCAACAAGATTTCGTCCAAGATAACCACTTAAACGACGGATATCAGCATATCCCTCTACAAGAAGGCTGCCATTTTCAAGTTGTTCTGCGATCATGAGTTCTTCATCGTCATCAGGAAAATCTCCTGCAATAGCTTCAAGAATATCAGTTGGTGTTGCAATACCTTCAAAAGAACCATGCTCATCAACAATAATTGCAAGTTGAATCGAAGAATGACGTAATTGTTCCATTAATCGTAAAACACTTGTGTTTTCATGAACAACAAGCGGTTCTCGCATCGCTTTTTTCCAATTAATCTTTTTACCCTCAGCCAGATTTAAAAGAAGATCTTTTGTTAACGCGACGCCAACAAACTCATCCACTTTTTCACGCGCAAGAATTAAACGGCTATGTTTAACATTTTGTAATTCTTCACGCATTTCATTTTCATTAGCATTTAAATCTAACCACTCAATTTCATTGCGCGGCGACATGATAGAGCGAACAGGACGATCTGCTAAATCGAGAACTCCACGAATCATCTCTTTTTCTTCTGGTCTAAATAACTCAGAAGCTGCGGCTTGTTCAGCAATGACATCTACAGTTTCAGCAAGATGACTATCTTTATTTCCCCCTCCTAAGAGCCTTAAAACAGCATCAGCTGTTCTACTGCGTAGATCATTCGTCGTAATCATCTTTTCACGGTTACGACGTCCAATTTGATTAAAAGCTTCGATGAGAACAGAAAAACCAATAGCAGCATACAAATACCCTTTGGGAATATGAAAACCGAACCCTTCAACAATGAGCGTAAAACCAATCATCATCAAAAATCCAAGACAAAGGATGACAATGGTGGGATGACGATTAATAAAACGCATAAGAGAGCCTGAGCCATACATCATGACTCCCATCGCAGTAATGACCGCAATGTACATAACTGCTGCTTGCTCTTTTGCAATCATACCTGTTGCGGTGATAATACTATCGAGTGAAAAAACGGCATCCAACACCACGACTTGAACAATTACTTGCCAAAAAACAGCATAAGCAACGCCTGTTTTTCTTTCATGAGATACCCCTTCTAACCTTTCATGTAATTCTAACGTTCCTTTTGCTAGCAAAAAGGCTCCACCCCCAATTAAAATAAAGCTATGCCAACTAAAGACAAAGGATGAAAGTGAAAGAATGACCGTATCGAGTCTCATAACCCAGCCAATAACTGTAAGAAGAAAAAGCCGCATGATTAGTGCTAAAGTAAGACCTATCAAGCGTGCTCGATCACGCAAATGTAGTGGCAATTTTTCAGCTAAAATTGCAATAAAGATAAGGTTATCTATTCCTAAAACAATTTCGAGGAAAACCAACGTGACTAAACCAAACCACGCATGGGGATCTGTGATCCATTCCATCATTTCTCACCTTTTAAAAGCTTAAAAGCGCGCGATTGACAAAAAAATCATGGGCTTTTATTCGCATATTGGATCATGAATTTTGAATGTAAAAAAACTTACATTCAAAGAGAAAAATAGAAAATATTGCTTAAACACATATGATTTTAAACGCATATGATTATTAATAAAATAAAACAACGCCCCATTCCGCTGACAATGACAAGAAGGTTCCTCTAAATTTTGCTCGGGCATTATGCTCGATAATCCTCCAATTATAGATTCTGTATAACAATCAGAATATTTATTTATAGAGCTTATTATAATGGGTTTATTTTTGTATAAGATCAAGTGGTCAATAGCATATTTTAAACCCTACAGACAATGAGGCTGTATAAAAAACAATAAAATATCTAGACATCCCCCCTTAGGAGCGTTATAGAAACGCTCATTCTTATCTTTTGGGAAGCTTATGGGTGATTAGCTCAGTCGGTAGAGCAGCTGACTCTTAATCAGCGGGTCGTGGGTTCGATCCCCTCATCACCCACCATTTATTTTATATTATAAATAATTTATTGATTGCGTGAAATCTTTTTTAAGATATAAGGGGTTCAGTGGAATTGGGGAGAAGGAAAAAGCCTACACCACACACTTTACTCGTCCCAATATTATACCTCTTGTCCTTGAAATGGTTTAGAAGAGGTATTTTAATTCTTTCTTGTACAGTTTCACGTCACACGGTTCTTCCTGCTTATAACATGCAAAAGACATGGTTTTGATTGATTCAACGTGGCAGAGATTTGAAATGAGAGAATCTTACGGTATTCAAGGTTCTCATTCACCTTGAATAATGATAAATTATCGTTATAAATCAACATGTTGTATGTTATGGAAACGATTGTTTTCTACACGGGTAGATATTTTCAAGTTTATGGAATTTCTTTGAAGAAAAATAGATAAATATTTCTCTGTTTTTTTTAGAATAAGTCTCTTATAAAGATAAAGAAAGCGTTTCAGGTTCGAAGGTAAAAAAGATAAATAAAAACAATGATTATATTAATTTACAGATGCAACATGAATCTCGATATGATCCTATCATTTATAGGTATACACCAAAGAAGCCATTGATAGCCTTTTACTTATTTAGGAGGTATTTTGGGGGCTCTTTTCCAATATTGTTGTGCTTCAAAAATGGCGACCACAAATAACGAAATGATGAGTGGTATAATCAAATAAAGTATTCTAAAGACAATAAGTGCTGCGATAACATCGGTTGGATCTATACTCGGCATACCTGTTATGAAGAGCGCTTCAAGAACGCCTACACCTCCTGCAGGTGCATTGGAGAGAAGTGTTATCGTAAAAGATGCTAGGAAAACACCAAGAACAGAAATAAAATGAATATCTGCATTGTAGGGGAGAACAGCATATATAATTCCTGCTGCGCCTAAAAGCTCTAGAGGGCTAATAAGGAGCTGTTGAATAACAATTTTTAGCTGTGGATAGGAAAGCTGAATTTTCTTGCCCAAGCGTAAGGGCTTCAATTGAAGCCAACTCCCAAACGTATAAAGTGCTATGCAACTAAGTAAAATTGCTCCAACTGTCGTTCCTAGCCATTCAGGAAGCTCTTCATGAATGAGGGTGATAATTTCGGGTTGCAAAACCAAAACAATCCCCAACAGTAAGATTGTACCGATGACAAAAGTAAAAGAACAAAAACCTACCAATATGGCGATTTCTGTTCCATTTAACCCTTTCATTTTATAGGCCCGATAACGCACAACGGCACCAGAAAAAACTGAAGCACCAATATTATGTGAAAGAGCATAAGTTGTAAATGAACAGATGGCGATAAAAATCCAAGAAATTTTATGGCCTAGATGTTGCAAAGCGATACGATCATATCCAGCAAGAGCAGCATAAGCAAGCAGAGAACATAAACAGGCTAATAACCAGTGTTGTATATTTAAATCGCTCAAGCGTTCCAATACGTCTCCGAACGAAATGGCAGAGAGCTTTATATAAAGAATCCGAACAGATATCAGCATTGCTAAGATACCAATTAAGGGCCATATAAATTGCTTTATTTTCACGCTTCTTTATCCATGTTATGTTTTCTATCAATTTTCATGATTATGCATATTCTTCACAGACCTTTGTTCTGTTGTTATATGCTCTATAATGCCATTGGCAATTTCTTCATCATCCGTTACTACAACATCAGCCCCTAAATCAATGAGATAAGCTGTTTCTGTGTCAGATAATGCATGTGTGATTATCTGGATATCCTTCTGCATATCACGTATATTCACGATACATTCTCCGACTTCAATGGTACTTCGCATTGTAATAACAACTTTATGTGCATGATTTATATTGGCTGCGTTCATTACTTCTTGTTGAATAATATTGCCACAAATAACCTCAAAGCCATCGGCAATTGCTTTATCAGCGAGGCGTTTTGATTCTTCCACAATTACTATGGGTTGATCTCTATTTATTAAAGATAATGCAATACATTGACCAATACGACTATAGCCAATAATGACGATATGGTCGTTTTTTAAGGTCATTATTGGTAAAAAATCTTGGTCAGGATCTTGAGGATCAATATCAATAATTGTTTGGGTATTTTGTGAAGAGACAGAAATTTTTTCTAGACGTTTTTTTATTTTGTTACAGGCAATGAAAACGAGAGGATTGAGCAAAATAGAAAAAATTGCTCCTCCAAGAATTAAATCATGGGCATCATTGTTTAAAAGTCCTAAGCTTAGACTTAAACCAGCAAGGATAAAGGAAAATTCTCCGATTTGGGCAAGGCTTGCAGCAATCGTTAAAGCCGTTGCGTTTGAATAGCGAAAAGCTTTAACGATGAAAAAAGCGACAGCAGATTTTCCAATGACGATAATGAATAAGGTTGCTAAGAGAGGAAAAAAATGAGTTAAGAGCTTTGCTGGATCAAATAGCATGCCTACAGAAACAAAAAAGAGAACAGAAAAGGCATCGCGCAGGGGTAAAGATTCTTCGGCAGCATGGTGACTTAATTCTGATTCGCTCATAACCATGCCGGCAAAAAAAGCACCAAGAGAAAGAGAAACACCAAATAAATGAGCGGCTCCAAATGCTACACCTAGGGCAATAGCAAAGACGCTGAGACGGAATAATTCGCGTGATCCCGATTGTGCGCTCATTTTTAAAAGCCATGGTATAACACGCCGCCCAATGATAAGCATCAATGCGATAAATATAATGACTTTCAGGATGGTGAAACCAAAAACACCCCAAATACTTAAATCCAACCATCGAATAAGAGGATCCAATGCTTCTTTGTTTGTATGGTTGAGGGTGCTTGCCAAGGAGGGAATGAGGACAAGTATAAGGACCATTGCTAAATCTTCAATAATCAACCATCCAATAGCAATGCGGCCTTTTTCTGTTTCAATAAGATGACGCTCTTGTAAAGCACGTAACAGGATAACAGTACTTGCTATGGATAAAGCAAGTCCGAAGATCAAGCTCCCGCTAAAGCCCCAACCCATAATCAAACCAAAGCATAAGCCTAGAAAAGTAGAAAATGCCATTTGGGCAATAGCAGCGGGGACAGCAATGGCTTTGACAGATAAAAGGTCTTTTAAGGAAAAATGTAGCCCAACACCAAACATGAGTAAAATAATACCAATTTCAGCAAGTTGATTGATAATAACGGAATCTATTTTAAATCCGCCTGTATTGGGACCCACAATAACACCAGCTAACAAATAGCCCACAAGGGGTGAAATCCGCAAACGGCTAGCAATCATTCCCAAAAGAAATGCTAAACATAAACCGGCAACAATGGTTGTGATAAGTGGTGTATCGTGGAGCATGAATTATTTACTATTCTTGATCAAAAAGCGAATGAATGAAAATACCTCTTTCTTCGAGAAGTGAGGAATGATGTATCATATGCATCAAAGGACATTTTCATTTCTCCTTAGTGTTTACACGATTATTTCGTTCACGCCACCAATTTCCTAGCAGGAGTAAAATAGGAGCAGCAATAAAGATAGAAGATGATGTTGCAATAATAACCCCAAAAACCATAGGCAATGCAAAATTATGAACGGCACTTCCACCCCATATCGCCATAGGAAGCATAGCAAGAATTGTTGTGGCTGATGTAAAAAAGCAACGGATAAG
This sequence comes from Bartonella sp. MM73XJBT.G, assembly GCF_028618435.1. Lineage (GTDB taxonomy): Bacteria > Pseudomonadota > Alphaproteobacteria > Rhizobiales > Rhizobiaceae > Bartonella. The sequence goes on from NZ_JAQISW010000011.1 coordinate 33,992, forward strand.
AACTTGATTAATTGACAGATCAATCAGTTCGCGTAACGGCATTTTTTTATAAAGGCGTATATTTTCGCGCATGCGATCATAAACAACAACCTTATCATTTATAGAATAACCAACAATCGTTAGCAGAGCGGCGATGGCTGTTAAATTGAAATCAAATTGGAATAAAGCAAAAAAACCAATCATTTTGGTAGTATCTAAAATAAGCGTTATAATTGCACCAAGTGCAAAGAACCATTCAAAGCGTAACCATATATAAAGAGTCATGGCAATCGCTGCGAGAATAACAGCAGTAAAAGCAGCTGTAGCAAGTTCACCTGAAATTTTAGGGCCAACAACTTCTATTTGATCAAATGTGGTATCAGGATAGATATTTTGTACAGCCGTTTTAACCTTATCAATAGCGATGGTTTGTTGGGCTTCGCTCCCATTTTGTTTCTGCATGCGAATGAGTACGGTATTTTCGTTATCGATATTTTGCAGAGTAATTTCACCAATATTAAGGGTAGAAAGCTTGGAACGCAGGGTTGCTAGGTCTGCTGGTACTTTCGTGGTAATACTCATTTGGCTACCGCCAATAAAATCAATTCCGAAATTCAAGCCAGGTTTAAAAAACAAAAAAACTGAAGCTATTGATAAAATAATTGAGACGCCAATTCCAATAAATCTCGCTTTCATAAAATGGAAAGTTGTATTTTGGGGGAGAATGTTGAAAGCAGAATAAATATGCAATTTTTTAATTTTCCATTTACGAACAATCCAAATCATCATGATACGTACAATGGTTATATTTGTGAACATGGAGATGATAATACCAAGCAACATGGTTACGGCAAAACCACGAACGGGACCGGTACCAAACCAAAAGAGTAAAACAGTCGCTATAATTGCCGTGACATTCGCATCAACAATGGTTGCAAAAGCCTGTTTAAAACCACGATCTAGGGCTGCAAAAGCACTCACACCTTTTCGACTTTCTTCACGGATACGTTCATTGATGAGAATATTCGCATCAACGGCAATACCGATGCCTAAGATAATACCAGCAATACCAGGCAGGGTTAGTGTTGCACCGAGGAGACTGAGGGCTGCAAATGTTAAAATCGTGTGGAGTGCTAGGGCTATATTGGCAATGAGCCCCCAAATTCGGTAGAGGAGAAAAATAAAAAATGTAACAAGCATAAAGCCAATTATGCCGGTGTAAAGCCCCATTTGTATGGCGTCAGCACCAAGATTGGGACCTACAGTTCTCTCTTCAATTACGGTGAGGGGGACAGGCAGGGAACCAGCGCGGAGCAAAGCAGCCAGAGTTGAGGCTTCTTTTGGATCAAAGTTTCCTGTAATTTGCCCTTGTCCGTTAGGGATGACACTATTGATGGTAGGAGCGGTCAAAACTTTGTTATCAAGAACGATAGCAAAAGGACGATTAATATTTTGTCGTGTTATATCGGCAAATATTTTTGCACCAGCAGAATCTAGTGTAAATGAAATAATAGAACGTCCTGGTATTTGCGGGTCAAAACCAGCGCGGGCATCTTTAAGAACATTTCCATCTAAGGCAATTTGATCATAAATTGCATAATGTTGTGTTTCATCAGTATATCCAGGAAGAATGGAAACACCTATAGGGGGATTATTGAGATCCACATTAGAGGGAACAAGGTGAAAACTCATCTTAGCGGTCGTGCCTAAAAGATCTCGCAGTTGTTTTGGATCTTGTAAGCCGGGCAATTGGACCATAATACGATCATTTCCAACCTTTTGGATCGCTGGTTCTGAAACACCAACTTGATCGATACGGCGACGGATGATTTCTAAACTTTGTTCAATGGCGTTGCTTACACGATCTTTTATACCGGCTTCCGTTAACGTGACACGGAGTATTTCATTTTGAGCACTAATGGTGATGTTATGTTCTGTTGTCCCAAAACTACTGTGTATGGGGGTTATTAATGTTTTTAAGGCTGAGAGAGCTTTTTCAGTTTGTGATGCATCAGAAATAAGGGCAACAACGCTATCTTCGATGATACGAACACTTGAGGTACGGATTTGTTTTTCACGCAACGCATTGCGCACATTGCTTAAAACGGTGTGTAATTGATCACGTTTTAATGTTTTGCTATCAACCTCGAGCAGGAGAGAAGAGCCTCCTTGAAGATCAAGACCAAGAGCTACACGGGTGTCAGGTAAGAATTTTGAACTTTTAACCTGTTCTTGCGAAAATAAATTAGGCAAGGCAACATAAATGCTGCTTAAAAGAATCAAACAATAAAAAGTGGTTAACCAACTAGGTGTACGCATGATATATTCCGCTAATAGGCAATCTAATAGTTATAAAAATGGAAGACAAAAAACGATATCAGAAGATCGTTGCATAATTCAAGCAAAAGGGGGGAGCACGTTTATTGGCAAAATATTGCATTTGAATATGCCTAAATTGTCTACAAAAAATTATGCTCGTTATTAAAAAGAGATTCAATGCTAGAATATTCTGAATAATATTTATAGGTAGAATGGAATTTCTATAAAGTGTTACAAACTTTTTGTTTTCGGTTGTTGTAACATTCAAGTGAATACATTCGTTTTGTGGATCAAGTGTGTTCGTTCTCACTATGTTATTTGCTTGGGATTGCTTGCTTAAACAAACTAGCTTTTCTAGGTTGCTCGTCAATAATACGCTAAAGCTGGACAGGAGCAGCCAGGTCGTAAAAGAGAGAAAATTTTCTTTTTTGCAATAAAAGTGCAAAAAGAGCATGTTAGAATGCCTCCGTTATCTTCTTAAGCTTCATAAGCCTATCGTTATCCTTTTTCTTTATTATCAGTATTATGGGAGAAGGAAAAGCTTTTATAAGCTTATTCTATAAAAGTTGAAAATATTTATTCTATGCCATATTTTTAGGAGGGGTATAGATTCCTCTTTATACATCTAAGGCAGACATGTATTCATTTTTTAGAAAAAAATTACGCGTCCTTTTCTTTATTTTTGGATTCATTGTTGCATTCAGTTGTTGTGCAGGGGGGAGCTTTGAATCGCAAAATGCGATCATTGGACAAGGAGATACTTCTTATTCCATTGATGAAATTATTCAACAACAACAGCATCTTATTAAGACTCTTGAACAAAATACAGAAACTTTACAAAAAGAATTTGAAAATAAATTAGAGGATGAACGGGCTTTGGTGGAGCTGCGGTTACGCGCACAAGATATCAGTAAACGTGCCCTAGAAGCAGCCTTTGTTTTGCGTGCTCCTCTTAATGATATTAATGCACTTCTTGATCAATTGGAGGAGCTTCATGATGATTTGAAAAAAACAGTGGATGAGCGCTCTCAATTGATGGAGAAAAAAGCTGAAATTAATAGTATAGTTCTTCGATTTGAAGCAATCTTTTTGGCTACAAATAGAATAGTTGAACTTGCTATTTCTCAATCTCGAGAGCTTTTTAAACGCACACTTACACATAGGCTTGAGTTTTCAATGCCTATGGTCAAACATCTTGCCCAAAAAACCAAAGAGGCTGCATCTGATTTTCTTTTGTTGTTGAGTTCATGGTGGAATTTTGTATTTTATTTCAAATTGTTAGATCTGTTTCTTTGTTTTTTGATTCCACTTTTTATTGCTTTAGGGCTTTTTTATTTTTCTCGCAAAATTCTGGCGCATGTGCGCTGTCATTTGATGAAGAGTAATGAAGAAATATCTTATTTACAACGCTTATTGGTTGCTTTTATTTCAGTTCTTCTTCCTTCACTTATATGTGTTGTTTGTGTCTATCTTATATTATTTTTGTTCGATAGTTTTGGTTTGGATCCAGGAAAACTCACAACGGTATTTGAGACGATAGGATATCAAATCGTATTCGTTTTTTTAATCAATCGCTTAGCAGTTGTTCTTTTAGAATCGAATAAGATCCGCGCGAATCTTTTCAATATTATACCGTCTGCAGCATATCAACTGGTGGTTTTAGTTACTTTTTTAGGTGGAGTTTTGGCATTTGATGCTGTTTTCGATAGTATTTATCAAATTATTTCCGCCTCTCTTTCTTTGACGATTGCGAAAAGTTTTATTACTGTTTTTCTTGTCGCGATATTGCTGTTTATTATCTCATTTATACCTTTACGCATTAGACGTGGGATCGCTCAAGGGAAAGAAGAGCCACGTTTTTGGCCATTTTATATACGTATTCCTCTCATTGTGTTGGGAATATTGCTGATTGTCATGAATTGTTTGGGTTATGTTGGCCTAGCACGTTTTATTGTGCAGCAGATCATAATTGGTGGAGCGTTTTTAGTTCTCATGTATTTGGGAATACAAAGTGCTCAAGCACTTGGAACTAAAGGACAATTTATGAAAACAAGCCTTGGTCATACTCTGATGCACCGGCTGCATTTAGATGAGAAAACAATGAATCAATTGGGGGGAATTTTGAGTATTTTTCTCAGTTTGGTCGTCGTTGTATTTTGTGCAATGCCAATTGCTGTACAATTCGGATTTTCATATTCTGATTTAAATGCGGTGTTGTGGCAGTTAATGACCGGCTTTCAAATTGGAAATGTATTCATTTCTTTAACTTCTCTTGTAACTGGAATTGTTGCTTTCTTTATTTGTTGGTTTCTCATCCGACAAATTATCGGTTGGTTAGATGGAACTGTATTAGAGCATGGGGAATTTGATTCTGGAGTTCGTAATTCTATCAAAACAGTCATCGGTTATAGTGGTATTGTCGTGTCGGCTTTGATAGGAATATCAATGGCCGGTTTTGATCTTAAAAATTTTGCGCTTATTGCTGGTGGGCTATCGCTTGGTATTGGGTTTGGATTGCAAAATATTGTGCAAAATTTTGTATCTGGACTTATTATTCTGATCGGAAGACCATTTAAAATCGGAGATTATGTGGAATCTGGATCTGTGGGTGGTATTGTTAAACGTATCAGTGTGCGCGCGACGGAACTTGAAACATTGCAGCGTAAAACGATTATTATTCCTAATTCAAGTTTGATTAATAACAATGTTAGTAATTGGACTAGGCAGAGTAAAATGGGGCGAATTGATATTCCCGTTGCTGTTTCTGCCAATATTGCTCCAGAGCGTGTTGTTGAAATTTTGCTAGAGATTGCTTCTACAACAGAAGGAGTTTTAAAAAACCCAGCTCCACAGGTGAGTTTTACTGCATTTGATAGTAAAAAATTTTCATTTAATTTAGCTATTTATGTTCCTAATATTACTTCACCAACTAAAGTCACAAATGTTCTTCGCTTTGTATTATATAAGCGTTTTGTTGAGGAAGGAATCCTAGAATGCTAAAATATATTCATGTTTTTATAGCAGCTGTGCTATGGGATAGTTTTGCCATGACAACTTTTGCAGCAACGGTGAAAAATACTGATGCAAAAGTGCAATCTCTTATCATTGTTGAAGGGAGTATACCTTTAAATATATCGTTGAGTTCTCAGCAAACAGTTACAATTTGTATGAAAGGATGCTTTATCACTTTTCCTAATAAAGACCGTTTTGTAATAAAGGCAGATGATAATATAGAAATTAGTAGGGGAAGGGCAATTTTTAAATAAAAAGATTAAAAACTTTTTTGGAGACAAGTTTTAGAAGGATAATAAACTTGCATATGCTCACCATCTTACCTTTTGAAAAGTGATAGAAAAAGGCGATGATTTTGTGTAAGATAGGTGTTATTTAATAATTATATAGATAATCTATAGTATTTATTATAAATATAAAATATTGATTTATATTTATAATAGTTTTTAAATATTTATTTTATAAAAATTATTACATCATTTTAAGCAATTTTAATAATTTATCTCATTAAAGAAGATATCAAAATATTCTTTTTGTGTTTTTTAGTGAGATATTTTTAATGCAAAATGTTTTATGTTTTTTATTTTAAAATATATAATAGATTTTTTTATTAAATATTTGTTATATTAATTATTTAAATATAATATATTTAATAATATATTTAAATTTATTAAAATTTATTTGCTAAACTTAAATTTTGATGTAATGATGTATTTATATGGTTATTATTTTAAATGTAACTATAAAGGAGTACATGTGATTTTTTGGTATAAATTTTATAAAACTTTGTTTTTCTAAATGTAAATTTTGATTATATTTAAATTTAGCAATGGGGTATAATTTTATGAATACAAAATTTCTAACAGCATCTGTTTTTTCTTTTATTTCACCTTCTATAGTACAGTCTGCCGATGTGGTGGCGCGAGAAGAGCCTGTACATCCAGTACATGTTGCTTCAGAAATTGTTTCTTCGTCACCTTTTTCTTGGGCAGGTTTTTATTTCGGAGGTCAAATTGGTGGCTTTTCAAGTAAAGCTTCTGCAACAACGCGTGATGTTAATATTCCACTCTATCCGGATGAGGAGAGTAAAAGTAAGCCATGGGTCCCCGTTGAAAAACAGTATATGCCTGACCTTTCTGGGTTTGTAGGTGGTTTATATGCAGGTATTAATTTTGATGTTGGTAATAATTTGGTTGTTGGACTTGATACGGATATCATTTTAACGGAAAAAAAGGATACAAAAACGAAATTTCAAGCTGATAAATCAGGTGCTGGTGGATCGGGTACTGAAGGAACTGAGTCTAGTGGATCGGGTACTGATACTGAAGGTACAGAAGATGGAAAAGAAAAAAAGGCTAAATTTTCCAGTGGAACGGGGAGAGGTTTTCTTCGATCTGATCCAGAGGATAAAGAAGAGAAAAATAGTTTAACTTTTAATCATACTTTAAAACAAAAATGGACGGGTGCTACACGGGTACGTTTTGGGTTTTCTGCTGGTCGGGTAATGCCTTATATTGCTGGTGGTGTCGCTTATGGACAGTTTGAAGATATTTTATCGACAGTTATTACAGGAGAGAACCCCTTCAGTAAGACACATGATGCTACAAAAACGATGATGGGTTATACGCTTGGTGGTGGTATTGATTTTGCGATGACAGATAATCTTGTTGTACGTGCAGAATATCGTTACTCGGATTTTGGTAAAAAGAAATTTAAAGATGAGATTGAAGTTAAGTATAAGACGAATGACTTTCGTGCAGGAATAGCTTATAAATTCTAGTTTTTGTGGAAATCAAGAAGCTCCAGTCAAGAGGTCCTATCTTTAAATAGGACCTTTATCTTTTGAAATTTTATGCATAGTAAATGCTATTTCATGATAAAGAAATAGATCTCTTTGGTTTTGAGTAATGAGGAGAGGGGGTAAAGAAGTGTTACTCAGATTCTTAATTATTAAGAATTAAATTTCTTTAATTCATAAAGTATGGCCTGAATATTTATTTGCAGAGAAGGGGAGATTCTCTTTTCGCATTATTACAGTTTCATTTTATATCCTTATGATGAGGTTTCAAAAGGTGGTTTAGAAAACCTTTTAATTTTTTTATTTTCAATAACTTACTGAAAAATAAAGGAAAATCTAAATGTTCTGGTGCGGACGGCGGGACTTGAACCCGCAAGGTCTTCGACCGGCAGATTTTAAGTCTGCTATGTTTACCGTTTTCATCACGTCCGCAATGAGAGTTCTCTCATAAGCTATATCTTTTATTGAATCAAGAATTAATAACAAAAGAAAAAGAATTCATTTTTTTCGTGAAATTTTGACTGACAATGGTTTTCTTTATCGCTAGAAAAAGCCTGTATAATATAAACAAAGCATGAAATGATCACTGTTATGAGTAAATTTATTCAAGACGTTACAAAAGCTATGGCGGGATTGCATCACGTGTTTGCTGAAACTCCTCTTCAAAGAAATGATTTTCTAAGCCAAAAATATGATGCAGAAATTTATTTGAAGCGTGAAGATTTAACACCAGTACGGTCTTATAAGATTCGTGGTGCTTTCAATTTTGTTTCAGAAATGCTGAGCAGTATATCTTCAGATTCGGCATTTGTGTGTGCTTCAGCAGGGAATCACGCACAAGGGGTTTCTTTTGTTTGTCGTTATTTTAAACGTAAAGGTGTGATTTTTATGCCCATGACAACGCCACAACAAAAAATTGAGAAGACACGTATTTTTGGTGAAGAGTTTATTGATATTCGTTTGGTTGGTGAAACATTTGATCAATGTTATGAAGCTGCGCAATCTTTTGTGGTGGAGAACGGTGGTGTGATGGCTCCTCCGTTTGATGATATTCGCATTATTACGGGGCAAGCGACAGTGCTCTGCGAAGCTGCTTTGCAATGGAAAAAACTCAATGGAGAAAGTGAGCCGGATTTAATGATTGTGCCGGTAGGGGGAGGTGGTTTGGCAAGTGGGGTGAGCAAGTTTTTAGGGGAATATGGTTGGAACACAAAGCTTCGTTTTGTTGAGCCCCAAAGAGCTGCAAGCTTACTTGCTTGCCTGGAGAGTGGAAAACGGGTTAAACTTGACAATATTGATACTTTTGTAGATGGGGCTGCGGTGGCTGAAATTGGTGCGCTAAACTATACCATTTTAAAGCAATTTTCTCCTGATTGTGTCATTACAGTTCCTGAAAATCGTGTTTGTTCTACGATGGTTGAAATGCTTAATGTAGAAGGTGTGGTTCTTGAACCGGCTGGTGCTTTATCGATTGATGCGCTTAACAGTATTTCACCTCAAGAGTTAAAGGGTAAAAAAATTCTACTCGTTATTTCAGGAGGTAATTTTGATTTTGAGCGTTTGCCAGAGATTAAAGAACGTTCTTTACGTTTCCAAGGCTTGAGAAAATATTTTATTTTTAGTTTTCCACAGCATCCTGGTGCATTACGTCATTTTCTATCCACATTATCACCCGATGATGATATTGTGCGTTTTGAATATTTTAAAAAGTCAGCGAGAAACTTTGGCTCTGTATTGGTTGCAATTGAAACAAAAAAATACGATAATTTTCGTCTCTTAGAGGAAAAATTTCAAGCGTTAGGTTGGCGCTATCGTGATATTACAGATGATCAAACATTATTTGATTTTGTTATTTAAAAAATTGAAATTTTACTAAAACAAGAAGTGTAAAAATGAAGTCTGTTTTTTATTTTGTGCTGAGTCTATTTTTCTTTTTGATTGTTAATCAACAAAGTTTAGCATCTCAGCCAACAGCACTACAGAAAACTGAACTATTCAAAATAGTTGTTGATGTCAATAATGCTATAAAAAGTGAGGACTTCTCGCTTATATCTCATTATATGCCTGAGCGGCTTTATAAAGAGATGGCACGTCGATTGAATACAACAGAGGATGCTTTACGTGATAATTTTCTTCAACAGTTGCATAAGCAATTTGAGAATTTTCCTTCTGGTGCTTATTGTTTAGATAAAGAAAATATTGAGTATCTTCAAACAGATAACGGCACTTTATATGCTTTAATTCCAACGATTCTGGAGATGAAAGATCGCATTATTCAATATAAAACTTTGGCGATTTTTGATAAAACACAATGGTATTTAATTTATGGCGGTCAAAAAACTTTACAAAATCCAGTTTTTCTCGAGATTTATCCTGATTTTATCAAGGTGCATTTACCGATGGAGACAATCATTAAGAAATGAATGATTTTAATATTTTGGGGGCGCGATAAATGTATTTCGTAAAGTTCTTGCTTTTTTTCATAATCCAAGGATAATAAGAATAAAGGTATCTAAGCTGGTTTGTTAGCTTTTTTAAGTTAAGTTATATGCTTTTACCTTGATTTTAAGGTACTCATGAGTTGCGCAGGTCGCTTTTCAAGTGTTGCTTCGTTTAAAATGTCAAGAATTTCTCTTGCGCGGATTCTTGAGTGGAGAGTTCAGCTGATTGCTTCGCAAAAGTTGTTCAGCTGAGGAAAGATTTTATTTTGTCTATAAAAAAAGAAGATGTTTTTAAAAAGTTAGGTTTGCCTACTCTTTTGATTAAAAATTTACGCATTTCAGGGATGAGTCAACCTAAGCCTATACAGGAACAAGCTATTCCAATGATGTTGAAAGGAAACGATATTTTAGGGATTGCACAGACAGGTTCTGGAAAAACTTTGGCATTTGCTTTACCTATCTTAAGTCGAATTTTAACTTTGGGTGATAAACGCTCTCCTAAAACTGCACGCGCTTTGATTTTAGCACCAACGCGTGAACTTGCTGTTCAGATTGATGAAGCAATTCGTACTGTGGCGAGAGGGACACATCTTTCGACGTGTCTTATTTTTGGGGGGGTACCACGTTTAAAACAAATTAAGCGTATGGAAGCAGGTGTGGATGTTTTGATTGCAACTCCAGGGCGTTTGAGAGATCTTGTGCGTGAAAAATGTATTGATCTTTCTCACTCTTGTTTTTTGATTTTGGATGAAGCAGATCGTATGTTGGATATGGGATTTATTCATGATGTTAAGCAAATTGCAAAGCTTTTGCATCAAGAACGTCAGACAGCACTTTTTTCTGCAACAATGCCAAAAGAAATTATTGCTCTTGCAAAGTCTTTACTCAATGATCCGGTGAAGATTGAAGTTGCCCCTCAAGGCACAACAGCTGTAGAGATTACCCAGAAATTATATTGTGTTCCTACGCATGAAAAAAAGAATGTTTTAAGTAAAATTTTGACAAATCCAGCTTTTAATTCGGTTATTGTTTTTACTCGAACAAAACATGGGGCTGATACTGTTACACGTCATTTAGCAAAGATAGGCTATTTAGTTGCAACAATTCATGGGAATAAATCACAAGGTGCTCGCCAATCTGCCTTAAAAGCATTTCGTGAAAGAGATGTACGGATTCTTGTTGCAACAGATATTGCTGCACGCGGTATTGATGTACCAGGAGTAAGCCACGTGATTAATTATGATTTACCAGATGAAGCTGAGAATTATGTACATCGCATCGGCCGTACTGGGCGCAACGGTGCATCTGGTGAGGCACTTACACTTTTTGATGAAAAGATAGAAAGGACTCGGTTGCGCGCTGTAGAGAACTTGATTCGCATGAAATTAGTTCCTGAATCTGTTCCAGAACAATTTGCAGCATTTCCAGAAAAGCCGATTCTTCCAAAAAGTGAAGAGAAAGAAAACAATAAAGAACGCCGTTTAAAAAAATCTAAATGTCAGAAGCAGTTTTTAAATCGAAAAGATGATGCTGCACAGTTACAGCGGAAGAATTCTTCATCTTCAAATGAGAGGCGTAAAAAAGAAAAAGTGGCTGTAAAGCTTGCAAGGGCTTTTCGTTTTCGCAAGTCAGTCAAGAAAGCGGCTTAAATAAAATCTTGAAAAGAGATTATGCCTTAAAGGTTTTCATTTCTAAAAAATGAAAACCTTTGAACGTTTGGACTGATTTAAAGATCTTTTGAAAAAAAACATTGCACAAGAAATTACTTATTTGCTTTATTTCAATTTTTTAAAATAGGGATAAAGATGCATTTTATTTATATAAAAGATCTGTTTTATCTTTCATGATAACTTTTAATTTAAAAGTTTAATTATATCATGACAAATTATTGTTTTATATATTAAATAATCTATCTCTATCGTAAAATTTTCTCATTTCGAATCTGTTTATATTGATCTCTTAAAACTATTTGTTTGCATATTAAAAATGAGATTTTCGTGTGGATAAACATTTAAGTAATCAATAAAATATCTCTTGTAACCTTTTGTAAAGGAAAGGAATATTTCTAACATCGAGCGTGAGAAAATAGTATGATGGTATGGCTTTTATTGTAGATCAAAGATGACGCTCATCAATGTTTTTTATTTTATACTATTTACGAGGGCTATTGTGAAACGGCTTTAGGGGATTTAAGGGGTGTCTCTTTAAATATGGTGTAGATGCATAATATAATGGAAATAATGAAGAAAGCGCCTATGATTTGTTAAAGATTTTCATAGGATTCTTACCAACTTAGATTGATATACTATTTGTGCTGTAAAACACTCTTTTTAGGGGCATTATATAAAGCTCATAACATTTTACATACTTCAGTGTTTTTATGACGATGTGATGAGTATTCAAGGCAAGGCTATTTGTAGGTTTTATGAAGTGATGAGAAAAAGCAATCCGCTAGATAAGAAGCTCGATTTTTACAAACTTTTTGGTTGGGAGTTCCTGCTTTCAGGGAGATCGGTATGGGGTGTATGGCTATAATATAGATGATTTTGATTGTTATTCTTCCGTTTTTTTTAATGATTGCTTCAAGAGCATTTTTTGAGATTTATTGCTTTATTGAAGTAAAAATTATTTTGGGGCTGGAAAACAAAGCTTATACGAAACTTTTTTCGTTATTGATGGCGTTTAATAATTTCCTCTCATGAAATAAATCGTAATTTATAACGTACCAATAATTACAGTGTTTTCTGATAAAGGTGTGCGGTAGGGTAGTTTGAAAAAACAATTATCTTGAAATTAACCCATAAGAAAAAATTTGTGCAATAACTTTTTTAATGGATCAATCATTCATTGTAAGAAACACATCCTCTCGGATATTGTATTTCTATCTTATTGCAAAAATCTTATTCCCTTACACTTATTCGGGCATCCCTAACTTTAAAAAATATTACCAAAAGCAATAAGTTATATGAAGAAAAGAATTAAATGGCTCCCCGGGCCGGATTCGAACCAGCGACCAACCGGTTAACAGCCGGTTGCTCTACCGCTGAGCTACCGGGGAACGATACTCAACCATCTAGCTGAAGAGCCTATAGCAAAGCAATACTGATTTGCAAAGGATAAAATTACTTTTTTTAAAAAAAATATGATAAATTGTATAAGTAAGAGGAAAAAAGGTGATAGAAGGTTTCTACAGCTTGACGGATGCTTTGCATTCCCTTATTGAAACCTCTATATTTGTTGATGAGGCCTTGTGGCGGAATGGTTACGCAGAGGACTGCAAATCCTTGTATCCCGGTTCGATTCCGGGCGAGGCCTCCAGCCGATTTTAAATGAAACGGCTTTTAGGGGAGGCATAAGATAGAGATTATTTCCCTCTACAGTTATAAAGGCACTTTTATATAAGAATATAAAAACGCTTTTGTATAAGAAATTGTCCTGTTAGAATCGAGTTGTTGACTGTCGTATCTTTTTTTGTAACACCTACAGTGTAAGAGATCTTAGTCCTTCATTGTTACTGTTTTGTTTATTTTTTGTAGGTTAGGAGAAATAGTCGTTATGGTTGCAGATTTTGCTGAGCTTCGTCGCAAAATGGTTGACAATCAAATTCGTACAGTTGATGTAACGGATTTATCAGTTCTTGAAGCGTTTTTAACGATATCTCGTGAAGATTTTGTATCGGAAGATATGAAAGCATTAAGCTATCTTGATACCGATATTGTTTTATGTCCAGTGCGCGATGAAGCTCCTGCACGCTATTTGATGAAACCGGCATCTCTCGCAAAATTGTTACAGCTTGCTGCTGTAAAATCATCAGATGTTGTTTTAGATATTGGTGCAAATAGTGGTTATTGTGCGGCCTTGCTTTCAAAACTTGCAGGGTCTGTAATTGCGTTGGAAAGTAATCAATCTCTTTTTGAACATGCTCTTGAAGCTTTGGAACATAATCAATGTGATAATGTGGTTGTCATTCTTGGTCCATTAGAGCAGGGATATACTGTTGAGGGACCTTATGATGTGATTTTTATAGAGGGATCTGTCGATTTTATTCCACAAGGTATCTTTGATCAAATGAAAGACAGTGGACGTCTTGTTGTGGTTGAAGGGGATGGAAATGCTGCTGTAGCACGAATCTACATAAAAGAAGATGGAATCATTTCTTGCTGTCGAGCTTTTAATCTTGCCGTAAAGCCTCTTCCTTGTTTTTTAAAAACACCTGATTTTGTATTTTAGTACTTGTTCATTTTATGAATAAAAGATAGTTTGGTTATCTATTTGGGGTTTGTTATTGTGTGTATTGTGTTTAAATTAAGCAAGAAGTTTCAGGCGTGTTTTTTGTTGGTATTGAGTCTTTTACTCTCAGAGACTGTTTGTGCTGAAACATTGATGGATGCTTTTTCTAAAGCTTATAAACACAACGCTAAGTTGAATAGTGAACGGGCGGCTGTTCGTATAGCCAGTGATGATGTTGTCATCGCGCGATCAGGGTTATTACCACAAGTTGAAGGAGTTGGAAGCTATGGGCGGAGTAAGTCTTTTACAGGTCCTTATGTAACTTCTGGATCTATAGGGGTAAGATTAAACCAAAGATTATTTGACGGTTTTATCACGCAAAATATGTTTTCTTCAGCTCAAGTTAAGCTGCAGGCGCAACGTGAGTATCTTCGTAATGCTGAACAAAATACCTTTCTAGAGACTGTGACAGCTTATGCGAATGTCTATCAGGTGCGTCGTGTTGCCGATCTTCGGAGAGAAAATTTAGCAGCTCTTGAAGAGCAAGTTCGTTCCAATAAAGCAAAATTTGATGTGGGTGAGGGAGGGCGTGTTGATCTTGCTCAAGCCCAAGCTGCACGTTCCGTGGCGGTTTCAGAACTGAGTCTTGCTCGTGCTGATGTAAAAGCAGCAGAAGCAGTGTATCGACAAATTATTGGTTCTGATCCTGAAAAGCTAAAACGTCCACCCGTTGCCACAAATCTTCCCGTCAATCTTGATACGGCTTACCAAATGAGCGTTGTGATGCATCCAGCAATCCTTTATGCTCAATATTTAGTCAATGCGAGTGGTTACAATGTAAAAGCGAAAGAAGGAGCACTCCTTCCTAAAATTGATTTTTCTGCAACAGCATCTTATAATCGGATATACAGTGGTGCTGGTCAGGATGGCTTTTCTAAATCGATAGGGTTGTCGTTAAGTGTTCCGATCTTTGAAGGGGGGCGTACGTCTGCACAGATTCGCCAATCGAAGGAGCAGCTTGGACAGGCGCAGCTTCAACTCGATTTGGCCCATAGTAATACGAGACAAGCCCTTACTTCTGCTTGGTTCCAGTTGGAAGCTGCACGCGCATCTGTTATTGCTTACCGTGAAAGTGTTCGTGCTGCTGAAATTGCTCTTAAAGGTCGTGTTCAAGAAAATCACGTAGGGCAGGCAACAACATTAGATGTTTTAAATTCTCGTACTCAATTGATTAATGCTCAAATTGCGCTCGCAATGGCAGAGCGTAATGCTGTTGTAGCGAGCTATAGTGTTCAATCGTCTATTGGTAAATTAACACCGAATTATCTAGGCTTAAAAACAATTCAATATATTCGATAATGCATAAAAATAGCTCCTTTGATTTCAAATAATTTTAATTTTTAAAAAATTAGTTAATCCGTTGTTGGATATGTTGAAAAATAGAGCAGTGATATGTTCTTTTAAAATGCAGGAAGTTGTGTGTAGCGCCCTCTTTATGATAAGCATATTTGAAAATATCACGAGAGGCATGTTGATCTTATAATTCTTTTGCATACACTGAAAATATGATTCTATTTGTTGTTGCGTCTTTGAGAGGTTGTAAAGTATGGTACAGAGTTCAAGCGTGTTACGTGAGCCAAGTATGGATGAAATTTTGACATCTATTCGTGAAATAATCGAAGAAAATGCTGTTCAATCTAATCATTTTTTAAATGAAGATGTCGCAGTAAATGCTTCGGAAGATCATTCAGAAGTTGCTTCAGAAGGTATTTATGATACAACTCTATCGGTTGATGATGCTATGAAAGCTTTAGCTGATCGCATTGGTCTTTCTGCTGAAAATCAAGGCGGAGGGAGTGCACAAGAGAAAGAGGATACAGCGGTAGAAAATAATACAGTTGGTGTGGATGTGCAAAAGATGAAGCTTGCTTCTGAAGAACGGAATTCTGTTTATAAAGCAAAAGAATATGAAGATGAGATCAGAAAGCCACAATCAGAATCTGGAAGGACTGGTCGTGTAGAGTTGTCTGCGTATTGTATTTCTTCTGCAGAAAAGATTGCAAGGGATGTGTTGCGGCCGGCTATAGCAGAATGGTTGCAGTCTAAATTGCCTGTTTTGCTGGAAGATATTTTACGTGAAGAAATTGTGAAGGCGATTAAAAAGTCATCTTAATGATTTTTTGACATTATTTTTATGTTTTTCAGCGGCGTTATGGATGGATAGAATGTTAGAAAAAAACTATGATGCTGCTTCCATAGAGCAACGGGTTGCAAAGAGATGGGAGACTCGTGGAGCTTTTAAAGCGGGAGCGGGTTCTAAAAGTGGAGCAGAACCTTTTTGTGTTATGCTTCCACCGCCTAATGTTACAGGCTCACTTCATATGGGTCATGCGCTCAATACGACAATTCAAGATATAATGGTTAGATTTCAGCGGATGCGTGGCAAAAATGTATTGTGGCAGCCTGGTATGGATCATGCTGGGATTGCTACACAAATGGTTGTAGAGCGTCAGCTTGCAGAACGCCAAGAGCCAACGCGTCAAGAAATGGGAAGAGAAAAATTTATTGAGCGTATTTGGGAATGGCGTCATGAAACGGGAGGTGTTATTGCGAACCAGTTGCGCCGTCTTGGCGTTTCATGTGATTGGTCGCGTGAGCGCTTTACAATGGATGAGGGGTTGTCGCAGGCTGTTCGTGAAGTCTTTGTCACACTTTATAAGCAAGGATTGATATATAGAGATAAGCGCCTCGTCAATTGGGATCCTAAATTGTTAACGGCTATTTCGGATCTTGAAGTTGAACAAAAAGAAGTTCAAGGGCATTTGTGGCATTTTAGATATCCGCTTGAGGGTAAAGTTTTTGATCCAAATGATGCGACAACTTTTATAACAGTGGCGACAACACGACCAGAGACAATGCTTGGTGATACAGGGATTGCTGTTAATCCTGAAGATGAGCGTTATAAAAATCTTATCGGTAAAAATGCTCTTTTGCCCCTTGTTGGTCGTAGGTTATTGATTGTCGGTGATACGCATGCTGATCCTGAAGCAGGAAGTGGTGCGGTAAAAATCACACCAGCCCATGACTTTAATGACTTTGAAGTAGGACAGCGTAATGATTTACGCTTAATCAATATTTTTACTCAAAATGCCGAGATTTTTCTTTGTGAGAATGAAGCGTTTTTTGATGGTTTGGTTTTATCAGATGAACTAAAAATGTTAGTAGAAAATCTCGATAAAGCTGATCGTTTTGTTGCACGCCAGAAGATTATTTCTTTGATGGAAGAAGGAGGATATTTAGCTTCTGTTGATGATCATTCCCATATGGTTCCTCATGGAGATCGCAGTGGTGTACCTATTGAACCTTTTTTGACAGATCAATGGTATGTTCATGCTGCTGAATTAGCAAAGCCCGCGATAGAGGCTGTTCAACAAGGAAAAACGCAGTTTGTTCCCGATAACTGGAAAAAAACCTACTTCAATTGGATGCAAAATATTCAGCCTTGGTGCATTTCTCGCCAATTATGGTGGGGACATCAGATTCCTGCTTGGTATGGTCCTGATGGAACAGTTTTTGTTGAAAAAAGTGAAAAAGAGGCTTTAGATTCGGCTTTTGCTCATTATGGTGAGGTGGTTGAATTAATCCGCGATCCGGATGTTTTAGATACTTGGTTTTCATCAGCTCTTTGGCCTTTTTCAACATTAGGATGGCCCGATAAAACGACTGAATTATCGACTTTTTATCCAACATCTTTATCCGTGACAGGATTTGATATTATTTTTTTCTGGGTTGCTCGTATGATGATGATGGGACTTCACTTTATGGGTGAAGTTCCTTTCCCAACGGTTTATGTGCACGCTCTTGTCCGAGATCAAAAGGGTGCAAAGATGTCAAAATCAAAGGGAAATATTATTGATCCCTTAGAGCTTATTGATCAGTATAGCGCTGATGCCCTTCGTTTTACTTTGGCTATTATGGCAGCGCAAGGTCGTGATGTAAAACTTGATACTTCCCGTATTGCTGGTTATCGCAATTTTGCTACGAAATTGTGGAATGCTACCCGATTTGCACAGATGAATGGTGTAAAGCATGATTCTACTTTTAAGCCAGAATGTGCAAAGCTGGCACTTAATCGTTGGATTTTAACAGAACTCTCTAAAACAATTTCAGCAGTGACGACGGGTATTGAAAATTATAAGTTCAATGAGTCTGCAGCTACACTTTACCGTTTCATTTGGAATACATTCTGTGATTGGTATTTAGAGCTTCTCAAACCTATCTTTCAGAGTGAAAATGAAGAGGCTAAAAATGAGGCTCAAGCTTGTACTGCTTGGATTTTAGATGAAGTCTATAAACTTCTTCATCCCTTTATGCCTCATATGACAGAAGAGTTGTGGGCTCTTACAGAAACGCAAGAGATCAAGCGTGAAGATATGCTCGCGTTGACAAAATGGCCAGAGAAAACATTGATAGATGAGGCTGCTGCTGCTGATATTAATTGGCTTATTGATGTGGTCACGGGGATTCGGTCTGTACGTTTTGAAATGAATATCCCAGCGGCTACACGAGCACCTCTTGTCGTTGTCGAAGCAGGAGACGTGACGCGAGAGCGTGTGCAGCGTTATGATGCACTTCTTAAAAAGTTAGCGCGTATTGAAGTCATTGATTTTTCTGATAAGGTTCCGGAAGTATCGGCACAAATGATTTCGGGAGAGGCTGTTTTTTGTTTGCCATTAGGGCAGTTGGTTGATTTGGAGGCTGAACGTGTTCGTTTGAGGAAGGAGGTCCGTAAAATTGAACAAGATATTGAAAAAATATCGCTTAAATTAAATAATCCCAAATTTATAGCAAATGCAAAAGCAGAAATTGTTGAAAGCGAACAAAATAGGGTGATAGAATTACGTGCTGCGCGAAAGAAGGTATCTATTGCTTTAGAGCGGTTGGGTTGATTTTTACTTTTTTGATGGATAACTTCATAGCATTATTCGGGGATCTCATTCAATAAAAAACAGAAAATTATTATTATAAATCAATATATCATCTATGAAGAAAAGTATATAAGGTGACCAGAAGTTAGAATCTATCAAAAAAATGGATTGTTTACAGATTGGTGGGAGTGGGAAACTTTATCTTTAAGCTGGAGAGATAATTGTGAAGGGATAAGTTAATGATCATCATTATATTTTATCCATCTTGCATGTTATTTTTTGTAGTTAAATGTTACCATTCATCATGATTTCCTCCATTCTTGAAATTTTGTTCAATGCGTAGGTTATTTTATTGAACAGTTTTGATAGTTTTCATTTATTAGAATTTCTCGTATTTTTACTAAGAAGAAGCTTTTAAAGATATACAAAGAAATTTAAATAGATAGAACAATTAACATTGAGAGAGGGGGAAAATGATCAAGAGTTTTCAGATATGGAAAAAAGCTACGATTATTGTGACTTTAGGAGGATTTTTTTCGACTGTTTATGCCATAGATGTTAATAGCTTGCAGGAATTGCATGATGGTTCGTTTTATTTTTTTAAACGTGGCATGTCTGCTTATAAAAATGGGCAGATAAATCAGGCACTTTCAGCTCTATTTTGTGCCGCTAAGAGGGGCCATATTGGCGCAAATTGGAAACTTGGCTCTATCTATGCAAACGGTGATGGTATCCCTAAAGATGATTACAAAGCTTATCATTTTTTTGTATATATCGTTGAAAAAGGTGCTGATCTTGGCTCAGAGGATGAAAGTTATGTTTCTGATGCATTGGTTAAGCTTGCTGGCTATATGGAAAAAGGTATTCCTCAATCGCCTGTGAACCCTAATCCTTCTTATGCCATTCGTTTTTATATGCAGGCTGCGGTGAACTATGGAAATTCTAAAGCTCAGTATCATTTAGGAAAAATATTTTTAAAGGGAGAGGGAAGGGAGAAGAATCTTATACAAGCAGCACGGTGGTTTCAACTTTCAGCAAAAAAAGGAAATTCTGCTGCCCAAGCGATTCTTGGGAATATGTTGATTCAAGAAGGAAAAATCATTCGCGGGACGGCAATGTTAGCTGCTGCCTATGAAAAAGCGAATGTAAAAGACAGAAATTGGATTTACCCTTTGCAAGAGCAGGCTTTTACTCTTTGTAATGAATTTGAAAGACGTACAGCAATTTCATTGGTTGCGGATATTTTAAAAAATAAGAACTTTTGACTATCTGCTTGTAATATTCTTTACATCCTCTCATCTGCTATTAAACTTTGTTATTTTATATTCAAGTTTATAGTAGAGAGAGCTTTTTCCGATGATATAACGGCTAATGACTTAGGATTTTAGACAAAAATTCTTGCGTTCTTGGTGTTCTGTCTTGCTGATTAGAAAAGAACTCTTTAGATAAACAGTCTTCAAGAATTGTTCCTTGATCCATGAAAATAACACGCTCCGAGACTTTTTGTGCAAATCCCATTTCATGGGTTACACAAATCATCGTCATTCCTTCTTCTGCTAAACTGATCATGACGTCAAGTACTTCACCTACCATTTCAGGATCTAAAGCAGAGGTTGGTTCATCAAAAAGCATAACAAGTGGATCCATGGTTAAGGCACGTGCAATAGCAACACGCTGTTGTTGCCCTCCAGAAAGTTGTCCCGGATATTTGTCTTTATGTTCAAGGAGCCCAACGCGTTCAAGATATAACAAACCACGTTCAAGTGCTTCTTTTTTACTTCGTTTCAGGACTTTTATTTGTGCAATTGTCAAATTTTCTGTGACAGATAAATGAGGAAAAAGTTCGAAATGCTGAAAGACCATTCCTACATGGCTGCGCAATTTAGGCAGATTTGTTTTTTTTGAATGAATTGGTGTTCCATTAATCCAAATTTCACCTTTTTGAAAAGGGACGAGAGCGTTAATCGTTTTAATGAGTGTTGATTTTCCTGAGCCTGATGGTCCACAAACGACAACCACTTCTCCTTTGTTAATATTGGTTGTACAATTTTTAAGAACGTTAATTTCGCCATACCAATTAGAAACATTTTTTACTTCGATCATATGCGTAGACATTTTTTTTCCTGTTAGCGAATAATGGATACTTTTTTTTGTAAATATAAAACGATTTGTGACAATGTAAAACAGATCACAAAATAAAAAATAGCTGCTAAAATATAAGCCTCTTGTTTTACACCAAAATTATTAGCAGCAATATCAAAGCCATTCAAAAGGCTATGACCACTGATGGCGTACACGAGGGTTGTATCCTGAAAAAGGATAATGACTTGTGTTAAAAAGACAGGAAGCATATCTCTAAAAGCTTGAGGAAGAATGACAATATACATACTTTGCCAATAATTCATCCCAAGAGCTTGTCCCGCATATTTTTGTCCTTGCGGAACTGAATTGATACCAGCCCGCATAATTTCAGCAAAATAAGCCGTTTCAAATGCGGTAAAGGTAATAAGTGCTGATTTATTAGCACCGATGGATGTTCCCGTTAAAAAAGGTAGAAGCACAAAAAACCATAAGATAACCATCACAAGTGGTATTGAACGCATCGCTGTTATGTAAACGATTGCAATCCAAGAAAGAAGTTTTACGGAAGAAAGGCGCATCATCGCTAAAAGTGTGCCGAAAACAAATCCTAATACCGTTGCAAAAAGTGTTAGAAAAACGCTAAAGAGTAAACCTGATAAAATGTAAGAACGAAATACATCAAAGGTAAAAAAGGAAAAATCAAAGTCGGAAAAATTGAAAGGAAAATAAAGTCCAAACTGAGAGCTTATGAAATTTATCATATTCAATTTCCCTTTGTTTGAAAATTAGGAATTTTGAGCATTTGTTCAATAACTGTCATCACAATGAATACAAATAAGGCTATGAGAATATAAAGAATCGTAACAAGTAAATAGTTTTCGTAAACATGACTTACCTCTTCAATTGTTTGGTATTGAAATTGCATGAGCTCATTTATTGAAACAGCGAATGCTATAGATGAATTCTTCACAATGCCCATTGCTTCTGAAGTAAGCGGTGGCATAATTGTACGAATAGCACGTGGTAGTATAATATAGCGATAACTTTGATAAGTTGTAAATCCCATTGCCATAGCAGCATAGCGTTGTCCTGAAGAAATCGCTTCAATGCCTGAGCGAACCTGTTCTGCAATACGTGCCGATGTAAAGAATCCCAATGCACATGTTATTAAGAGAATGGGGGAAAATTTCATCGCTGGGGGATAAATCTTAGGAACAACAAAATACCATAAAAATACCTGTACAAGAAGGGGAATGTTACGCATAACTTCTACCCAAATAGTACCGATAGTGCGAAATATATAATTGATTATCGATGTTTTGGGTAAAGTGCGCATTGTTCCTATAATAACACCACAAAATATAGCTAATATAAGTGAAGAGATGGACAATATAACCGTATTTTTTAAGCCATCAAGAAGTGTATCTAAATAAGTATGACTCACGCCGGGAGTGCCCAAGCATCCTGTTACCAGTGTCTGAGTAAGGTCATCTCTACAAAGGAAAGAAAAATCCATTAATTAATATTCCCTCAAATTAGTCATTCACAAATAGAACGATAAATCAAGCCTATCTACATAAGCAGAATTTATTAAAAAGTGAACTAAAATATAAACCACACTCAATTTTCAAAGAGTGTGGTTCTTCTTTTCAAATTCTATAAATCTTTTTCTGTGTAGCTTTCGCGAGGCTTATTGTTTGGATGATCCCAAGCATATCTCGTCTGTTTTGATAAGGGAAGGTTCATAACAGTATTCGCAGGAGGAATCGGTTTCATGAACCACTTATTATAAAGCTTTTCAAGTGATTCGTCTTTAATCTGACGTAGGATACTGTCATTGATTGCTTGTTCAAATTTTTTGTCATGTAATCTCAGCATGCAGGCGATGGGTTCAACTGAAAGTACGGTGTCAAGAATGACATAATCAGATGGATTCTTTGATTTTGCAATATTTCCAGCGAGAATTGAGGCATCCATAACAAATGCATCGGCACGACCCGATTCGAGTAATAAGAAACTATCTGCGTGATCTTTTCCTTTGATGACCTTAAAGTGAATGTTTTTTGCACGTTTGTTTTTACGAATAAGTTGAACAGATGTCGTACCGGTGGTTGTTGCAACTGTTTTTCCATTTAAATCATCAAGAGATTTAATGTTAGAGTTTTTCTTTACAGCAATCCGAACTTCTTCAACGTATGTTGTATAAGCAAATGCTGCTTCTTTGCTACGTGCAATATCATTTGTTGTTGAGCCACACTCAAAATCATAGGTTTTATTTTTTAAGAGAGGAATTCTATTTTGAGATGTGATAGGAAGATAATGGATTTTAATCGGTTTACCAATTTTTTTTGAGATATCATCAATGATACGTTCTGCCATTTCTGTATGAAAGCCTACATATTTATTATTACCAAGGGCGTAGGCCAACCCCGATGCTTCACGGACTCCTAAAGTGATTTGCCCTGTTTGTTTTATTTTTTCAAACGTATCATTTTCAGCATGCGCGACGCTTGTGAGCCCAATGGCTGCTGCTGCAATAAACATTAACAATGATTTCTTCATTTATGTCCTCCATTTATTCATTTTTATTTTAGTTACTTAAGATATACTGTTTGAATGATGTAGCATAGTTATTTTTCTGAGTGGAATTTTTTTGTGGTCTTATGAAATAAGGGCTATACTTCCTTAATTGATATTAAGATGAATCCAAACAGGAACGTGGTCAGATGGTTTTGGGTATCCCCTTACTTCTGTTTGACTATGAGCGCAAATAAGGTGATCAATTGCTTCTGGTGATAAGAGTAAATGATCAATGCGAATCCCATTATTTTTAGGCCATGCTCCAGCTTGGAAATCCCAAAAACTGAAGGAGGGTGTATCGGTGACATTTCGGATAGCATCGTAAAGACCTAAATGAAGGATACGCTGGAATGCTTTTCTTGTTTTTCGAAGAAATAAGGCATCTTGATTCCATTCTTGAGGTTTTTTTGCATCGCGTGAGGTAGGGATGACATTATAATCGCCGGCTAGAATAAGGGGCTCCTCATACGCAAGCAATGATTTTGCGTGTGCATATAATCTTTCCATCCATTCCATTTTATAGGAATATTTTTCACTCTCAATAGGATTTCCATTTGGCAAATAAAGAGATGCAATACGTACAACACCCTTGTTCGTTGAATAAACGGCTTCAATGTAACGTGTTTGTTCATCATTATCGTTGCCTGGTAATCGACGGATCACCTCATCCGGTGTTTTTTTAGAAAGAATCGCAACGCCATTAAAGCTTTTTTGTCCGTGTGTTTCTATATGGTAACCTAGATTTTCTATTGCATTACGTGGAAAGTTTTCATCAATACTTTTAATTTCCTGTAGACAAACTATGTCTGGCTGACTTTGCTGTAGCCATTGATATAATGTTTCATGTCGTGCTTTTATTCCGGCGATATTCCACGTTGCTATTTTCATGGCACTCATAATTTGATATCAAATATGCAATTCAATTTGCTGCGTTAATATTTTTACCGCAGTCACATTATTGTTTTTAATATAGGCGATATTACTATGGCAAATTAATTTATCAAGAGACCCAATAAAAGCAAATTTAAAGTTTTAAAATTTAATTTATTTTGATTTTTGAAAACTTTCTGCTGTTTAGTTCTTGACGAATGTCTGTGTTCTCGCTATTAGACACCAATGTAACCGATGTCGAAATGATCATTTATTTTGGATATGAAGCAAAAGATCATTTAAGCGGGTGTTAATAGGATTAAAAGCAAATGCTAGTGCAAAAGGCTATTGCCTTCTCTGCTTGTGATCGGGTAGACTGTTTTTAGCAGCTATGCCCGATTTTGTGTGTAGAATTAGGAATCTGTTCTGATTCTGTTGGAGTGGATGAAGGCAGAAATAGAAGTACCCGATTGGGTGAGACGAATGTAGATCGAAAAGAGGAAGGTTGCATGCCTACCGTAAACCAGTTGATTCGCAAGCCGCGTGTAGCGCCAGTTAAACGTAATAAAGTTCCTGCTCTGCAGTCGAATCCGCAGAAGCGTGGTGTTTGTACGCGTGTTTATACAACAACGCCGAAGAAGCCTAATTCTGCTCTTCGTAAAGTTGCTAAAGTTCGTTTGACGAATGGATTTGAAGTGATTGGTTATATTCCTGGAGAGGGACATAATCTTCAAGAGCACTCTGTTGTGATGATCCGTGGTGGTCGTGTGAAAGATTTGCCTGGGGTTCGTTATCACATTATTCGTGGTTTGCTTGATACTCAGGGTGTCAAGAATCGTAAACAGCGTCGTTCAAAGTATGGCGCGAAGCGTCCAAAATAATATTGAGAGACAAAGCTAATGTCCCGTCGTCATAGAGCAGAAAAACGTGAAATTAATCCAGATCCTAAGTTTGGTGATTTGGTTGTTACAAAATTTATGAATGCCATTATGTTTGATGGTAAAAAGTCAGTTGCAGAGCGTATTGTTTATGGTGCGCTTGATTCTGTGGAGAGAAAAGTAAAAACAGATCCTATAGATCTCTTTCATCGGGCTTTAGAGAATGTTGCTCCTCATATTGAGGTTCGTTCTCGTCGTGTTGGGGGGGCTACTTATCAGGTTCCGATTGATGTTCGTCCTGATCGTCGTCAGGCTCTTGCAATTCGTTGGTTAATTTCGGCAGCGCGTGGGCGGAATGAAACAACGATGATTGAGCGTTTATCTGCTGAACTCATGGATGCAGCTAATAATCGCGGTTCTGCCGTGAAAAAGCGTGAAGATGTCCATCGTATGGCTGAGGCTAACCGTGCATTCTCGCATTATCGCTGGTAGAAGTTTTAAACTAAGGCAAATATAATGGCTCGCGAATATAAAATTGAAGATTATCGTAATTTTGGTATTATGGCTCATATTGATGCCGGTAAGACTACGATGACTGAACGTATTCTGTTCTATACGGGTAAGAATCACAAAATCGGTGAGACCCATGATGGTGCTTCTACGATGGACTGGATGGAGCAGGAACAAGAGCGCGGCATTACCATCACATCTGCAGCGACAACGACGTTTTGGGAAGGGCGTGATGGTCGTAAGCGTCGCTTTAATATCATTGATACGCCAGGGCACGTTGATTTTACTATCGAGGTTGAGCGTTCTTTGCGTGTTCTTGATGGGGCGATAGCATTATTGGATGCTAATGCTGGTGTTGAGCCTCAGACAGAAACTGTTTGGCGGCAGGCTGAGAAATATCGTGTTCCCCGCATGGTTTTTGTTAATAAAATGGATAAAATAGGTGCTGATTTCTACCGTAGTGTCGAAATGGTTGGTTCGCGATTAGGGGCTAAAGCACTTGTTTTGCAGTTGCCTATCGGCGCAGAAAATGATTTTGAAGGTGTTGTTGACCTTGTTGAGATGAAGGCTTTAAAGTGGGATGGTTCTATTGGTGCTTCAGCGGTGATAAGTGAAATTCCTTCTGACTTAAAAGAAAAGGCTGAAGAATATCGCGAAAAACTCATTGAAATGGCTGTAGAAGTTGATGAGTCTGCTATGGAGGCTTATTTGGAAGGTGTTATGCCAACCAACGAGCAACTTGTTTCTCTTATCCGTAAGGGAACTGTAGAGGTTCAGTTTCATCCTGTTCTTTGTGGTACAGCTTTTAAAAACAAGGGTGTTCAACCGCTTTTGGATGCTGTTGTTTCCTATCTTCCTTCTCCGATTGATATTCCTGCGATTAAGGGTATTGATGTGAAGACTGAAGCTGAGACGACGCGTGAATCTTCTGATGAAGCTCCGCTCTCTATGCTTGCTTTTAAAATTATGAATGATCCTTTTGTTGGTTCCTTGACTTTCTGTCGTATTTACTCTGGTAAAGTTCACAAAGGTGTTTCTCTTGAAAATACTGTTAAGAAGAAGAAGGAGCGTTTAGGACGTATGCTTCAAATGCATTCAAATTCTCGTGAGGATGTTGAAGAAGCATTTGCTGGTGATATTGTTGCTCTTGCGGGTCTTAAGGAAACAACAACGGGTGATACACTTTGTGATCCTTTAAAGCCTGTTATTTTGGAGCGGATGGAATTTCCTGAGCCCGTTATTGAGATTGCGATTGAACCGAAAACAAAAGCAGATCAGGAGAAAATGGGTATTGCTCTTAATCGTTTGGCTGCGGAAGATCCTTCGTTTCGTGTTAAATCAGATGAGGAATCAGGTCAGACCATTATAGCTGGAATGGGTGAGCTTCATCTTGATATTATTGTCGATCGTATGCGGCGTGAATTTAAGGTTGAAGCAAATGTTGGGCAGCCTCAGGTTGCTTATCGTGAGTCAATTACTAAGATGGCTGAGGTTGATTATACCCATAAGAAACAATCGGGTGGTGCTGGTCAATTTGCTCGTGTGAAAATTGTTTTTGAGCCTCATGAAGGTGATGATTTTATTTTTGAGTCGAAGATTGTTGGTGGTGCTGTCCCTAAAGAATATATTCCGGGCGTTCAAAAGGGGATTGAAAGTGTTATGGGGTCAGGTCCTCTTGCAGGTTTCCCTATGCTTGGTGTAAAAGCTACTCTTATCGATGGTGGGTATCACGATGTTGATTCGTCTGTATTGGCTTTTGAAATTGCTGCTCGTGCAGCTTTTCGTGATGGTGCTAAGAAGGCAGGTGCGCAGCTTCTTGAACCGATCATGAAGGTGGAAGTTGTTACACCAGATGATTATGTTGGTGATGTTATTGGTGATCTCAATTCTCGTCGGGGACAGATTTCAGGAACTGAGGCACGCGGTATTGCAACGGTTGTGAATGCGATGGTTCCATTGGCAAATATGTTTGGTTATGTGAATACCCTTCGCTCTATGAGCCAGGGGCGTGCGCAGTATACAATGCAGTTTGATCATTACGAGCCTGTCCCTTCGGCTGTTGCTTTGGAGATTCAAAAGAAATACGCGTAATTTTAGGTTGGTAAATTAATTTTTAACTTAGTCCTTGGCTTGGACGGAAAATGGAGAGCTCAAATGGCGAAGAGCAAATTTGAACGTACGAAACCGCATGTTAATATAGGTACGATTGGTCACGTTGATCATGGGAAGACTTCGTTGACAGCAGCGATTACGAAATTTTTTGGTGAGTTTAAAGCATAT
>NZ_JAQISW010000012.1 GCF_028618435.1 Bartonella sp. MM73XJBT.G
TTTAACATCTGTTGTTTTTTGTAGATCTGCAAGATCTTCAGGGGTCAAATTACGAGCAACGTCAATATCATGTTTTTGCAACAATAAACGTTGTGTTCCGGGTTCTGCAACATGACGAATGAGTATCTGCTTCAATTTTGGTGCATCTCCCCAATAATGAGAGCTTGCACGCAACAAAAGAGCTTCTCCAGGGCGCCAACTTTTTAACTGATAAGGACCAACACAAGCAGCATGTGTTTTCAAATATTGATTGCCCAGATCGCCATTTTTTTCATGCTTCATAATGGTCTCACGATCAAGCAAAGCCGTCGCACGACTCGCAACAACATTATTAAGAATAAGCTCTGCAGGATAAGGCTTATCAAATTTCATCACCACCGTTTTTTCATCAGGCGCTTGCAAAGCATCATCAATATTTTTCTCTGTAATGCCATATTCATTAAAAATCGCCGCATTACCCATTTTCAATTTGACAAGCCGCTTCATCCCCCAAACAAGATCATTAGCGTTGGCTGCTCTACCATCATTAAACTTCAAACCATCACGCAAATGAAAAGTAATGACCGTACTGTGATCATCTCCAGAAATATCCCAGTGTGTTGCTAAAGATGGGACTATTTTCGTTGGATCATCTGTCGCAGTACTGACCAAGTTATCACAAACATTTCCAATAATTTCACTTCCATAAACATCTGTGAATTGTGCGGGGTCAAACGTACTGATTGCATCGAGATTCCAAGCCATCACAAGGGTATTCGCCGGCGTTTTTGCTGAAACTTGTTGTACCAACATTCCCAGTGACATAAAAGCAGAAACAAGAGAGCTGCTTCTTTTCAAGATTTTTCTTTTCAAGTTCATAAATTTTCCCCTTTATTTTTTTATCAATGAATGACAATGAAATGATATGCAAATTTATAATTATAAAGATTGAAACAAATATTTTCCCATCACCTATACAGAGTTGCCTACTTTAAAGTTTCATCCACTTTATAACTTCATTGACTGACAGTCTCAATCAAACGATAGCAAACATAGAATGCATTTTTTGCTAACCATTATCACATTCTTTTCGTAATATCTCTTTGCACGCGACAATAAGCTCTATCCCCCTAATTTATCATAAAAACAAAATTTACTATACAATTTGCCCCAAATACATAACAAATATACATCATTCTAAACTTTAATTTGCATCATTGCTTTGCTGTTATAAAAATAGAATAACAAACAACATGCTGTAATAAAATGTTTAATTCCAAACAGCAACATATAGAGACTTAACGAAGCAATGGAGTAAATACCCGTCTGTTTGAGCTTAAGTATGCTTCCCAAAACTGGAGCTCATACGCACAACAAACCCCCTCTCTAATGGTAGGAAGTTATCAGATAAAAAAAACGAACACAAGTAGCTTGAGTTATTTAATGTCAATTTTTCATCGCGGCATTTTATTTTGTATTATCTAGGCTGGTCTTGAGCAATCGATCACCACACAAATAAACGAACGATCATACAACCCAAGCAAAGTATAGCAATGTAACAACAGCACCCATCTAACAACCACTTTCATTCATCAATAAACATGAATAAAATACCTTTTTTCTAAGCCATTTCAAATGCCAAGCGTTATCGCAATATTTTAGAGTTGGCAAAATGTGTGTGATGCTACCGGCTCATTCTTTCATAAGCGTAAGATAGTGATGCTCAATAACTTCACTGTTATACCATTCACCAAGACCGTCAAAAAATGAGCTTAGGAGCGGAATATTTTTAAAGAAAGCACGTGAATTAGAAACCCAATGACATCCTTGCTTTATATATAAAATATCACCCTTATCTAACTCCAAATACAGAATAGTTAAGATATTATTCTTTTTTGCATTTGTTTCCTCATTCTCAAAACTATACTTTTATCGTTTTGATGACCAGCAACAATTAAAAAGAATCATTACTATTGTATCATTTGCATGTTTCAGTTATCTTATATAATTGAGTTTTGTAATCACACATTTATGAAACAATTCAATGGTTATCCTATCGATCACAGCTCTTATGTCAGAAATTTTACCAATTTATCGACAAAAACACCCTTCAAGATGATCATTGACAATCCCTACAGACTGCATAAAGGCATAACAAATCGTGGGACCAACAAACGTCCAGCCGCGCTTCTTTAAATCTTGAGAAAGGCGAAGAGAAGCTGGAGTGATGGGATTTTCCAACAATGTTTGAAAATCTATCTTTTCATAACGCTCCGATTGTGGAGGTTGAAAAGACCAGAAATAGTGAGATAAGCTTCCCCACTCGGTTATAATTTCCTGTGCTCTCAAGGCATTATTAAGCACTGATCGAATTTTTCCTTGATGACGAACAATGCCTTTATTCTGCATCAACGTTTGTACCTTTAGCGCGTTATAATGACTGATTTTTTCAAAATTAAAGTAATCAAATGCCTCTCGAAAAGAAGAACGTTTTTTTAAAATCGTAAACCAAGAAAGCCCCGCTTGGAAACCTTCAAGACAAATTTTTTCAAACAAAGGGATATCCTTAAAAACAGGTTTTCCCCATTCGTTATCATGATAAGCACAATAAAGTGGATCCGTTCCTGCCCATGCGCAACGAACTTTTCCATCCCTCCCCTTAAGAAGTCCTTCATCAAGCACCACATTTACCATATTAAAAAAGCGTTCCTTGGTCATCACTTGGCGATTTTATCTTCTTGTGTTTTGAACGTGTCGGGGAAACAGGCTCTTGTGTTGCAACACAGATATCTCCATCAAAAAAGCGTAAATTTATTTGTCCATTTTCAGGAAACTGTGCCAACCGTTTAATAGGCTTATGATCTTGCCCCAAAGCCAAAACAAAACCACGCTCTAAAATATTCTGATAAGAAGTACTTTTTAAAAGCCTACATGCCAACTCTAACGCCGCGTGTTGTTTTTCTACACTGCGCACAAAAGCACGATGAAGGCGTGCCGTATATTCCTTTGTATGGCGATGTGCTTTTTCACTATTTAATAAACGGGGCGAAAGACGGAGATGAAGGGCATGAAAAGAAAAACGTTTTTTATCATAACTCACACAAAGAGCACGCTGTAACCGACTTGAAATTTCATCAAAACCACGCCGCGGTAGAGCAAACAATTGGTCGACAGTAGGAAGACCTCGTCTAGCTGCACGCAGCTTTTGTTCATGAAAATCAAAAGAACGCGCAAGTCCTTTACGCAAACGTGCCCCAAGTGACGCAACACTCACTTCAAGATCAAGCTTAACAGGAACAGCCTTTTCTGCGGCTCCTGTAGGGGTTGGCGCACGCCAATCAGCGACATAATCAATCAAAGTCCAGTCTGTTTCATGCCCAACAGCAGAAATAACGGGAAGGTCAGAACCATAAACAGCACGAACAACAGCTTCATCATTAAACCCCCACAAATCTTCTAAACTTCCCCCTCCCCGTGCAACAATAAGCAGATCAGGTTTTGGAACTGGTCCTCCTAAAGTAAGCGCATTAAAACCTTCAACAGCAGCAGCCACTTCACTCCCACTTGTTTCCCCTTGAACACGGACAGGCCAAACCAAAATATGCAACGGAAAACGATCAGATATACGATGAATAATATCGCGAATAACAGCCCCCGTTGGTGATGTTACAACACCTATAACTCGAGGCATATAAGGCAAAGGCTTTTTTTTTGCTTCATCAAATAAGCCTTCTTCTGCAAATTTTTTCTTACGATTTTCAAGAAGAGTCATCAAAGCACCAACCCCTGTTGGTTCAAGAGCCTCAATGACAATTTGATATTTCGATGACCCTGGATAAGTCGTAAGCTTACCGACAGCAACAACTTCCATCCCTTCTTCAGGAGGGAATTTGAGCTTTTCCATAAACCCGCGCCAAATAACAGCTTCCAACCGCGCTTTATCATCTTTTAAGGAAAAATAAGCATGTCCCGAAGCATGAGCACCGCGGTAACCCGAGATCTCCCCACGTACCCGTACGTACCCAAACTTTTCTTCCACAACACGCTTTAAAGCACCTGCTATTTCGGAAACAGTAAATTCTGCAACATTCGTTGCAGTTGTATTTTCACCAAATAAACCTACCATTCTTCAATTCTTTACGCCTATTTTGTGGTTCTTTTCAAAACAATGCATCTTTAATTTTTTAACTTATCGCTTCACCCCATATCCGTGGTAGCAATAAGAAAACAACCTCTATCCTTAGTCTCAAACTGATGACTAAAATCATCAAGGTTTTTAATATACTGATTATTTCATCCAAAATTTTATCAACGACAGTGAAAATATTCAATCTCAACATCCATAAAAATTTAATGAGAAAAAAATATCTTTCTAAAAGAGCTATATCTTGAGAAAGCCTTCCCTATACAACAGATCGATTTGTTAGCGATAAACTTCAACGTTTTGCAAAAATTTTAAATCCTATGCAAAACGTCGAAGATATCGTGATCGTATTTTTATAAGTTATAACATTGAAAATAGGTTTATTTTTCAACGGAAGCATAAAAAATACGTGGTGCACCATTCCACACCCATTTTTTCACATCAGGTGTCATAGCAACAATGTTATATGTCTGATAGATAAAAGCATAGGGACCTTTTTGCATGAAGTCACGCTGCAAATCAGCATACATTTGCGCCCGCTTCTGTGGATCTTTTTGAAAGAGGGCATCTTTCACCTTCTTATTCATATCTTCACTCAAATAGCCATGGCACCAACTAGGATAGCCTGTGTTTTTAGCCTCAAACCGATTATCAGGGTTTAAAATAAAACGTGCAGCCATTGTATGAGGATCAGAAGAAGAATTATTCCATCCTATAAAAATTGTATCAAAGCTGCGGGCATAAAGTTTTGAAAACAACTGCGTACCGATAAAATGTTCAATCTTAAAGCGCACACCTACCTTTTTTGCATTGTCTTGAATAGACTGAGCAATAGGCAAAGCAAAAGGATAAGGAGATTTTCCAGCAAAAATATTAGCCTCAAAACCATTCGGATACCCTGCCTCTGTTAAAAGCTGCTTAGCTTTTTTAAGATCAAGTTTAAAGGATTGCCCTTCTTTTTCATCCAAAGCTCCAAAATTACCAAGAGGAATAAAGCTTGCCCGTGGGATACCAACATCTTTAAGAAGAGTCTTTCCCAAAGTGTCATAATCGATAAGATAGCGCATCGCCAAACGTACTTTTTCATTTGCAAAAATAGGATTTGTCACATTGAATCCCCAGACAATCAGAGATGGAGCTAATATTTTTTCAACCTTAATATCTGTTGTTGATTGAAGATCAGCTATATCTTCTGGTGTCAAATTACGAGCCACATCAATATCGTGTTTTTCCAACAATAAACGTTGTGTTCCAGGCTCTGCAATATGACGAATTAAGATTTTCTTTAATTTGGGTACCTCTCCCCAATAATGGGAACTTGCCCGCAATAAAATTCCTTCTCCAGGACGCCAACTTTCTAACTGATAAGGACCAACACAAGCAGCATGATTAGCCAAATAGCGATTACCCATATCACCATCTTGTTCGTGTTTCATCAGTGTCTCACGATCAAGCAAAGCAACAGTACGATTAGTGGAAATATTGCTCAGAATAAGCTCTGCTGGATAAGGTTTATCAAATTTCATCACTACCGTTTTCTCATCGGGTGCTTGAAAAGCCTCATCAATATTTTGTTCTGTGATACCATATTCATTAAAAGTTGCTGCATTAGACAGCTTCAATTTGACAACTCGCCTCATCCCCCAAACAAGATCACGAGCACCAGCAGGCCGACCATCATTAAACTTCAAATCATCGCGTAGATGAAAAGTAATCACCGTACTCTGGTCATCGCTTGCAACATCCCAACTCTTTGCCAAAGAAGGAACAATTTTACTTCCATCATTTTTAGCAGAATCGACTAAATTATCACAAACATTGACAACAATTTCAGCACCATACCGATCATTGAGCTGCGCAGGATCAAAATTACTAATTGCATCAAGATCCCAAGCCATCACCAGGGTATCGGCCGGTGTTTTTGCTGAAACTGGTTGCACCAACATCCCAAAAGCAATAATTACAGAAGCAAAAGGACTGCTCCCTTTTAATATTTTTCTCTTTAAGCTCATAGATTTTTCCCTTTAAAGTTTATTATATAAATTCCTCACGCAATAAAAACGTGCAAAAATAAAAAGATCAGGCTTTTAAAACACAGCTCCTCAAGACAAAATATCAAACCTTTAAACAGCAAGAACCACCGCTTGAGAGCGATATTGGTAGGCTAAAACAAAAGAGACAACGGAAAATGATCTGATAAACGATGCATGATACCACAAATGACAGCATCTATTGGCGATGTCACAACACCTGTAACTTTGAAGATACAAGCCAAAGATCTTCTTTATCGCATCAAACAGAACTTCTGCTTTAAAAATCTTTTTGTGATTTTCCCAAAATAGCCTTCAGAGCACTGACTTCGGTTGTTTTAAAACCTCAATCACCCTTTGATACTTTGATAATCCTCACAAGCATAGTTTCCCCAACAATGGCCACTCTTCTCCTTCCTCACAAGAAAATTTGAGCTTCCATGACCCCATACACAAAGGATAATCCCTGGGCGATCTCCAGCATTTCATCATTTTTTAAGGAAAGATGGTAAATTTGAAGCATTCGCTCCACAATAACCTCATATTCCCCCAATGCACCTGCACATAACCCAATTTCTTCTCAACAGCACATTTTAAGGTCCCCGCTTTTTCTAAAAAATACTAAATTCTTCTTATATTCAGTATGCCCGTTTCTTGGACAAATAAATTTATTATTTTTTACTTCACTTAAGATTGAAATTTCCAATCCTAATACTTATGTATAGGACTTTTCATAAAATGCATAGCCCTTCTTTTAAAAAGAGTATGTTAAAATTATTCTGTAATGTATTTTAAATGCATTTTACCGATAAACTTCGATATTTTGTAAAGCTTTTAAACCCTGCACAAAACATCGAAGATATCGTCATTACATTCATCGTTATGTTACAACATTTAAAACGTGTTTATTTTTCAATGGCATTATAAAAAATACGTGGTGCACTATTCCACACCCATTTTTTAACATCAGGTGTCATAGCGATAATGCTATATGTCTGATAGATAAAGGCAAAAGGTCCTTTTTGCATAAATTCACGCTGTAAGTCAGCATACATTTGTGCCCGTTTCTGTGGATCTTTTTCAAACAAGGCTTCCCTTACCTTTTTATTCATATCTTCATCAAAATACCCAAGGCACCAACTAAGGTAACCCGTATTTTTAGCTTCAAACCGATTATCGGGATTAAAAATAAGGCGTGAAGCCATTGTATGAGGATCCGCAGAATCGTTATTCCATCCAACAAAAATTGTATCAAAACTGCGTGCATAAAGTTTTGAAAACAACTGCGTCCCCACAAAATGTTCAATCTTAAAGCGCACACCTACCTTTTTTGCATTGTCTTGAATAGACTGAGCAATAGGCAAAGCAAAAGGATAGGGAGAAGTCCCTGCATAAATATTAGCCTCAAAACCATTCGGATAACCTGCTTCCGTTAAAAGCTGCTTAGCTTTTTGAAGATCAAGTTTAAAGGGTTGCCCTTCTTTTTCATCCAATGCCCCAAGATTCCCAATGGGAATAAAGCTTGCCCGCGGAATACCAACATCTTTAAGAAGAGTCTTTCCTAAAGTATCATAATCGATAAGATAGCGCATCGCTAAACGTACTTTTTCATTGGCAAAAATGGGGTTTGTTGCATTGAAGCCCCATATTATCATGGACGGTGCCAACACTTTTTCGGCTTTAATATCTGTTGTTGCTTGAAGATCGGTTATATCCTCTGGCGTTACATTACGGGCCACATCAATATCGTGTTTTTCCAACAACAAACGTTGTGTACCAGGCTCTGCAATATGACGAATGAGAATTTGCTTCAACTTGGGTGCCTTTCCCCAATAATGAGAGCTTGCCCGCAACAAAATCGCATCTCCAGAGCGCCAGTTCACTAACTGATAAGGACCAACACAAGCCGCATGACTTGCCAAATAGCGATTTCCCATATCACCATCTTGTTCATGTTTCATAATTGTCTCACGATCAAGCAAAGCAGCAAGACGAAGCGTAACCATATGGCTAAGGATAAGCTGTGCTGGATAAAGCTTATCAAATTTCATCACCACGGTCTTATCATCTGGGGCTTGAAGAGTAGAATCAACATTTTGTTCTGTAATTCCATACTCGTTAAACATTGCCGCTGCAGACAATTTTAACTTAACAATCCGCTTCATACTCCAAACAAGATCATGGGCACCAGCAGGACGACCATCATTAAATTTCAGACCATCACGCAGATGAAAAGTAAGTACCGTCCCTTTGCCATCATCCGAAACATCCCAACTTTTTGCCAAAGAAGGAACAACTTTAGCAGCATCATCTGTTGCAGAATCGATCAAATTATCACAAATATTGCCAATAATTTCATTGCCATAACGTTCATTGATCTGCGCAGGATCAAAAGTCTCAATTGAATCAAGATTTAAAGCCATTACAAGGGTATCAGCCGGTGTTTTTGCTGAAACTGGTTGTACAGCCATCCCCAAAGCTATAAGAGCAGAAACAAAAGGACTGCTCTCTTTTAATATTTTTCTTTTTAAATTCATAGATTTCTTCCTTTAAAGTTTATTATATAAATTTTCCACATTGCAAAAACACGCAAAATAATAACAAAATAATAAAATGGAACGAGCCATAAGCACCGAAAGATAAAGCTTTAAAACCTTTCCCCAAAAAACTCTTGTTCATCATTCCTCTTGTCCATACTTGTAAACCAAACCATACAAAAGAAAATACACTGATATACGATGAAACCCCACCAATAACAGAGCCATTCATGATCTCTTAATGTCTACGATTGAAGTCTATAAGACTAAGATTCCTTTCCTCTCTTACTGAGAAAGGTTGTCTCTTCTAACATTTTTGAATATCATCAAAGTATCCCCTCTTAGCTCAAATCCCTTAATAAAAAAGAGCTTTCATAAGAATTTGAAACTTCGGTAAAACAGGAAAAATCGTTAATTTGCTAAGCACAACGACTTTTATTTCTTCTTCAAGCTTTTGCTTCACGTACTGTAAAACAATACCTTCCAATTGTCATCTCATCATCTTTCAAAGCAAAGAAAAGACGGACACCATAAAAAACTAATATTCCACACCCTCCCAATATACTTCCATAAAGATTTTTTTCTTCAACATGTAAATCCTTTTATTCTTTAGCAATATTAAATTATTCAACATTGGTTGCACTGATTTTTTCAGCAAATAATCAGCAAATAAATTGCCCCTTTTCAATTCAGAGAAGTTGAAATGTTCAGTCTTAATATCCACACAAACATATCCTCAATGAGAAAAACTCTTCGAATGTCTTGAAAAGATATTCAACAACATACCCACCCATCATCCATAAATTCGACGTATTGTAAAACTCGAAAACTTATGCAAAACGCCGAATATACCATGATAATACTCTTTATTTATTTGAGAGCATTGAAGAGATACCTATTTTTCAATTTTATTATAAAAAATTTGTGGAGCACTATTCCAAACCCATTTTTTGACATCAGGTGTCATCGCGATAACACTATATTTCTGATAGATAAACGCATAAGGGCCTTTTTGCATCAATTCACGTTGTAAATCAGCATAGAGTTGTGCCCGTTTTTGTGGATCTTTTTGAAATAAAGCCTCTTCAACTTTTTGATTCATCTCTGCATCAAAATACCCATGCGTCCAACTAGGATAGGCTGTATTTTTTGCCTCAAACCGATTATCCGGATTATAAACAAGACGTGAAGCCATTGTATGAGGATCCGTAGATCCGCTATTCCATCCGATAAAAGTTGTATCAAAAGCTCGGGCATCTACCTTTGAAAACAACTGTGTCCCTGCCACACGTTCAATTTTAAGATGCACCCCCGCCTGTGCAGTACTATCTTGCAGAGACTGAGCAAGAGCTAAAGTATAAGGAGTATTTGAGACGAGAAAATTTGCTTCAAATCCATTCGGATAACCAGCTTCTGCTAAAAGTTTCTTGGCTTTTTGAATATCAAGCTTAAAGGGTTGCCCTTCTTTTTCATCCAAAGCCCCAAAGTTGCCAAGAGGAATAAAACTTGCCCGTGGAATACCAACCCCTTTGAGAAGCTTCTTACCAAAACCTTCATAGTCTATGAGATAGCGCATCGCCAAGCGTACTTTTTCTTTAGCAAAAATGGGATTTGTCATGTTGAATCCCCAGTACATCATGCTTGGAATCAATACCTTTTCCACTTTAACATCTGTTGTTTTTTGTAGATCTGCAAGATCTTCAGGGGTCAAATTACGAGCAACGTCAATATCATGTTTTTGCAACAATAAACGTTGTGTTCCGGGTTCTGCAACATGACGAATGAGTATCTGCTTCAATTTTGGTGCATCTCCCCAATAATGAGAGCTTGCACGCAACAAAAGAGCTTCTCCAGGGCGCCAACTTTTTAACTGATAAGGACCAACACAAGCAGCATGTGTTTTCAAATATTGATTGCCCAGATCGCCATTTTTTTCATGCTTCATAATGGTCTCACGATCAAGCAAAGCCGTTACTTGATTTGCAACAACATTATTAAGAATAAGCTCTGCTGGATAAGGCTTATCAAATTTCATCACCACCGTTTTTTCATCAGGCGCTTGCAAAGCATCATCAATATTTTTTTCTGTAATGCCATATTCATTAAAAGTTGCCGCATCGGCCATTTTTAATTTGACAAGCCGCTTCATCCCCCAAACAAGATCATTAGCGTTGGCTGCTCTACCATCATTAAACTTCAAACCATCACGCAAATGAAAGGTAATCACCGTACTGTGATCATCCCCAGAAATATCCCAGTGTGTTGCTAAAGATGGAACTATTTTCGTTGGATCATCTGCCGCAGTACTGACCAAGTTATCACAAACATTTCCAATAATTTCACTTCCATAAACATCATTAATTTGAGCCGGATCAAACGTACTAACCGCATCGAGATTCCAAGCCATAACAAGGGTATTCGCCGGTGTTTTCGCTGCAACTTGCTGTACAACCATTCCCAGTACCATAAAAGCAGAAACAAGAGAGCTGCTTCTTTTCAAGATTTTTCTTTTCAAGTTCATAGACTTTTCCTTTTAACGTTTATTGTATCATTCCCCACGCAATAAGAACGTGTAAAATAACAAGATTAGATGAACCATAGGTTCTGAGAAACAAGGTTTAAAAATTCAAACAACACTCCTTGACTAAGCACTCTTCCTGCCACACTTATAAGCTATCCTTCCCATATGCACCGAAAAACAATTTAATATACAATAAATGGTATAACCGATAACAAAATCTACTGATGATATAGCAATGTTTGATATCACAACGTTTATCATTAAAACGATTAAGACAGAAATTTTTTCTCTCTTGTCGAGCAAACTCGTCTCTTCTTTTTTCTTCTAGCATTTTTTCCATCATCAAAGCACTCCTCCTGTTAGCGCAAGCACCTTGATAATAAAGAGCCTTAATAATAATTTGCTCTTTCAATAAAACAGAAAAATTCACCCATTTTTTAATATTAAGCACCTCTCTGCCTTCTACAAAATGAACTTTTAATTCTCCACTCAATAACAAGCGCCTCATTATATCTTATTTCAAAACAAAAAGAGCACGAGCCCCCCTGATATTCGCTCATACACTCGTAGAGCACAAAACTTTTTTCAACATCCTATTTTAATACCTCTGTTCCTTTAACAATACTCAATTCATTGCTTGTATTTCATTGCTTGTATTTTTTCAGAAAAAAATATCTTTTCAATTCACTAAGGTTGAAACATCTAAATATAATACCTATATAAGCATAGCATTAGAAGAATAGATAGTCTTTTTTAAGTAAATTTTCTTGAAATATTATTTCTATACAGGGGATAATAATAAGTTCGTTATAAAATCTTCAACGAACGAAAACTTTCGCTCTGATGCAAAATACCAAAATGTTCTAAAAACTCCCTTACAAATTATTAGAGGAAAAGGATTTTTTATCTAATAAAGGAAGTTCCATGAAAGTAGCGCGAAAAATACACTAGAGCACGCGTGTATTCCAACGATAAGCATCGACATTACACCAGTACAAAAGTGGTGAAAAAAGTGAGAAAATGTTTTTCCTTTATGATAACAATATTACTGTCCAATGATAATACAAAAAAACTCTAGAGATTCGAAAGTATATTTAAATGAGCCGAAAGAAAAAAATGTCACATTCTTTTCATGTATTTCTTAAAGAAACATTCAGCCGTGTCAGTCTAAAGTTACTTATTCTTTCATTCTTCATGGGTATTATAATGAAATTTTTTGGATGGACACCTCACAACCTCATACAGAAAATAATAGATTTTCTTCAATCTTTATGGAAAACAGGGTTTATAACACTTACAAACTTCTTCCACATAACCATGATGGGTGCTATCATTGTTGTGCCTATTTTTCTTGTCTTGCGTATTTTTCATAAAAAATAAACGCCTTAAATATCTTTCTTGCACTAATCTTTTCGAAAAATAAAACGACATAAAAATCCTGTGCTTACAGCAATAATCACCGCAACAATACCATAGAGGAAATGATGCTTGTGCGCTGCATAGAAAATTGTATAAGCAATATGCGCTTTAACAATTTCAAGAGTAGTTGTTGCACTATCAATAAACTGTCCATCACGAAAAAGATAAGCACGAGCCTTATAATGTCCAACAGGAATATTGGCAGGTAAGCGAAAATGTGCTATAAAAAGTTTATCAGAACCAAAACGAACACCACCTACTTCTTCGTAATAAAGACTTTTAGCTTTTTGCAGTTTTGTAAGTTCATCACGAAAGATTTGTACTTTTTTCTGATCTTGTTCATCTGTCTGCAATGGCAAATAGGATACCCCTAACCCCAAACGTTTATAATCTTCAATACTTGTAATATCATCAATCTCACGCGTTGTGACCATAGAGTAAAAAAGAGGAACATTTTTAAAAATAAGGGAGTCCGCATTAACCCATACACCAGCATTGCGTTTTTTTTCCCGCATGACCATTGGGCGGTTTTGTCCTTCCAAGCTTACAATAACATCATAACGGTTCTGTTGAGAATATAATGGATCAATATTTTCCAAAACACCCGCAATATAGAGATCACGACCAGCAAAATTTGCATCCACCGTAATCGTATTCGTTGTGACGATAATTTGGACAGTTTCGTGATCAATTTGATCAATGAATGCTGCTGTAGTCCCAACATGTGACCATGTAGAAAAAGAAACAAAACAAAAGCAACCTGTAATAATGCATAAAGAAAACAATTTACCCATTTTTATCTCATAAGAATATCCAGAGAGAAAAGATTATCAGGGCGTACAAATAATTGAAAAGCAAGACGCATACATACAATCAACACCAAACATGCAAGAGCCATACGCAATTGTTCAGCCTTTAACTTCCGTCCAGCCCGTGTTCCATATTGTGCACCAATACTTCCTCCAAGCATTAACAAAAAAGCCAAAACAATATCAACGGACTGATGAGTCATACTTTGCAAAATTGTCGTGAAAGAAGACACAAATGTAATCTGAAAAAGTGAAGTCCCTATCACAACACTGGTTGGAACACGCAAAAGATAAATCAATGCAGGGATCATGAAAAAACCCCCACCAATGCCCATAATAGAAGACAACAATCCCACAATAAGGCCAATCCCTAACACTGGAATAATGCTAACATAGATCATAGATGTCCGGAAACGCATTTTTAGCGGTAAGCGATGAATCCAGTTATGTCGATGCCGACCTGCAAGACGAACACTGGCTTTTCCTGCCTTACGCT
The DNA here is from genome assembly GCF_028618435.1 of Bartonella sp. MM73XJBT.G. GTDB lineage: Bacteria > Pseudomonadota > Alphaproteobacteria > Rhizobiales > Rhizobiaceae > Bartonella. Next base: position 13,936 of record NZ_JAQISW010000012.1, read on the forward strand.
TGCGCATCATATCATACCAACTTTCAACAATCATCAAGCTTCCTATACTTCCAAGAAGAATCACATAAAGAAGCGAAATCATGAGGTCTAGTTGACCTAACTTTTTCAAAACAGAAAAAATCTGAATCCCGATTAATGAACCAATCCCTCCTCCAACCGCCAAAATAATACCAAGTTTGATATCAAGAGTCCGTCGTCTAAAATGTGTAATCGCTCCCGTTACAGATGATGCAATCATCTGGTTAGCTCCTGTTCCAACAGCAATAGCAGGAGGAATATTATAAAAAATCAATAAAGGCGTGATGAGAAAACCACCCCCAATACCAAAAAGACCTGAAAAAAAACCTGCAACGACTCCCATACCAATCAAGATCAGCATATTGAGTGACATTTCAGCAATTGGCAAATAAATACTCACAGGCAGAACCTTTAAGATAATTTGAGGCTTTTAACAATTGGAGAATCTTTCTCCAACTTATCCTCTTTGTTCAATAATCTCTATTGCATGTTTAAAAGGATAATTTTAATTGCTATCGCTTTCGCACAATTTACGAATGCGCAATACACTTCACATCTATTAACATCAACAGCATAAAAGCTAAAAAAAACGCGCTCCTTTTAAAAAGCTATAAAAACATAACGTTATCGCACCCATAAATGCAACGGTTAAAAAACAAAGGACACTGTTTTTTACAAAATAAGATAAAAAAGAGACATATCTGCGAGACTGTGCTTTTAAGGCAGAAGAAAAATCATTCTCAACGCAATGATGAGATTCTGGACAATGGTTAGATGCTGGCTCCCTTATATCCTTCTCTTCTATTGCAGTATGCTCCGCTGCTCCTTCAGCCTTTTTTAAAGAAGACTTCAACGCATCACTTGGCAAAAGTGTATTCTTGGTCAAAAATGCATCACTGGGCAGAGAGTTTCTATTTTCTTGCTGTAACACATTTTCAACATTTGTTTGGAGTTGACTTATACTGTTTTGTCCTGAAAAATTTTGCGCCTTTTGAAGGAGTAAGTGTTCTTGATTTTCTTCATATTCCATATGAGCGAGTTTTTGTACAACGGAATCAGATAATTTTGAATGAGGCATCCGTCGTGTTATTGCAGCTTTTTTTAAGCTTTTTTTTTCACTCTGCAAACTTTGAACAAGGGCCTTAATCTGCTCTAAAGACTCAAAAATTCTTTTTTCCCTTTGACGGCGAATATAATGCTCAGCCAAAATGGCCCGACTAATATCATCTAAGTAAGATTTAAAATGTTCTTCGGCAACTCCCTGCTGATTCAAAGAACGGGACGAGTGTTTCATTTGCATTTGTGCATAAACAGTACGTAATTTTTGAGCAATATCCGACATTGTTACTTCCACAGGCGTATCCACTCTCCCCTTCTGCTTAATAAAAGAAGAAGGTTGATCACTCCGAACCTGATTGGCAGCCTGGTCGATCGTATGACCCTTCGTATTCACAAACGTCTACCCCTCATTAACCTTTTTGAAAAGAATCACAAGAAATGATTAGAAAGTATGCTCTATTTTAGTAAATAGAGCTTTAAGAATTCCCTCAAAATTTTTATTAGAAATATTTTTCCCACTTTTTATATAAAATATTTGTCTAATATTCATCCCAACTATTTGAAAGAAAGATCTTTAATTTTTCTGCTCTTAAGGTTTGAAGTGTCAAATCATTCCCCCATTTTTATTTTTTTGCTTCATTTTTCATCGTATAAAGTTCCTATTGCACCATCATAAACAAAGCCTATAAAACAAAAAAAGAATATTCTCCCAAGACAGATTAATTTTTTTTACTTTTTATTCAAGCAAATAAGGCAATTATAAAAATGCAAAAGAAATGACGATTGAAAATGATGATAAGAAAATACACGTAAACATAAAAAAATTATATGAAAGAGAACACAAGTTATAAATGAAGACTTCATTCTAAACAATTTGGTTTCTTATGAAGTATTGCTATAAATTTGTAATCAGATAAACAAAGAGGATCATCATGAAAATAATTGTCGCTGTTAAACGTGTTGTTGATTATAACATCAAGATACGCGTCAAGCCCGATAATACAGGCGTTGATCTGTCTCACGTAAAAATGTCTATGAATCCTTTTGACGAGATAGCCGTTGAAGAGGCAATTCGCCAAAAAGAATCTGGTAAAATTTCAGAAGTTGTTCTTGTTTCAATTGGACCAGAAGCAGCCCAAGAAACTTTACGAACAGGACTTGCCATGGGGGCTGATCGTGCACTTCTTGTCACAACAGATGAAACACTTGAACCCTTAAGCATCGCTAAGATTCTCAAAGCCATTGTTGATGAAGAAAAACCCGATATGGTCTTTTTAGGAAAACAAGCAATTGATGATGATAGCAACCAAACAGGACAAATGCTCGCCGCTCTTCTTGGTTGGGGACAGGCAACCTTTGTCTCACATCTTAACATAGAAAATGGGCATGCTACCGTTACACGTGAGGTTGATAATGGAACACAAACCCTTTGTCTTCCCCTTCCCATGGTTATGACGACCGATCTACGGCTCAATGAACCGCGTTACACCTCTCTCCCCAATATCATGAAAGCAAAAAAGAAAATCATTGAACAAAAAGCTCTTGCTGATCTTGGCATCGACACGAAAGCACGCCTCACAATTTTAAGTGTTGAAGAGCCCAAACCCCGTCAATCTGGAATTAAAGTTGCTAATGTAGCAGAGCTTGTCAGCGCACTAAAACAAAAAAACTGCATTTAATATTCTCTAAAGTAAAAGCAATACGCACATAAAAGGGTAAAAAAATTATGGCAATTCTTTTATTAGCCGATCATAATACAGAAGAAACCGCAAAAGTACTCACCGCTGCCCACGCACTTAAGAGTGATATCGATATTTTAGTTTGCGGAGAAAATATTCAAACGATAGCAGAAAAGAGTGCTAAACTTAATGGTGTGCGGCAAGTTCTTATCGCTGACGCTGATTATTTAGCCCATCAACTTGCCGAGCCTATGGCCAATACAATTGTCACACTCGCCAATGATTATGATGTGATCATGGCGCCATCCGGCAGTACTGGAAAAAATGTGATGCCGCGCGTAGCAGCCCTTCTTGATCTTATGCAAATTTCAGATATTACCGCCGTTCTTTCACCTGATACCTTCAAACGCCCCATTTATGCAGGCAATGCAATTGAAACTGTCCGCAGCCATGATCACAAAAAGATTATCACCGTTCGCACAGCCTCTTTCACACCAACACCTTTCCAAAGTAATTCTGCACCCATTAAAACAATAACACCAGCGCCCAATCCCAATCTTTCATTTTTCGTAAAAGCAGAAACCAACAAAAGTGATCGTCCTGATCTTACCTCTGCACGTATTATTATATCAGGTGGGCGGGGTCTTGGTTCACAAGAACAATTTATGTCCCTTCTTCTTCCTCTTGCAAACAAATTAAATGCGGCTTTAGGCGCCAGCCGCGCAGCAGTTGACGCAGGCTATGCTCCCAATGATTGGCAAATTGGACAAACAGGAAAAGTCGTTGCCCCTAAACTCTATATCGCTGTTGGCATTTCCGGTGCAATCCAGCATTTAGCCGGTATAATGGATGCACAAATTATTGTTGCTGTTAATAAAGATGAAGAAGCCCCCATCATGCAAATTGCCGATTACGCCCTTGTCGGAGATCTCCACCAAATTATTCCAGAATTGGAGAAAGCTTTATAAGCTATGAATGCCTCTCAGCATTCTCAACATGAAGAGATGGAATTTAACAAAGTCATTGTTCAAACAGAGCTAACACCAATAGAACTTTTTGCCATGCAAATCGTTGTTTTACCTCTTGTGGGCAATCCACACCAAACTGTTCCAGAATTGGAGAAAACTTTATAAGCCATGAAAGCACCTCTGCATGAACAGCGTGAAAGTATGGAGTTTGACATCGTCATTGTCGGGGCAGGTCCTGCAGGGCTTTCTGCGGCCATTCGTCTGAAACAAATTAATCCCGAGCTTTCTGTCACAATTGTTGAAAAAGGGGCTGAAGTTGGAGCCCATATTCTCTCTGGCGCCGTTATTGACCCCATCGGTATTGATACACTCTTACCAAAATGGAGAAGTGATCACGACCATCCCTTCACAACCCCTGTTACCCGTGACCAGTTTTTTTTTCTAAAGCCTCAAAAAGCGACACGATTGCCCAATATTTTGCACCCAAAAATCTTATCCAATGACGGATGTTATATCGTTTCACTTGGGAATGTTTGCCGCTGGCTAAGCAAAAAAGCCGAAGCACTGGGTGTCGAAATTTATCCGGGTTTTGCCGCAACAAAGACCATCCAGAATGAGAACGGAGCCATCATTGGTGTCCTCACCGGCGATATGGGACTTAATAAAGATGGAACCCCTGGAAAAAATTATATGCCTGGTATGGCATTATTGGCAAAATATACACTAATTGCGGAAGGCGCACGCGGCTCCATTGCAAAACAAATGATACAAACGTTCAACCTTAGCAAAAATCGAGAACCGCAAAAGTTTGGTCTTGGTCTCAAAGAGCTCTGGGAAATTGAACCGCAAAAACACCAACGTGGTTTAGTTCAACATTTCACCGGTTGGCCCTTAGATAATAATACCGGCGGGGGTGGTTTTCTTTATCACCAAGAAAACAATATCATTTCCATTGGTTTTGTTATGCACTTAGATTATAAAAATCCTTATCTTTCTCCCTTTGAAGAGTTTCAACGTTTTAAAACCCATCCAAAACTTTATGACATCTTCAAAGGGGCAAAACGTCTTTCCTATGGGGCACGTGTGATCAGTGAAGGAGGGTGGCAATCTGTACCCAAACTCACCTTTCCTGGTGGAGTTCTTATTGGCTGCTCTGCTGGCTTTGTCAATGTTCCTCGTATCAAAGGATCACACAATGCCATCTTATCGGGCATATTAGCAGCCGATAAAATTGCTACCGCTCTTGCACAAGGTCGTGCCCATGATGAAGTCAAAGAAATCGAAGAACAATGGCGAAAAGGCCCTATTGGCAAAGATCTTTATAAAGTGCGAAATGCCAAACCGCTATGGGCAAAATATGGCACAAAATATGGGATTAAACTTGCCGGTTTTGATATGTGGTGGCAACAACTGTTCGGATTTTCCTTATTTAAAACACTCTCCCATGGCAAGGAAGATTATGCCTGTCTTGAACCAGCAGAAAAATTTCACCCCATTACTTACCCAAAACCCGATGGTATTATAACTTTTGATCGCCTTACAAGTGTTGCCCTTTCCAATATACACCATGAAGAAAATCAACCTTGTCATTTAAAAATAGCCTCATTAGAAAAACAAAAGGACTCCGAATATGTAATCTATGGAGGACCTTCTACACGCTATTGCCCCGCCGCTGTCTACGAATGGCTAGAGTCCCACGATCATCTAACGTATAGGATCAACGCTTCAAATTGTATACATTGTAAAACGTGCGACCTCAAAGATCCAAACCAAAATATCACCTGGACCTGTCCGCAAGGCAGCGAAGGTCCCTTCTATCCCAATATGTAACCTCTCCCCCAATATCATCATTGTTCATTCTCCTAAAATTGAAATAGACAAAATACAATGGATCAAAATATTTCCCTTAAGATCAGAAATCTATCGATAACCTTCATACATTAAGCTTTTTTACAATACAAAAAGTTATCCTATTGTGAAGTGACCAACTATTTAAGTAAGGAGGCACGAGCAAATAAGCCGTTGTAATGATAAAAACGTGCTGGTAAAAAGTGAGTAAAAATAACTTATGAGTATGGATAAAAATCTTATTGTGGTAAGGGGAATTTGATGAAGAGAAAAGAGCATGTGTGAAAAAGCATATTTTATAGGTGCGCATGCTTATTCAGCTCCCATCATAGAGCCTGGGCTTTATCTTGTAGCAACGCCTATTGGAAATCTTGCAGATATTACGCTTCGTGCTCTGCAAGTTCTAGCAGGCGTTGATATTTTAGCGTGTGAGGATACGCGGGTAACACGTGTTTTGTTGGAACGTTACGGTATTCAAAAAAAAGCTTTTCTCTATCATGAATATAATGCGCAAAAAGCAGGTCCAAAGCTCTTAGCAGCTTTAGCAGAAAATAAAACGATAGCGCTCATTTCAGATGCGGGAACACCGCTTATTTCTGATCCTGGATTTCGATTAGTCGAAGAAGCCCGTAAGGAAGGTCATAAAATTATTCCAATCCCTGGAGCCTCCGCTCTTTTAGCTGCTCTGATACCGACAGGACTTCCAACCGACAGTTTTTTCTTTGCAGGTTTTTTGAGTGCCCGCAAGGCACAGCGTCAAAAACGATTGAAACAATTAAAAGAGATTCCAGCAACTTTGATTTTTTATGAATCACCGCATCGACTTATTGAAACTTTACAAGATATGGTCTCTCTTTTTTCAGCAGATAGACCTGCAGCCATTTGTCGTGAATTAACAAAAAAGTTTGAAACTATAGACGTTTCTAACTTGGGAAGTTTGTTGGAAAGTTATAAAAAACAGACACAGATTCGTGGAGAAATTGTCGTGCTTGTTGGAGAGTCATCATCTCCTTCTTTAAATGTAATAAGTGATCAAGAAGTTGATGAAATGTTATTAGAACACATACAGACACATTCCACGGCTCAAGCCGCAGCTTTGGTTGCAAAAAAGACTGGATTTAAAAAGCAGGAACTTTTTCAGCGGTTAATTTTTCTAAAAAATATGTAAAATAATGCGTAAGACCATACAAAAAAAACAAAGACAAAAATCTTTTTATCGGGGAGTTCGTGCAGAAAAGTTAGCTGCTTGGTGGTTGCGTTTCAAAGGATTTCACATAGCCGAAATGCGTTTTAAAACAAAGTGTGGGGAAATTGATTTAATTGCACGACGTGGAAATCTTGTGTTAATTGTTGAAGTTAAAGCACGTTCAACGTTGGCAGAAGCAATGGAAGCGGTTTCCCGTATAAATGAAAGGCGAATTGAGGCAGCAGCCGATATTTGGCTCGCACGACAAAAAGATTATGCCCTTTTATCTGTACGCTTTGATTTGATAGCAATTTTACCTTGGCGTTTGCCACAGCATATTCCGGCATTTTTTACCTCTGATCAATAAGAGGCGAGCTACGTTTTAACCATACTCAATAAAAAACATTTCTCCTTTATGTGTATATGCGTTAAAAAGTCTATAACCGTTTGAGCGCTATTAAGGAGTGAAATATGGATGATTATGAAAAGTTTGCAACAGGTTTGCTCATTGTTTTTGGAGCGCTGATTATTGGTGGTTTAATGGCAATGCATATTGTACTGATGAATAAACCAGGTTTTTTATTTGCATTAGCTGCAGCTGTTGTGGGTTGGTTTTCTGCTTTTGCCGTTCTGTTTGACAAGCCCAAAATCTATTTGGGGTTGATTATTCTAGCAATGCTCTGCGTTGCTTCTTCAATTAGCATTTATGTTAGTTAAAACATCTCAGCTGTTGATTGAGATTCCTTTTAAAAGGTAAAACTGAGGAATAAAAATGAAACTTGGCTTTTTGGGAACAGGTACAATCAGTGCTTGCATAATCAATGGCCTCATGACAAGCGCCTTTAATGTTTCTTCCATTATTGTTTCACCGCGCAATGCTGAAATAGCAGAGCGTCTTTCACATACTTATGATAAGGTTATGATTGCTAAAAATAACCAAGCTTTGCTCGATGTGAGTGAGTGTGTTTTTCTTTGTTTACCAAACCAAATTGCAGAAGGCATTTTGCGCTCTCTTCGTTTTCGTCCAGAACAACTGGTTATTTCCGTTCTCGCTATGGCAAAAGCAGCAGAAGTGGAAGCGTGGATTAACCATAAAGTTTATCGTGCTGTTCCGTTACCTTTTGTCGCAGAGTGCAAAAATTTGACACCCATTTATCCCGATCACCCTTTTTTACGCACCTTATTTGATACATTGGGGGGAACATTGGTACTAGAGGAGGAAGAACAGTTTAATCTTTTTATGACAGCGGGCTCTCTGATGGGCGTATATTTTAATTTTATAGAAACAGCGCATCAATGGTTTATAACAAAAGGGTTGGAAAAACAGCAATCAGTAGAGTTTCTTACCATGATGTTTGGAAATCTTACGGACGAAATGCGTAAAATTATAGCAACGGATCGTTCTACCCCTCTTAATTTTGCACTACTTGAAAAAGAGTTTTCAACAAAGGGGGGAACAAATGAATTTTTGTCAAATTATTTTTCTCATCAAGGGGGAGGAAGAGCTTTAACAATGGCTCTTGAGGCAACTTTACAAAAAATGAACGCTTCTAAAAAGACTTGACCAACATTTTTTCTCATCTCAATTAAGAGAGAATTATGGATCGATCGATTTAGCTTTTTGTGAACATGAATTGATAAAATTGTCTGCTATAAATCTTTCAAGAGCAGGACAAACGGGCTTTTAAAATACCTTTTTTTAATTTCACCATCCCTTTAATAGACATGAATAGAAATAAATCTTTTGACTAATTTTCAAGATATTTTTATAGTACAAAATCGCTTATAGAAAGCTCATTCATCCTTTAACATTTGAATGAAAGTACTGACAAAATCTTTCCCATTTTACTTTTTCTTATCATGAAATAAAAAATGTTTGTTTGTCTATTAAAAGGAAAAACAACATTGAGATAAAATCGTTTAAGAAGACGTAAATAGGCTTTCTAACTTTATGCAAAAATCGAAAAAAACTTTGCAGAGAGCAAAAACATAATGGATATGGCTTATCTCTTTTATTGAAGTAAAAATGGTATGAGATCTGTACACTTCACAAAAGTTTTTGCGTTATACCATTCACAAACCCTCTCGTGAGACGGTTAAGCCGCTTTGAAGAATATTCTTTTTAAAACAAACCTTGCATAAGAAACACAAATATATTCTTGAGAATTTTGTTGTTACATAAAAAGCATATCCTGATAAAAACCAAGAAAAATGAAAAAACGTGAAAGAATGCGTCGTCTTCACTTTTTTAAAGATCTTTCTTTCGATGCTTTTGAACGTAGAAAAACCGAATAAAAAGATGATGATAGAAAATTATTTTTTCCGGATTAGAATTCATATTTTCCTTACAAAGGAGCAACTATTTTGATGTCTTTCATCATTGTGTTTTAGCAAACTCTCTTAAACAAACATACATTCAAAAGAGTTTATTTTTTATTTGATCAACAATTGTACGATACAGTTGAGCATGCTCGCCATCAGGCTGAGTAACAAAAATAGGCATCCCCTCATCTGAAGAAAATCGTAAAGCTGCATCAAGCGGTATTTCTGCTAAGAACGGGACCTCTCGACGTTCCGCCTCTCCCCGCGCTCCACCATAACCAAAAATATCGTAGCGTTTTCCTGTATCAGGAGCGATAAAATAGCTCATATTCTCAATCAGTCCTAAAATAGGAACATTGACTTTCATGAACATTTCTATCGCTTTACGGGCATCAACTAAAGCAAGATCCTGCGGCGTAGAAACAACCAGTGCACCCGTTAATTGTACCTGCTGTGCAAGCGTTAATTGTGCATCCCCTGTACCCGGCGGCATATCGACGACTAAAACGTCCAAAGGACCCCATACAACATCTCGTAACAATTGTGTTACAGCAGCCATAACCATAGGACCACGCCATACCACCGGTTTTTCTTCCTCAACCAAAAATCCCATCGACATCAATTTAAGACCAAATTTTTCAAGAGGTTGAATCTTTTTTTCTCCCATGAGCATTGGTTTTTGATTAACAAGTCCTGTCAAACGTGGCAAAGATGGACCATAGATATCTGCATCCATCACCCCTGTTTTGAAACCTGAATCTTGTAAAGCTAAGGCGATATTGATCGCCATCGTCGATTTTCCCACCCCCCCTTTTCCAGAAGCAACAGCAATAACATGACGTACACCTTCTATAGGCATTTTCACGGGCAAGAGATTCGCTCTGCGTCGAGGTACTCCCTTTGTTGTTTTTTCTGCTGTAAGCGTAACAACAACAGATTGGACCCCCTCCAAAGCACACACCAGCTCTTCCGCAGAACGGCGCAATGATTCCCATTCTTGCACACGTCCATCAGGAACTGTAATGGAAAAGAAAACCTTGCCATTAGCAATTAATATTTCTGAAAGAAGCCCTAACGATACAATATCTCTTTCAAGATCTGGTCCTTTAATTTTACGTAGCACGTTACGGACAACCTCACTTGTGATAGGATCCACGCTCTTTCCTCTCTATAAAATACCAACAAATACAAGCATAAGAACGAAAAATACTGACAGGTTCATCACTTAACATTTACGACTTTAATTTAAGAGTTATAAAGTATAAATGACTTATATTTTATCTCTTTAAAAATACAAAACCACCCTTAAATAAAGAAACTCAGACATAAAATCTGCTATTAAAAGACTATCAACCACGTCTGTACGCCAACACTTTAATAAATATTCTAATAAGGATTTTACAAAACAAAAAACTTGAGAAAAACTCTAATATTAAAGTATTTTAAAATTAAGCATACAATAATCTGTTATGCTTCCTTGTAAGTCTTTAACACCCTTGTGATTTATTTTTTTAGACTCAATCGCTATTTTCTTACATTTTTAAAGTATCATAAACAAAGTGTCACAAATAGTTATAAGGTGTTTTATATTTTTTCAAGTGAGAGAAAAACAATCTGAGATTGACTTTTTTCATATTTTTTCTTATGAGTTAACAGCTGTCTGATAGGATAAAATTGTTCATCACGCGCAGAACTGCTCATAAAATGAAGATACAGCTCATAAAACGAAGATTAAGAAGGGCCGCACTCCGCGGTATTTAAATAAATGAAACGTACGTACCAACCATCTAAACTTGTCCGTAAACGCCGCCATGGATTTCGTGCACGCATGGCAACAGCTGGAGGACGTAAAGTTATTGCTGCAAGACGTGCTCGTGGACGTAAGCGGCTCTCTGCTTAACCATTTAAATTTTCACAACCGTTGAGGATTGCTCATTATTTCTTCGTTGTGAAACTTTTGTTATGAACCTCTACTGCTTGGTCAACCAAGCATTTAGTGAAATTGCGAAATGTTCTTTTATGAAGAAAAAACATCCCTGCCCTATTCGCAAAAGAGCAGATTTTTTGGCTGTCCGTACAGGAGAGAAACGACGTGGTCCTTTATTTTTACTCGAAGTTAAATCTCGTGAACAAACAACAGAAAGAAAATCTTCTCTTGTTGCACGTGTAGGCTTCACTGTTACCCGTAAAAACGGTAATGCTGTAAAGCGTAATCGTATCAAAAGGCGCTTGCGTGAAGCGGTGAGAGTTGGTGTAACAAACCACATGGAAGCAGGGACTGACTATGTCATTGTAGCGTATCGTGATGCATTACATGCGCCTTTCACATCTTTGATTAGTGAATTAAATCGGCGAATAAAACCAAAAACAAAATATCAGCAACGACAACAAGGGAATACGAATGGAATATAACCGCAATTTCTTTATCGCTATTGGCTTATCTTTCGTAGTGCTCATCGCATGGCAATTTCTTCATGTTGCTCCCAAACAAGCAAAGTTACAAAAACAACAAGTCATCGCACAACAACAGCAATTGTCAAAACAACAGTCAGCCCTTTCTACTCCCACGACGAATTTTTCTGACGATTCCTCAACGCATCAAGCAACATCGATCATCGAGCACCCAATGACTCCTGAAGTCCGGAAAGCTGTATTAGCCAAAACAGAGCGTGTCGCGATCAAAACCAATGAATTGGAAGGCTCTATTAATCTTGTTGGTGCACAATTTGATGATCTTCTCCTTAAGAGATATCGTGTAACCGTCGATAAAAAATCACCGGAAATCGATTTACTGAATCCTAAAGGGTTCAAAACGACCTACTTGGCCGAATTTGGTTTTACAAGTGCATCTTTGCCAGCAAAAGCCTTACCACAATCCGATACACAGTGGCAAATAGAGGGGAACAATACAACCCTAACCCCTTCAACACCCATCACTTTAATTTATAATAACGGACAAGGACAAATCTTCCGCCGTACCCTTTCTATTGATGATCATTACATGTTTACCATTGTGGATTCTATCAGCAATGAAAGTGATCAACCGATTTATCTCTCATCCTATGCCCGCGTTGCACGTGCAGCACCACCAGAACATACAAATGCCACCTATTTGCTTCATGAGGGGATGATCGGTATTGCTGGAGATTCGCTCAAAACTGAAAAATATAAAACTTTAGCAGAGCTTGATCCAAATCCTGATAATGGACAAAAGAGCATGACTTTTTCCAAAGTAACAGGAGGCTGGATTGGTATTACTGATAAATATTGGGCTGTAGCGGTTATTCCCCCGCAAGATAAAGAATATACAAGCCGTTTTATTTATTTTGATCGTTTGCAAACGCATTATCAATCTGACTTGCTAGGATCGCCTTTAACGATTGGCCCCAATGAAACAAAAACCGTTACAAATCGTCTTTTTGCTGGTGCAAAACAAGTTGAAATCATTAATCACTACCAAAATGACCTAAAAATCAACAAGTTTGCTCTCTTAATTGATTGGGGTTGGTTTGATTTCATCACAAAACCCATGTTTGCCCTCATTGATATTCTTTATAAGCAAACAGGAAATTTTGGTATTGCCATCCTTCTGGTCACAGTGCTTTTAAAAACACTTCTTTTCCCTCTCGCCAATAAATCTTATAAATCCATGGCGCGTATGAAACTTCTACAACCGCGATTACTAGAAATAAAAGAAAAATATCCCGATGATCGAACCAAACAACAGCAAGCAATCATAGAACTGTATAAAACCGAAAAAATAAATCCCCTTGCTGGTTGTTGGCCGATGTTGGTTCAGTTTCCAATATTCTTTGCTCTTTATAAAGTTCTCTATATCACCATTGAAATGCGCCATGCTCCTTTCTTTGGCTGGATTCAAGATTTAGCGGCCCCCGATCCAACGTCTCTTTTCAACTTGTTTGGTCTCTTGCCATATACAACGCCAGCATTTCTTATGATTGGTGCATGGCCTTTGATTATGGGAATAACGATGTTTCTACAAATGCGTATGAATCCCGCTCCTCAAGACCAGACTCAAGCGATGATCTTCACGTGGATGCCTGTTGTCTTTACTTTTATGCTCGCCTCCTTCCCTGTTGGTCTTGTCATCTATTGGGCATGGAACAATATATTGTCAATTATTCAGCAAGGTATCATGATGAAGCGCCAAGGAGTTAAAATTGAGCTTTTTGATAATTTGAAAGCCATGTGGAAAAAAACACCTAAAAAAGAAGTGCAGGCCTCAAAAGAAGCGCAAGAATGACAAGAGATACTTCCCTTTCTGGAATTTTTTCTCGCAATTGGGTTTTTATTCGTGGTGTCCCCGCAATACGTTTTCTTCCCCCTGAAGGGCCACCAGAAATCGCATTTGCAGGACGTTCCAATGTTGGAAAATCATCTTTAATCAACGCACTTGTCCAGCAAAAAGCCTTAGCACGAACCTCAAATACACCAGGACGCACACAAGAACTTAATTATTTTGTCCCCGATGGCTTCAGTGGACAACAAGGAGACCTTCCCCCTTTCGCATTGGTAGATATGCCAGGTTATGGTTTTGCTGCTGCTCCTAAAAATCTGGTTGATGCTTGGACAAATTTGATTTTTAGCTATTTACGGGGACGTACAACACTAAAGCGTGTGTATCTCTTGATTGATTCACGACACGGAATCAAAAATAATGATGAAGACGTTCTTGCTCTCCTTGATAAGGCAGCCGTTTCTTACCAAATTGTTTTGACAAAAAGCGATAAAATAAAATCAAATACTTTAGAAAAATTAATAATGACCACACAAACAAAACTTCTCAAACGTCCAGCAGCTTATCCTGAGATCCTTGCGACCTCTTCAGAAAAAGCATACGGTTTGGAAGAATTACGTGCTGCTATTTTGCAAACCATTGCATAAGAGAAGGTATTCATATTATTAACAATTTATTAAGCATAATTGCTAGCGGCTGCTAATGATCTTGTACTTCTCATCAAGCATCTTTATAAAAAGGATGACTTGAAAGAATTCTTATCCACTCTACTTAGTTGTGTAAATTATGCTGACACTTTTTCACTCTCCTCTCTCTACTGCTTCGCGCTTCATACGCCTCATTCTTGGGGAATATGGTGTAACTACTCAACTGATTGAAGAATATGAATGGGCGCGAAGACACGAATTTCTTGCTCTCAATCCCGCCGGTCACGTTCCTGTTTTTCTCGATGATCACGAAGTTCCGTTATCAGGTCCCTTTGTTATCTATGAATATTTAGATGAGACCCATGGAAGTTTACGACAAGAAAATAAACTCTTTCCGGAAAATCCTTTAGATCGTGCGGAAGTACGACGTCTTAATGACTGGTTTTTAAATAAATTTGAAAATGAAGCAACGCGCCATATTGTACGAGAACGAATTCATAAACGTGAAATGCCCCTCGCCATTGGCGGTGGCGCTCCCAATTCACAAATTTTACGCAATGCACGGGCCAATATTCCACCCCATATGAATTATCTCAATTGGTTGTGTGCCTCTCGCGATAGCTTAGTGGGTTCTTCCTTGTCCTATGCTGATCTAGCAGCAGCTGCTGCTGTTTCTGTCCTTGACTTTCTAGGGGAAATTGACTGGGAACAATCCCCAGCTGCCAAAGACTGGTACATGCGGATTAAATCACGGCCTTCTTTTCGTTCTCTTTTAACAGATCGTGTTCGCGGAATTGTTGCAAGTACTCACTATGCGGACCTTGATTTCTAGTCTCCTCTCACAAACACAAGTAAAAATAAATTTTATCTAAAGAAGACTTCTCCATTTATAAATTTTTATGCCAGCCTATAAAAAATACAAGAATAGATTGATTCATAATCTTACTGAATAGAAAATAAGACTCCTTCATACTCTCTTATTTCAAGCTCTCTTATCATGCTCCCTCAAAATCATTTTTACAAAAAGATCAGTATAGAGATAAAAATATTTCACAAAAGGGTATAAAGTCTCTCTTTAAAGACAAGAGCTGCAGCACCATTAGAAAGTGAGGACAATAAAAAACAATACTTAATGCTTAGGTTACCCCCATTCTTCCCAATCTATGAAAAAACACACTCCCATACATAACGGCTTACTCTTAATAAAAAGGCGTTATCATGTGTTTTTACAAAATAACAATTTTTGCCAACTCGCTTTCCTAACAGATAAAGAATCCAACCAACGCCTCCGTGTGTCAATAATTCAACTTCTCAGACATCTTTCTGCTTTCCCTCCTTTTATGTGTTTTTATTGATAGATAACATTTTGATTTAAAATGATAAATTTTAAAATTGCATCATAAACTTCAAATATGTTTCTTATGCGTGATAAGCGGGATTGGTGTGTAAAAAAAATTATCTCAGAAAAGAATAAAAATACCTATGAACATTTCAAGGTCCAAAGGCCAGCAAAGCGTATGATGGTGCCAATCTGCACTTTTATGAAACATAACAGTATAGAATAGATTTTATTATTCATGGAGATTTTCTCGTTATACCCTTCAAGCGCACCATCATAAAACGAGCTTTAAGAGCATTGAGATCCTATTTCTTTAAGACGAGCGTATAAGTTAAGTATATTTTGTTTGAAATATTCTATTTTACATGAAGAACGTGCCCCATAAAAGAACGAGAAAAATAAAAGCATCAAGCAACGAGCACCCACTATTAGGCTTTTCAAGCAAGCTTTACTCTATCCATCACATGATCTAACAAAAAATATCTCTCTTTAAATTTATAAATCTTATACCACTTTCCCTAAACGATAGAATTTTACAGCACAAAAAGATAAATTAAAGTAGGAAAAATTTTTTCCTATAACGAAAAAGAACGGTTGGAAAGAAGTCAAGAATTTGCCTATACTACGGGATAGTAAAGTATCATAAGGAGATAAAAATGCGCCTTA
This sequence comes from Bartonella sp. MM73XJBT.G, assembly GCF_028618435.1. GTDB lineage: Bacteria > Pseudomonadota > Alphaproteobacteria > Rhizobiales > Rhizobiaceae > Bartonella. The sequence continues at coordinate 29,926 of NZ_JAQISW010000012.1, forward strand.
CAGTTGTTGGTGCAAATGGAAGAATGGGACGTGAACTCATTACAGCAACCGGGCTTAGAAAAGATGTAGAGCTTTGTGCTGTTCTTGTACGCAAAGGCTCACCTTTTGTAGGAGAAGATGCCTCTACCTTAATTGGTTCAGATTCTCTTGGGGTTTGCATCACGGATGATCCCGAAAAAGCTTTTTCAAACACAGAAGGAATTGTAGATTTTTCACAACCCCAAGCGAGTATTCTTTATGCTCACTATGCTGCTCAAAGAAAACTTGTCCATATTATAGGCACCACAGGATTTAGCAAAACAGAAGAAGAAAAAATTGCAGAGTTTGCGAAACATACAACAATTGTCAAATCCGGAAATATGAGCCTTGGAATAAATCTCTTAGCCAACCTTGTAAAGAAAGCTGCCAAAGCATTAGAAGCCAATGATTTTGATATTGAAATTTACGAAATGCATCATGCGAACAAAGTTGATGCCCCTTCTGGAACAGCCCTTCTTCTTGGACAAGCAGCAGCTGAAGGTCGAAATGTCATGCTGCAAGATGTACGTGTCAACGAACGCAATGGCCATATAGGGAAACGCGAAAAAGGCTCCATTGGCTTTTCTTGCTCACGGGGTGGAACAGTTATTGGAGAACACAATGTCATTTTTGCCGGTTCCCATGAGCGCATTGTTCTTTCCCATACAGCGCAAGAACGCTCCATCTTTGCCAATGGCGCATTAAAAGCAGCTTTATGGGCAAAAAACCATGAAAATGGTCTTTATTCAATGCTCGATGTCTTGGGATTAAATGATGAATTTTAAACAATCAATAAAATAGAGGCAATTCATAATGGGACGCAGACTTGTACTCATCCGTCACGGACAAAGCGAATGGAATCTCAAAAACCTTTTTACGGGTTGGAAAGATCCTGATTTAACAGAAAAAGGTCATGCTGAAGCGATAGCAGCAGGAAAAAAACTAAAAGAATCTGGTTTAAAGTTTGATATCGCATATACATCTGCTTTACAGCGTGCCCAAAAAACAGCTCAGCACATTTTAGAGCAAATGGGACAATCAAATTTAGAAGTGATCAAAAGCTCTGCATTAAATGAGCGTAACTATGGAGATCTCGCTGGTTTAAATAAAGATGAAGTGCGTCAACAATGGGGGCAAGAGCAAGTGCAAATGTGGCGCCGCTCTTATACGATTGCCCCCCCAAATGGAGAAAGTCTACGCGATACCGGTGCACGCATTTGGCCTTATTATCTTTATCATATCCAGCCTCATATTTTGCGCTCTCAAACTGTTTTGATCGCAGCACATGGAAATTCTCTTCGTGCTCTTATTATGGCGCTTGAAGGTCTTACCAGTGAGGAAATTATATCTCAAGAATTAGCGACTGGCATTCCTATTCTTTACACCTTTAATCCCGATTCAACCATTGCATCAAAGACAATCATCACACCTTAAACTTTAAAAACCATGATGCCCTCCAAAAGTTTAATTCAATCATTTTAAACAGAGAAAATAAATTCTATAATTTTATTGACAGAATTGCTTCATGCGCTTAGATGATTTTTATAAGCCCAGATGGCGGAATTGGTAGACGCGCAGGTTTCAGGTACCTGTGCCGCAAGGCGTGGAGGTTCGAGTCCTCTTCCGGGCACCATCTGTTTTTTATCAACAGTAACTTTTTTATTTTATATACATTCTTTTCTGTGAGAGCCATGCCAATAAACATAAGGGCATAGGATTTTTTAACACGTCCCTCAGTTATTTAAAATCAAGACTTCTTTTGAAGATATTTTGCCATTCTTAAAGCCCAAAGGATCTACACTTCTAAAAAATCAAAATCTTTGAAGATCTCTCTAGAACAGAATGCTCTTTTTATTGCGTATAATTTGTTATTTTTAAACGTAAGGGATACGAAAATAAAATTGAGAAAATAAATTTTTTTAACATACCTCTACAGAGTCTGTTCTAGACAGATTCTAGTAATTTTTTGAGTGCTGGGAAGCTCTCTTGAGTCAAACCATTTAAAACACTCATACACGTGATAACAATTTCATGTTGCAACAGAGTTAGAAAGTTTGATTGTGGAATTCTTTCGAGAAAAAGAGACCTATTTTCTAAAAAGAAAAGCCCTTTCTTGATCTAAGAGCTCTATGATTTTGGCTTCCATACCAATATAGGTATAGACTTTTACCAATCTCAACAGAAGATAAAATGCTAAAGACACATCTGAGTTTTATTTTTGAACCTTCTTTTTTTATTCTAGCTAAAAACATGAAACAATCTATTCAATCATCAGTATGACACATCTCCATGCTTTAAAACGGGTACTACAAAAAAATTTGAAACCCTGTACCGCTTTTATTATTCTTTCTCGAATAATCCCTCGAGTGCCACATCTCGTTCTTTAGTCACTTCTTCTAATTCTGCCACAACCTTTTTATACAATTTTGAACGCTTAAAAAAAGAATAATAAAGCGTGATAATTGCTATGTTTAAAACACAACTAATAATTATTGTAGCGAGAAAAAACAATATTATAAAAACCGTCATTTTTTTCTCCTTTTTTGTGCTGTAAGTGCTTTATCTCGCTGCTCAAAAGTATCTTCTAATTGTTGAAGTGTTTTTTTCAATTTCTTTGTCAATCGTATGTGTAAAATTAAAATAATCGGAGAAGCTATAGAAAAACATAAGAAAATGAATACGATAAAAATGCATATAAGAGTAAAAATATCAAACTCTCTATCGGCCTCACCCAACATCCGGATAACAGAACCTAAAGCCATATTGATTATAAATATGCAAAAGATTATTTTATAATCCTTCGATGAAAGTTCCATAGCTTCTTTAAACGCTAAAACTCTAGCTTCTGTGTCAAATGCTAAAGAGACTCTCGAAACTTTATGATCTGGATTTTGAAGTGTCTCATGCAATGGTTATGTTTCTTTGGTCGTGTTTCTTTTCATGCTGGTCTCATTTGATTCTTCATTTTCGGAGTGTGTTTCTCGCGCCTTTCCATATCTTTTCCATCTTTCTTTTTCCGCTCTTTCACAATTCCTGTTACACAAAAAACAAAGAGTCCCTATAGTAACCATAACGGATATGATGAGTACTATCGCAAATTCCACCGTTTATTCCTTTTTCAATGACATCGTTCTTGGATCATCTCATGCATTCTTCCCCATCGCATCAATGAACAACCTTCTGTTTCCTTATCGCGATATTTTTTTCAAACTTTGAAGTTTGTTGTTTAAACGATCAACTTCGTGATCGAGCCTTTCAAGTTCTTTATTGAGTCTATCAATATGCCCATGATGTTTAGAAATCACTTCTAAAGTATGTAATGACTGAGACTGATCCTTAAGCTGATCAACTTTGTTTAAAACGCGAAAGGCTTCTGTTCTTTTCTCAACATGCTCAAATAGAGTAAGAACCTTCTCAAGCCGCTCAAAAATTGCAGCGTTTCGTTTTTGCGTTATCTCATATTTATAAGTAAGCTGTTTGTTGTTTGGCATCGTTTTCAGCAACGCCAAATAGAGTTCCTGCTGTTCAAACGCACTTCTCTTCAAATCCTCTACCGCTATCCCTAATACCTTCATTGTATCATTCCATCCCCGTTGCGCATTTTGCCTTTCAAACTCAACGGAATCCAACCTCTGAACAGCCTCATCCCGCTCCTTAACGACTTGGGAACAAAATAATTTATCCACGCCCGTATAACCATGCGAGGAGGAAACAAGATATGTCAGCAAAAATATGATAAGCAATAAGCTTTCTCTCAACAAATTTTTTTTTGTAAACATTTTTCTATTTTCTCGTACAAAATACCTTAAAATAAATACCTAAATTCTCATCAAAAGATTCGAATTGAAATTTATTCAATCTCTTTAGAGTAATCTACGATAAAAATAAAAAGGATAAATTACACAAAAAAATAAATCTATAAAAACTAATTTATTCAACAGAGTATTTATAAACTTTTCTGTTTAGCTCTATATAACCATGGAAAAAATTTAATCACTTTATACATGAATTAACAAAGGACTATAATACTATAAATCACTCAAATTTAATATTTTAATTAATAATTATACTTCCCCCATAAAATGGAGCATATATAAAAATGGATAAAAATAATCAATGGTCTTGAATGGTATAAAGATTACTTTTAATGTGGATTTGTTTTTTATCCGCAGCCATAAAAAATGCGTTTTTTACAAAAATTGAAGTTTATTCATTTGCTATAGTATATTTTATTGCTACATTTTTTAGGTTAATAAGGATCATAGAGTGTTATCCTGATTTTCTCTCAATACTCATCTATAAATACTTTTTGTAAAAATATTCACTTTACATCATAAAAGTCATTGACAATAATTACTTTTTTACATCCTTACTCTCTCACTTAAGTGATGAATATGAGTTATGAAAACATACATTAAAGGGGGGGAAGTCATAGTCATACAGAATGTAACTAATGGCTAAAGAAAATTCTTTTCCCTAGAATCATTTTCTAGGGAAAAGTTGGTTTGATCTATAAGTGGGGAGGAAAAATGAAACAACAATATATTTTAGGAAAATACACACGTGTTGTTGTTCGTGAAGAAATGCTATTTTCGGTGCTGGTTCAAAACAGTTCATTATCAATGATAAGAAATTTTGGGATAATTTAGTCCTTATTGCAGCACAATGGATCAAAAAAAAGACTCTGTAGATGAGGTTTATAATTCACTATCGTCTGTTATGCTAAAAGAAAATTTTAATCGTGCGTTTAATTTTCTTGTTTCTAATCATTTTCTTGTCCAAGCTGATTCTTGTCCAAGCTGAAACATCAGACAATATTCTCAATAATCGCTATTCGAGAAGTCATCTCCATTACCAAAGTTATGGTATGCATCCAGCCTCCGTTCAGCATACTCTTTTGCAAAAAAGTGTCGTCATTTTAGGCCGTGGTGGGATTGGTAATCATGTATCAGCAATGCTTGCAGCCTCTGGTGTTGGGAAATTGACTCTTGTTGACAATGATGTAATCGAGTTGACCAATCTTACCAGGCAAATTCTTTTTACTGAAGAAGATACTAGGTCTTCCGAAAACAAAAGTTCTTAAGCGTGAACTGCTACGAAGAAACAGCCAAAGTGAAATTCATGAATTACAAATGTTGATGACTGAAAAAGAGGATATTAAAAAGCACCCCAAAGCTGATTTATGGATTATTTCTGCTGATTCTCCTGATCAGCTAGGAGTATGGATCAATGAATGGTGTGTAAAAAATAAACAAGCCTATATAAATTCTGGTTATGTTAATGATATAGCTGTCTTTGGTCCATTTTACATACCTGGGCAAACTGGTTGTTACGCATGCAGCTCATCTATAGGCAATCTTCCAGCAAAAAGTGAACATCTTATTTATGACGCTTGTGTTATGATTAATAATAACTTCAAAGTTGCTACATTTCCTCCTGTGAATGCTCTTTCAGCCGCCATGTGTGCCAACGATGCTTTTAAATTTTTGGGTGGTTATGGAAGCCTTCTTTCCACTGATCAAAGCGTGGGAATATGGAGCAGCCAGCTCTTCATAGAAGAACGCTCTCTCAAGAAAAATCCTCACTGTAAGGTTTGTGGAACAACATAAATGAACAGACCACGCACCCTTGCTCTCACCTATGGTTCCTATAATGCCGTACGCATGCTCATTGGTGTCTACCATGCGATTTTTTTAATGTCGATGGGGGTGAGTCTCGCGCAATTAGCACTACTTCAAGTTGTCTTTTCCACAACTATTCTCCTGCTTGATTTTCCTTGCGCTGTTTTAGCAGACAGATATCGACGTAAATATTCCGTTATAGCTGGTGTCTTTATGACGGGAGTGTTTTATCTTCTCTGCCTTCAAGCCCCTAATATGACGGCGCTCATTATTGCACAAATTCTCTATGCAGCAGGCATTTGCATTATTGTTAGCGCCATTGACGGATGGATTTACCATTCTCTTGGTGATAAACACGATCACTTTTCGCATTATGCGCATCTTTATTACCAAGTGAACTCTTTCGGGAGTATTTTCAGTGGAATTGTAGGCATTGGAACGATTTATTATTCTGGACAATATTTTATGGGATATATTATCTCATGCCTCATGATGGGATTTATTTTTTTGGTTTTCCTTATTGTTCCTGAAGAAAAGAAATCGGTGATTGAAACACACAAAACAAAGACAATCTTACACAATGCCAAGGAAACGCTCTGGATCTTTCAAAACACCGTGGGAGGAGCATGGTTTATTTTCCTCATGTGTCTTTTTAGCGCTGGAATTCAGATTATTTATCATTTTTGGCAACCAATTATCCTTGTAGGGGAAAAAATTGATCACCTCAATGGCTCGCAAATGTTAGTCCTTATGTGCTGTCATATTGGAGCCTTTTCAGCACAGTATTTTTCAAATTTACTGATGTCTAAGTATCATGTCCTTGATAAAAAATATAAGAATTCTATCAAATATTTTTCCTTCTTTTCTTCTCTGATGTGCATCGCGCTTTATTTTTTCGTTCATAACAATCAAACAGTTGCATCAGTCATTGCGTTCTCTTTAATCCATGGATTTATTTGCACTGTCCCGATAGGAGCAAAAAGCTTATTTTTCTCAGAGCTAAACCAAACACAAACGCAGCATATTTCTGGTGTTGTTGGTGCTGTATCTTTTAGCGGCAGACTATTTTCAATTACCGTATTAAGTATTATTTCTTTTCTTCCTGCAAAAGTTTCACCATCTTATTACCTCATCTTACCGACCATTACTTTTTTCACGTGTGGTTTGGTCATCATGAAATGGATAAAACACTCTCAAAAGTCTTGATGAGCGGAAAACCATGAAATTATTACCCACAAAGTTTTTTTCTAAAAAAATTTCTTCTAAAAGCAATCAAGGCTTCTTTTGCCCCTTGATGCATCGAGCTTTCAACAGACAACATCTCCATAACGCAATAATTTATAACGATCATCGACCGAACTCAAATATCGTAAGGTTTTTCAAATCTATTTTATCTTGAATCAATCAAAATCATTTTCCTCCACATCATAAGCGGAAAGAGCCTTATGGGTAAAAACGATTTAGAAAGGAAAGAAGCCTTTTATGAACGCTCAATGCCAAGTCTGCTAGCAACATGGAGATAAATATATAACAAATATACAATATGCACCTTGCTTCTTCATAAGTATAAAAATGATATGCTCTGTAAGCTTTATATAATTCACAGAAGCCTTTGCGTTCTATCCCATTCACAGGTTTCATAGCGAAATAAACTTGAAAGTGCTAAGAGAGATATCTTTAAAACCAGTGCATAAATTGGTAATATTCGTATTATATTAAGGGTGTAATCCCAAACAGAATAGACAAAACGTAATCCCCATGATTTTCATTATTTCACGGACACAACTGTTAAAGATTTATGAAAGTTGTAAAGGTTGAATTCATAAGGTGATGAGTGATGATAAGAGGGATATTTTTTCTCTAGTTGGCCTATAAAAGCTGATACAATGGTTAAAACAATAAACTATCTTAAATATTTATCTTAATATACGCCGCTGTGTTAGAAGTCTATATTGATTGACACGCCATAGAAAAAGCAAAAATTTAAGCAAACAACATTATAAAACAACAAATATGCCATCAATAGATTGGAGAAATATAGGGATATAAAACACTTTGTGGAACAATATCCGTAATGCATCTAACTTGACGCCTACTTAATTCTTATAAGCGTTCGTGCTGCTTCCTATATTTATACGTGCTGCTTCCTATATTTATAAAAATCCACAGGCAATACTTCACTTAAAAATATGAAACGTCAATGTGAAGACAGGGCTTTTCCTTGCCTTAATCAATAGAAACATTCGAATTTTTGAAACAAGGTCTTTGACTTTCTCACAATATTTTTTCCACAACCGATCTAATATCCGTTAATACAAATTGGCATAACGATTTTCATGAAATCGATTAAGTTTGAAGCATCTCTTATTGGTTTTGCTTTAATTTTCACCCTTAGAAAGCTGTTTTTGTCATTTGTTTCATGAAATATAGAAAGCCGCAGGTATAAAAAAATCAACACAAAAATTAAGAAAAAGGATTAAGAAAACAAGTAGCAATACGCGCGGCTCATGTAAACACTAATAAGGTTTTGCGAGTAAAAGCACTGTTTAGCTGAACTGAAAATAAAAGAGCATCGCTCTCTATCAAAACAATTGATAGAAAGTATCTAACAATAGAAACAATTAAAAAAACAACAAAAAATTGGGGTAGGATAAAGAGAGAGATAAGTTAAAAGAACCAAAGAAAGCAAAATTTCCTAACTTATTATATAATATACTGATTTTACTGAATAATGGCGGAGAGGAAGAGATTCGAACTCTCGAGAGCCTTTTGAGCCCTACTCCCTTAGCAGGGGAGCGCCTTCGACCACTCGGCCACCTCTCCAAGGAGAGGCATAAATGGTATCAATAGAAAGTTCAAGACATTTTCTATTTTTTTCCCAACTATCTGAAATTTTTTCTTGATTGACTCCATAGGGACCCCAAATTAATGAAATAAAAATTGTGTCTTTTTTATCACATCTTCTCGAATAGTACATGGATACATTACAAAAAGTTCATTTCATATTTGAAACTCTCAAAATATTAGTATAGCTAGAATGATGAGTACCGCGTATTTTACTTATGCCTTTGTCTTTGATGCATTAGGCAAGGATGTTCTTTAGAAGAAAATTAAACGGACCTTGGAGATCCCATATGAATATTAAATCCCTCTTTTTAAGCTCTACAGCAGCTTTTTTAGCAATTTCTGGAGCACATGCTGCTTCAAAAGTTGTTGCCGAACCTGAACCCATAGAATATGTTCGCGTTTGTGATGCCTACGGAAAAGGATATTTCTATATCCCTGGAACAGAAACCTGCATGCGTTTATCAGGAAGTGTTCGTGCTGATTTTGTCGGCGGTGGTAATATTGATGCAACCACCGAAGCTGAACTAAACAACAAAAGAAAAACCTATGGCTCATCATCGCGGCTCACCCTTGTTTTTCAAGCCGCTTCTGAAACAGAAATGGGAACTCTTCGTTCATATGCGAGAATTTTCTCAAGCTGGGGAGATGGTAAAGATAAAGCTGGAGCGAAGCTTTCAGCTGCTTATATTGAGCTTGGTGGATTTCGTGTAGGTCTTGATGATAGCATTTTCAACAGCTGGACTGGTGGTTATGGAAATGTTCTCAATGATGATAGCATAGCGCCTGCCGGTACAACACGCACCAATTTTATTTCCTATACCTTTAACGGTGATGCCGGCTTTTCTGCTATTATCGGAGTTGAAGTGGGCAATGATGCAGATTCTCTTCCTTACGCAAAAGAAGCAAAAGCAATAGGAGACAGCTATATTGAGAAAGATGGGAAGCTTATTCCTATCACAGAAGATACTCTTCCAAGTAAAGCAATTAAAAACTACACCCCTAATGTGGTTTTGGGTATAAAGTTTATGCAAAAATGGGGTGGTTTTTCAGCCGTTGCCGCATATGATGCTTACTACAAAAAGTGGGCTGGCAAAGTACGTGCAGATTTTAATGTTAACGATCGTTTCAACCTATGGGTAATGGCTGGTTATAAAAATGGTGTAGATTACTACACAGAAAATGCAGATGGTGAGTTATCACGACGCAGCACAACGATCTATGCAAACTGGGGTGGTAAATGGGCCGCTTGGGCTGGTGCCACTTACAAACTCACGCCAAAAGCGGATTTGAATGCTCAAATTTCTTATAGTGCTGTAAAAACCTTTGCAACGTCTGTCAATATTGCATACACGCTGGTTCCAGGTCTTGTGATTACACCTGAATTGACCTACGTTTCTTGGAATGATGATCGCGTTATAAAGGATGCACATGATAATGAAAAACCTTTCTTTCATGGAAAAAGTGCGTTCCAAGGTATGATCCGTTTACAGCGTTCATTCTAATTTTATTAAGCTAAGCTACAGATTTGAAAAACTGGCGACATAAGTTGCCAGTTTTTATTTTTGCAATCAAATATCATGAGCAACCTTTCCGGATACTTATTTTCTCAATCCTTCTGACAAAAATGACTTAATTTTACAAAAATATTATCAAAACGTTAACCTTATAAGCTTGATAAAAACGACTTCATAGGATGTTAGCCATCAATTCAAACAATTTCTTTCTTGCTCTTTAAAGCGTGCCATCGATTGCCTTATTACCCAATTGATCTTTTTTTTGGTAAATTACAATCTAACCTTTGTAATTTAAGGCATGATCTTCTCAGATAAGTTCTACCCTGAATATTCAGTTTAACTGCACTGAACAAGAAACCTCACGCCTCTCAAAGCACAAAAATACCTACCAACATCAGTTTGTAAATAATTCAATTGCTCTGGGGAGGAACTTGAAGGGGATCTTTATGATTCATTTGTATAAGAGGCTACAGACAAGTCCCATCCTAAATATTGGCCCATCTTTATTTTTAAAATACTTCAATTTAATTTTGTATTCTTTATATCTCTTGTATCTTGACCTTCAATGATGGTATTTTACAGCATAATAGAATAAAACATTGAAGCAAGACAGGATATTGATTTATAATGATAATTTACCTTTATTCAACTTGAATAAGAAAGCTGAATACCATCAGATTCTCTCATTCCCAATTCCTCTATGTTGTCATAGAAAAATTATTTCCTTACTCGTCACAAAGAGGATTGGCAATAAAAGCTGAATAAAAAAGAACGACAAATACCTATGAATCATTTCAAATGTCAAAGACTGTCGTGCAATATTAAAAGGGAGAAAAGTGTAGAATAGTGCCGGCTTTCTCTTTTATTAAGCATAAGAATAATGATGCACAATAGACGATATATCTCCACAGAAAATTCTATACTCTTTACGAATACCGTTAATAAAATATGTGTGTGATACACACCAAAAAAAATCTAAAACAAACAGGTAAACACGCAATAGAAGTCCTTTTTGTTTGAGGCATTCTATCTTGCATGATCCCATTATAACAACATCTTAACTTTGGATGCTTTTAAAGGAATAAGAAAAAGAAACAGTAAAACTTCATCTCTATAAACCATAAAGTCTTCCTTAGAGTTATGTTTCCATAAAACGCCTTATACCAACATACAATTTTCAAAACGATAAACACTCTTTTTTATATGAAACCAATCAACAAAAACAAGCGCTCACACGTCATCATAAAATACCTTTTAATTCAAACGAACTGAATTCACGAAAAATATTTATCAACCAATGCATAAAGAATTGCCGCTGTTTCAACATCAAGAATCCCATCATAGTTCTCTTGACGAAAATGAAGTTGAAAAGCTCGAATTAAATTTTTATATCCTATTTCAGTAGATGCCGCTGAAATATCATACCCATAACATTTCAGCTTTGCCAAAGCCTCCTCCTTAGATGGAAAGCTTTTAGAAAATTGTTCTTGATAGTGATTTTTGGGCTCATCATCATACCATGCCCCTATCCCGACCTTATAAAGTTCTTTCCACGGAAAAGCTGCTCCGGGATCACTTTTTCTTCCAATAGCAATATCGCTATGCCCCACAACATCCGTTGGCATAATATCAGGATACCGTTGAAGAATATTCAATGCAAGCTCTTTAACGGCATCAATTTGTATTGGATTATAAGGAGGAAAATTAAATTCCTCACCATGATGATTCATTAAATCAGCGGTCTCGTCTGAAGACTCAGAATAACCTGTTGCTAAATTAACGATTTCAATCCCAATAGATGTATCATTGAGATGACTATGCCCAGACCATGCGCTAACACCCGCATGCCACGCACGCTCGTTTTCATCAACCAGATTAAAAATACGCATATCCTTAAATCCAGCCTCACGATATGTCTGCTCTGAAGGGTCAGGAATAAGATAGTGTGCACTAACCTTTTCCCCTGTAAGGGCCATGACCGAGGCTTTAAAATCAATAGACGTATAATGCATGACAAGAAAACGAACCCGGCGATTAAAACTCTTAACAGAACGATAACTGTTGTAATCAATCCGATACATAAAAGCCCTTTCTTTTTTGCACTAAAAAAACACCATGTATCACAACAGAGAGGACACAACCCGTTGAAAAAATTGCAACGAACCTTCTATCAAGATGAATTACGTCAAAAATTTGTTTACCGACAACATCAACAAACGCACCGTATCAAATATTTTTCACAAAAATTCTCTCACAATGATCAATTGAAAAGAAAATAAAAGTGTTAAACAATCATTTCTTAAATCTTCACATCTTACAGAAAAAAGAACTGTTCCTGCTATCCCATTGGAAAACATTTTCTCAAAGCGGGCACTCAACTATCATGCAATCTAAATAAAAGCATAAAGGAAACACTTTATGAATTTTTTACAGCAAGTTAAGACCAAATAACTAAACAGCACATATTCGCAATCAACACTTCACGGAATATATTTTTCAATAAAATTTATAAAGCTGTTCTGTCAATGATACTGTTTTCTGTCTTTTCACAATATCTCTTTCTGATTTATAAAAAATAACGATTATTAAAAACGCTTGGGGAACACAAAATCTCTGAATTTTCTTCATATGCTCCGAATGAAAGATAACATCTTAATTTACAATGACTATTAATCTTTTTTTTTGCATTTTAGATAGAATAACCAGATAAATCCTCTTCTATTGAATTAATCAAAAACCATTTATTTTCACATCAAAAGCAGAGATTAATTGCAGAGATTAATGGCTAGATAAAAACAACATCGTATGATGCATGTATCTCATCCTCTTAATCTAAAGAGCAAAATCTATTGGAACATTGTGCGCTAGAAAAGTGACACCGCGAAAATCCAATCCAGCACATAGACCTTCAATATTTTTTTGATAACATAAAAATGAAAAGGCCGCTAAAAACCAATGATGTATCTTACGGAATATTTATCAGCAAACAGACTTAACTTTTAGCACGAGAGAAGAACGGGAAAAAGATATAGAAATCGACGCTCTCTTAAATGAGGGACAAACTCTTTTGCTACGTTTCCTTAACGGGGAACAACTGCAAGCAAAAGAGCATCGCATTCAGTAATTTTTACCAAATTTTTTTACCAAATTGCTTAAGGAAGACACCCCCCCTTCATGTTTTCAACATTCCCATCTTATACCACCATAAGTGAATTCAATGAACAACTTTTATGGGCTCTAAAACCTTCAATGCCCCTCGTGGATTTCTGGTCCCCGCCCATTACCCAAGAGCACAAGAACTTTCTTTTTCATAATCCCTCCATCCATTCGCTAACGATTGCATTCGTCATAACAGGATTATCATCCCATAAACACGTACCAGCCCTAGAAATTATTCGATATTTATGATTGACACATTGACTTTTTGTTTGATTATCAACCGTTGCAAGTTGCGATTTTTCACCCACCAACGCTAAAAACTTGCCCGTATATTTAACAATCTCATCTCTAGCATCCAATGCCAATAAGAGTTTAAATCCTCTTGTCATCCGTTCAATGGCTATGCTTTTTTGATCTTTCGGAATTTCTAAGGCAACTCTTTTTTTAATTACGCCATGAGAATGCATAAAAACATTGAGTGTTTCCAAAGCTCCCGCCAAATCATTATTTTCTAAGTGTATCAAAATATCTCCAAGGCGCCGTTGCAAAATCTTATCTGGATAGCCAGGTGCATTGACAGCAAGTACAGCCCGAACATTAGGAAGCCGTGATGCCAATATTTGTACCAACATTCCAGCCATAGAAAATCCTACTAGCAGCGCAGGTTTTTTAAAATATTTTTCGAGTTCTCCTATCATAAAAGATAAAGTTTCGACAGCAGAATGATTGAGAAAATGAGAACTCTTAGGAAAAAGCGAGAGTGTATCCAGCAGTGTTACTTGGAATCCTTTTGTCGCGCAAAGCTTTGTCAAAGAAGCACAAAAAGCCCCCTCATCCCAAATGGGCATGACAGGAGAAAGAATAACAACCGGACAGCTCATTGATCAATCGCTTCTCTTGCTTTTAAATAGGGATTAGAGTCAAAATTCTTTCTCTTAAATGTCATAAAAATACAAAGGTATGTTGAAACTTTACGTCTCCCCCATAACAACTTATTTGTTAAATTCAAACGAAGTTTATGATCAATTTTACCTACTCGATCAAACAACTGAATAAAAAAATCACTCAATAACAGAGTTCCAATCGTGTAAATCATCAGAAATATTTCTGCATAATACTCTCTATCATTTTACTCAACTTATTTCTGAGGTCATAAAATGACGCGCTTTTTGAATATAAATGATAAAACCAATCATGCAACACACTGCTAATAAAGTTGCCATAGCCCGCGGGCTATGACCAGACATCTTTCCAATAACCGCCGCACTGAGTGCTGCACTTCCCAATTGCAAAGAGCCCATAACACCAGAAGCCGCCCCCGCCGCTTGTGGATGTGAGGAAATAGCCAACGCTGTGCCTAAAGGTAATAAAAAACCATTGCCAAAAGTAAGAACAGCAATCGCCATAAAACTTGTCACAAGGGGCCATGGACTTAGATACATTTGCAAAGCAAAAAGCACACCGCCTATCACAAAAATAACGTACCCTCTCCCCACAGTCTTTTCCATAGACTCGCGTTCAAAAAACCACCGCGCCAAAAAATTTCCCAAAATATAGGGTAATGACACACCAATATAGCTATAACTAATATGTATCGGTGATAAACCCAAAGTCGTGAGTAAAAAAGGCGATTCTACAATATAAGCAAAATAGGCCGCGTAAGAAAAACACGGAATAAGTGCATAAAAAATAAATTGTTTATTTCTGAGAACAGCCCAATATACCTTCATAAACCCTATCGGAGAAAAAGGTTGTCGTTTTTGAACAGGCAAGGTCTCAGTGAGCACAAAATAACAGAGCAAAATGGTCAAAAATATAAAACCACTTAAAAAGATAAAAGTAGCTTGCCAATGAAAAATTTCTATCAAAAGTCCACCAATGAAAGGTGCAAGTGCTGGCGACATACCAATAAAGGGAAAAACAATTAAGTAAAGTTTTCCTGCTGCTTTTTTATCCAACAAATCATTGATAATAGCACGGCTTAAAACAATTCCGGCACAAGCTCCAAGACCTTGTAAAAAACGTAAGATAAGAAAAGCGTGAATATTAACCGTATAAATTACACTTATCGTGGTAAACAACCATAGAAACAAACCAAAGAGAAGTGTTTTTTTACGCCCAAAATTATCACTCAATGGTCCATAAATGAGCTGTCCAAGTGCCAAAGCAAACAAAAAAACAGCCACTGCACTTTGAATTTGAGATTGAGTCACTTGATAATACTGACGCATTTCTCCAAGTGCCGGAAGAAAAATATCTGTAGAAATCAAACCTCCGGTCGACAAACACACGATAAGTATAATAAATGGTAATGTATATTTACGATTCATAAATAAAACAACACTTTTAAAGTTAGAGACTAATTAGTATTTAATTGAAAATAAAAATATAATGATATTTTTTCTTATATAGATAAATAATAATGATTAAAAGTGTTATTATCTTAACTTATGAAATTAAATTTATATTATTTTTTTTATAAATAAAATTCTATTCTCTATGCTTCACATGCAAAAATTCAATCCATGAAGAATCTTTCCTTTACACACACTTTGCCACAATCTTCCGCTGCTTTTTCCATTGATAGCATAAGAAAAAGCAAAACCCCTCTTCACAGTAGAAATCACACTTTTTATACATGATCCATCAAAGTTGATCAATAAAATGCAAAGCAGAAAAACAACCTCTGACGCCTCCTCCCCAAAATCGCTATGGTATAAACAGAGCAACAATTTAAAGTCCCTATCAACATAAATCATTATTGTAAAGAGTTTAACTCTATCAGCTCATAGAGTATAATGAGACTTCTGCAAAACACCTAAAACCCAATATATTACACTTATTTCATAAAACTTTCTACTTAAGATAAAAAAATCAAAAAACTGTATAACTTATTGACAAATATGATATAGTTAAAAATTATTTAATTTACCTATAGGAGCTGTAAATGTGCATAAAAAATAAAATCTATTCCGTTATTGGTACCTCTTACAGTTGAAGGAAAAACATATACAGAGATCAGTTTACGGCGTACAAAAGTTAAAGATTTAGAATTGATAAGCATAAAGGAAGATATCAAGCAAACAATAGAAATGATTGCCTCTTTTTCGGGATGGTCTTATGATATGATCAACAAACTTGATAAGCGCGACTTTTCAAATATCAAAGATATTTTGGACTCCTCATTAAAAGAAGTGTTCGACAAAATAATCAGCATTAGTAACAATCTGAAAATAGCTTTAAAAAATCCATTCACAAACTATCTTAAAAATTTTAACCATGAAATAAAGAGCCTAAAAATATACATGGGAAAATAATGAGTGTCTGTATTTTCAACAACATCATATCGGAAAAATGCAAAAACAGTTTTTATAAAGATATATTTAAAACACAGAATATAAAAGACATAAAAGAGGAAATCTTTAGCGACTATACACCAATAACAGCACGTACCCCTTCTAATACACAGATTCAAATAAACATTATAAATTATGGTACCTTCGTACAAAATAGTCCATCAGGAACTATGCATATTACATCTTATCAAAAAGGTGAAGACAAAACAAAAAAATCAACGTTGGATATAATCTTAAAATCGTTAGACATTGCCTCAAAAATTTTGAATCTGCCCTCTTGGTGTTGGGAGTTTTTACTCAAAAGATTAAAATAGTTTTTCGAGCATTATTGCTAAGTAAAAAAACAAGGAGGAAAACGTACAATCAAACGATCTTCTCTCTTCTTCACTTATCTCAGCTTTTAAAAGCTTTTCAAATTGAAGGATATCAATATTATTGATCATCAATAACATACTATTCGTCATAATATGCGCCTAAAACATCAATATCCCCCTTGATGTTGCTGATTATATGTTGATCAAAACATTATCGTAAAAACACTCTTTTTAAATTTTCCAACAGAGCCCTAATAAAACAAGCTGATGTCATCATTTTGCACAACCAGAGCATAATGTAAAAAAACGTTCAATCTGTTTGCACCTTAGACGCTCAACAAAAGACTCCATGAATAGCTCTAAACAAAAACTTCAAAAGCAAATAAATCTTCTGATGATATATAATCTTTTGCTTTGGTTAATTCGTTTTTTTCACCCTAAGAGGTCCAAAGAGCATAAAAAAACCTTGGCAGACAATTGAGATCTTGCAGCATTGCCCCCACACACAGCCTACAGCAAAAGCAACAACTTGAACAGCTTCTCTCTCCCACACAACACGAGGTGCAATTAAAAATTATGCTGTCTCATAAAATCTCATAAGAGATAAAATGATCACACGAACACATCTTTCCTCAAGCATAAATTAGATCTTTAGAATTTGTACATTCAACATTTTTCCTCTCATAAAATATTGCAGTGTTTTTCTATTCATTTTAGCTTCTATCCGTCTCTGTGGGAACATAATGGATCAGCAAGCATTCTATCTCCAGCATCATTCAAGGAGATAAAAACATGGAAACCCGCATTCCTGAAGACACACCCTTCGATACGCATTTTCTAGGAGAACAATCCTTAGAAACAGAATATCCTTTTTTCCAACCACCCATTTCATGGTCTGCAATTTTTGCTGGACTGGTGACAGCTCTTGCCACATCAATCTGCCTCTCTTTTCTGGTGGCAGCATTAGGCTTGGGCCAAATGGATTTCACTTCTTCAACCCCTTTTGAAGGCTCTTTCCTCTCTTTTGGCATGGGATCTCTTATCGTAACACTCATCAGCCTTGCCTTGGGAGGTTTTGTTGCTGGGCGTTTTTCTGAATCCTCAGGAACACTGCATGGCTTTCTCACTTGGGCTCTCATAACACTGCTGATGACCCTTCAAGCCATACATGTGGTTTCAAGCACAGCAAAAATAGGCGCTAAAGCAGCCCTAGAAAACAGCTCCACGCTTCAACAAACCGTGGACAGCTTCAAAACAAAGATTGCTCCCCTGCTTGAAAATTTCAATGGCGAAAACTTGGAAAAGTTTTTGGTCAAAAACAGCGACAATGGTATCAATTTTGATAAACTGGGCAATGAGTTGCGTACACTTCTCAACAAGAGCGACATCCCTGCTCTCAATCCTGAACGCTTAAAAGAATCCTATCAAAGCGCCTTAAAAGATATTGGTACAGCGATAACAGCTTTTAAAAATGATCCTTCTCACTATCGCACCTACTTGAAAAATCTTGGTGATCGCCTTTCTGATCGTCTAGAAGTCCTTACTGCAAAGTTTAATAAAAACGATATTATCAATGCCCTTATGCACGATGGCATGACACGTGCCAATGCACAAACAACAGCTAACGAAGCCATTCATGTTTATCAAAGGGCAGAGGAAAAAACGCAAAAAGCGATAAAAGCGCTTGAAGAACAGGCTGAAACGCTCTCAGACAATCTTGAGAGTACCATAAAGGGAGCAAAAAACACTGCCCAAAAAGCTACAAAAACAGCTTCAAACATCGGCTGGTGGGGCTTTTTAGGCAGCCTGATTGGCGCTATAATTTCCAGTGTTTTTGGCTATTATGGCTACAGAAGCCGTAAGGATGCTTTCAAGCTTTAAAAGCCACCCCATAAAACAAACACTTAAAAAAGCTGTACACTTTGTCCAGCTTTTTTTACACCTGCTCAAAAAGCTCTTTGTATACATGAAAATCTATACACTACCTTACATCCAGACAACATCTTTCTAAGTTCAAACTTGAAAACAGAATATATGAATGATGAGAATATATTGTGTTCATCTCCCCTACAAATCAAAAACTCAAAAAGAACAGTCTATCTTTTTAATAAGAACACATAGCACTCTTCATTACATGAAGTGTCTCTCTTCAAAAGGATAAGAAATATATTCAATCAACATGGCATTTAAGAGAAAACATACGAGGTATAGAAGCATGATAATTTTTTATTTTGGTTATCATTGTTTTTTATCAACTATAAGGGGGGAAATATATGAGTATTTCACTTAATGAAGTAAAAGATGTTATTGAATTAGCTGCTGATGAGCTTAATCCAGTAAGGGAAGGCGTTAAATACGCTCAAATCAGTGATGTTCAAGTTTATCAAGATAGCTTAATATGAATGGTTCACTGAAACTTTGATAATGTATTGTTGATACAAATCTATTTATACATGTAACTTTTAAAATTAAGCATATTTAAGTGCATGTTTGAATTATTTTCAGAGGGCTTTTCTCAAAAAGTTTAGGCTAAGCAAACGTCTGAATTGTCAATTTCATACATCCCTTTCAATGAAAGGGATGTATTGGATGCTTTAAGACAATACGCTCTACATCCTCATAAACTCTTAATCCTAAATCCGAAGTCGTAACAGTAGTGAATGGAGTACGGAGTCCACATCCTCTTCCAAATTTTCTTGTTTTAGATACGGATAGAACGATAGAAGAATATATTGCTCGCGTTGATCAATATGCCGAAAAGCAAGAATGGGCAGTAATGTATTATGGCTTATATGCTGCGACTCCTGTATTGTGGGATGCAGCAAAGCAGTTTGCAGATCAATTGGCACATTCTTTAGGTTTTAGACCTGGTGGACGCGTGGATATTGACTACTTTATCGGCCGGTATTCTTCTACCCATGTTGGGATCCATGTGGATCACGCTCATAATTTTGGTTTTACTCTACAGGACGGTAAAACAATGTTTGCATGGACCAACACACGAAAAGACCTTCAAGGACTCAAATATCCTGAATATGAAGAGCATAAATCAACAGCAATTGCACTGCAAAATCGTACAGATCGTGTTGCTTACTTCCCTCATGATGCCTTCCATGTCGCTGAAACGGGAGAAAGGGTTGCTGTAAATATCAATATCGCTTTTTGGGAAACAGCACACGATGCACAACACCATAGAAATTATGTCACGCATTTACTCTATTTCGATGATCGAACACGGCATGATATCCGCACATCAGGAAGAGCAAGTTTAAACCCTGATAATGCTTTTCAACACTTCGCACTAAACTCTGCCATCGCAAATAGTACCTTAAAACGCCATATGCTGATTTCTCAATTAATTTGCGATACAAGTTCACGTTTATGCGTCGGACGCCCCCTTGTTGACGTCTCTGAAATTGAAAGTGAAATCACTCTTCGCCCACCTGCAACCCTCCAATGGGTACCCTTAACTGAAACAAAAGAACTGCTCATCGCAGCAAACGGACATTGTGCAAGCTTTGAATATAGCTCTCATCTAGAGCATTTCCTTTCTCAACTTTCATCAGGAAAAAAACTAGATCTAGTAAAATTAAATGATAAATCCTATAAATATGCACAGCAGGAAATTTTAAAAGCTGTAAAAGCGTTGGCATCTTGGGGAGCATTGTGACAAAGAAAAAATCTATGATTTTCGCCCAAATCGGACTTTTCCTCGTTTTGGGATTTAGCAGCTTTGCTGATGAAACAGCGCAAGTTACATTTGCTCTACACTTAGCAGAAAGCACAGCTTCTATTTCAATGCTGCTTTTTGCAGGACTTACAGGAGGAATTTGCGCAGGACCCATTGCCCCGCGTCTTTTGCATCACTTCCAGCCAGCGCACACAATTACTGTTGTTTTATTATTTGAAGCACTCTTCATAGCCACAGCTGCAATCGCCAACCAGTTTTGGCTTTATATTGCCCTTTCTTTTACACTGGGCTGTGCTGGTTCACTCTTTTGGTCTGCTATCCTTGTTGCTGTACCTGACTTCGCAAAGACTGATCACCAATTAGATCGTGTCAACCGCATTATCCAAACAGTCCGTAATCTTGGCTATATTGCAGGACCACTGTTAGGTGGCATGTTATATGGTCTATCAAACGGACAAAAAGGATTGTTTGCGCTTTCAATCATGGTGCTTCTTGCTGCCTTTATCACTCTCTGCTCTTTTAAAAGTTTAAAAATTCATACGCAAACAACAAACACAGTGCAGCAAAGCAAAAAAGGGCTAGATTTAACGGGTCTCTTGCATAAAAAAAATGTTGTCTATGCTCTTTCTCCCCTCATCATCACCATCATCCTCACCTCTGCTCTCAACGTCTTATCGATTGTCCGCATCCGCACTGAGCTAGAGTTTAGTGCACAAACCTATGGGGTGATCACAAGTATGCTAAGCCTAGGCTTAGTGGTTGGTCCACTCTGCTTCTCTAGCCTTTTTCATCATTTTGGCAATGCCGCTGGTGCATCATTGGCTGCTGCAACCATTGGCTTTGCAATTTTCTGCTTTTCCCTCACACACATTGTATGGCTCATGATGCTATCATTTTTCATACTTGGGGGTGCAAACGGTGTGCAAAATGCCCTGATGGCAAGTTTTATGATGAAAGCCATTCAAAAAGAACAGCGGAACAGTCAAATGCCCGCCTATATTTTCATCATACAAACAGCCGTGTGCATTGGTTTTATCAGTGCAGGTTTTGTAAAAGTGCACCACACCCAATACACACTCCTTATTATCGGCATCGCCACCATGATCGCAGGTATATTAGGTTTTATCGTAAACAACGCTCTACAAAAAAAGGAAGGGGATCATGCCTAACAGACTTTGCCACCTATTCTCCCAAGCAAACCATACTCAAAAAGACATGACAATCACCACCCAATCAAATTTCAATCACCCCTCGATAAAATCATTATCTCTCCTATACCCCTACCAACCAATGAAACTTTGATAAACTACTCTGTATGAAGCAGAAACTAACAACCCTCCCCAAAACTTGATATTTTAAAGTAAAAAAACGATAACATCATGCAACAAGACCCTATAGGCTTAAACTTTTACAATGGAACAGGCGGTTATGTATGGCAACTTGCAGACACCATGCAACATGACTTGAATGAAAACATCCACACGCTTGAATTGCAAAAACCAACGCCGCCCATAGCCATCAATTCTTTCGCTGTCTACCTACGTAAATTAGCCCCCCTATCACGGGTTCAATGGATAAAGGATATACAAATAATAAAAACCAAACCTCTCTTGCAAAAAGCCACAACAGAGATACATCTTCAACGCCCCCTAGAACAAACAGCGACATTTTTTATCAAAGCAGGAATGCTGCGATTGGTAAAAGGATAGGATCAAAAGATGCCCCTGATAAGACCTGGTATGGGAACAGAAAACAGTATTGAACTTCTTTACACGCTCATTCAAATGGCTAGGCCACGTACCGTCCTTGAAATCGGTGCGGGGGATAGCACATGCTTGATTGCTAAAGCACTGCAAAAAGCAAAACAAGCATGGCAACAGGATAAAGAACTCTTAAGATCTACCACTTGGGAAGAACGTACAGCTTTACTTGACCCTTCAGGAGTCCTTGAGAATTATCAACCACGATTGATCACCATTGATGATTTTTCAGTAGACAGTCAGTCCGCCGAACAAGCATGGCAAAAACTGCTCCAAGACGAGCGTATTGAAAAAGACATGGTAACATTTATCCATGAGAATTTCTTTTCTCTTGATGATGAAACGCTCAAATCTTGGGGACCAATAGATTTTGCTTGGATTGATGCTGGAACGCCCGCAGATGATGTGCGATTTGTTACCACGCTTTGGAAACACATCACCGCTGGTGGTTATCTCTGTCTGCATGAACCAACCATGACAACAACGGTTGCCCTCAATGGTGAACAACGCGTTCGCCGCGTCAGAACCCCTTTGTGGGAGGAAATTCTCTACCGCCTTGATGGATCTTATGAGGCTTTAACACTCCCAGAAAACCACAAATATCGCCAAAGTGGTCTTGGTATCATTCGCAAACGCTCCCCTGCAGAACAAATTGTACGCGCACAATCACTCCAAGCAGAACTCATAGAAATCAATGAACTGCCCATTCGCAATGATCTTTTGCCCATGGGACAAGAAACTCTTCACAAACGCAATACCCGCAATTCACTGATCTCTGCCATGACCTCACCGACATTGCGGACTGTTTACGCTGCCATTATCCTTGGTGCAAAAAATCTTTCTGATATCCTAAAAACTGTCGATTGTGATGCCAGAACCATTCATAAATCCATCAACCGTCTTTTGAATCTTGGTCTTATTCAAAATACAACAGAAGGATTTCTAGCCGAAGGAACACTCTGGAAATCACTAGAAGATAAAAATGTGCGCAAGAGAGAAAATTTAAACGACCGCCACTTAGAAACAGAAGAAATGCTGCAAAAAATTGCCCAAGCCTTTCAAAAGGAAAAAATTTATAGCGAAAGGGAAATTTCCAACATATGCAACCTCTTTACGGTAGATTTTGCCAGATTACGACGCACTCTTGTTGAGAGGGGATTTTTACAACGCCATGGTGGCAAATATCAACGCGTGTAATTGAAAAAGAAGAGAGAATTGAATGACAATTAGTGAACTCAATCATTTTTCGTCTACACTTCAAGAGAAGTGATCACCGCTCACGAAAAAATCTCATTTCATGAAAAAACTTATAAAATCATTTATGACAATCTATAGCAATCAGTGTAGCCTCTTCGTAAGAGATTGAGTGGGGAGGAGCAAGAATGCGGAATATCAATTAGTTATCAAATAGGATTAGGAACAGTCAAAACCATCAGGAGAGGATATGGGATCAAGGTCTCAATGACCTGACGATTGTTGCACGAACATCAGGGCGCAGTGTTGTTACTAAGTCAGGGAAGACTTATGTTGATTTTATGTCGTGTTCGTATCTAGGGTTAGAATGTCATCCAGCATTAAGTGATGCCGTAAAATCTTCTATAGAGAAGTTTGGTGTGCAATATGCAGCCGCGCGAACGCGTGCAAAATGTATATTATTTGATGAACGTGAGTTAAAATTAAATACCATTTTTCTCGATTCCCATTCTGTCATATTATTCCGTAGGTGCAACCCATCTTGCGGTTATGCCTATCTTAGGTTCAGGAGAGCTTCCAGGATATCCTATAAAAATGAATGGAATTTTATGGATTGTTGATAAAGAAACGCACGCGTCAGTGCAAATCTTACGTGGTATACTCGAACAATTTGGCAATTATATAAGAATTTCATTTAAAGATATTACAGCACTAAAGAAAAGGCTACAGGAAAGTAAATTACAAAATAGAACACCTGTTTTGGTATCTGACTCTCTCGGTTCTATGGGAGGAGCAAACGATATAAGAAAGTTAACAGAATTAGCGAAGCTGTACAACGGATACTATTATGCAGATGATGCACATGGTACCTCAATTATCGGAAAAAATGGCTGTGGTTATACACTGCATTTACTAGAAGAATACAAAGAAAATCTTATTTTAATTTCTTCCCTGTCAAAAGCATTTGGTTCCCATGGTGGTTCAGCTTCATTTAGCAACAAAGAAGCTGCATCTTTTATTAAGAAATATGCTCTTAACTATATTTTCAGTGGTCCACCTTCTCTCCCAGGAATAGCAGCTTGCCTTGCTTCTGCAGATATTCATCTTTCACAAGAAATTAACCAACTTCAATGTAAACTGCACGAAAATATCTCTTATTTTGATCAAAGAGTCTCCAACGTTGCGGTACAGGAAAGGCTGAGCCCCATTAGATCCATCTTTATGGGAGCCGAAGACAAAGCAATAAGAGCCTCATATAATTTAAGAAAGCGCGGTTTTTTGGTTACAGCGGCAATGTACCCAACAGTGGCTAAAAAGAAAAGCATTATTCGTGTGGCAATATCAGCAGCGCATACTCAACATGATCTCGAAATATTCGCGGCAAATATGAATGAATTGATAGAGCTCTCCTCTGCTCACTGAAACGATCACGATTTATTAAAAAGCAGAGGTATTGCATAAATGGATTACCAGTAAAGCCCCTACCTTTAAACAAGCATATTGAAAAGATTTCTTCTAAATCATGCAAACGCAAGCAAAACAAAAAGGCCGTTTTAATCCGCTCATGACTAAAATAATAAAGAAATGCTACCCGCCATCAATATCAATCGTTAGAGGCTTCATACATTCTCAAAATTGATGAAAAAATTAAAATATTTTTTCTCTATCAAATGTCGTCATGAAAAGGATTTAACGATGAAACTTTATTGGATTGTTGCGCAAGAAGAACATGCAAACGCACAGAATATAGAATATTCCTATTCAGAATATACATATGATGTTTGTTCTGTAAAGCTAAACAAATATGAAGCATATAACCTTACAAAAGAAGGTAGTATTACTTTAGCAACTGCAATGGATGAATGGTCAAAAAATAATCAAGGCGATTTTCCTATGACAGTTGTTGGATATGAAGTTGTTGGATATCCGAATTTACACAACTCTACCTTACAAACAGCAACATATTTTTTTCTTGATGATGGTCGTGTATTATTTGCCTCTGCAATAACTTTATTACGAAACTTTTTTGATATTATTTCAAAATTTGGAACACCAAGCGAAAACGGAGGATTAAAATTATCAGTAAAAATGGCAAAAAATAAAGATAAATCCTACTATATAGTAAAAATTCACGGAGTAGGTAATGAGTGAATTTAAATTTTACATTACACTAAAAATTAAAGATTGTGAATCAAATGAAACTTACTATGTAACTGATAAAAACTTAATATTTCCATGTTTTGATCAAAAAAAATTTATTTATCTTTTAAATAAAAAAATAGAGAAAGAAAATATAAATTTTAATTAAATAAACAAAGCCCTCTGGTACGACAGAGGGCTTAAAGCAGGGGATATAACATTGGGTAAGAAGCAATGTCAAAAAAACATGAGTTAACCAAATTAAAAAATCGAATTAAATATGCAAACTCACATCTTAACACAACACTTGGTATTGAAACAATGGATGTTTTTATACCTAGTGAACCTGCTACAGTTAAGAATATTGGTAGAATTAGCAGAGAATTAAAGAAATGGCAAGAAGAAAAAAAATTTAAACAAAAAAAAGAAAATTTTTCTATGAGAGCATTAAAATTTAATGAAATTGTACCAAATAATGCATTTCAATTTAATGCATATCCTGAGACACCTAAACAGCTTGAAATCTTTAACAAATATCTAAAAAAATTAAAAAGAAATGTAATCATAAAAGAAAATGAAAAGGTAAGATTTTCTAAAAACTTTTTTAAAGTTAAAGATCAAATAATATCAGATATGTTAAAAAGACATTATATTAAGAAAAAAGATATGTATAAAAAATATGATACATTACCAACACCAGTACAAAAAAATCTATCCGATATAACAATATCAATATCAAAAATAAAAAAAATTAAAAGTAAAAAAAAATTTTTTAAAGAAAGTGATTTAAAAGGATTTAGTCTTAAATATCACAAATCTTTTATTGATGTTGCAAAATTAAGTGGATTACCAGAATTAGAAAATTGGATTAAAAAACAAGGTCAATATATGTCTTTTTATCTTTATAAAAAAGGATATTCAATTACTGATTTTTATCATCTCTTTATAATTGGAGAAGATAAACCTAGTATGTTGAAATCAATATCACAAGCATTATCAGATATCATTTCGACAAAGTATCATGATGTTTTTAAAATTAATGAATATGATAATGAAATTTCTAAATTTGTTAAAACCTTAAAAGAAAAAATTAGTAAAAAAAGCTCAATTGGAGAAAATAATTGGGATAATTAATGTCAACTTTAAATTTAGAAAAAATATTCACTTTTGATTTTGAAGCAACAATATCAGAACCTGTTACTCCATATATGGTGTCAATAGTAAATCTAAAAAGAGTGAAATTTAATAGAATATATACAATAAATGAAGGGGATGTCGTAGAATTGCTTTTAAATTTTATGAAAAGTTCAGAAAAAAATACTAAATTCTATGCGCATAATTTAAGTTATGATTATGCGATCATAAGATCTTGGTGTCATTTTAATGAAAAAAATTCAATTGTTCCTGAATTCAAAGATTTTATTTTACCTAATGACAAAATTTTAAAATCAGTATTAACTTTTGGTACAAAAAAAATTACTCTTATAGATTCATTACCTTTATTTTCTTCTTCTTTAAAAAATATAATGGAAACTTTCACTGATTTAAAAAAAGAAGAGTTTAATAAAAGAGGCATCGAATTTCAGTTTTTAAAGTTAGAAGACTGCCTCATCAAAGCAAATCATACAGGTGAATTTATTTTTTTATATCAAGGTGTCCCGCTAAATCCAGATTATTCAGCATATATTTTATCCAAAGCAGATCTCAACCCACAAGCAAGAGCCATCAGTTTCACATTAAGAAATTATTTTAGGGTAAGTGGTATTCACCTTCTTAATGAATGCATTTATGGAGTAGAAAATCTTGAATGGGATAAAATTGCGCAAATGGCATTAGCACGTAAGCTAGGAGCTCCAGTCCTTCCATTCACGATATGTGGCTATCACAAGCAAACAGTACCTACAATCATATCTTTTATTTCATCAGAATATGAATCCTTTATTTTCAAACCCATAGGCTCAGGAATGGGATTTGGTGTCATTAAATCAGATGGATTGCAACATGCCATGAGTATAGGAAATCTGATCTCAACTTCTTCTTCCGGGTATTTCTTAATACCTTTTGTAAAGAATGCACAGGATGTAAGATTTTTCTTTATATCAGGAAAACTCTGTTTTATAGAATTCCGCAAACCTCAAGAGAACAACTATATTGGAAATGTAGCACGCGGAGGCACAAAAACGATTCTTACAGAAGCGGCTTTTATAACCGCATATGGCAAGAAAAAATTCTATCCTGAAATGCTCGGTATTTCTAAAAACATCGTAGAAAAAACAAAAAACAATATTCTTGCAGTGGACTGGCTGGTGAATCAAGAAGGATACTATTTCAACGAAATGTGCACAGCGGAAACAGGGCTGACAAAACTTCCTCAAGAGATACAACAAAATGTATTTGACCATTTAACAGCACTTCTATGGAAATTCCATGTGCAAAAATAAAATTACTTTTTTCATCTATAGCGCAGTTTTTCTTTCTGAATTTTCCTTTTTCTTTGTACTCCCTCTGCTTGGAAACTCTTCTCTCATAACTGCTGCAAATGTTGCTTTTTATCTGGCTGGATCGGTAATCCTTGAAAGCATTCTCATGGTAACCACAACGGGTTTATTAGAAAGATTTTCGCGTAAACTCTTAATGGCTACCGCCTTTATTTTAAGGAGTACCGCTTTTGTATGCGTTATCCTATCGCTCATGCCTTCTGCATGGTTTATCTTTTTTACCTTAATGGCTTTTTCGAAAGCAATTTCAAAGCCATTTTTGAGAGAAATTTTATCAGAACATCTCAATGGAAGTGCTCTTAAACGTGCATTAACTCTCTATTCTTTTTTTCAAAACGCTGCGGTTGTTATCGCCCCTCTTGTTGCAACAAGTGCCATAAAATATAACGCATCAGCTTTTCTAATGGTTTTTTTTGCACTCATTGGTCTGTATCTTTGTGTTCTATCTCTCAAAATTGTTTATCACTACCCCCATAAAACATCATTTCTTGAAAAGGATAAAAAAACAAAGAAACCTTTTCTTTCTTCTTTAAAAACAATAATACATAATCGTTCTATTGCTTATTTGCTGATCACGGCTTTGCTTTGTGCATTACTCATGGGAATTTTCATCACCACTACAACACTTCTCAGTAAATTTGATAGCAATCTCGCTCCTTATAGTGGGATTTTCTTTTCAATTGTTGGTATTAGCATTTGTATCTGGCAGGGGGTAATCAATAAACATCTTACCCTTTCCGATAAAGCAACTTTTTATCTGCTCTGCTTTATGGGAGGTTTCTCCTCATTTTTCCTCATGGGTGGTATCTTTACCGCTGTGACTGCTTTAATTGCATACAGTATCTATGAATCTGTCATGGTTCCAGAGATATACTATCAAGCAGGGAAAACAACCACATCCCTCTCTTCTAGTGTTCTTTTTAGTTATATTCTTGTTGTTTCAAATATTGGCCAAGCTATAGGCTCATGGACAAGTGGATGGATCATCAGCCATTTCAACAATCATATCGCTGTGCTTTTTGGCATGATTGTTGGTATCTGCGCCTTTGCCTCTTGCCTGTGCCTCATGCAGACTAAAAAAAAATAGGGACCTTCAATGTCACATATAATTTTTGCTACTGGGGGCACAACAAGAGTGCCTAAAACACTTCGCCATAAATGGCTCAATTATGAGTTTGTAACACACTCTGCAGCAAAAAAGCTCGAAACTGTTTTTAAAAATTGCTCTGTAAGCTCCGTGGCAAATTGCCTCACAGCTGGAGGATTATGGGGTGGATTTTTATTTGCACATGAAGTTTGTAGACTACTCAAAATAACATATTATCCATTTGCCTCTATGGTTGATCTTGAGACTTTGAGTTCCGCTATCGAAGAATTTTCTATCGATACCATCATTTGCCTGCCAAGTTTTGCGGATAAACTTATTACGATATCTCGGAAGCAAAAATTAAAATCTTTAAAAAACCTATTCTATCTTGGAGAAGCCTTTCAACCTGAATCTGTGATAAAAATAAAAGACGTAATACCTGAATTAAATATTAAACCTCTTAGCTTTACCACCCAAGAAACTGGTCCAATAGGATTCCAGTGTTCTGAGATTGACGGTGACGTTTATCATCTTTATGATCACATTCAAGTAAAATCAAATCCTGAAAATGATGAATTAATAGTATCTGTTTTTTATCCTGATGATGCACCATACCTTGAACACGCCACAGGTGATGTTGTCCATATTGTATATCATCAATCATGTGACTGTGGTTACTGTGGACATAACTTACACCTGAAAGGAAGAACACCAGCCTTCTATAATATTATGGGCACTTCGATTTCTATTCACGATTTCACAAATGTCTTGAATCTTCAAGGTTGCGCTCTTTCGGCTACAGATATTCAACTCATTATCGTAAACCAATTTGAACACGGCGTTGGAGTTTTATTGTTCATTGATTCACGTTACACTCGTGAAAGAAGCGCTCTTTTATCATCGCTCTTATCATCTTATTTAATAAAAGATATTATCAATAAATCACAATTTTTCCATGTTTACTTTATGCAAAAATCTCAATTTATTCGCTCCTCAAGCTCTAAAAAAATAAAATCCTTTTTTCAAACGACTTAATATCCTATAGTGCTTGATGGTGATTTAGTAGAAATTAAATAAGCTAAGATTGCGATTTCACACAAACGTTCTTGTGCTTCCTTGTTTTTTCCTTCATACGCGCTTAATTTTTAATGTGGTATATTCTCTTTCATTTATATCTTAGAGCTTCATGGATCAGCCATAATAGAAAATTTTCGAAAAAACGTACCACGACGACCAGCATCTGAGTGTGTTCCTTCTTGAATTCTGATAAAAAATAGTTCTATTCTTACATGACATTGCCCTTTTCTTTTTTCAGGCATTCTGCCATCACCATAATATTTCACCTCTTCTATTTTCTTCTAGGATAAATTATGTGATCGTTTTACCCACTACAGTGTACAGAGTTTTTCTTTGTATTACGGATAAATATGGCAATGATCGCCTTGCCATAACATCTCTCTCATCATGGAGGTTTAGTTTTTTACCTATTGATAACACGCAATAATTCTATGGCATAACATTTGTAATTGAGTTGTTACACGCGTTTCTCCCTTCCGCGCTGCCATCTCCTTCTTCGGACCTCAGTGGGCAATTTCTGCAAAAGCAACTAGTCCCCTCTAAGGGCGTAGGATAGTCAAAAAAGGATGGGGATTGTGGTCAAGGGATGGTGCGAAGATAAGGATATATATGCGGATTGTACATAGGATAATGCAAGAGATATTGTAAAAGAAGAGGAGCTGAGCTTAGGTTTAATTTTTGAGAGCCCTTTCCGCGCATAATGACGTATCTATACGCTTTTCACCTACTCACCTTGCGTCAGAAAGAATAATGTTTGCCTACCCTATTACGCTCGATTTCGTTTCTTTCACGGCGGAGGGAAGATCTGAGCTTAGATTTAATTCCTACAAAGCCTTTATGCGCGTAAATTACATACCTATACGTTCTTCCCCTACCCTACTTAATTTTATAATAAGACAGCTCCGTATAAAAAACAGCACTATTCTTACATACCATAGACATTTTCTCTTTACA
>NZ_JAQISW010000013.1 GCF_028618435.1 Bartonella sp. MM73XJBT.G
GGTCTATAAGAGTGATGAGGTTGTCAAGATTGAGAAATAGAACAAATAACAGGCCTATGAGGCGCCTTCTTTATCGCTATAAACGCATTATAAGATGCATTCCTTAAAACGTCTCATAAAAGAGAGAGTTTAAAAAAGAAAGCCGTGCCAATTGATATGACGCGGCTTTTCAATGGAGGCTTTGGAATAACCAGTTCCAAATCATAAGTATCTACATACAAAACGTATCATATTGCAAGCGTTCTATTGTTTTTATGAAAACTTATCAAAAGGATCATAAATGATGCATATGATTTTTACTCACTCATTTGAATAAGAAAGCCTATAAACGCTTTATGGCTATAAACGTATTAGAATAACGCTCTTTTCTTTAAAGAGGTTTGTTTAAAACAAAGCACATGATCAAAACGCTTCTTTAAAACCTAATTTCTTTGCAAATTAACTAGCTCAAATTTGAGTTCGTTATCTTTAAAATAGAGATTCTTTAAACATTTTGCTTTTTTCTAAAAATTTAGTAAAACCCTATGCTTTGTGATATTATGACGATTTTGAACTGTATCTTCTTATCTTTGTCTCAATAGGTGCCCCCAAATTGGGGGTCACTAAAATCACTCAGCCCATATTTGGGCTCTGTGCTTTAAATGTAACTTTTAAAACGTTTGTTGCTCGCTTGCATACGTCATAAAAAGGCTTTTGATTTCATACTTGTTGTGATGAGAGTGCTTGTATAATGCTTGCCTATCGTTTTCTAAATTTTTAGAAAGCGTTTTAAAAACGACATTGAAATCCTTTATGCACCTTTAATGAATTAAAACCTATAAGCTTATGACAGTTTCAAACGATTACCCTCTTATAGGATACTATAATATTTTTAGATTTACCCTTCTCAATTTTAAGAATCATAATCTCATACTTGATAATGCGATTTTTGAGTGATAAAAACGTATCATAAAATTTATGAAGTGTTATGAATGATAGCTGCTTTTCATTTCATTTGAATGCACACATGCGTTATAATATTTACATAATGATTTGCTTTTTATGCTCTATTCATACGTGATAATCTTTTATAAAAAATGGTCAAATGAATCACGAATAAAAGTGTGGATTCTTAAGTGGATTCATATAAAATAATTGCACTCAACATATTGACTTTATTGTGTTTTTATGTATAATATGGTGCCATATCGCGGTATCGCACTTAATATTTAGAAAAGTATGATATTACCCCTTTTAAAAGTTTGATTAATTGATTGATGACGGTCATACCTCATATTGTTTATGAAACAAATGATAACAAAATTTCTGCAATGCAAAGAATTGTTGAAAATATTATTCGTAAGGTGATAGATTTTGAAGCAACTTTAATATTAGATGATATGTCAAAGAAAACTCTTTCAGAAAATATATTTTCGGAAAAAGCTCAGATACAGGTAATTTTTTTAGAAGGTTATGATATCATTTTTATTGGTAAAGTTGATTGGGAAGAGATAGTTACCATTTCATGGGCGATACTGTTTTTAAAAGGCAGGACATTGGATACAGTATTTACTAGAAAGTGAGCCGTCCAGGAGATCATATAAAGTTTCTTTAAAAAAAGTTTTAAGCCTTTTGAACTTTATATGAAGTTGTTTATCATTTTTGAGTGATTTGTGTTATAATACGCTAAATAAGGGATGAGAGGGTAAAAGTTCGTTTACGCTGTTTCCATTAAAAAGCGTGTGATTGCTTTTAGGTTGAGAAAAAATATATAAGTAAGATACGATATTTGATACTCTTCTTCAGAGAAAGCATGAATAAGTGAGATACAATTTAAAAGCATAAGGTTAGAGAGAGTAATGGGCAATATTTTTTCACCAACACATTTAATTGTAATTTTATTACTTATTTTGGTGCTTTTCGGACGCGGTAAAATTTCTGAATTAATGGGCGATGTTGCTAAAGGAATTAAAGCCTTTAAAAAGAGTATGAAGGAAGAAGAGGGAGGCATTGAGGGTAATGTTGAAAAGGCTGCTCCTTCCCAAGTAATTGATGGAGCATCTCAACAATCTCAGCCGTTATCGGTAAAACATACAGCAACACGGAGGAAGGCTTCCTCTTACTCTAAAGGAGGCAAGGCATCTATTGCTAAAAAACAGCGTGTCAAATAACAAAACGTCATCATTATTGTGCATTATTTTTTTATGAGAAAGTTGAGTATAAACGATGTTTGGGATTGATGGACAAGAGCTTGTCGTGATCTTACTTGTTCTCATCATTATCGTTGGACCGAAAGATTTACCTAAAATATTCAAGACAATCGCAAAGGTAAAAGCTTATATGCATTCAACAGCAAATGAATTTCGTTGCCAGTTTGATGATGTAATAAAACAAATTGAGCGCGATGATTTGCAAAAAACATGTTCGGATATGAACAACTCAAGGAAGAAGTTGGCAGAACCTTTTGATTCCCTTAAAAATACATTAGAGGGTATTCACGATAATTTGGATATTAAGGCAACTCACCATAAAACAGAAAAAGATAAAGAACTTTTGGCATGTGATCAAAAGGCAATCAAGAAAGATGTGACATTCTCTAGTGCTTCTCATCATTCTGAAAGCATTTCTATTGCTTCTAAAGATAAAGAAGATGTGTCATGAATGTAAAAAAAGATGAGGTTGATGCCAATATGGCCTCCCTTTTAGAACATTTAATTGAACTTCGTCAGCGAATTATTTCGACCTTAGTTGCATTTATGATCGCTTTTATGATGTGTTTTCTTATTAAAGATTATATCTTGAATTTTTTACTATGGCCGTATCAGTGGGCAATGAAAATAGCAGGAGGGTATCCTGAGAGTATTCGTTTGCAATCAACGCAGGTATGGGAAACTTTTTTAACAAAGATGAAACTTGCTGCTTTTGGAGGAATTATTTTATCTTTTCCCTATATGGCTTTTCAGTTCTATAGTTTTATTGCACCAGGGCTTTATAAAAATGAGCGCAGGGCTTTTTTGCCGTTTCTCATTGGGGGCCCTATTTTATTTTGTATTGGAGGAATGTTTGTTTATGCTCTATTGGCACCAGTAATACTATGGTTTAGCCTTTCTCAACAATTTCTTCCAGATTCTCAATTAAAGATAGAGTTTGTCGTACGTATTTCTGATTATTTGGGCTTTATGACGTCGTTTATCCTCATTTTTGGTTTGATTTTTCAGTTGCCTCTTGTCATCAGTCTTTTAACAAAAGTTAGACTTTTAACGTCTCATGATTTGGTGTCTAAACGAAAATGGGCTATTCTGCTCTCTTTTATTATTGCGGCAATGATAACGCCGTCGGATTTTTTTACGATGTTTGCAGTAGCTTTACCAACAATAGCGCTTTATGAGGTCTCAATTTTAATTGCTTACGGTATAGAAAAGAGAAGAAAATCTGCTTAAGAAAAGTGTATAATCTTACGCGAAATAAAAACAATATAGAATAAAAACAATATAAATGAGGAATTTTAATGCTTGATATTAAGTGGATTCGCGAAAATCCTGAAGAATTAGATAAAGCGCTTGTAAGGAGAGGCCTTGAGCCACAAGCCGATAGATTAATACAACTTGATTTTGCACGCCGGTCCCATGTTGCTAAGGTACAATTAGCACAGGAACGCCGCAATGCGATTTCAAAGGAAATAGGACAAGCTTTAGCTACATCTGATCAGCACATGGCTGAACGGCTAAGAGCTGAAGTTGAAGAGCTTAAAGTTTTTCTTTCTTCTGCAACAGCGGAAGAAAAACAGCTGACGGAAAGTCTTGAAAAAATTCTTTCAGCACTTCCAAATGTTCCATTGGATGATGTTCCAAATGGTAAAGATGAAAGTGATAATGTCGTCATTCGACATTTTGGGACACCTCCAACCTTTAATTTTACACCAAAGGAACATTTTGACCTTGGTCAAGATCTCAAACAGATGAATTTTGAGCGAGCTAGTCGTTTATCTGGAACACGTTTTACAGTGCTTTCAGGGGCGTTAGCACGGCTAGAACGAGCATTGGGACAATTTATGCTTGATGTGCATGTCAATGAGCATGGTTATACAGAAGTTTCTGTGCCTCTTCTTGTTCGTGATGAGATTGTTTACGGAGCAGCCCAATTACCGAAGTTTGCTGAAGATCTTTTTCAAACAACGGATGGTCGATGGCTTATTTCCACAGCAGAAGTGCCATTAACGAACTTGGTCAACGATGAAATTCTTGAAATATCAGATTTGCCACTGCGATTTTCTTCTTTATCTCCTTGTTTTCGTTCAGAAGCGGGAGCTGCTGGTCGTGATACACGCGGTATGTTGCGTCAGCACCAATTTTGGAAGGTAGAAATGGTTTCGATTACCAGTGAAGAACAGTCTCTCATTGAATTGGAACGTATGACGGAATGTGCAGAAGATATTTTAAAACGACTCGGTTTGCCTTTTCGCACAGTGGTTCTTTCTACGGGGGATATGGGGTTTGCAGCACGTAAGACTTATGACATTGAGGTTTGGCTTCCTGGCCAAGAATGTTATCGTGAAATTTCTAGTTGTTCTGTTTGTGGGGACTTTCAAGGTCGACGTATGAACGCTCGCTATCGTAAAGAAGGCGATAAAAAATTGCATTTTGTTCATAGCCTTAATGGTTCTGGTACAGCTGTTGGTCGTTGTCTTATTGCTGTACTTGAAAATTATCAACAGGCTGATGGATCAATTATTGTTCCAGATGTTTTACAACCCTATATGGGGGGCATGCGTTGTATTACGGCTTAATTTGGGAAAGGAAAAACAATATGCGTTTATTGTTGCAAAAAGGTAATGCTATGCAAGCGTGAGAAGTTTTGCCATTTTAAAAGAAGTGATTTGTAGGGACAATAAAATTGCATCTCCATTAGAGAGTGAATGATACTATGGAGCAAAAGGGTATTTTGCAATTTCGTGAGGAGTTGGCTGCTCTTGTACTGAAAATGCGTAGCAAAGGCATTGATGACGTGCGATTTTTTTCGGCATTAGAGAAAATTCCACGTCAACAATTTGTTCCTGCTCCGTGGTTTGATAGTGCTTATGATAATAAAGTTATTCCCATAGAGTGTGGGGAATATATGGAACGTTTGGAAGAACAGCTCTTAATTCTTTCAGCACTATCACTGAAAAAAAAGTATCGTGTCTTAGAAATTGGTACGGGCTCTGGCTTTTGTACGGCTCTTATGGCATGTCTGAGTGATCGTGTGACAACGGTTGATCGTTATAAAACGCTTGTTGATTTGGCACGCCAAAAATTTCAAACTCTGGGTATTGAAAATATTATTATACGGCAGATTGATGGAAGTCATAATGTGGCAAGTTTGGGATCATTTGATCGCATTCTTATTTGGCCATCACGTTCTGATGAACCCAAGGATTTTTTAGAACTTTTAGCTGAAAATGGAATTCTCATTCAGGCGATAGGACCTGATGAAGAGGTACAAACGGTAACACGCTATACAAAAATTGGTAGTCGATTTGAGTGTTTAGAACTGTTTCAAGTGCGTTATCAACCTCTTATTAAAGGTATTGCGGAGAGACTTTAATTTTTAAAATTTGAAAAATAGCACAAATTATTTTACTCTTTTCATTTTCTATTAAATTCACTTTGATCTTAATTAAAGATATTTATGAATAAAACATCTCATTTTAACACTTCGGTAATTTAAAAAAGCTTTAATGGAGTGAGTTGAGTATTGATGAGTGAGCAAAACGATGTATCTAAAAGCTTTGGATAATATTTTCCAGTATAATTTTCAAAGAATAACTTTTTTAGCGGTGGTAACTATTGTTGCTGGTTGTAGTTCTGGTTCACAACGTTTTTCCAATATTGCTTCTCATCATAGGATAGCATCTCAATCAAATATAGCGAACTCTATGTCTACAGATCCGAGAATGCTATCGTACGGCGGGGAAATGATACAAAGCACAGAGTTGCCCCCTGTGGAGCCAAGTGATGATTCGTGGATAGATGACAATTCTTCCTATAGTTCTTCACAGCAAGGTAGGGGAGTTTCTTCTGATGATCGTGTTATGGGGGCTCCTCGACGTAATCTTGGAACACTTTCCCGTTCACAAATGAATAATTCTCTCACTTTACGGCAGAACTCTTATATTGTTCAGAGTGGGGATACATTACTCAGTATTGCACGACAAGTAGGGGTTAGTGTTGAGGCATTAAAATCAGCAAATGGTATAAACAGTAATTCCATTTACATCGGTCAGGTCCTTGTGCTTCCAAGCGGGCGTACGTTAGCAACTTCAAGA
The DNA here is from genome assembly GCF_028618435.1 of Bartonella sp. MM73XJBT.G. Classification (GTDB taxonomy): domain Bacteria; phylum Pseudomonadota; class Alphaproteobacteria; order Rhizobiales; family Rhizobiaceae; genus Bartonella. Next base: position 6,284 of record NZ_JAQISW010000013.1, read on the forward strand.
GCGTCCCGCCGTAACACCAATCATAACAATTGGGTAGCGTCAACAGCAGAATCTTCATTCCAACCTCAGGTGACGTCTTCTATAAAGAACAAGAAAGCTTCTCCTATATATAAAGCTCCTGTAAAAACGTCACCTTCTGCACAGGTGAACAGGTCAAACCTTGAAAGAAATTCTTCTAAACAGATGGTACAATTAAATCATGAATCTGATTTATCAAGTACCATTACGCGTACAGATAATATTAAGGCGCCGCAAGCTACGGGGATTTCTAAAATGCGTTGGCCAGTACGAGGGCGTTTATTAAGCCAGTTTGGTCAAAAAAAAGGAACAATAATGAGTCGAGGAATAGACATTGCTGTGCCTGAAGGGTCATCGGTAAGGGCGGCAGAAAATGGCATTGTTATTTACGCGGGAGATGGCTTAAAAGAGCTGGGTGATGTTGTTATGATTCGACATGAAAATAATATTATCACTATTTATGGATGTAATAGTCAACTTGTTGTGAGCAAAGGCCAAAGGGTAAGACGCGGTGATGAGATTGCGAAGTCGGGTGTTTCAGGAAATGTTAAAACGCCACGTGTTTATTTTGAGATGCGTAAGAATTCATTACCAGTTGATCCTCTTAAATATTTAGAAAACTAATTGATTGATGACGTTAAATTTTAATGAGCTTATAATTTATAGAAATTTCATGAAACTTATTTTCTTAAATCAATAGCACTTATCAGAAAGTTTTAAATTTTCTAAAGCTTTTACTTTGGGCGCTAATTCTACAATAACGTGATTTTTCTACTCGATTTATCCTTGTAGATGATTCAAGATACTAAGCAATGTTTGGGGAGTCGAATAATCAATATGTGATGTTGCTCTTTTTTCAAAGCCGATCCCATTTGATGAAGTATTGACGTGTTTCATGGACTTTATCATGAGGCTCGATCATCGAAAGATGCTAGCACATGTCTAACGTAATAAGTCAGAAAAAAATCATTGGTTTAGAAGAGGAGTTTGTTGGGGACATTAGAGATTACCATCTTTGTGTTTATGAAGTATAAGACAAAGAGCATCATACGATTGTCAACACCCAATGTTCGCAATACTCTTGCCTTTGAAAGGGAGCATGAGAAGAGGTATTTGACTTCTTATCATAAAGAGTTTTTATCTTTATGTTCATTTTACAAGTGTGATGGGAAAGAAAATTGTTTTGATGAATTCAAAGGGTTTGAAATGAGAGCATTTTACGGTATTGAACTCTATAATTCGACATTAAAAATAATGAGTTATCTCTATAATTTTTTTATTAGAAAAATTGTTTTGTATCATTTACTGAGTAAGAGAAAAGGCTTCTAGTGTAGGATATATAATAAAAAGGAATAAATCTGTTTTTTTAAATTTTTTCTTATTGTACTCTGTCTCTTAAGGATTTATTACATTTCCATAAAGCTGAGATTACATTATATCATTATGACTTTTTATAATAAATTCTTTAGGATTTTTTTGAATCGGGTTTTGTTTTAAGAGAGTGGGAAATACCTGAAGTTTAACTATAGGAGATAAAAATGTTGATTACAAACGCTTATGCTCAAGTTGCAGGCGATGTTTCCGGTGGAATTTCATTTGTTAACGCTGTCCCATTCATTTTAATTTTTGCAATTATGTATTTTTTTGCCATTCGTCCACAGCGCGCCCAAATGAAAAAACGGCAGGAGATGCTTAATGCAGTGCGTCGTGGTGATACAGTTATAACAGGTGGTGGTATTATCGGCAAGGTTACGAAGGTTCACGACGAGAGTGGTGAATTAGAGGTTGAAATTGGTGAGAATATGAATATTCGTGTTATTCGTTCAACATTAGCGGATGTCCGTGTTAAAGGTGAGCCGATTGCAGAAAAAAAATCAAAACTTAATGCTAAAACGAAAACACTACAAAAGTCTAAGTCTAAAAAGACTGTGAGAGAAAATGTGAGTATCTCTGAAGAGGAAAAAGCAATATCAAAAGAAAATAAGGAAAATGCATCTTAAAGTGGAGAGGTAATTTATAGCATTTTAAAAAATTAAAATATAAAGGAGAAATGTTTTTTATAGTCACGACAGAAAGTAATATTTTTGTTTTCTCTAGACTATTAAAGTGGTTGCTTTATTTATGGGATATTACGGAAAATATTTCAGCCTTTTAAAGAATGTCGTTATTTTTATAAAGAGAAGTTTTTCACTTTTGAGTCAACTAAGCTAAGAAAATTTTTTAAAAGATAGATAAGTATAGCATTTAATCGTGGTTTATTGTTAACTTTTCAATATATTTTTGTGTAACCCAATCAAAATTTTATAGTAAAATCTCTACCTCAATATTCTGAAGGGCTAGGGTTAACATATCACTATTTGTATTACTGTTAATTTTTATGGTGAGAAATAAAAGATAAGAGGGTTTTAAAAAATAAAAGGTACTTATTCATGTCCGATGCCATTCAAATTCGTGAAGCACATTTTCCGAGGCGTGCACCTATTGAAGCTTATGGAAATGGTGGATTTCGTTTTGCTGATATGTCTCATAGAGGTTCTATTATTTGTATTCCGTCAGGAATTTATAGCATTGATATGGCTGGGCCTGTTCCCACTCAAGGGGATCTATATCGTGTTTTAGAAGAAGCAAATGAGATTGAAGTTTTATTAATAGGGACTGGAACTGAATTATTACGATTACCTGAAGATTTACAGGTCCTTTTATGGGAAAAGCGTATTTCATCAGATACAATGAGTACAGGAGCAGCAGTGCGTACATTTAATGTTTTATTGGCTGAAGATCGCGCTGTTGCGGCATTATTATTTGCGGTAGAATAAAGCATTGTTTCATAAAATAGATCCTCTTGTCTAGCATAAAAGACGCGTGTGATTATTTTGCTGTATCTCAAAATATCGTCATTTAAGGTGGCAATATAGGAATATAAAGTATTATACATAACTTAATACATTAAGTGTATTATTAATACAGCAGCAAGTATTTAGAGCTGAATTAACCTGTAGAGCTTAGCGTATCGCATAAGTGATAAGTCTCTGGCATTTGAGGTCATTCATAAGAAGCATTTTTATTCCTTTTTAATTTTATCTATACACCCGCTTCAAGTATAAGGTGAAAGGAAATAGGCATAAAATGAGAGAATCGTATGATATTAGGATTTCGAATTTAACAGATAAAACGATAAATTATTATTATAAATTAATTTGTTATGAGAGGTAGAAAAACTTCAAAAGCAATTGGATCTTTGACGGATCAGTGAGAATAGGAATCTTTGTTCTTTGAAGTTGTGGGAAGAGTCCAATCATTTGATGAAGTTTTGGGTGATCAGTGTTTTGTCATCTATTCCGTTAAAAAGTATTTTTCTTTGTCTGTTCTTAAGTTTCATTACAGATGTTACGGTTAATTTTATCTGTTTTTACGACAAATAAACGCTTAAATCCTATAAGATACATTTTTATCAAAAAAATTGTTTATTTCATTTTTAAAAATCTTCTTTCTGAAAAGAAAAGTCATTAAAAAAGAAACTTTCATTCATCAGACATGAAGAGATACATTTAAAAATCTTATTTTTGAACTGTATTTTCTTATCTCTCATTTTAAAATATGAATAAAAAGAGAATATTAATTGAATGGCCAAAAAGGGGCGTTAATAGGTTCATAGAATGATAGGTTCTCTTCCTTATTGTCTTGATATTTTACGTACCATAGATCGTGATCGCTATATATCGGTTTTATTTTCACCTAAAAAAAAGCGAAAAGCATTGGCTGCTCTTTACGCATTTAATGCTGAGATTTCTCGTATTCGCGAAAGTGTTCATGATCCACTCATCGGCGAAATACGATTACGCTGGTGGTATGATTCTATCGTGCATGAAGAAATACAAACGAGTGGAAGCAATCCGATTTTAAGTGATTTATTGACAGCAATGACTCTTTTTAATTTACCTAAGACAGCTTTTTTACGGTATTGTGACGCACAAATTTTAGATCTTTACCACAACCCACTAGAAACACTTCATGAGCTTGAGCATTATTGTTGTGAAACAGCAAGTATAATTTTACAGCTTTCTTGTCAGATATTAGATCATGATGCCGCACAAGATTTTACAGATACCAGTAAACATGGGGGAATTGCTCAAGGGCTAAGCGGTGTATTGCGTCTTTTATCTTTTATGCAATCACGATATCACTATTATTTACCTACTGATATGCTGCAGGCTGTAGGAATGAATAGGAAGGATTTGGATTCTCATCGTCTCAGTGATCAACAAAAGGGCCGTATTGTTGAAGCTATGGTAGCATTATCACGCGATCATTATACCAAGTTTTATGCGTCTTTTCATAGCTTACCTAGAGCTCTTAAGCCAGCCTTTCTTCCATTGGTCATTATACCGGATTCTCTTCAAAAGGCTTTGCAGCTTGGGGCTGTAATTTTTCAAGAAAATGCAACTTTGCCATTAATACATCGCTATTGGCTGATAACAAAAGCAGCACTAAGCGGTCATTTTCCAAAGATATTGTAAAAGAATATGATGATGTTAGCGTTAGATTGATTTTTTTCATGTCGAAGATAAAAAGGGACATTAGAATTTCAAACCATTTCTTTGTTATCGAAGACATGGATATAATTCTTTCTATCAAAGCAAAAGAATAAGAAATTTGAAGACCTTGAAAATAAGTGTATTGGATGGCTGAGAGACAAGTTGGCATCATTGTTATATCGGCGTTCATCTCCCAATATTGCGATAACCTCTGGAATTTTTCATAAAAGGTATGTCCTTTCTTTAATGTTTATCCAAACGCTAATTCCGCTTATAACGTGTAAGTGAGAAGTTTTGATTAATTCAACATGGAACAAGTTTGGAATAAAAGAAGCTTACAGTATTTAGGATTTTTATTTAATATAAGTAACACTATATTATGATTTTAAATCAATGTGTTATAAAATAAAGAAAAACGTAAGATAAAGCCTAATACATTGGTGCATTTGATGAAGAATTTTGATATTGGGTATTCTAAATGTATTGCTCGTGTCTTATTTGCAAATGAAATATAATTTCTATTTTATTATGAGGGAAATTACTTTGGAAGCCTATTAAGGCTATAGAACAACGCTCATTTTTGAGAAATTAAAGTTATGAATCCATAATTGATGATTGCTATGATATATAAAGATATTAATTTATCATGAGAGTTTATTTTTTCCTATATTGAATGAGAGCGTTGAATCAATAAAGATTTTCTCGTTTTTAATCACGTTTATAATGAATTTTAAAATAGTTTTTTTCATATCATAAGTTGGGTGTGTCAACGAAAATCATTTAAGGAAGAAGCAATACGTATCTTATGAATTGAATGTTAAGAGTAGCGATATGACAAGCTGTAAATGTAATGACAAGAGGGATGACATTTATAGCGGAATTAGCGACAACCTTTACTAGCTTTTAGATGGATAATATTGCTTACCACGTTGAAAAAAAAGACTTCGCATTATCCATTACCTTTTTTCTTGCAAATCTATATACACACTGATTGGCGAGAGAGTTAATGATAATGCCGATCTTAAGCTAGAAGCAAACAAAAGACCGGCCTTATCTTTTTCAACGATAAACGAAGTGCTGATAGGAATTCTATCAAATAAGTTTTTTTAAATTATATACATCCTTTTTATTGGAGAGCGTTAAAGATCTGATTATAATTTTTGCTATTAATTTCCAAAGGATGTTCTTTATTGGCAATTTGTAGCATTTCTAGCTTGAGATCTTCTCTTATCATCATATCTATATTGGCCTGAACTTCAGGTGGAAGAGTATGAGGCGTGATGTCTTTAGGCATCGTTACAGACTTTATTTGATAAAGGATACGGTTTGTTGCAACCGGACCTTTTATGATACCATAATGACCTTGGGGTCCAGAAAATAATATTTTAATTCCTTCAACACCAAGGATTTCAGAGGGATCTTGACGCCGGAGGAGGGGTGTTGTTTGTTTTGTAACACCAAGTGTTTGAGCAAGGGCAACAAGACTTTTTCCTTCCATAAGCTGTTTGAGAGCATTTTGGGCTTTTTCCTCAAGAAGGCGTTGGATTTCCTCATTTTTCCATTGAGAAAGAACACCTATCTTAGCTTCTTCTAATGTTTTATCGCGGGCAGGAATAATTTTATCGACCTTATACCAGAGATATCCACCATTTTGAAAAGAGAGAGGATCAAGATCGACGCCTTCATTTGATTGATAGATGGCGTTTAACAAAGTATCTTTTTGAGGCAAATCCGTGAGGATTGTACCTTCAAGCGTTTTGCCCGTTTTATCAAGGGTAATTGTGCGCAGAGTTAACTTGTATTGGTCCGCAAGCTCTTTAAAAGAAGCGCCTTCAAAACGAGCATTTTCAATGGCGACATAATTGTTACGGATCTCATCAGCAGCACGATTTTTTGCAAGAGTTTGGCGAATATTTTCTTCTACACTTTCAAAAGGAAGTGAGCTTGCAGGTTCAATATGTGTGACGCGAACGAGAACAGGTCCCTGTAAATCATTTATTACAGGACTGATTTGTCCTTGTGGAAGTTCAAAAATTTCCGATGCAAGATGATTAGGAAGTTCATTTTCTGCAAGAGGCCCTTTTTTTATGTCATTAAGAGTCTTTTTTTCAGCTTTTACCAGTTCATCAAAACTCAATCCATCGGCTATTTTTTTTGCGGCCTTATCGGCTTCTTCGCGTGTGGAGAATCGTAGTTCTTCAAATGTACGCTTTTCAGGCGTTACAAAACGTGACGCATTTTGGGTATAATAGGCTTTTGCTTCATCTGTTGAGATATCATTGGGTTTTACAAAATCATTAAGTTGCATTGATAATAAAGAGACAGTCCGGTATTCTGGAGTGCGAAATTCACTTTGATGGGTTTCAAACCATTTTTGTAGTGTTTCGTGATCAGGATCAGCAATCATTTGCTTTTCTTTGAGATCAATAACAAGATAATCAGCGCTTCGCATTTCTCCTTGATAAAGAGCAAGAGCTTTATAAAAGAGATTTGGTGCTTTCATATCAGAAAGTAAAGCTGCAATAAGTTGGTTACGCTTTTCTTGTTTGGTATAATAATTAAGAAAAGCACTTTCACTGATACGTAAATGCTGAAGATAGTTATAAAATAAATTTTTATCAAATGTACCATTTATCTGGAACATCTTATCAGAACCAATCGTATGAGCGATTGTATCTTTTGAAAGACTTATTTTCATTTTACGGACTTGTTCATCAAGCAGTACATTTTGTTGCAATTGATTAAACACAAAAGCAGGAATTTGGTATTGCTGCATTTCATTTTGTGTAAACATTCGTCCAAGATGAGCTGCCTGTGCTAAACGTGCGCTTTGATCAGCAAGTGCAAGACGATAATCATCGATCGTTACGATGGACTTTCCAGAAGTAATAAGATCCCTTTCGCTTCTTGTGTGTAACCGCGGTATCCCCCATAAAAGAACGAAGCATAAGAGTAAAATAGAAAGGAAAACTCTAAAAATCCAAGAATTTGTAGCACTTCTTATGACGTCAAGCATTGTTCAATCTCATTTTAACATAAATTATTACCAAAGCAGTAATGGAATTTGCAATAAAGAGACGAAAGATGCAAGCTTTTAAAGACTTGCTTTCGTTTTATAATTTGATACTACAGATAAACTAAAGTGTTATAAGAGCTCTTGAGGTAAAAATATGTCTCCAAATATTCGGCCTTTTCTTGCTGGAAATTGGAAAATGAATGGAACGAGTGAAGCGCTTGGAGAGCTGCGTGCTATTGCTACAGGCATGAGCTCTGATCTCAGTCATCTATTTGAAGCGCTCATTTGTGTTCCAGCAACGCTTTTATCGCGTGCTTATGATACGCTGGATGGTGCAAATCTTCTTTTAGGAGGACAAGATTGTCACTTTGATGATCATGGTCCCTATACAGGAGATATTTCAGCTTTTATGCTTAAAGAAGCCGGAGCAAGTCATGTTATTCTTGGGCATTCTGAGCGTCGTACAGTATATCAGGAAAATGATGCAATTGTCTGTGCTAAAGTGCAAGCAGCACGGCGTGCAGGTCTTGTGGCGCTTGTGTGCATTGGTGAAACATTGGAGGAGCGTGATAATAATAAAGTGTTGGATGTTCTTTCACAGCAGCTTGAAGGATCTTTACCAGATGATGCAACAGCAGAGAATATCATTATCGCTTATGAACCTGTTTGGGCGATAGGTACTGGCAATACAGCAACTTTAGAAGATATTGCAAAAGTGCATCATTTCATTCGTAATAAGATGCGCTCTCGTTTTGGTGATGAAGGTAATAAAATACGTTTGCTTTATGGTGGATCCGTAAAGCCATCCAATGCCTTTGAGCTTTTAAGCATTCCTCATGTTAATGGAGCTTTGATCGGTGGAGCCAGTTTAAAAGCGATTGATTTTTTAACGATTTGTGATGTTTGTCGTAAATTATAGAAGAGAAATTTGAGTTCCCCCTTGGATTGTGTGTTATTTATGTGTAAAGAGCTTATAAAAGAGTTATTTGAAGAGCAGGGTTTATGCAAACAGTACTTATTGTTATTCATTTATTGATTGTAATTACTTTGGTTGGGGTGATCTTAATCCAACCTTCAGAAGGCGGTGGGCTCGGTGTGAGTAATAGCTCAGGGCTGATGAAAGCCCGTGGGTCTCGAAATCCTTTAACACGGTTGACAGCTATTTTAGCCTGTTGTTTTTTTGTTGTGTCCATTGGACTTACTGTTGTGGGAAGTATATCAAACTCAAGTTCTGATATTTTAAAGCGTATACCGGTTAATTCAGAGCAGAACTCTACCAATAAAGGCTCAGAATCAGTACCATCATCAGAGGGTAAGTCTTCTCCTTCTATTCTTGAACAGTTAGGAGGGACTTCGGATTCTCCGAAGGAACAAAAATCGCTTAAAAATCCTGAAGCGGAAACCCCAGTTCCACCGGTTCTTGAAAATACAGTTCCGGATAACAGTGCAAAATAGTTTTTTAAAGAAAATATAGATTTTAAAAAAGGTGATTTTTTCACCTTTTTTATTTTATTTTAGAAGAAAAACTGTTTCTTTTTACATTTTTTGCTGGAAAAATCATTATAAATTGCTTATCACCATAAGCCCATGGCACGTTATGTTTTTATTACTGGTGGTGTGGTTTCTTCCCTTGGAAAAGGCATCGCAGCGGCGGCGTTAGCAGCGTTATTACAAGCTCGTGGCTATCGTGTGCGCCTTCGCAAACTTGATCCCTATTTAAATGTTGATCCAGGGACGATGTCGCCTTATCAACATGGTGAGGTGTTTGTGACTGATGATGGTGCGGAGACGGATCTTGATCTTGGTCATTATGAGCGCTTTACGGGGCGTTCTGCAAATAGCCAAGATAATATTACAACAGGGCGTATTTATCGCAATATCATTGAACGAGAACGGCGTGGTGATTATTTGGGGGCAACAGTTCAAGTTATTCCTCATGTTACGGATGAAATTAAGCGATTTATTACGAGCGGAAATGAAGAATTTGATTTTGTTTTGTGTGAAATAGGTGGAACAGTTGGTGATATTGAAGCCATGCCTTTTCTCGAAGCGATTCGTCAGCTTGGTAATGAACTTTCCCGACAAAATGTTGTTTATGTCCATCTTACATTAATGCCTTATATTCCTTCAGCAGGTGAGTTAAAAACGAAACCAACACAACATTCTGTCAAAGAATTACAATCAATTGGTATTTCTCCTGATATTTTACTTGTACGTGCAGATCGGTCTATTCCAGAAACAGAGCGGTGCAAATTATCACTTTTTTGCAATGTTCGCGCCAAAGCGGTCATTCAGGCATTGGATATGCCAACAATTTATGATGTTCCTATGGCCTATCATAAAGAAGGTTTAGATTCTGAGGTTCTTTGCGCTTTTGGAATTGATTCCGCACCTCCGCCTCAGATGGATCGATGGGAAGATATTACGCGTCGCATTCACCACCCCGAAGGAGAAGTTACGATTGCTGTTGTAGGAAAATATACGGGCTTAAAGGATGCTTATAAATCTCTTATCGAAGCGATTGCGCATGGTGGTTTAGCAAATAAAGTAAAAGTTAATATTGAGTGGATTGATTCGCAACTTCTTGAAAAAGAAGATTCCGTTTTAGCTTTACAAAAAGCGCATGGAATTTTGGTTCCTGGGGCTTTTGGAGCTCGAGGAGCAGAAGGAAAAATTCGAGCAATTCAATTTGCACGAGAGCGTAAAATTCCATTTTTAGGGATTTGTTTTGGAATGCAATTAGCCTGTATAGAAGCTGCACGCAATATTGCACAGATTGAGAATGCTTCATCGAGTGAGTTTTGCGAAACAGAAAATCCAATTGTAGGTTTAATGACAGAATGGCTCAGAGGCGATGTTCTTGAAAAACGGACAAGAAATGGTGATCTCGGCGGATCCATGCGTCTTGGGGCTTTTACTGCTGAGTTAAAAGAAGAAAGTCATATTGCTCAAATTTATGGAATGACAAAGATTGTTGAACGGCATCGTCATCGTTATGAAGTCAATATTGATTATAAAGATAAGTTAGAACAGTGTGGTTTGATTTTTTCTGGCATGTCTCCCGATGGTATTTTGCCGGAAACAATAGAATATGTAGATCATCCATGGTTCATTGGTGTTCAATATCATCCAGAATTAAAATCACGTCCTTTTGATCCACATCCGCTTTTTTCTTCTTTTATTGAGGCCGCTGTAGAACAAAGTCGATTGGTTTAAGGTATAAATTTGGTTACTTTGCTTTTGAGGGATAAAATGACAAAACCAAATGAGCGTGTAAAAGTTGGAAATGTTATTTTTTCAAATGAAATGCCCCTTTCATTAATTGCAGGGCCGTGTCAGATGGAAAGTCGTGATCATGCTTTTGAAATGGCTGGTCGTATTAAAACAATTGCCGATCAGCTTGGTATCGGGTTTGTTTATAAATCAAGTTATGATAAAGCTAACCGAACTTCTTTGAGTGCAGCACGGGGCATTGGTCTTGAAAAAGCAATGGTTATTTTTTCTGATTTAAAAAAAGAGTTTGATTGTCCCATATTGACTGATGTGCATACCGAAGAGCAATGTAGCATTGTTTCTTCTACGGTTGATATTTTACAAATACCTGCTTTTTTATGTCGTCAAACTGATCTTTTAGTCTCAGCTGCCAAAACAGGGTGTGTTATTAATATTAAAAAAGGGCAGTTTTTAGCGCCGTGGGATATGGAGAATGTTTTAAAAAAGGTTGTTTACAGTGGTAATCCAAATGTTATGCTTTGTGAGCGCGGTACATCATTTGGCTATAATCGACTTATTTCGGATATGCGTTCGTTACCTATTTTACGTTCATTTGGGGCACCTGTTATTTTTGATGCAACACACTCTGTTCAAGAACCTGGAGGGCAGGGGGCTTCATCTGGTGGACAGCGTCAATTTGTTGAAATATTAGCGCGTGCGGCTGTTTCTGTTGGGGTTGCCGGTATTTTTTTAGAAACACATCAAGATCCAGATCATGCACCTTCTGATGGCCCCAATATGGTTAAAATTGATAATTTACAAAGATTACTTGAGACTTTAATGGAATTTGATCATTTGTCAAAGAAGCTGAATTAAGAAAAGAAGAAATATTTCATGAATTAGGACATTAGAAATGAATCGCAACTTTTATTGGATAAGGAAACATAGATGACGATCATTGTCGATATCATTGGACGTGAAGTTCTTGATAGCCGTGGTAATCCGACGGTAGAAGTTGACGTTCATTTGGAAAATGGCGCTTTTGGTCGCGCGCTGGTTCCCTCAGGAGCTTCAACAGGGGCACATGAGGCTATAGAGCTTCGTGATGGTGGTCCGCGTTATCAAGGGAAAGGTGTTGAAAAAGCAGTTGCTGCAGTCAATGGTGAAATTCTTGAAGAACTTGGTGGGCGGGACGCAAGAGACCAAATCGCTATTGATCAAGCAATGATTGCTTTGGATGGAACGCCAAACAAAGCCCGTCTTGGTGCCAATGCACTTCTTGGTGTTTCATTGGCTGTTGCAAGAGCCGCCGCAGACTCATTAAATTTACCCTTGTATCGTTATATTGGTGGACCGCAAGCGCATATTCTTCCAACACCTATGATGAATATTATTAATGGTGGGGTTCATGCTGATAACTTAATTGATTTTCAAGAGTTTATGATTATTCCGGTAGGAGCCCCTAGCGTGAAAGAAGCGATCCGTTATGGTGCTGAAATTTTCCATGCGTTAAAAAAGCGTTTAAAAGATGCGGGATATAATACCAATGTTGGTGATGAAGGTGGTTTTGCACCTCAATTTAAAAGTGCAGACCAAGCAATTGATTTTATTATGGAATCCATAATAAAATGTGGCTATAAACCAGGTGAGCAAATTGCCATTGGTTTAGACTGTGCTTCCACTGAATTTTATAAAAATGGTTCATATTTTTATAAAGGTGAGGAAAAATGTCGTGACATCCAAGAACAGGTAGATTATTTGGCGCATCTTGTGAGAAGTTATCCTATTGTTACCATTGAAGATGGAATGGCAGAGGATGATTGGGAAGGTTGGAAGCTTCTTACTGATACAATTGGAAAAAAATGTCAGCTTGTTGGCGATGATTTATTTGTAACAAATTCAGCGCGTTTGCATAATGGTATTAAAATGGGGGTAGGTAATTCTATTCTCATAAAAGTTAATCAAATTGGGACATTGAGTGAAACACTTGATGCTGTAGAAGTCGCACATAAAGCAGGTTATCGTGCCATTATATCTCATCGCTCAGGTGAAACAGAGGATTCTTTCATAGCAGATCTTGCGGTTGCAACGAATTGTGGACAAATTAAAACAGGTTCTCTTGCTCGTTCGGATAGATTAGCAAAATACAATCAACTTATTCGTATTGAAGAAATGCTAGGGGTTCAAGCACATTATGCTGGTGATGTATATCGTTGATTGTTGTGAGCACAAAATATGAAAGTATAAGATCATTTAGATTATGGAATTGAGATGTCTTATCAAAGACATAGAGCAATCATTTTATAGGCATTTAAATTTATAGGGATTAAGATGAGAGGTATAATTATTAGTCAAGATCAAGGAACATATCTCGTTTCGGGTGATGATGGTAAACGTTATCAGTTTGCGACTTGGGATTGGTTGGGAAAGAAACCCCCGAGGATTGGTGATATTGTTGATTTTGTCTGTGAAGGAGGTGTAGTCAGCTCTGTTTTTCCATTGTTGAGATCAGGTACAGAAAACTCAAAAATAATGTTTGCACTCCTTTGTTGGTGTGCAGGTATTTTTGGTGTCCATCGCTTTATGGTGGGGAGAGTTCGGACGGGTTCTTTAATGCTCATTCTATCTTTATCGGTTGCTGGATTGGTGATCACTGGTATTTGGGCAATTGTTGATTTCATACTCATTCTTGCTGGAAAATTTACGGATAAAAATGGGAATCAGATTACAGATTTGTAAATTTTTTATAATTTATAATAAGAAGTAGATGATTTAGTTTGCTTTTTATTTTGACCAATATATTAAGTTCATCATGCCAAATTATTGTACTCTATTTCTTTAGTGTGATATTTTAAGAAAAATATGCACAGTCAAGTAAAAGTATTGAAGTAAAAGTATTGAAAAAGACTGTGCTATTTTATATGAGTAAAAAAACAACGTAAATCAACTAAGGTATGTTTTGTATTGCTGCTTATAGCAGCTGAAAACATTAGACCATTGGGGGGATCTAAGCTATTTTAATTTCACGTTTATCACGGCTGCTACAAATTTTATTTATGCCGTGAGGTTAATCGATATATCATCAAATTAGAATAATCTCTTCATGAAGAACACATGAGGAGCAGCTTTATAGGTGGGAAGGATGAAAGGTACGATTATTGGTCAGGATCAAGGAGATTATTTCATTTCAGGGGCTGATGGTAAGCGTTATCAATTTGCAAGTTGGGATTGGTTAGGAAAAAAAACACCAAAGGTAGGGGACACCGTTGACTTTGTATATGAAGATAATGTTGTTAAATCTGTTTTCCCTCTTTTGAGTAAATCGCAGTCGGATAAATCAAGGTTAGCAATAGCACTTGTTTGTTGGTTTTTTGGATGGTTGGGAATTCATCGCTTTATGGCAGGTAAAGTTGGAACGGGCATTGTAATGCTTCTTATAAGCCTACTAAGTATACCATTTACTATGGGGGTAGGAATACTTTTAATAACTGGGCCTTGGTCATTTATTGATTTTATAGTCATTTTATCGGGATATTTTCGGGATGAAAATGGGGATAAAATTATAAATTGGTAGAAATTTTAGAATAATATAAAATATAAAGAGTGAGGAACTTTCTTTACTTCTAATGTTGTCAATATATTAATTTAATAATGTAAATTATTTTAGTCTATGTCTTTAAATGTTAAATATTAAATAAACTTATAAATATTTAAATAAAACTATTGAAAAAGACTGTACTATTTCATATGAAAAAAGTAAAAGTTCAAATCGAACAGCGTGCTTTGTATTGCCACTTATAATTGGCGGGAATTTTAAGTTGTTGGGGGATTTTAAGCTTTTTAAATTGTCATATATCACGGTGAGTGCAGATTGTACTCATGCGGTGAGGTTTATCTAACATATGATCATATTAGAAGAAAAACTTCTTTATGAATAACAATTTTATAGGTGGTGAAAATGAAAGGTAAGATTATTAGTCAGGATCAGGGAACATATTTCATTTCAGGAGCTGATGGTAAGCGCTATCAGTTTGCAAATTGGGATTGGTCAGGAAAAAAGCCGCCGAAGGTTGGTGATATGGTTGATTTTGTGTGTGAAGGGGATACCGTTAAATCTATTTTCCCTATCTTGACTGAAGGTCAGTCACAACAATCAAAAGTGACGTTAGCAGTCGTTTGCTTTTTTTTGGGTGGATTGGGGATTCATCGTTTTATGGTTGGTAAAATTGTAACAGGCATTATAATGCTTCTTATAACTATACTAAGTATAATAACTATACCATTTTTGGGGGTTGGGCTTCTAGGGATTATTTTTATAATTATACCTTGGGTATTGATTGATTTTATAGTCATTTTAATAGGAAGTTTTAAGGACAAAAATGGGTGTAAAATCACAAGTTAGTGGGATATCCAATATTTGTAATACAAAAAGTGGGGCATTCAGCTTACTTTGATTGTATTTAAGGGGGGGGATAAATTGGTGATAACAAATTGTTTGCGTGTGTAGATTGAGTAATGAGGTGTTAATCAAAATCGTGCATAGTTAGGCAGAATATGAAGAAACTTGTTCTGTAAAGACTGTGCTATTTTATGTGGACAAAACAAAAACGTCGATCAATCAAAGTGCGCTTTGTACTACCGCTTATGACGGTGGGTGTTTTAAGCTATTTCAGTTACCACATTTATCATGGTGAGTATGGATTATATTCACGCAGTGAAGTTAATCAGCATATTAGTGAATTAGAAAAGGAGCTTCATAAAATAGAAGCTGAGCGGGAGTTCATTGAAAAGCGTATTTCTCTTTTACGTAATGGACATATTGAAAAGGATATGTTGGATGAATATGTCCGAAAGAATTTAAGTTTTTCTAAGCCAAATGAGTTGACAGTCTTAATGCCTTAAAATGATACTAAAGGTAAATAAAAAATCGCTTAATTTAAACGACAATCCGCAATGATATTGTTTAAGCCGATTGATAAGGCTTGTAACTTTTGTTCGTAAAGGTTATTCCTAAATAATCATAAAAGGGAGTTTAATATGGCAGAACGACTTAAAAAAAATTCTGCGTTGGTGGCGCGCACTGCATTATCAAGCACAACAAAGAAAGCATCAATAGCAGATTTTACAAAAGAGGAAGAAATTGATGCCTATCGTGAAATGCTTTTAATTCGCCGTTTTGAAGAAAAAGCAGGACAACTTTATGGTATGGGGCTTATTGGGGGATTTTGTCATCTTTATATTGGACAGGAAGCTGTTGTTATCGGAACATTAAAGGCAACAAAAGAAGGTGATCAGGTTATTACGTCTTACCGTGACCATGGCCATATGTTAGCTGTTGGGATGAGCCCGCGGGGCGTCATGGCAGAATTAACGGGACGCCAAGGGGGATTTTCCAAAGGCAAAGGTGGCTCGATGCATATGTTCTCTAAAGAAAAGAATTTTTATGGGGGTCATGGTATTGTTGGTGCGCAGGTTCCCATAGGTTCAGGCTTGGCATTTTCGAATCAATATCTTGGTAAAGATAATGTGACATTGGTTTATTTTGGTGATGGCGCTGCAAATCAGGGGCAGGTTTACGAAAGTTTTAATATGGCTTCACTTTGGAAGCTGCCGGTAGTTTATATTATTGAAAACAATCAGTATGCTATGGGAACATCCGTTTCACGTGCATCTGCAGAAACTGATTTTTCTCGCCGCGGTCTTTCTTTTGAAATTCCAGGCATTGTTGTTGACGGTATGGATGTTCGCTCTGTAAAAGGAGCTGCTGATGAAGCAATTTCTTGGGCTCGTTCGGGTAAAGGTCCGATCATTCTCGATATGCAAACCTATCGCTATCGTGGTCATTCCATGTCTGATCCAGCGAAATATCGCTCTAAAGAAGAAGTCCAAAAAATAAAAGAGGAACACGATCCGATTGATCAAGTAAAAAATCGGATTCTTAAACAAAATTGGGCGAGCGAAGATGCTTTAAAATCGATTGAGAAAGAAGTCCGTGCAATTGTTGCTGACGCAGCAGATTTTGCACAAAGTGATCAAGAGCCAGATGCTTCTGAGCTCTATACTGATATTTTAATTTGATGCGAGGGAAGCAAGTATGTCTATTGATATTTTGATGCCGGCGCTTTCACCAACGATGGAAGAAGGTAAACTGTCTAAATGGCTCAAGAAAGAAGGTGATAAGGTTAGCTCTGGTGACGTTATTGCTGAAATTGAAACGGATAAGGCGACAATGGAAGTAGAGGCTGTTGATGAAGGCACGCTTGGTAAAATTTTTGTGCCTGAAGGCTCTGAAGGCGTAAAGGTTAACAGTGTTATTGCAGTTTTGTTAGAAGAAGGTGAGCGTGCTGAAGATATTTCGCACCCTACAAATACAGCGCAAAAACCTGAAGTGTCCTCTCCTTCTCTTCCTTCATCAGTTCCGCAGTCTCTTGCTTTTGCACCATCTCCTGATTTTGATATTCCAGCGGGAACAGAGATGGTGACAATGACAGTTCGTGAAGCGCTTAATCAGGCTTTGGCTGAGGAAATGCGGCGTGATGAAAAGGTTTTTCTCATGGGGGAAGAAGTTGCGCAATATCAAGGAGCCTATAAGGTTAGCCAAGGTTTGTTGGAAGAATTCGGGGAACGGCGCGTTATTGATACCCCAATTACAGAACATGGTTTTGCTGGACTGGCTGTTGGAGCTGCTTTTGGAGGGTTACGTCCTATTGTCGAGTTTATGACATTTAATTTTGCTATGCAGGCAATGGATCAAATTATTAACTCAGCAGCAAAGACACGTTATATGTCTGGTGGACAAATGACAGTTCCTATGGTTTTCCGTGGTCCCAATGGCGCGGCTGCTCGTGTTGGTGCTCAACATTCTCAATGCTATGCTGCTTGGTATAGTCATATTCCAGGTTTAAAAGTTGTTATGCCTTATAGTGCTGCAGATGCAAAAGGTTTGCTAAAAGCGGCTATTCGTGATGATAATCCTGTTATTTTCCTTGAAAATGAGATTTTGTACGGGCATCAATTTGAGGTTCCTCAACTCGATGATTTTGTTTTGCCTATTGGTCGGGCACGACTTCATAAAACTGGACAAGATGTGACGATTGTTGCCTGTGGGATTGGTATGCATTATGCTGTTCAAGCATTACCAGAAATTGAAAAACTTGGTATTGACGTTGAGTTAATTGATTTACGAACCATTCGTCCGATGGATCTTCCGACAATTCTTTCTTCTGTTAAAAAGACGGGCCGTTTGGTAACAATTGAAGAGGGGTTTCCTCAGTCATCTGTAGGAACTGAAATAGCAACGCGTGTTATGCAACAGGCTTTTGATTATCTTGATGCACCAATTGCGACGATTTCTGGTAAAGATGTTCCGATGCCTTATGCTGCTAATCTTGAGAAGTTGGCTTTGCCTGATACTGCTGAAATTATTGAGGCCGTTAAGGCTGTGACGTACAGAGCATAACGGAGGAAAGCACAATGCCCATTAAAATTACAATGCCAGCGCTTTCCCCTACGATGGAAGAGGGAAATTTAACAAAATGGAATATTAAGGAGGGCGATAAGGTTTCCTCTGGGGATGTTATTGCTGAAATTGAGACGGATAAAGCGACGATGGAAGTCGAGGCCGTTGATGAGGGGACAGTTGCCAAAATTGTTGTTCCTGCCGGAACACAAGGTGTTAAAGTGAATTCTTTGATTGTTGTTTTAGCAGAAGAAGGTGAAGATTTAGCTGAAGCTGCAAAGGTTGCAGAAAAGACTTCTTCTTCTATAAGACAAGAATCAAAAGGCGAAAAACAGGCAGATTCTCTGAAGCAGACGGACTCAAAGGGGAGAAAGATGTCTCATGAATCATCTACTCAGCAATTAATACAGCAAGATAAAGAGGGGGCACGTCTTTTCGCCTCTCCCTTAGCGCGGCGATTAGCTTCTCAGGCAGGTCTTGACTTATCCCTTATTTCTGGAAGTGGTCCCCGTGGACGTATTATCAAGCGCGATGTGGAAAAAGCTATGAGCGGTGATATCTCTCAAGCTTCTTATTCATCATCAATCGGCGAGCTGGTTGCAGCAAGTATGTCTGATAAACAGATATTACAACTCTTTAAAGAGGGTGAATATACATTCACAGCTCATAATAATATGCGTAAAACAATCGCTAAACGTTTGGTTGAATCAAAGCAGACAGTGCCGCATTTTTATGTAACAATAGATTGTGAACTCGATGCATTATTGGAACTGCGTGCGCAATTGAATGCTGCTGCACCCATGATTAAGACGCAAGATGGCGCAAAGCCTGCTTATAAGCTATCTGTTAATGATATGGTTATTAAAGCTGTAGCATTTTCTTTGAAAGCCGTTCCTGATGCGAATGTTTCTTGGCTTGAAGGTGGCATACTTCATCACAAGCACTGTGATGTTGGGGTCGCTGTTTCTGTTCCAGATGGATTAATTACCCCCATTATTCGCCATGCAGAGGAAAAATCTTTATCGGTTATTTCTAATGAGATGAAAGATTATGCAAAGCGTGCACGTGAGCGCAAATTAAAAATGGAAGAATATCAGGGTGGAACAACAGCTGTATCGAATATGGGAATGTATGGCGTGAAAAGTTTTTCTGCTATTCTTAATCCGCCGCATGCGACGATTTTTGCCGTTGGTGCAGGTGAGCAACGTGCTGTTGTTAAAAATGGTGCATTAGGAATTGCGAGCATCATGTCTGTTACACTTTCCGTTGATCATCGTGCTGTTGATGGTGCACTGGCAGCAGAACTTGCACAGACTTTTAAGAAGATGATTGAAAATCCATTAGCAATGCTCATTTGAGCTGTCTTAAGTGCTTTACGTAAACTGTTTGTGTGCGTGATATATGAATATGGTAAAAGCGGATTTAAAGAGTTTGAATAGCGGTATCGCTACTGATTTAGCAAGGGTATTCCCTGTGAAGCTTAGAATGAAAGACAAAAAGAAATTTTGTCTTATTGTTTTTTTAGTTTTAAGCTTAAAGAGTGTGTATCCGTTTTGTGTATATCCATGGAGGGATTACTGTGGAAAATCTTTATGATATAATTGTAATTGGATCGGGACCTGGCGGATATGTAACCGCAATTCGTGCGGCACAATGTGGCTTTAAGACTGCAATTGTTGAACGTGAACATCTCGGGGGGATTTGCTTAAATTGGGGATGTATTCCAACAAAGGCGCTTTTGCGTTCAGCAGAAATAAAACATTTTTCTGAACATGCAAAAGATTATGGTTTAAAGATAAACGGTTCAATTGAAGCCAATATCAAAGATGTTGTAGCACGTTCGCGCGCAGTTTCTGCGCGTTTAAATGCGGGTGTTGGTTTTTTGATGAAAAAAAACAAAATTGATATCATTTGGGGTGAAGCAAAACTAACGAAGGCCGCAAAAGCAAGCCAGCTTGCGGAAATTGTGGTTTCTTCATCCTCAAAACCGGTTATACAACCACAAAATCCAATCCCTAAAGGGACATTAGGGAAGGGGACTTATCAAGCAAAACACGTCATTATTGCAACGGGTGCACGTCCTCGTATCCTTCCTGGTATTGAGCCAGATGGAAAGCTCATTTGGACTTATTTTGAAGCGATGATTCCCCCTACCATGCCAAAATCACTTTTGGTCATGGGATCTGGAGCAATTGGCATTGAATTTGCTTCCTTTTATCATGATATGGGAGCAGAGGTTACGGTTGTTGAAATGATGCCTCATATTATGCCGGCTGAAGATATTGAAATCTCCACATTCGCGCGTAAACAATTAGAGAAAAAAGGCATTCGTATTCTAAGCCAAGCAAAAGTGATAAAGGTTGAAAAAGCTACCGATTCTCTTACTGCGCATATTGATGTAAAAGGTAAAACAGAAGCGATTACAACGGATCGATTGATTTCAGCTGTTGGGGTTCAGGGTAATATTGAAAATCTTGGATTGGAAACATTAGGTATAAAAACCGATCGTGGGTGCATTGTGACCGATGAATGGAGTTGGACAGGTGTAGAGGGTATCTATGCTATCGGTGATGTCGCTGGTCCACCTATGTTGGCACATAAAGCAGAAGAAGAAGGTGTGATATGCGTTGAACGTCTCGCAGGGTTGAAGAATGTTCATCCGCTTGATAAGAAAAAAATTCCAGGCTGTACCTATTGCACACCGCAAGTTGCATCTGTTGGGCTTTCTGAGTCAGCAGCAAAAGAAGCAGGGTATGATATCCGTATTGGTCGTTATTCTTTTTCCGCAAATGGCAAGGCGATTGCTTTGGGCGAAGATCAGGGGTTAGTAAAAACGATTTTTGATAAAAAAACAGGACAGCTTCTTGGCGCCCATATGGTAGGGGCTGAGGTAACAGAACTGATACAGGGTTTTGTTATTGCCATGAATCTTGAAACAACAGAGGAAGAATTGATGCATACTGTCTTTCCCCATCCCACCTTATCGGAAATGATGAAAGAAAGTGTATTGGATGCTTATGGTCAAGTTTTAAATGCTTGATGATTGGGTTTGTGTGAAAGATCTTATATTTTTCATTACTCCTTCGTATTTATAAGGCAAAGGCTTAAATGGTTACGGTTGTTGATAGAATTACGAATAGACGTTTGCGTCATCCTGAAAAGGCTTATCGTCCGGATACAAGCGTTCAGAAAAAGCCAAATTGGATCCGTGTAAAAGCGCCAACATCACCAATTTATAAGGAAACGCATGGTATTGTACGCACCCATAAATTAGTAACCGTATGTGAAGAAGCAGGTTGTCCAAATATTGGTGAATGTTGGAGCCAACGGCATGCCAGTTTTATGATTTTAGGTGAAATATGTACGCGGGCTTGTGCATTTTGCAACGTTGCAACAGGTATTCCACTTGCTGTGGATGAGAATGAGCCAGAGCGTGTAGCAGATGCTGTTGCGCGAATGGAATTAAAACATGTCGTTATTACATCGGTTGATCGTGATGATCTTGCTGATGGTGGTGCTGAGCATTTTGCGAAAGTTATTTACGCTATTCGTCGAAAGGCTCCAAAGACAACAATTGAAGTTCTCACGCCTGATTTTCGTCATAAAGATGGGGCTTTAGAAGTTGTTGTTGCTGCTAAACCTGATGTTTTTAATCATAATTTAGAAACGGTTCCTTCTAAATATTTAAAGGTTCGTCCAGGAGCACGTTATTTTCATTCGATTCGTCTCTTACAACGCGTAAAAGAACTTGATCCGACAATTTTTACAAAATCAGGAATTATGGTTGGACTCGGAGAAGAACGAAACGAAATTCTTCAATTGATGGATGATTTACGCTCTGCAGATGTTGACTTTATGACAATTGGGCAATATTTGCAGCCTACACGAAAACATCATCCGGTTATTCGTTTTGTGCCTCCTGAAGAATTTGAGTCTTTTGCCAAAATTGGTAAAGTGAAGGGTTTTTTACATATGGCTTCCAATCCTCTGACGCGCTCATCTCATCATGCAGGCGATGATTTTGCAATTTTGCAAAAGGCACGTGATGAGAAATTTGCTTTACAGAGATAATTATGCCAACTTTTACAACACATCGGCAGATTGCTCACAGTGCTCGTGAAATGTTTGATCTTGTGTCAGATATTGAACGTTATCCTGAGTTTTTACCCATGTGTGAGGCTTTAATAATACGTTCTCGCAAAGAATGTGACGAAAAGACATTGCTTCTTGCAGATATGACCGTTGGCTATAAGGTTATTCGAGAAACGTTTACAACCCAAGTTTTTCTTCAGCCCCAAAAAGGTTTGATAGATGTTAACTATATTGATGGTCCATTTAAATATCTTGAAAATCATTGGGTCTTTCATAGTATTGAAAATACCAATACATGTAATGTAGAGTTTTTTATTGATTATGAATTTAAAAGTAAAATACTCGGACGCGTGATGGGCTCAATGTTTGATATTGCATTTCGTAAATTTACTGATGCTTTTGAAAAGCGTGCCCATCAGATTTATGGTTCTGCTGTAACATGATCTATTCCGTTATTTTTTAACAATACCCATTACTGCTTATGAAGGCGTAAAGAGGAAAATTGATTTCCATCTTTATGATCTCTTTCTTTTTTAGGGATTTTTTTTACAGAACATCACAATATTATTAAACAATCTATTGATTTATAATAATATTTTTTTATTCATATTGAATTAAAATTCTTAATACCATAATAGGATTCTCTCGTTCCAGATCTGTTTTATTTTTATGTTGAATTACTCAAAATCATACAGTTTTACCAACTTATAGTGTGCAAACGAGTGCTCTTGATTAATTCAACATAAACAGGACAGGGAGATAATTTTATGATATTTAGGTCTTGTATTTCTGAGTTTGGGTACAGTAAATTATTTTTTCAAGATGTTGATGGTTATGGAATCTCAATGTTTAATAGAGAGTTTTGAAATTGGTATGGGAATTCAGTGAAGTAATTGTAGAATCATTTGAAAAGCGTTTTCAACAGTTGCATGGCGTATAGCGTTACGATCAAGATGACCAAAGTGTATTTCTTTATGCAAGGGAGAGTGATTTTTGCAAGCAACAGCGAAATGCACAAGTCCTACAGGTTTGTTTAGACTTGCACCTCCTGGACCTGCAATTCCTGTCACAGAAACGGCAATGTCAGCTTGTGAATGTTTTAATCCACCTTTAGCCATTGCAAGAGCAACTTCTTTTGAAACGGCACCATAGGTTTTTATAAGTTCAGCATCTACGCCAACAAGGCGTGTCTTAGCTTCATTTGAATAAACAACAAATCCACAATCGAGAACATCTGACGATCCTGCAATATTTGTGAGGCTTGCAGCAATGAGTCCTCCCGTACAAGATTCTACAGTTGTTAAAAGTAAACCCTTTTGGCGACAGGTATTAAGAACTTCATGCGCTTGTTTTTCACAAAAATATGTCATTTGGGAATTTCTCCTGGATAAAGAATACTAGCTGTTGCCAAAGCCGCAATACCTTCACCACGACCAAGAAATCCAAGCTTTTCGTTCGTTGTTGCTTTAATAGAGATTCGATCAGGTGAAATTGTGAGAATGCGCATAAGATTTTCCATCATTGTTTGACGATAGGGGCCGATTTTTGGTTCTTCGGCGATCAAAGTGATATCCACATTAGCGATACGACCACCCGCTTGTGTAACAATATCAAGAGCATGACGGAGAAAAATTTCTGATGATACACTTTTCCATTGAGGATCAGAGGGAGAAAAATGTGTGCCGATATCTCCTGCTCCTTGCGTAGCAAGAAGAGCATCTGTTAAGGCATGAAGAGCAACATCTGCATCGGAGTGTCCATTTAATTTTTTATGAAAAGGAATTTTTATGCCACATAATACAACAAAAGTTCCTTTTTCGAATGCGTGAACATCATAGCCATTGCCAGTACGGATATCAGGAAACATTTGCATTTTTTTCTGGAGATATAAATGGGCGGTATCAAAATCTTTGTGCCATGTAATTTTTATATTATGAGGATCACCTGGAACAGTTAGCATAGGAATCCCAAACCATTCGGCAATTGCGCAATCATCAGTAAAGTTTTCTTTACAAACTTTTTTTGCTTGTTTATGGGCAGCTAAAATGAGATCAAAGGGAAAACACTGTGGCGTTTGTGCACTATAAAGATGGGTACGAGAAATTGTTTCTAAAACATGCTTATGATTGACGCGTTTAAGGGTATCAGAAATGGGGAGAACAGGAAGAACGCCTTCTTGAGGTGTGATAGTGTTATGAATGTTATCAAGGAGCTTATTTTCGATAAAGGGGCGTGCACCATCATGAATATGCACATATTGGGGATTGAATTTTTTAAGCGCTTGAAGTCCATGTAAGGTAGAGATTTGACGTGTATTGCCTCCTTCCACGATAATAAGGCGTTCTTTAAATTCGGCGAGTGCTTGTTCACAGACTTTATGATCTTCTGGATGAATAACGAGGATAATTGTTGTAATAGCTGGATGCTGCAAAAAACAATGTACGGTGTGATAAATAATCGGCTTTTGTCCTAGAAGCCGATATTGTTTTGGAGTTTCATGGGGAGATCCTGCTCTTTCACCACGTCCAGCGGCTAATATGATTGCTGCAATAGAAATACTAAATCTCCTTATGTTATAATTTCAATTTATTATTTATTAACTTTAAAATGATTTTGAAAGGATGGTCGTTGTAGATCAGCAAGGGATATCACGGATAAAACCTCAAAAAAAGCATTTAATGCTTTTTGAAGGGCGGTGTTTAAACCACAAAAATCGATCAATGGACAATCGGATTCTGCATTATTGAAACATTCTGCGAGGGAAAAGTTATCTTCTGTTACTTTCAAAACATCAGCAACGGAAATCTCTTCTGCGGGTTTAGCCAATTTAACACCACCATTGCGTCCACGCACTGTTTGTATAAAACCTGCTTGAACAAGCGGTTGAAGGATTTTAAATAAAAAAAGTTCCGAAACAGCGTATGTTTTAGCAATTTCTGGAACACGACTGAGTGATCCCTGATTATCTGCACAGTACATGAGCATTCGAAGAGCATAATTTGTTTGTTTTGTTAATCGCATCTTATTTCCTTTGTAAAGTATCGTCGAACGCAGTTTATTTTAAAGATATTTTGCAAAATTAAGAAGTTCTTCCTTATTGATTATATTTATTTGCTCTATTTTAAATGGAGTATTACTATTGTCAATTTTTGTCACAAAAGGTTATATGAGAATAATGAGATAAGGATCTGTAAGCTTATGATGAATGCAACATCTGTGACGAATCCTCAAGATATCGATAAAAACACTCATAACGATGAGTTGTATCGTTTGAGTAAGGTATATATCTTTTTAGGGATTGCAATTATTGTATTGGCTTTACTTACAGCCTCTATTTCGTTTATCATTCTCATTGGATTGACCCCTATTGTTCCTAGTAGAACAGTAACCCTTATTCTTATAGGGATCAATAGTTTTTGGGTTTTAGGGCTTGTTGTCATCGTTTTTTATGAGATGATTCCCATCATTCGAGCTTGGCGTTCAAGGCGTGCAGGCTCGCGTCTTCATGTGCGCCTTATTTCATTGTTTGCACTTGTTGCGACCATGCCAGCTGTTGCTGTCGCTCTTGTATCGGGTCCAGCACTAAATTTAGGACTAGATCGATGGTTTGATACAACAACACGGCAAATTGTCGGTTCTTCTATTGATTTAGCAAATGCTTATGCAGATGAAATGCTTCAAAATTTAAAAAATTTATCCTACGCGATGGCGTTTGCACTTGATAACAAAAAACTTTTAGAACGTAATCCAGCTGAATATCGGATGCAATTAACGCGTCATGCTCTAGGACGCAATTTGCGTGGTGCATTTTTGTTAAGTTCTAGCGGAACGATTTTTGTATCAAGTGCTCTTGGTGATGAGGATAAACTACCAATTCCTCCTTCGTACCTTATCGAGCGTGCAACCAGTGAGAGGCCTTTTTCTTTTCAACCAGGCGTGCATGATTATTTCGGTATTATTTTAAAATTTAACAATATTCCAAACACATTTTTATATTTAGTGCGTGACGTTGATAAAGGCGTTTTATCAGCTTTACGTTTGACAGAAGTTAATACAGATCGTTATCGTGATTTAAATGAAAATCGCCTACTGACACAAATTGCATTTGGTATGCTTTATTTATGTCTTTTTTTTAGTTTATTCTTATCTGCTATTTGGGCGGCTATTGCTGTTGCTGATCGTTTAGTTCGTCCTATTCGTCTTCTCATTAGTGCTGCTGATGATGTTGCGTCTGGGAATATGGAAATTTTTGTGCCAGTGCGAGCAAAAGATGGGGATATTGGACAATTATCCAAAACTTTTAATTACATGGTCAGTGAATTGAAAAGCCGGCGTAATGAGTTGATTGCAGTACGTGATCAAATTGATGAGAGACGACGTTTTTCTGAAGCTGTGTTATCGGGCGTAACAGCGGGAGTCGCAGGTATCGATGATAATGGTGATATTACAATTATCAATCGATCCATTGAAACGATGTTTGATATTCGCTTTGAACAGGTTGTTGGACAAAGTCTTTTATCTTTAAGTGCTGAAATTTGGCAGGTTTTTCAGTTTGCACGTTCATTGGGGCGTAAAAATCATCGTGAGCAGGTCACTTTAAACGTTGCAGGAAAAGAGCGTGTTTGTAATGTTCAAGTTACAATGGAAGAGGATGATGGACAGGGGCAATCTTGGGTTTTAACAATTGATGATATTACAGATCTCGTTGCAGCGCAACGCACAGCGGCGTGGGCGGATATTGCGCGGCGTATTGCACACGAAATTAAAAATCCACTCACACCTATTCAGTTATCCGCTGAACGTATTCGCAAACGTTATAACAAAGTTATTACACAAGATAAAGAGGTCTTTGAGCGGTGTATTGACACAATTATTCGCCAAGTTGGAGATATTGGGCGTATGGTTGATGAGTTTTCTTCTTTTGCACGGATGCCCAAACCGCAAATGCATGTTTTAGATATACGTGAATTGTTGCGTGAAGCATGTTTCTTGATAGAAGTGACGCGACATGATATTCAATTTGAGCAAGACTTAGGAAGTCTACCCCTTATGGGTGCATTTGATAATCGTCTTATTGTTCAGGCTTTTTGCAACGTTATTAAAAATGCGAGCGAATCCATAGATTCGGTTATGCGAGAGGAAAATATTCACGGTCATATCCTTGTCCGTTCTTATCGTCAAGAAGAATGGGTGGTTGTGGATGTTGTTGATAACGGGAAAGGACTTCCTAAAGAGCAAAGACAAAAGTTATTAGAGCCCTATATAACAACGCGGGAGAAAGGAACAGGACTCGGGCTAGCCATTGTGCGCAAAGTTATTGAAGATCACGGAGGCTCCATGGAGCTTCATGATGCACCGGAGAGTTTTTATAAAGGTCGTGGTGCGATGATCCGTTTGATATTTCCCTCAGATGGGGGGAAGCAGGGTAGTATTATACAAGCCATAAATCATAAGATAGGGGAATAGTATGGTATCAGATATCTTGATTGTTGATGATGAAGCAGATATTCGTGAGCTTGTTGCTGGTATTTTAGATGATGAGGGTTATGAAACGCGTGTTGCTTGTAACTCTGATGAAGCGTTAGCTCAAATTAGTGAGCGTATTCCAAAACTCATTTTTTTAGATATTTGGTTACAAGGGAGTCGCCTCGATGGTTTAGCACTACTTGATGAAATTAAGATACAATATCCAGCTCTTCCGGTGGTTATGATCTCTGGTCATGGTAATATTGAGACGGCTGTTTCAGCTATAAAGCGTGGGGCCTATGATTTCATTGAAAAACCTTTTAAAGCTGATAGACTTGTATTGGTTGCAGAAAGAACACTTGAAAACTCAAATTTAAAACGTGAGCTTTCAGAATTGAGAAAACGTTCAAGTGAGACATTGGAGCTGATAGGAAAATCGACAGTTATAAGAAATTTGCGTCACATCATAGAAAAAGTAGCACCAACCAATAGTCGCATCATGATAACAGGTCCTTCAGGAGCGGGAAAAGAGACTGTTGCACGAACTATTCATGCTCTCTCAACACGTTCAAATGGGCCATTTGTTACAATAAATGCGGCAACGATTACGCCGGACAGAATGGAAATAGAGTTGTTTGGCAGCGAAATGGAGGGAAGAGAGCGTAAGATCGGTGCTTTAGAGGAAGCCCATGGTGGGATACTTTATCTTGATGAAGTTGCTGATATGCCGCGTGAAACTCAGGGTAAGATTCTGCGGGTATTAACGGGACAGACATTTGAGAGAGTTGGTGGTACAAAACGTGTTAAGGTGGATGTTCGTATCATTTCTTCAACGGCGCAAAATCTTGAAAACCTCATTTCTGACGGGCGTTTTAGAGAAGATCTTTTCCACCGCCTTTCGGTTGTTCCTATTACTGTTCCACCATTATCAGCGCGTTGTGAAGATATTCCCGAACTTGTACATTATTTTGTAAAAACAATATCGCAGCAGGTTGGAATTAAGCCGCGTAAAATCAGTGATGATGTGATCGCTATTTTGCAAACGTATGCTTGGCCGGGTAATGTACGGCAATTACGCAATAATATTGAGCGTCTTCTTATTCTTGTACGGGATGGTGATGGTCCGATAACAGCGGATGTTCTTCCCAGTGAAGTGAGTGATCCTTTACCTCGTCTTCAAATGGATTCGGATGAAAGTATCATGGATTTACCGTTGCGTGAAGCACGAGAATTGTTTGAAAAGAGATATTTAGTGGCACAGATTGGGCGTTTGGGTGGAAATATATCGCGTACTGCTGAATTTATAGGCATGGAGCGTTCAGCTTTGCACCGTAAGCTTAAAGCGCTTGGAGTTTCTTGAAGTTATGCGTGTTATTATTTGCGGTGCAGGACAGGTTGGTTATGGGATAGCAGAGCGTCTTGCTGCTGAAAATCACGATGTTACTGTTATTGATATTGAAACCAAATTAATTGAAAAAATTCGCTATACATTGGATGTGAGAGGTTTTGTTGGTCATGGTTCTCGTCCTGAAGTTCTTTTGGCTGCAGATGCAGACAAAGCTGATATGTTGATTGCTGTCACTTTGTTTGATGAAGTAAATATGGTCGCTTGTCAGGTCGCTCATTCATTATTTGATATTCCCACAAAAATTGCTCGTATTCGCTCACAATCTTATTTAGAACCCCGCTATAAGACACTTTTTTCCAGAGAGAATATTCCCATAGATGTGGTTATTTCACCAGAAGTTGAAGTTGGAGAAATGGTTTTACGTCGTATTGCTCTGCCTGGTGCAATAGATGTTCTTTATTTTTGTAATGATGATATTGTTGCGCTCGCTTTGGAGTGTATGGAAGATTGTCCGGTCATTAATACACCTTTGCGTCAATTAACAGAGCTTTTTCCAGATCTTAACACGACGGTTACCGCTATTAAACGTGGCTCCGAATTATTGATTGCACATTCAGAAACGCAATTACGCGTTGGTGATATAACCTATCTTGTTGTTGCTCGTGAGCAGATGCGTCGTGCTGTTGGGCTCTTTGGTCATAAAGAACAAGATGCCCACCGCATGATTATTGCAGGAGGCGGGCACATTGGCCTTTATGTTGCTCAAGCGATTGAAAAGCGTCTTCATAAATTAAAATTGAAGATTATAGAATCTCAGAGAGAAAGAGCCCTCACGATTGCTGATCAACTTGAAAAAACAACCGTTTTATATGGTAATGTGTTAGATCCAGTGATTCTTCAAGATGCGGGAATTGATCAGGCCGACTTAATGATTACATTGACCAATCAGGATCAGGTTAATCTTTTAAGCGCTATTATTGCTAAAAGATTGGGTTGCAAAGCCAATATGGTATTAATTAATAATGTTGCCTATCAAGAGTTTAGCCGCGCCGTTGGTGTGGATGCCTATCTTAATCCTCATAGCGTTACAATATCAAAAATTTTGCAACAAATGCGTCGTGGTCGTATTCGCTCTGTTCATTCAGTTTTTAATGGTCGAGCAGAAATTATTGAAGCGGAAGTGATGCAAACATCTTCATTGGTTGGTAAGTCATTATCAGAGCTTAATTTATCAGATGGTTTGAGAATTGGAGCAATTTATCGTAATAAGACAATCATACAACTTTCAGCAGAGGCGCGTATTTTGTCTGGTGATCGGATCGTGATTTTTGCCCTTGCTGATAGAGTACGTGATGTTGAACAACTTTTTCGCGTAAGTTTGGAATATTTTTGATCTAGTACCTATGGATATTTGCACTTTTGGGTATCGGGGACAATTGAGATTGGTTGATGGACTTTGTTTGTCTTTAATGATAAAAACTGGGCAATGCTTTAAGCTTTTTAGTTACGATAAAAAAATAGAGAATCTTTCCGCTAGTATTGAATTATGGCAGCAGAATCAATTCTACCACGCTCAGCAATTTACCGCCTTGATCCCAATTTTTTTGATGATAAACCAGGATGTACAATAGTTCAGTTCTCGGTTTTTTTTTCGTGTTATGTTGATGAAATATCAACAAGGAGTTTGGTTAGATACAGATGTTTATCTCGTTAAACAGTTTCATCCAGATGTGAATAAAGTTTGGTTGGCAAGAGAAAATCATATAAGAATACGCGTTTCTGCCCTTTATTTTCTCCTCAATAACCCTATTGTAAAAGTGTTTGAAGATTATTGGACAAGTAGGAAATTATTCCTCATGAGCTTGGGTTTTAAGCGTCGTGTTTGGAGACCATTCTGGTTAAAGAGAAAAAATGCCAATTTTACCGGGCAATTTTGGTGTTAAGATATTTGGAAATGATGGTATTTCACGGTTAGAAAAACAATATATTTTTCACGAGGCAAAGGAAATTTTTTATTATTGGACAGAGCGAAAAACTGAGTACATCTTTGAACCAGCTTTTGGCATAAAACCGCTTACAGATTTACGCTTGATAGGATTTCATATTCACAGAAAGACTAAGACTACGCAAAGACCTAAGGAAGGAAGTTTTTATCACTGGGCAGTCTCTTGCATTCCTGAAGTTCATAATTTGTTTAGGTAGAGTTATTATCACTATTTTAACCATTGAGATTTTAATCTATCTTAAACGGCTCTTGATTGTCGCTTGCACAAGAGAGTAATGTTAGCCTATGGATAAAAATATTGAATGTGTAAAGAGCGATTGTTATATGACAAGGAAATAAAAATATGAGTGATCCAATGAAAACAGCATTAAGCCTTGTGCCTATAGTTATTGAACAAACCAATCGTGGTGAACGGGCCTATGATATTTTTTCCCGTCTTTTAAAGGAGCGGATTATTTTTATTAATGGCCCTGTTGAAGATGGTATGGCGATGCTTGTTTGTGCACAATTACTTTTCTTGGAAGCCGAAAACCCTAAAAAAGAAATTAGTCTTTATATTAATTCTCCAGGGGGTGTTGTGACCTCTGGAATGGCTATTTATGATACTATGCAGTTTATTCGCCCTCCTGTTTCTACACTTTGCATGGGGCAGGCAGCATCTATGGGATCATTATTGTTAACAGCTGGAGGAAAAGGTCATCGTTTTACATTGCCAAATGCACGTATTATGGTGCATCAACCTTCTGGTGGTTTTCAAGGTCAGGCTTCAGATATTGAGCGACATGCACAAGATATTATAAAGATGAAACGGCGTTTAAATGAAATTTATGTTCAACATACAGGTCAAGATTATGAGGTTATTGAAAGAACGCTTGATCGCGATCATTTTATGACAGCAGAAGAAGCTAAAGCATTTGGTTTGGTTGATGATGTTATACAGTATCGTGCAGAAACTGAAAAAGAAGAAAAAGATTAAGAGTTTTTATAGAAAAAACAGCTACTTTAAATAAAGAGTTTAATAGAAAATATCGCAAAAATTAGGAGAAACACCTAAAAATATTAAGACATTTATGATTTTCTATATGTCTTTTAGTTTTCATGATGAAAAGCTTCCTTTGAAAAGGCGAAGTATTCATATATCGTGGTGAAAGGAAAGAAAAATGAGCAAAATTAGCAATAGCGGGAACGAATCAAAAAATACTCTCTATTGCTCGTTCTGCGGCAAGAGTCAACATGAGGTGCGTAAGCTCATTGCGGGGCCTACTGTATTTATCTGTGATGAATGTGTAGAGCTTTGCATGGATATTATTCGGGAAGAAAACAAGTCTTCTGGGGTTAAGGTGCGTGATGGTGTTCCTACTCCACAGGAAATTATAACAGTTCTTGATGATTATGTTATTGGTCAGCAGTATGCAAAGCGTGTTCTTTCTGTTGCCGTTCATAATCATTATAAACGGTTGGCGCATCAGTCTAAAAGCAATGATATTGAATTGGCTAAATCAAATATTCTTCTTGTTGGTCCAACGGGCTGCGGTAAAACTTATCTTGCACAAACATTAGCACGTATTATTGATGTTCCTTTTACAATGGCGGATGCGACCACTTTAACTGAAGCAGGTTATGTGGGGGAAGATGTTGAAAATATTATTTTAAAACTTCTTCAAGCGGCGGATTATAACGTTGAACGTGCGCAGCGTGGTATTGTTTATATTGATGAGGTTGATAAGATTTCTCGTAAGGCTGACAATCCTTCTATTACAAGAGATGTTTCTGGAGAAGGAGTTCAGCAAGCTTTATTAAAAATTATGGAAGGAACGATTGCTTCTGTTCCTCCACAAGGTGGACGTAAACATCCCCAACAAGAGTTCCTTCAGGTTGACACCACAAACATTTTATTTATTTGTGGGGGGGCTTTTGCAGGTTTAGAGCGGATTATTTCAGGACGTGGTGAAAAAACTTCCATTGGTTTTTCTGCGACTGTTAAGGCTCCTGATGAACGTTGTGTTGGTGAAATTTTTCGTGATTTAGAGCCTGAAGATCTTATAAAGTTTGGTTTAATACCAGAATTTATAGGGCGTCTTCCTATCGTTGCTACCTTAGAGGATTTAGACGTTAACGCTCTCGTGCAAATTTTGTCACAACCTAAAAATGCATTGGTAAAGCAATATCAGCGTCTTTTTGAAATGGAAAATGTTGAGTTAGCATTTCACGAAGATGCTTTACGTGCTATCGCGAAGAAAGCAATTGAACGTAAAACTGGTGCACGTGGTTTACGTTCCATTATGGAGAAGATCCTTCTTGAGACGATGTTTGAATTACCAGCTCTTGAAGGGGTTCAAAAAGTGGTTATTTCAAGCGATGTTGTTCATGGGAAAGCGAGTCCTCTTTATATTTACTCAGAACGTGCAGAAGATAAAGAGAATGTATCAGCATGACATTGCTGCGATATACAATATAAAAAGAGTTAATGAATGGTATTTAATAAACGTTTCTAATAATATCGTTATAATGCTTGATTTATGTGTTAGCAATTACCACTTCATGTATTGTGGAGAGCTGAGGTTTTCTAAGGGTGGGCTTGGTATTATAGATAGCTCATAGCTCCAGAAAGGAGAGTTATGCAATATATTGATGAAAAGACAGATGAAGTGAGAGATGGGGTTTATGCTGTTTTACCTCTTCGTGATATTGTTGTCTTCCCCCATATGATTGTTCCACTTTTTGTGGGCCGCGAAAAATCAATTCGTGCTCTTGAAGAAACGATGGCGGTTGATAAGCAAATACTTTTGGTGACACAAAAAAATGCTTCTGATGATGATCCAAAATCAGAGGATATTTATCATATTGGTACATTTGCCAATATTCTCCAACTTTTAAAGCTTCCTGATGGAACGGTAAAGGTCTTGGTTGAAGGGACTGCACGTGCAAAAATTAGTCAATTTTCTTTAAGTGATGGTTATCATCAGGCTTTTGCAGCTGTTACAGAAGAACCTAGAGAGGGTGATGTTGAGATTGAAGCTCTTTCAAGGTCGGTAATTGCTTATTTTGAAAACTATGTAAAGCTTAACAAAAAAATCTCTCCTGAAGTTGTCAATGCAATAGGCCAGATTGATAATCCTTCTAAGCTTGCTGATACGATTGCCTCTCATTTGATGATTAAACTTGCAGAAAAACAGGAAATATTAGAGCTCTTATCTGTACGAGCTCGTCTTGAACGTGTTCTATCTTTCATGGAAGGAGAAATTTCTGTTTTGCAGGTTGAAAAACGTATTCGTTCGCACGTGAAACGGCAAATGGAAAAAAACCAACGGGAATATTATCTCAATGAGCAAATGAAGGCTATTCAAAAAGAGTTAGGAGCAGGAGATGATAGCCGCGATGAGCTCTCTGAGCTAGAAGACCGTATTAAGAGTACAAAACTATCCAAGGAAGCACAGGAAAAAGCTGGAGCAGAATTGAGAAAATTACGGAATATGTCTCCGATGTCTGCAGAGGCAACAGTTGTACGTAATTATCTTGATTGGTTATTAGCAATGCCTTGGGGTAAAAAGTCAAAAATTAAGAATAATTTAGACTTTGCTGAAAAGGTCATGAATAATGAGCATTTTGGTCTTGAAAAAGTGAAAGAACGCATTGTTGAATATTTAGCAGTGCAAAGCCGAGCATCAAAAATAAAAGGACCCATTATTTGTTTACTAGGTCCTCCAGGTGTAGGGAAAACGTCACTAGCGCGCTCTATTGCAAAAGCAACGGGGCGTGAATATGTTCGTATTTCATTAGGAGGAGTGCGAGATGAAGCAGAAATTCGTGGACATCGCCGGACATATATTGGCTCTATGCCTGGGAAAATTATTCAGTCTATGAAAAAAGCTAAAAAATCTAACCCGCTTTTCTTGCTTGATGAAATTGATAAAATGGGACAAGATTTTCGTGGAGATCCTTCCTCTGCTTTATTAGAAGTTCTTGATCCTGAACAAAATGCTACATTCATTGACCACTATTTGGAAGTTGAATATGATCTTTCTGATGTCATGTTTATCACAACTGCCAATACCCTTAATATTCCAGGTCCATTAATGGATCGAATGGAAATTATTCGTATTGCAGGTTATACTGAATGTGAAAAAATGGAAATTGTTAAGCAGCATCTTTTACCAAAGGCACTCAAAGACCACTGTTTGTCTAAAAAAGAACTCAGCATTTCTGATGGAGCACTAAGATCCATTATTCAGTTTTACACACGTGAAGCAGGTGTTCGTAATCTTGAGCGTGAACTCATGAAAATAGCCCGTAAATCTGTTACAAAAATTCTCAAAACGCATCAAAAATCTGTAAAGGTTACAGAAAGTAATCTCGGTGATTTCTTGGGTGTTAAACGTTATCATTACAATCAGATTGAAGGAGAAAATCACATTGGTGTTGTAACAGGTCTTGCGTGGACAGAAGTTGGTGGAGAGTTATTGACCATCGAAGGTGTGATGATGCCCGGCAAAGGCAAGATGACTGTAACTGGAAATTTGCGTGATATTATGAAAGAGTCTATTTCCGCGGCAGCATCTTATGTGCGTTCTCGTGCTGTTGATTTTGGGGTTGAACCTTCACTTTTTGAAAAATGCGATATCCATGTTCATGTTCCAGAGGGAGCGACACCAAAAGATGGACCATCTGCTGGGATTGCTATGGTGACAGCAATTGTTTCAGTCCTTACAGGGATAGCTGTGCATAAAGATATTGCAATGACTGGTGAAATTACTTTACGTGGACGTGTTTTACCAATTGGTGGATTAAAAGAAAAACTCCTAGCTGCGCTTCGAGGAGGGATAAAAAAAGTACTTATCCCTGAAGAAAACGCAAAAGATTTGGTTGATATTCCTGATGATGTCAAAAATAATATGGAAGTTATTCCAGTAAATCATGTGAGTGAAGTTTTGAAACACGCTCTGGTTCGTTTTCCTGACACTATTGAGTGGAAAGAACCTTCTACAGTAGCTGTCCCTATCCGGTCAGAGAACAGCGATAGTGAAGGAATACAGATTGCGCACTGATTCACGCATCTTTCTTATATCGACATTTTAAAAGGTACAGAAGGCATTGTTGTGGTTATTATTCTTTTTTTTGTTAAAAAAAGTGAAAAATTCCGTGAATAACTGTGATTATTGCTAAAAAAACAATGTTTTGAATAAAAATAAGATTTCTGTTTGCTGTACTTTTCAATAAACTGATCAATAACATGATTAGATCATGTTGTCAGTTAATATAGGGAAAGGAAATATCTTATGAATAAAAGTGAACTGGTTAGTTCCGTTGCTGAAAAGGCAGGTGTTTCGAAAGCGCAAGCTGGTGCTGTTGTTGACGCTTTTATGGCTTCTATAACAGAAACTTTAGCTTCAGGAGGCGATGTACGTCTTCCAGGTTTTGGCTCTTTTGAAGTTTCTCATCGTGCTGCGACAAAGGGGCGTAATCCTTCAACTGGTGCTGAAATCGATATTCCAGCACGTTC
Organism: Bartonella sp. MM73XJBT.G; assembly: GCF_028618435.1. GTDB lineage: Bacteria > Pseudomonadota > Alphaproteobacteria > Rhizobiales > Rhizobiaceae > Bartonella. The sequence continues at coordinate 42,936 of NZ_JAQISW010000013.1, forward strand.
TGTGCCTAAATTTTCTGCAGGAAAAAGCCTTAAAGAAGCGGTTAATAAAAAATAATTTAAACAACATTAAAAAAAACCCGATTTATTTATAAGCGGGTTTTTTTACAGATATTTCTTAGACAGAGATATTGTAGTACGTTTTTCATGTAAAAATTTTAAGTCTTTGTACCTTTTTTCTCATTTCATGAATGACTAATGTTTCTGAAAATGATTGTAAAAGTTACATAAAATACCATAGGCTTGAAATGTATATTTTTTAACCTTTTCAATAAATATTCCATTTTAATAATGGGCTATTATAGAGCTTATAAAATATGAGTTAATTTTTATTATGTGGAAGGGCTAAAGAGTTTCTTCAGAAACAGTACCTATAAATAGTATAAAACAAAAAAATTCTGTGAAATGTATAAAATTTTCTATAAGCTACCGTTTTTTGCTTAATAAGGGTGCTCGTTGACGGTATCATACTATTTTTCAGTTTCTATAATGTTGTGGTCAGCTCTCGGCGTTTGAGGCTAGTGCATAAAGAATAGTTTTATTCTTTTTAATAGCTCTCTTAACTTACAAGACTAGTCTCGCTAGTGTGAGCGAGCACTTGACGGATTAAGCAGATGGTCTTTATTGATTGCTATAAGTAGAGTCTGAAATAAAAAAATACGATATTTAAGTTGCTCATTTAAGATAGAAAGAGATAAATTATAATTATAAGTCAAAATATTGTAAGTTTATTTTATAAAGAGGTATTGCCATTTCAATGATGCAAGCGAGTATTTTTTTCTTTATTACACAAAGTTAAAATGAGAAGGTCTCATAAACATTAAGAAAAAAGTCAAAAAAAGAAAAGATTATTATTATAAAATAATATATTGATATAATTATTCGTATCTTTTACATTATTGAATAAATGCTGAAATATAAACAGCAATCTATCGATTGAGATAGTATTTTTAACAAGGTGTCAGAATATATTTTTTATAAATAGGCGCTCTTTGATTCCTTATTCGTTAACCACTGAATACAATCATTGAGAGCTCTCGCTGTTATAGCTTGTTTTTTTGCTAATTTTTTTTCTTTACTTGGCAAGCGTTTTCTTGAATCTTTAAGAGAAGCAATAGGGGGGAAGAGTCCAAAATTGATATTCATTGGCTGAAAAGACTGTCTTTCTGCTTCTTCATCTATAATGTGTCCTCCCGTAATATGATTCAAAAGAGCTCCGAATGCTGTGGTTTGTGGGGGAGTGCAAGGACAATTATGATGATATTCGGCAGCAGTAAAACGTCCAGCAAGAAGCCCTATAGCCGCTGATTCTACATAGCCTTCACATCCGGTAATTTGCCCTGCAAAGCGTAATTGTTTTTTTTGTTTTAAACGAAGGGTTTGATCAAGGATAATTGGAGAATTGAGATAGGTATTACGGTGAAGACCACCAAGGCGTGCAAATTCTGCTTTTTCGAGACCGGGAATCATTCTGAAAATGCAAACCTGTTCTCCATATTTTAGTTTTGTTTGAAAGCCAACCATATTGTAAAGCGTTCCGAGTTTATTATCTTGGCGTAATTGAACGACAGCATAGGGTTTAACGGTAGGATTATGGGCATTTGTTAAGCCCATAGGTTTCATAGGACCGTGCCTTAAAGTTTCAATCCCACGCTCAGCCATAATTTCGATGGGAAGGCATCCATCAAAATAGGGCGTTTTTTCAAAGTCACGAAACTCTGTTTTCTCTGCATTTTTTAGTGCTTCAACGAATGTTTCATATTGTTCTTTGTTGAGGGGACAATTAAGATAATCTTTTCCTGTTCCTTCAGGACCAATTTTATCGTAGCGAGACTGATACCAACAAATATTCATATCAATACTATCGGTATGGATAATAGGTGCAATAGCATCATAAAAAGAAAGGGCTTTTATGCCGGTTATTGCTTTTAACTCTTGAGCAAGTGCAGGCGAGGTAAGGGGCCCCGTTGCAATAACAACGTGTTTCCAATCTCTAGGAATCTCTTGAATTTCTTCGCGTTTGATCTTTATAAGCGAATGGTTTTCAAGTGCTGATGTCACGGTTTTTGAAAATCCATCACGGTCAACAGCAAGAGCACTTCCCGCGGGGACTTTATTGGCATCAGCAGCTTTCATAATTAATGATTTTGCTAATCGCATTTCAGCGTGTAAAAGCCCTACGGCATTTGTTGATGAATCATCAGAACGAAAGGAGTTTGAACAAACCAGTTCTGCCAATTTATCAGTTTTATGGGCATCTGATTTTTTTTGGGGACGCATTTCATGCAAAACAACAGGAATTCCTGATTGAGCGATTTGCCAGCTTGCTTCACACCCTGCAAGACCGCCACCGATAATATGAATTGGAGTATCAAATGTCTTTAACATAGTCGACTTATTAGCCTAAGTCGCCGTGTATGAAAAGCGTAGATTTTGTTTTGTTCTTTGTAAGAAAGACGTGTATTGAGTTTTTTTTAATATATTTGTTTGCTTTTTTTCTATAATTAATGGTATAGAAACGCCGCTTGTATAAGGTTATTAGCTTGCTTAGTTTGAGCGGATGTGGCGAAATTGGTAGACGCACCAGATTTAGGTTCTGGCGGGAGACCGTGGGGGTTCGAGTCCCTCCATCCGCACCAAAGCAATCCCTTAAGTGCTACGGATTTCTACGTGTCTGGAATTCCGCTTCATGGTAATGTAACACTTGAAGTGTTAGAATGTAATGATGATTAGAGAGGGGTTATCCCTTTCCTTAGAAAAATGAAGGTGTTTAATGCAGGTTACCGAGACGCTTAATGAAGGACTGAAGCGCGAAATTAAGATCGTGGTTCCAGCGAAAGATTTAGAAAAAAAGTTGAATGAACGATTGGATGATACCAAGGGTAAAATCAAGCTTAATGGTTTTCGTCCTGGTAAAGTGCCAGGTGGGCATTTGCGAAAAATGTATGGTAAATCTTTCATGGCAGAGATTCTCAATGAGATACTCGCTGATGCGCCACGTTCTGTTTTAGCAGACCGCGATGAACGTCCAGCGATGCAACCGAAAGTTGATATAGATGAAGATGAAAAAACTCTAGATGGAAAAGCCGATTTTACTTTTAGTTTAAAGTATGAGGTTTTACCAAAAATTGAAATTAAAGCCTTTGAACATATTGAGGTTATTCGTGAAATTGCAGCTATTCCTGAAAAGGATATTGATGAGCAAGTCAATCGCGTCCTTTCTTCTACACGGAATTATTCTCTAAAAGAGGGATCTTCCGAAGAAGGTGATCGTATTACCATAGATTATCTAGGTAAGCTTGAGGGAGTTCCATTTGAAGGTGGGGCAGATAATGATGCACAACTGATTCTTGGATCAAAACAATTTATTCCTGGTTTCGAAGAACAATTGGTTGGTATAAAAGCTGGGGATGCAAAAACAATTTCTGTAAAATTCCCAGATAATTATAGTGCAGCGCATTTAGCAGGACGAGAAGCAGAATTTGATATCACTATCAAAGCTGTCTTCAAACCAGATGAATTAAAAATTGATGATGAGGCGGCGAAAAAAGTTGGCTTAGAATCTCTAGATCGCTTGCGTGAGGTTGTTCGTGGACAGATTGAAAGTCAATATGGTTCAATGACACGTCAAAAAATTAAGCGTCAAATTCTTGATGCTTTAGATGCTGATTATAATTTTGAGATTCCTGAAGGGCTTTTAGAAATTGAATTCAATAATATATGGGCTCAGGTTAATGATGATTTGAAAAAGGCTGGGCGTACTTTTGAAGACGAGGGTATTACAGAAGAAAAGGCACGGGAGGAATATCGTGTCCTTGCGCAACGTCGCGTCCGTCTTGGTTTAGTGCTTTCTGAAATTGGAATGAAGGTCGGTGTTAAAGTTAGTGAGGATGAGCTAAAAGCAGCTGTTTTTGAGCAAGTTCGTCAATATCCTGGTCAAGAAAAAGAGATTATGGATTTTTTCCGTAAGACGCCGGAAGCTGTTGAAAATCTGCGTGCTCCGATTTTTGAAGAAAAAGTTATTGATCATTTGTTAGCACAGATAAAAGTTACAGATAAAGAAGTGACGATTGAAGAATTAATGAAAGAATATGACGAATTAGATCTTCCTGAAGAAAAGCCGGCAAAGAAAAAATCTGCTGTGAAAGAGAAGTCTGCAGAGAAAACATCGGCTAAGAAAAAGGCTTCTAAAAAAGCTTAATATTTCCGCAAATAAAACAAGCCCGATGGAAACGGGTTGTTGTGATATTGTTATATTCCAAGCTTGTACTGTAAATGGTTTGAAATAAATTATGAGATATATTTTAAAATATTGGTGGTGGATTGGCAATGAGCATCATTGATACGCGTGCACCTAATTCTAAACGTTTTATTTCTGGCGTTACAGGTGATTGGGAAGTCATCATTGGCATGGAGGTTCATGCGCAAATCATATCAAATTCAAAACTTTTTTCAGGTGCATCAACCAAATTTGGTGCAGAGCCAAACAACCATGTATCACTTATTGATGCGGCTATGCCAGGGATGTTGCCTGTTCTTAATCAAGAATGTGTTCGTCAGGCAGTTCGAACAGGTTTGGGATTAAAAGCGCGTATTAATTTAAAATCTGTTTTTGATCGTAAGAATTATTTTTATCCAGATTTACCGCAGGGGTATCAGATTTCTCAGTTTCGATATCCCATTGTAGGAGAGGGGAAGATTATTATATCTGTTGGTCCAGATTCAAATGGTCAATTTGAGGATATTGAAATAGGAATTGAAAGATTACATCTTGAACAGGATGCTGGAAAATCAATGCATGATCAACATCCAACAATGTCTTTTGTGGATCTTAATCGCTCTGGTGTTGCGCTTATGGAAATAGTTTCCAAACCTGATATGCGCTCATCAGATGAAGCCAAAGCTTATATGACAAAATTGCGTACGATTGTTCGTTATTTAGGGACCTGCGATGGCAATATGGATGAAGGTTCTATGCGTGCAGATGTTAATGTATCCGTTCGCCGTCCTGGTGAAGCTTTTGGAACGCGGTGTGAAATTAAAAACGTTAATTCTATACGCTTTATTGGTCAAGCGATTGAGTATGAAGCGCGTCGTCAGATCGCGATTTTAGAAGATAGAGGCGTCATAGAGCAAGAAACTCGGCTTTTTGATGCCACTAAAGGAGAAACCCGCTCTATGCGCTCAAAGGAAGAAGCGCATGACTATCGTTATTTTCCTGATCCTGATCTTTTACCATTAGAATTTGATCAAGCATTTGTGGATGCTTTGGCCGCGGATTTACCAGAATTGCCTGATGCTATAAAAGCACGTTTTGTTAAAGAAATGGGATTGACAGTTTATGATGCTTCCATTCTTGTGACAGAAAAAGCTATTGCTGATTATTTTGAAGAAGTCGTTCGTGGGCGTGATGGAAAAATAGTTGCCAATTGGGTAATCAATGATCTTTTAGGGGCTTTAAATAAAAATAATCGTGAAATTGAAGAGTCACCAGTATCGCCAAATCAATTGGGAAGCATTATTGATCTTATAAAAGAAGGCGTTATTTCTGGAAAAATTGCCAAAGATCTTTTTGAGATTGTTTGGAATGAGGGGGGAGATCCACGCCAAATTGTAGAAGAGCGCAATATGAAGCAGGTAACTGATACAAAGGCTATTGAAAGAGCTGTTGATGAGATCGTTGCCAATAATTCTGATAAAGTTGCGCAAGCAAAGCAAAAGCCTGCTTTAGCAGGTTGGTTTGTTGGACAGGTAATGAAAGCAACAGGCGGTAAGGCAAATCCTCAAACTGTTAATGAATTAGTTAAGATGAAACTTGGCATAGATTAAATTTTATGGGGTAGAGAAGAATTTATAAATATGATATCTTCTCGAAATGAAGGGATGAAAAATTATCCTATCAATTGGAGTTGTGTCTGAATTTACCAGCAAATTTTTCGGTAATTTAAAGCATTAACAAGTTTATTCCAGCGATTGATTTCATGAGCATACTGAAGAAATGGAATAGAAAATGGCTCGTTTTTTTAAGCAAATCTTTACCTGGTGGAATGGTAATACCATGGGTACGCGTTTTTTCACATGGCGTAAAGGTAAGCAGATAGGGAAAGATCAATTTGGTAATATATATTATGAAGGGGGACTTCATAAGGATGGTTACCCGCACCGTTGGGTTATTTATAAAGACTATTCTGAACCTTCTACTATTCCACCAGGTTGGCACGGTTGGATTCATCATCGTTGTAAGTGGCCACCGACACAGGAAGATTATCATTCCTATGAATGGGAAAAGCCGCACGTTGCAAATATGACAGGAACAAGTGAGGCCTATCGACCAAAGGGGGCTATCCCTTACAATGATGAGAGTCCTTGTGTACGTAAAGATTATGATGCGTGGTCACCTAAAAAATAAAATGTTTTAATGGGCGTGTGTATTTTTGTCTTTTTTGGCTCTACGTTATAACAAGAGTTATTTTTAGGGTGCGATTGGTTTAGATATGATGAGGTTTTCTTTCTTGTTAGGGTTGAAGCATTTTATATATATTTTTTTAATGGGAATTTTAGTGCTTTTATCCTTAAATAGTGAGGGGCGGACTGAGCGTATTAGCAATGGAATTGCTGTATTTGCAGGTCTTGATAAAATTACAGGTCGGACGACGCGTTTTGAAGTTTCTCTTGGTGAAGTTTATCAGTATGGTGCATTACAGGTAATACCTCGTGCTTGTTATACGAGCTCTAAAGATGAACCAACGCGTACAACAGGTTTTGTTGAAGTCAATGAAGTAACATTAGATAAAAAAATACGTCGTATTTTTACAGGATGGATGTTTGCAGATAGTCCTGGTTTGAACGCTGTTGAGCATCCTATTTATGATGTGTGGTTAAAAGATTGTAAACAAAGTTCTCAAAATCTACCTCTTCAGTAATAATGTGTTAGCACATTGAGTTATAAGGATGATTTATCATTTTAAAATTTGAATGAGAGGTTTAAATTTCTATGATTCTCTTATTGCAAGCTTTCTTATATTGAAACGATCAAAACGATTGCCTTATTCATTATAAGTGGTGGGCGTGTGGATAAGGCTATTTAAGAAAGGAATAAAGTTTCTCTCATGAATCTTTTAAATTCAAAGGATGCATTATACGAATCAACGTATTATTTTTTCGAGTGTTCCATAGAAAACAATTCTTAAGCTATATCTGTTAGAGGTAGGAATGAAAGGCTTGTGTATATTTATTCAAGGGCTGAAGTAACTCTTTAGCATTTAATAGGCCCCTCCCCCTCGTGAAAAATAGAACGCCATTGTATTGCACATACTTCAAGGCTTTTCTTAAAGAGACGCTCTTAAGGCTCATCATATCCGTTTTGTGACAGCGTTTGTAAGTAGTATAATGATAAATCCATTGAGCCCCTATCTTTACGTTTGTGAAAGAGCATGCAGACACTACCACATATTTGGATTTGCCCCCAATGTTGCCAGACAGTTTTTGGAACTTAAGACTCTTGATAAGAGGTATTTTTATTTCTCTCTTGTACTGTTTTTATCACGACAACTTTTCCCACTTGTAACGTGTAGGCGAATGGTCAATATAAACTAAGTTTGGGTTAAGAAAATCTTACGATATTGAGAGGTTTAAACCAATATAAGTAAAATTAAATTATCCTTGTAAATCAAAATATTGCCTTTGTGATGATACAGATTATTAAATGCGTAATTTATGAAATACCAATGATTATATCGAGAAAAAATATGTTGCTAAGCCTTTCTTCATATGGAGATTTTTTTCATTCAAAGAGTAGAAGCAATTCAAGTTCTATTATTAGAACGATAGAGATTTAAGATTATTTAAAGTTTCACTTGAAATATGGCGTGATTAAAAAAATGCAAAAATTAGTATATTTCTGACAAAAAGCAACATATATGTACTTAATATTTTTTTACGATGAGTGCCTCATAAGTGAGTTATATTTATTTATAAGTTCTTATATATGGTATGATAAACTTTACATTTTAATAAGCAGAATATTGCTCATTTTTAAATCGTATTTTTGATATTCGTGCTTTTCAAAGTCTTTTGTATAAAAGAGTGGTTGTTTTTACGGTGAGCTGTTGGAAATTTTAAAAAGAGGCTTGAAGAGGCGTTAAAAAATTCCGTATCACTGGGAGTAGTGGTATCCTTATTTTTGTAAAGAAAAACCAGTTATTCTGAAGAAGAAGAGATTTTATCAAATGAAAGTTTCTTGTTATCCATATAAGAATGTTTCCCGATTGCCGAGAAAACCTAAAGAACCTTTATTAAATGTTCCCTTTATTATTGTTGTCTTGATCGTATTTTGTTTTTGTCTTTATTGCATTCCTCAGTATTTTTTTCCCCATCAGCGTTATATTGAAAGTCTTGAGTTTTTTTCATTTACACCAGCATTGTTTAAGACGGATCCTATCGCATTTTTTTATACCATGGTGAGTTATTCATTTATGCATGGTAGTTTTAAACATGTTGCTCTTAATATGGTTTGGCTTTTGGTTTTTGGTTCTCCTTTAGTAAGGCATTTTGGTGTTTTACGTTTTTTAATTTTTTGGGTACTAACGGCAGTTATATCCGTTTTGACGTATTTTACATTTCATCAAGAAAGTATCATATCACTTGTTGGAGCATCAGGTGCTGTATCTGGAATGATGGGGGCTATTGCACGTTATAGTTTTCCCAGCGGTTATTTAGGTATCAATGCGCAAAACGAAAAACCTTTGGGAACTTTATTATCTATCAAAAAAGCCCTTTGTTCCAAGAGCGTACTTATTTATATAAGTGTATGGTTGGCGGCTGATTTTATCATAGGTATTTCTTCCGTTTTGTTTGAAGAAAATGGTATCTCAATAGCATGGGAAGCCCATATTGGCGGGTTTCTTACGGGTTTTTTGTTGGTTGGTTTTTTTGATATTTCACAAAAAATTAAAAGCTAAAATCTAAGATATTTATGTGTTATATAAAGTGCTATTGTTGCTGCATTCGAAACATTTAATGATTTAATATTTCCCGGCATATCAAGGCGAGCTAAAGCGCAAACTGTTTCACGCGTTTTTTTTCGTAAGCCTTTTCCTTCTGCGCCTAAAACAAGAGCAATTTTATTCCCAGTTAATGTTGTTTCTAGAGGTTGTTTCTCTTCTGAATCGAGGCCAAAGCTTGTAAACCCTGTCTGATGGAGCTTTTGAAGAGCTTCTGCGAGGTTTCTTACGGTAATATAATGAATCATTTCCAAAGCCCCTGATGCCGCTTTTGCAAGAACACCGCTTTCTAGGGGAGAATGACGGCAAGTGGTAATAAGTGCTTTAGCTTTAAATGCAACGGCAGAGCGCATAATAGCACCAACATTATGTGGATCAGTAATTTGATCCATGACAATGACCAGATCAGCATTGGTTAGTTCCGATAGTTGGCATGGTTTGAGAGGAGAAGTTTCTAAAACAATCCCTTGATGAACTGCTTCACTTCCAACGAGCGAATCAAGATATTTAGGGGTACATAATGTAACAGGACAAGGATAATCTGATTCGGATATATTTAATCGCTTTAAGGCATTTTGTGTAACGTAAAGACATTTAAAAATTCTTTTTGGGTTTTTTAAAGCAGCCTGAACTGAATGAATACCATAAAGATAGATTATTCCTTGCTGTAAAGAAGCGGTTTCCTTCTTCAGATGTGTGGAAGATCGAGAAGGAAAGCCTTGTGTATCCCGATATCGACGACGTAAACGAGCATAATGAGAATTTTGTGATGTTTTTTCTTTCATAACTTCTTTATAGCGTTTTAATAAGAAAAATAGCTAGAAAAAATCTATGATTTAACGTTATGAGTAGGAAATTTGTACAGAATTGTATTTATTCTGTTGACAGATACAATCGTAATCGTCATAACCACTTCGCAATCGGATTGAATTGAATGGGTGTTCAAGATGATTGTCGTGATGCCTCATCGCGCGACTTTTTTGGTGTAATGGAGGGGTGCCCGAGTGGTTAAAGGGGGCGGACTGTAAATCCGTTGCGTATGCTACGTTGGTTCGAATCCAACCCCCTCCACCATTCATCGAAGGAGAGTTAGTACGTGAGTTAAGCGGGTATAGCTCAATGGTAGAGCAGCAGCCTTCCAAGCTGAATACGCGGGTTCGATTCCCGCTACCCGCTCCAAATGGTTGTTGTGATTAGGCGAATGGATATAATATAGATATAATGGAGGGTATTCCATTATTGAAAGTGGGCGGTATTTTCCGCCTAAGAGTTGTGGTGATTGGGCTGGTGTACGGTCCAGTTTAATTCAGTTCTGCAAGCCTGTTTCTAGGTGCTAACAAAGACAGGGAATAAAAAGAGATTAATAGCAATGGCGAAGAGCAAATTTGAACGTACGAAACCGCATGTTAATATAGGTACGATTGGTCACGTTGATCATGGGAAGACTTCGTTGACAGCAGCGATTACGAAATTTTTTGGTGAGTTTAAAGCATAT
>NZ_JAQISW010000014.1 GCF_028618435.1 Bartonella sp. MM73XJBT.G
ATGGATGTGTCACTGATTGTTCCGATAGCAATGGAAGAGAAGCTTCGTTTTGCTATTCGTGAAGGTGGTCGTACTGTTGGTGCCGGTATCGTTTCTAAGATCATTGAGTAAATAATGGTTATTGAAAAACGCCTTTGTTTTTAAAGGCGTTTTGCATAACAGGGAAATAAAGAGCATGAACAGTCAAAATATTCGCATTCGCTTGAAAGCGTTTGATCATAGAATTCTTGATACATCGACGCGTGAGATTGTATCGACTGCTAAGCGGACCGGTGCAAATGTCCGTGGTCCTATTCCGCTTCCGACGCGGATTGAGAAATTTACGGTTAATCGTGGGCCGCATATCGATAAGAAGAGTCGTGAGCAGTTTGAAATGCGTACACATAAGCGTCTTCTTGATATTGTTGATCCAACGCCGCAAACAGTGGATGCGCTTATGAAGCTCGATCTTTCTGCTGGTGTGGATGTAGAAATTAAGCTCTGAGGTTTGAGGACAGAAGGAACAGACCCGATGCGTTCAGGTGTAATAGCACAGAAGCTGGGCATGACCCGTATTTATAATGATGCTGGTGAGCATGTGCCGGTGACAGTACTTCGTTTAGAGAATTGTCAAGTCGTTGCTCAGCGTACAGTTGAAAAGAATGGTTATACTGCTGTTCAATTAGGTGTAGGCTTGGCTAAGGTTAAGAATACTTCACAGGCTCTTCGTGGACATTTTGCTAAGGCTTCTGTTGAGCCTAAAGCTAAAATAGCAGAGTTTCGTGTTAGTCCCGATAATCTTCTCGATATCGGTACAGAGATTACAGTGGAGCATTTTGTTCCAGGGCAGAGAGTTGATGTGACTGGTACCAGTATTGGTAAGGGATTTGCTGGTGTTATGAAACGGCATAACTTTGGCGGGCATCGTGCTTCCCATGGTAATTCAATTACACATCGTGCTCATGGTTCTACGGGACAGTGTCAAGATCCTGGTAAAGTGTTTAAAGGAAAAAAAATGGCTGGCCATATGGGGCAGGTGCGTGTAACAACACAAAATATTGAAGTTATTTCCACTGATATTGAACGTGGTTTAATTTTAGTGCGTGGTGCTGTTTCTGGTTCGAAGGGTTCTTGGATTTTGGTAAGAGATGCTGTTAAGAAACCTCTCCCCGATAATGCTCCAAAGCCTGCTGGTATTCGCCGTCTTGTGAAGGAGAAAACGGAGATGATTACTCCGATGACGGAAACCTCTGAAGTTGAGGGAGCCTAATAATGGATCTTGTAATTAAAACACTTGATGGTAATGAAGCTGGTAAATTAAAAGTTTCTGAATCTATCTTTGATCTTGTTCCACGTGAAGATATTTTGCAGCGTGTTGTTCGTTGGCAATTGGCCCGTCGTCAACAGGGAACGCATCAATCACAAGGGCGCTCTGATGTATCACGAACGGGGGCAAAGATGTTTAAACAAAAGGGAACTGGACGTGCTCGGCACTCATCTGCTCGTGCACCACAGTTTCGAGGTGGGGGTAAAGCACATGGGCCGGTGGTTCGTAGCCATGCGCATGATCTGCCTAAAAAGATTCGTGCCCTTGGGTTACGTTTTGCTTTATCTGCAAAATTAAAAGCAAAAGATTTAATTATTGTGGATGAGTTGACTGTTAAGGATGCTAAAACGAAAAAGCTTGTTTCTCATTTTTCTAAGCTTGGCTTTAATAATGCTCTGTTGATTGGTGGTAAAGAGATTGATATTAACTTTTTTCGTGCAGCATCGAATATCCCTAATATTGATATTTTGCCCATTCAGGGAATTAATGTTTATGATATTTTGCGTCGCAGCAAACTTGTTTTATCAAAGGCAGCTGTTGAGGCTCTTGAGGAGCGTTTTAAATGACAGATCTTCGCCATTATGATGTAATTATTAGTCCAGTTATTACTGAAAAGTCGACTATGATTTCTGAATATAATCAAGTTGCTTTTAATGTCGCGCCGAAAGCGACGAAACCTGAAATTAAGGCTGCTGTTGAAGCGCTTTTTAGCGTAAAAGTAAAAGCAGTTAACACGATAGTCCGAAAGGGTAAAGTGAAACGTTTTAAAGGTATTGTTGGTCGGCAGAGTGATGTCAAAAAAGCGATCGTGACACTGGCGGCTGGTCAGTCTATCGACGTTTCTACAGGTCTTTAAAGAGGCTCGGAGATAGGAATAATGGCACTTAAGCAATTTAATCCAATAACACCTGGGCAGCGTCAGCTTGTCATTGTGGAGCGTTCTTGTCTTTATAAGGGAAAACCTGTAAAGATGTTGACGGAAGGTTTATCTTCAAAAGGTGGACGTAATAATCGCGGTCGTGTTACTGTTCGTTTTCAGGGTGGTGGACATAAGCGGAGCTATCGGTTTGTTGATTTTAAGCGTCTTAAACGTGATATTTCTGCTAAAGTTGAGCGTTTAGAGTATGATCCAAATCGCACAGCTTTTATTGCGCTTATTCGCTATGAAGATGGGCGGTTAAGTTATATCCTTGCGCCACAGCGTCTTGGTGTTGGTGATTCTATTATTGCTGGCTCAAATGTTGATGTTAAGCCGGGTAATGCTATGCCGCTTGGTAATATGCCAGTGGGGACAATTATTCATAATGTTGAGATGAAACCGGGGAAAGGTGGTCAGATCGCACGTTCCGCAGGAACCTATGCGCAGCTTGTTGGGCGAGATCAAGGAATGGCTATTCTTCGTCTTAATTCTGGAGAGCAGCGTTTGGTATCTAGCAGTTGCTTTGCGACCGTTGGTGCTGTTTCAAATCCTGATCATGGGAATATTAATGATGGCAAGGCAGGTCGGTCACGTTGGCGTGGTAAACGTCCTCATGTTCGTGGTGTTGCTATGAACCCCGTTGATCATCCACATGGTGGTGGTGAAGGACGTACATCAGGGGGGCGTCATCCGGTGTCTCCTTGGGGTAAGCCTACAAAGGGTAAGCGTACGCGTTCCAATAAAGCCACTGATAAGTTTATTATGCGTACGCGTCATCAGCGCAAGAAATAAGAAAGGTAGTCTGAAGTGGTTCGTTCAGTTTGGAAAGGTCCGTTTGTTGACGGCTATCTTCTTGGTAAAGCAGAGAAGGTACGTGCAAGTGGACGTAATGAAGTTATAAAAATATGGAGTCGTCGCTCTACTATTTTGCCGCAATTTGTTGGTTTGACTTTTGGTGTTTACAACGGCAATAAGCATATTCCTGTTTCTGTTTCTGAAGAGATGGTTGGACATAAGTTTGGTGAGTTCGCTCCTACCCGGACTTATTATGGTCATGGTGCCGATAAAAAAGCGAAGAGGAAGTAGGAATGGGAAAAGCTAAGGTTCCGCGCCAGCTTAAAGATAATGAAGCAAAGGCTGTCACACGGACAATTCGTGTTAGTCCGCAGAAGCTTAATTTAGTTGCTTCAATGATTCGTGGTAAAAGAGTTAATGTAGCGCTTGCTGATTTGATGTTTTCGCGTAAACGTATTGCTGCTACTGTGAAAAAAACGCTTGAATCAGCAGTTGCAAACGCAGAAAATAATCACGATCTTGACATTGATTCGCTTATTGTAGCAGAAGCTTATGTTGGTAAGTCGATCGTTATGAAGCGCTTTCATATTCGTGGTCGCGGGCGTGCTAGTCGAATTGAACGTCCATTTTCACATCTTACTATTGTTGTTCGTGAAGTTAGCGAAAAAGTGGAGGCCGCGTAATGGGTCAGAAGATCAATCCAATAGGACTTCGTCTTGGTGTTAATCGGACCTGGGATTCTCGTTGGTATGCTGATAGTGGTGAATATGGGCGTCTTCTTCATGAAGATTTGAAAATTCGCTCTTATGTGTTTGAAGAGCTTAAACAGGCTGCGATTTCTAAGGTTGTTATTGAGCGTCCTCATAAAAAATGTCGTGTTACGATTCATTCTGCACGTCCTGGTTTGATTATCGGTAAAAAGGGTGCTGATATCGAGAAGCTTCGTCGTAAGCTTTCAGAAATGACTAATGCTGAAACTTCGTTGAATATCGTGGAGATTCGTAAGCCAGAGATTGATGCGACGATTATTGCACAATCAATTGCTCAACAGTTAGAGCGTCGTGTTGCTTTTCGTCGCGCAATGAAGCGTGCCGTTCAGTCTGCTATGCGTCTTGGTGCGGAAGGTATTCGTATCAATTGTTCTGGTCGTCTTGGTGGTGCTGAAATTGCTCGTATGGAATGGTATCGTGAAGGTCGTGTTCCACTTCATACCTTGCGTTCTGATGTCGATTACGGTACAGCAGAAGCTAAGACCGCTTACGGTATTTGTGGTATTAAAGTTTGGGTCTTTAAGGGTGAGATTCTTGAACATGATCCGATGGCTTCGGAACGTCGTGCTACGGAAGCTGATCAATCTGGTTCTTCATCGAATCGTCGCCGCGAAAATGCTTAGTTTTTGAAATTGAACTAAAATTTGGAGTAGAGAACAATGTTGCAGCCAAAGCGCACAAAGTTCCGTAAGCAGTTCAAGGGCCGTATTCACGGTGTTGCGAAGGGTGGTACGGATTTAAATTTCGGTGCCTACGGTTTGAAAGCTGTTGAGCCGGAGCGGGTTACTGCTCGTCAAATTGAAGCGGCACGTCGTGCGATTACACGTTATATGAAGCGTTC
Organism: Bartonella sp. MM73XJBT.G; assembly: GCF_028618435.1. GTDB lineage: Bacteria > Pseudomonadota > Alphaproteobacteria > Rhizobiales > Rhizobiaceae > Bartonella. The sequence continues at coordinate 4,632 of NZ_JAQISW010000014.1, forward strand.
TGGTCGTGTGTGGATTCGCATTTTTCCAGATCTTCCAGTTACATCTAAACCGACGGAAGTTCGCATGGGTAAAGGTAAGGGAAGTGTTGATTATTGGGCCGCACGTGTTGCTCCTGGGCGCATTATGTTTGAGCTTGATGGGGTTCCTGAGGATGTTGCACGTGAAGCACTAAGGTTGGGCGCTGCAAAGTTGCCTATCAAAACGCGTTTCATCCAGCGTATTGCTGAATAAAGAGGTTAAGCGATGAGAGCCAGAGAATTACGGGCGCAAACGCTCGACCAAATGAAGGATGAATTGGCTAAGTTAAAGAAAGAGCAGTTTAATTTGCGCTTTCAAAAGGCTACAGGTCAATTGGAAAAGACTGCACGTGTTAGACAAGTTCGTCGTGATATTGCACGCATTAAGACTTTTCTTCGTCAAAAGTTAAGTGAAAGTAAGGTTTAAGGAAATAAGAGATGCCTAAACGCGTTTTACAGGGTGTTGTTATTAGCGACAAAAGCGATAAAACTGTCGTTGTAAAAGTGGAGCGTCGTTATTCTCATCCGCTTCTTAAGAAGACTGTTCGGCAGTCTAAAAATTATAAAGCGCATGACGAAAACAACCAATTCAAGATTGGGGATCAGGTTTCTATTCAGGAATCTAGACCAATTTCAAAAGATAAATGTTGGATTGTTGTAAAAGACAATGTAGTGTAATGAGCTGAGTTTATTGTTTTAGAATTTAACAGTGGTTTTTCGTTGATAAATTTGAAGACGATGGCTTTGTATTTATTTGGCAGGCAAATCTGAGTGTATAAAAGGTACAGGCGGATATATATGTTAAGAAAAGGTGGCCAGTCATGATTCAGATGCAAACAAACCTCGACGTTGCTGATAATTCTGGTGCTCGTCGTGTCATGTGCATCAAGGTGTTAGGCGGTTCAAAGCGGAAATATGCTTCGGTCGGTGACATTATTGTTGTTTCTGTTAAGGATGCTATTCCTCGTGGTCGTGTTAAAAAAGGTGATGTTATGAAAGCTGTTGTGGTGCGTACTGCTAAGGATATTCGTCGCGCAGATGGTAGTGTCATTCGTTTTGATAGTAATGCTGCGGTTTTAGTGGATAATAAAAAAGAGCCGATCGGTACGCGTATTTTTGGGCCTGTTCCCCGTGAATTGCGTGGGAGGAATCATATGAAGATCATCTCACTTGCTCCTGAAGTGTTATAAGGAGTTGATGTTATGCAGAAGATTCGAAAAGGTGATAGAGTTGTCGTTTTATCTGGTAAGGATAAAGGGTCGAGTGGTGAAGTAATTAAGGTTAGTCCAAAAGAGAATAAGGCTTTTGTTCGTGGGATTAATATGATTAAACGTCATCAACGTCAAACACAGAAGCAAGAAGCTGGAATTATTTCTAAAGAGGCTCCGATTCATCTGTCTAATTTGGCGATTGCTGACCCTAAAGATGGTAAGCCTACACGCGTGGGCTTTCGTATGAATGCAGATGGTAATAAGGTACGTTTTGCCAAGCGTTCGGGAGAGTTGATTAATGGCTGAGGAAAGACAAATACCGCGTATGAAAGCGTATTATTTTGAAGTGATTCGTAAAGCGCTTCAAGAGAAATTTAATTACAAAAATACAATGCAGATTCCGCGGATTGATAAAATTGTAATTAATATGGGGATAGGTGAAGCAACTGCTGATTCAAAGAAGCCTTCCCTTGCTGCTGAGGATTTAGGACTCATAACAGGTCAGAAGGCTGTTGTTACCCGTGCGCGTAATTCTATTGCAACCTTTAAGGTTCGTGAAGGAATGCCTCTTGGGGCTAAAGTGACATTGCGTAAAGATCGTATGTTTGAGTTTTTAGATCGTCTTGTTACGATTGCTCTTCCGCGCGTTCGTGACTTTCGAGGTTTAAATCCAAAAAGCTTTGATGGTCGTGGTAATTTTGCTATGGGTATTAAAGAACACATTGTGTTTCCAGAAATTAATTATGATAAAGTTGATCAAATTTGGGGCATGGATATTATCGTTTGTACGACAGCGAAAACGGATGATGAAGCGCGTGAGTTATTGCGTGCCTTTAATTTTCCTTTTCGTTCGTAACGGCAAACGTAGCGAGGTGAGATTATGGCCAAAGTAAGTGCCGTTGAAAAAAATAAGCGTCGTGAGGTGATGGTGAAGCGTTATGCTGCGCGTCGTGCACGTTTGAAAGCAATCGTTATGGATCAGAAGGTTTCTCTTGAAGAACGTTTTAAGGCTTCTGTTCAGTTGGCAGAATTACCGCGTAATTCTTCGAAAGTTCGTATTCGTAATCGCTGTGAGGTTTCAGGTCGTCCACGGGCTTATTATCGTAAGTTAAAGATGTCACGGATTGCATTGCGTGAACTTGGCTCTATTGGCCATATTCCTGGTATTGTAAAGTCTAGTTGGTAAGAGGAGATTATCTAATGTCTATGTCAGATCCTCTTGGTGATATGTTAACACGTATTCGTAATGCACTTGGTCGTAAAAAAGGCAAGGTGGTTACTCCAGCTTCAAAGCTTCGTGCACATGTTCTTGATGTTCTTCAGTCAGAGGGTTATATTCGCGGATATAATCAAGTTGATTTGGGTGATGGAAAATCTGAGCTTGAAATCGAATTGAAGTATTTTGAAGGGATGGCTGCTATTCGTGAAATTTCGCGTGTATCAAAGCCTGGTCGTCGTGTGTATGTTTCTGCTAAGTCACTTCCGCAGGTGGCAAATGGTTTAGGTATTTCGATCTTGTCGACTCCTAAAGGCGTTATGGCTGATCATGAAGCGCGTGAACAGAATGTTGGTGGTGAACTTCTTTGTCGTGTTTTCTAAGTTATGTCCAAGAAAACAGAAGAAAAATAGGTTAGAACAATGTCTCGTATTGGAAAAAAGCCCATTTCAATTCCTTCTGGAGTTACCGCAACTGTTGAAGGTCAGCTGGTCAAAGCAAAAGGTCCGAAAGGTGAGCTGAGTTATGTCGTAAATGACGAAGTCTTAGTTAAATTCGAGGACAATGTCATATCAGTTATGCCCCGGGATCAGTCAAAAGATGCGCGCTCTAAATGGGGGATGTCACGCTCAATGATTGAAAACATTTTTTGTGGTGTAAAAGATGGTTTTGAAAAGAGGTTAGAGATCAATGGGGTTGGTTATCGTGCTGCTTTGCAGGGTAAGGATATTCAACTCTCTCTAGGTTTTTCGCATGATGTGGTTTATAAAGTTCCGTCGGGTGTTACTGTAACTGTTCCTAAACCCACAGAGATTGTTATTTCTGGAATTGATAAACAGCAAGTTGGACAAGTTGCAGCGGAGATTCGTGAGTATCGTAGGCCTGAGCCTTATAAAGGTAAAGGTGTTAAGCATGCAGATGAACGTATCTTCCGTAAAGAAGGTAAAAAGAAATAAGGATTTTGTATTATGGTTTCATCTAAGGACATTATCCAGCGCCGTGCGAGACGTGTTCGTCGTAGAATCAAGATGGTTTCTCACGATCGTCCGCGGCTTAGCGTTTATCGTTCAAATCAGAACATCTACGCGCAAGTTATTGATGATTTACGGGGATGTACACTTGTTTCAGCTTCTACTCTTGAAAGTGATTTGAAAAAATCCTTAAAAAGTGGATCTGATAAAGAAGCCGCTTTCGCTGTGGGTAAGTTAATTGCTGAACGTGCGAAGCAAGCTGGTGTCAATGAAGTGGTTTTTGATCGTGGTGCTTATTTGTACCATGGTCGAGTCAAGGCTTTGGCTGAAGCTGCTCGTGAAGGTGGTTTGAACTTTTAAAGTTTTCTCCTTATGGATGGGGCTGGATACTTTAGAGCATTTCGTTTAAGTTCTTCTGATTTGATGAAGAGCTTTGTTATCGTGCTTCCGGAAAAGAAAAAGGAATGAGGAATGGCACAAAAAGAACGTGGTGAAAGAGAAGAACGCGATAATGAGTTTGTCGATAGGCTTGTTCATATTAATCGTGTTGCTAAAGTTGTAAAGGGTGGTCGGCGTTTTGGTTTTGCTGCTCTTGTTGTCGTTGGAGATCAGAAAGGGCGTGTGGGCTTTGGACACGGTAAAGCGCGTGAAGTTCCTGAGGCCGTTCGTAAAGCAACGGAATCTGCAAAGCGTGGAATGATTTATGTTCCACTTCGCTCTGGACGTACATTGCATCATGATCTTGAAGGTTGTCACGGAGCAGGCCGTGTTTTGCTTCGTTCAGCGTCTGCTGGTACTGGTATTATTGCTGGGGGACCGATGCGTGCTATTTTTGAAGCTCTTGGTATGCAGGATGTTGTTGCGAAGTCACTAGGATCATCAAATCCTTATAATATGGTTCGTGCAACATTTGATGCTTTGAAACATCAAATGCATCCGAGAGATATTGCTGCTCAGCGTGGTATCAAATATTCGACTTTGCAGGCGCGTCGTCGTCATTTAGTCGATGTAGAAGGGTAGTTTCTGAGATTGTCAGAAAAGGAATTAGGAAATGGTTCAGAAAAAATCTCAGAGTAGTAAAACTGTGACAGTAGAGCAAATTGCGAGCCCTATTCGAAATTCACAGATTCAGCGTGCAACCTTGAAGGGGCTTGGGCTCAATAAAATGCGTCGCCGGCGCGTTTTAGAAGATACACTTTGTGTACGGGGTATGATTGCTCGAGTTCGGCATCTTGTTCGTGTTATAGATGAAGATTAAGGGTTGCAGGAGTATTAGATATGAAACTCAATGAACTACGTGATTGCGAAGGCGCAACAAAAAATCGTAAGCGTGTTGGACGTGGTATTGGTTCGGGTATTGGTAAGACTGGTGGTCGCGGTGTAAAAGGACAAAAATCCCGTTCTGGTGTCTCTCTTAACGGTTTTGAAGGTGGGCAAATGCCTATCTATCGCCGTTTACCAAAACGTGGGTTTAAAAATTTCTTTTCTAAAACCTACAATGAAGTTTCCTTGGGACGTATTCAGTTAGCTGTTGATGCAGGTAAGTTGAATATTGAAAAGCCGGTTGATATGATTACCTTGAAAGAGGCTGGTGTTATTCGTCGAGAGAAGAGTGGGGTTCGTCTTCTTTCTGATGGTGATTTGAAAGCTAAGATTACCTTTCATGTTTCTGGTGCTTCACAAGCTGCTCGTGTTAAGATTGAAAAAGTGGGTGGTCAGATTATTTTTCCTGATGTTATTCAATAATTTTTTTGATATAAGTCATGATTTAAAGAAGAGGTACATCTATTCTTTTGAATATTTTGTGGGAATTGTTTAAGTTCTGCGATTATTTGTGTGTAAAGATATGAATTTTAGAGTTATAGTTCTGTAACTTAAAGAACTGAAGTGTGAAGTGGAGACGTTTTATGGCATCAGCAGCAGAGCAATTTGCTTCCAATATAAACTTCGGTACCTTTTCGCGTGCAACTGAGTTAAAGAAACGTATCTGGTTTACTCTGGCGGCACTTCTTGTCTATCGTTTTGGCACTTATATTTCTCTTCCGGGTATTAATATTGATGCTTTGCGGCAAACATTTGAACATCATGCATCAGGTGTTTTAGGACTTTTTAATATGTTTGCTGGAGGCGCTGTTGGGCGTATGGCAATTTTTGCGCTAGGAATTATGCCCTATATATCGGCATCTATTATTGTACAATTGCTCACGTCTGTTATTCCTTCTTTGGAGACTCTTAAAAAGGAGGGTGATGTCGGTCGTAAGGTGATTAATCAATATACGCGCTATGTGACAGTCGTATTGGCTATTCTGCAAGCTTTTGGTATTGCGGTTGCGCTTGAAAGCGGTATAGGGACAGGACTTCAAATTGTTCTAGAACCGGGTCTCATGTTTCGTATCTCTTCTGTTATTACACTTGTTGGCGGAACAATGTTTCTCATGTGGCTTGGTGAGCAAATTACGTCACGCGGTGTTGGTAATGGGGTTTCTCTCATCATTTTTACAGGGATTGTAGCCAACTTTCCTTCTACTTTTGCTCAGCTTTTGACTGCGCATAGTCAGGCTGATTTATCAACTTTTCTTTTAATAGCAATCGTTTTTATTGCTGTCTTGGTTATCGGACTTATTGTTTTTATAGAACGTGCGCAACGGCGGATTATTATTCAGTACCCGAAACGTCAGGTTGGTAACCAAATGTTTCAAGGCGATATGTCGCATCTTCCTTTAAAATTGAATACTGCTGGTGTTATTCCGCCTATTTTTGCTTCATCTTTATTGTTATTACCCGCCACTATTAATAATTTTTCTGATAAAATGCCACAATGGATGCAAACAATTTCTTATTCTCTTGGTCATGGGCAGCCACTTTATATGATTGTTTATGCATTTTTAATGGCGTTTTTTTGCTTTTTTTATACAGCTATTGTGTTTAATCCGAGTGATACTGCGGATCAGTTGAAGAAACATTCTGGTTTTATTCCAGGAATTCGTCCAGGTGAACGTACAGCGGAATATATTGATTATGTTTTGACGCGTATTACTGTTGTGGGCGCTATTTATATTATCTTGGTTTGTTTACTCCCTGAATTTATGATATCTGCATTCCAAGTTCCTTTTTATCTTGGGGGGACGTCTTTGCTGATTGTTGTGACTGTTACTCTTGATACAGTTGCTCAAATCCAGGGGCATCTTGTTGCACACCAATATGAAGGGTTGATAAAAAAATCAAAACTTCGTGGAGGTCGAAGAAATAGATGAGAGTGGTTCTTTTAGGTCCTCCTGGAGCAGGAAAAGGGACGCAAGCTAAGATGTTAACTGAGGAATATAATATTCCTCATTTATCAACAGGAGATATATTACGTGAGGTTATTACTAAAGAAACGGAAGTTGGTAAAAAAGCTAAAGCTATTATAAGTTCAGGTTCTTTGGTTCCTGATAGTCTTGTTAATCAAATCGTATCAGATCGGATTGATGAGCCTGATTGTGTAAATGGTTTTATTTTGGATGGATATCCAAGGACTGTAGGACAGGCAGAAGCATTACAACAGATACTTGAGTCAAAAAATATGCACCTTGATGCTGTCATTGAGTTATGTGTTGATGAAGGTGCATTGATTGAACGTATGGAAAAGCGCGTTCAGGATACAATAGCGGCCGGTGGACAGATCCGTTTAGATGATAACCCTGTTGCTTTTACAAAAAGATTAGTAGAATACCGTGAAAAAACATCTCCTTTATCAAAATTTTATTCAGAGAGAGGAATGTTAAAGGTCATTGATGGAATGATTGATATTACTGAAGTGACGCATAAGATTAAAGGTTTTCTTTCATGAGATTTTTTAGAATTAAATGAAAAGAGTTGACTTTTGAGATGAAATCTATCACAAACAACTTTAATTTATTTCAATTAAATAAGTGGATTCGGAAGGATTTTGTTCTGAGTCTGTTTTTTCTATAAAGTACATCAGGTATTTTATAATAATTTGTCAACATAACTAAGGAGAGTAGGCGTGGCTCGTATTGCTGGCGTCAATATCCCGACAAATAAGCGTGTCATTATTGCGCTTCAATATATCCACGGGATTGGACCAAAATTTGCTCAAGAAATTATTGAAAAGGTTGGCATTCCCACGGGCCGTCGTGTGCATGAGCTTTCAGATGCCGAGGTGTTACAGATTCGTGAAGCAATAGATCAGGGATATCAAGTTGAAGGTGATCTTCGTCGTGAAGTTGCTATGAATGTTAAGCGTTTGATGGACCTTGGTTGTTATCGTGGATTGCGTCATCGTCGGTCTTTACCTGTCCGGGGACAGCGTACACATACAAATGCTCGTACACGTAAGGGACCTGCTAAGGCAATTGCTGGTAAGAAGAAATAAGAAGCTTTTTGGAAGTTTATTTATTCTGTTTCTTGTTGAAAGCGGTTTGACAAGAAACAGAAGGTGGAGCTGCTGATATTACGGCAGTGTTGAGATCGTTGAAAGGAAAATTATGGCCAAGGAAGCCACACGTGTTCGTCGTCGCGAACGTAAAAATATTTCATCGGGTGTTGTGCATATCAATTCAACATTTAATAATACAATGATTACCATTACTGATGCTCAGGGAAATGCAATTGCTTGGTCATCTGCTGGCGCTCAAGGGTTTAAGGGGGCGCGTAAATCTACACCTTTTGCCGCTCAAGTTGCTGCGGAAGATTGTGCGAGAAAAGCACAAGAACATGGTATGCGTTCTTTGGAAGTTGAAGTTTGTGGTCCTGGGGCAGGGCGTGAATCTGCTTTACGTGCGTTGCAATCTGTTGGTTTTGTCATCACTTCTATTCGTGATGTAACACCAATTCCTCATAATGGATGTCGTCCGCGTAAAAGGCGGCGTGTTTAATTGGGTGTTGTTTTTTGTTGTCGGAGATTTCTCTGATGTTCACATTGGTCGTTACGATTGAATGGTAACGGAACTAAAGAACGGGAATAAAAATATGATCCAGAAAAACTGGCAGGAACTTATTAAACCCAACAAGGTTGAATCATATACGCATGATAATCCGAATATTACAAGCGTAATCGCTGAGCCTCTTGAGCGGGGGTTTGGTTTGACTTTAGGAAATGCACTTCGTCGTGTGTTGTTATCTTCGCTTCGTGGTGCTGCTATTACTGCTGTACAGATTGATGGTGTCTTACATGAATTTTCATCAATTCCAGGTGTCCGTGAAGATGTTACAGATATTATTCTGAATATAAAGGAAATTGCGCTTCGTATGGAAGAAGAAGGGCCTAAACGTCTCGTCGTTTATAAAGAGGGTCCTGGTGTTGTGAAAGCAGGGGACATCAGTATCGTTGGGGATATGGAAATCCTCAATCCGGATCATGTTATTTGTACCCTTGATGAAGATGCTGAAATTCGTATGGAATTTATTGTCAATACGGGGAAAGGGTATGTTCCATCTGATCGGAATTGTGTCGATGATGGGCGCATAGGATTAATTCCAATTGATAGTCTTTATTCACCAATTCGTAAAGTGTCTTATAAAGTGGAAAATACACGTGAAGGTCAGGTTCTCGATTATGATAAATTGACGTTAACGATTGAAACGAATGGTGCTGTTAATGGAGAAGATGCTGTTGCTTTTGCAGCGCGCATTCTTCAGGATCAATTATCGTTATTTATTAACTTTGAAGAGCCTCAGAAAGAGCCTGTTGAAGAGGCGGATTCTGAGCTTTCCTTTAATCCGGCACTTCTCAAAAAAGTGGATGAATTAGAGCTTTCGGTTCGTTCGGCAAATTGTCTTAAGAATGATAATATTGTTTATATTGGTGATCTTATTCAAAAAACAGAATCTGAAATGCTTCGAACACCAAATTTTGGTCGTAAGTCATTGAATGAGATTAAAGAAGTTTTGGCATGTATGGGGTTACATCTTGGAATGGAAATTCCTGCATGGCCGCCTGAAAACATTGATGATCTTGCTAAACGTTATGAAGATCAGTATTAAAATTAGAATTTAAGGAGAGGGCTTATGCGCCATAGTAAGTCAGGCCGCAAGTTGAACCGGACTGCCAGTCACCGTAAAGCGATGTTTGCAAATATGGCAACTTCGTTGATCGAGCATGAGCAGATTGTGACAACACTTCCAAAGGCTAAAGAAATTCGTCCTATTGTTGAAAAGCTTGTTACTCTTGGTAAGCGTGGTGGTTTGCACGCGCGTCGACAAGCAATTGCAGCACTTCGTGATACAGAAAAGGTTGCAAAGTTATTTGATACACTTGCGCCGCGTTATGCTTCACGCAATGGTGGATATTTGCGTATTATGAAAGCGGGGTTTCGTACCGGTGATAATGCGCCCATGGCTGTTATAGAATTTGTTGATCGTGATGTCGAAGCAAAGGGGGCAGGGGATCGTGCTCGTATGGAAGCTTCAGAGAATGAGAAGAGCACGTCCTCATAAGTTTTTTATTTTATTGGTTTTTAAAAGGCCGCCTTGTCTTAGGCGGTTTTTTTTATGCTTATTTTTAAAGTTTGTTTTACTTGAGAAATCGATGGTGAGAAAAAATTATAGGATATTGAATTGTTTTATTTTTATAATATTTACTGTTTAAATAGGTTGTTTTTATTCTCTATTATGAAATATTAATAGAAATCCTTTATTTATGGGGATGCTTTTAAAAAATTCTATGAATATTCAACAGAATGGGCTGATTTTATAAGGAGTAGATTATGAGGTATTCTTTTGGGGTGCGGCTTTTTTTTGCCATTATGATGCTGATATCGTTTGATCATGTATATGCTCATGTTCCTCAAACACAAAAAGAAATCACTCTTTCATTTGCTCCTTTAGTTAAAAAGACAGTTCCCTCTGTGGTCAATATTTATGCAGCTCGACAAATTAGAGCACGTTCACCTTTTGAGGGTGATCCATTTTTTGAGCAATTTTTTGGTCGTTTGCAAAATAATTTTCCTGTTCGTAAGCAATCATCATTAGGATCAGGAGTGATTGTTGATGCGCGTGGTTTGATTGTTACAAATTACCACGTCATTAAAGATGCAAGCGAAATTAAGGTGGCTTTTTCTGATGGGCGAGAATTTGAGAGTAAGGTCGTACTCAAAGATGAAGCAACCGATATTGCTATTTTGGAAGTTGATGTAAAAGATACACAGTTTCCTGTTCTTCCTTTGGGGGATTCTGATACTGTTGAAGTTGGTGATCTTGTTTTAGCTATTGGTAATCCTTTTGGTGTTGGTCAAACGGTTACAAGTGGTATTGTTTCAGCGCAAGCGCGTACACGTGTTGGGATTTCTGATTTTGACTTTTTTATTCAAACAGATGCAGCCATTAATCCAGGAAATTCTGGTGGCGCTTTAATTGATATGAAGGGACAATTAATCGGAATTAATACGGCTATTTATTCACGTTCCGGTGGTTCTGTAGGGATTGGTTTTGCTATTCCAGTTAATCTTGTAAAAGTGATGCTTGATACAGTTAAACGCGGTGGAAAATATTTTGTGCCACCTTATATTGGGGCATCCTTTCAAAATGTTACACCTGATATTGCTGGTGGTTTAGGTTTAGAACGCCCTTATGGTGCTCTTATTATTGAAGTTATCAAAGACAGTCCTGCTGAAAAAGCCGGTTTGAAAGTAGGTGATGTTATTTTGAGTGTACAGGGGGTGCGCGTTGATAGTCCAGATAGTCTTGGGTATCGTTTAATGACAGCGGACATTGGCCATAGTCTTGCTTTAGAATATTTACGAAGTGGAAAAACTTTAAAAACACAGATAAAGGTTGCATCAATATCAGAAACTGCATTTTTAAAATCTGAAAAAATTACAGGTGATAATCCTCTTGCTGGGGCTGAAGTGTTAGATTTAACACCGCAAAATAGTCGACGTTTTCATCTTCCTATATCGGCAAAAGGTGTTGTGATTACCAGTCTTGATGAAATGAGCAATGCTGCGGGAATTTTTCGGCCCAGAGATATCTTACGTGTTGTCAATGGCTATAAGATTCAAACAGTTCATCAGTTGAAAAAGATTCTTATGCAAACGCGTTCGCGTACTTGGCAATTGGAATATGAACGTGATGGTATGTATATTCGCCAATTTATTCGTTGAGGTTTTTTTTGAAGAAAGATTTTTTTACTTCGTCGGTTGATCCTAAAGTTAATAAAAATCAGCCACTTGCGGAAAGAATGCGTCCTTGTTCTCTCAATGAAGTTGTGGGACAAAAACATTTAATTGGAGAGGATGGTTTGCTTTCACGGATGGTGGCAGCGGGCTCAATTGGATCGATGATTTTTTGGGGGCCTCCAGGGACCGGAAAAACAACAGTTGCACGTTTGTTAGCACTTGAAACAAATTTCGCATTTGAACAAGTTTCTGCTATTTTTACAGGTGTTTCTGAACTTAAAAAGATTTTTGAAGTTGCACAGAGGCGTTTTATGTCTGGGGATAAAACGCTTCTCTTTGTTGATGAAATTCATCGGTTTAATCGTGCACAGCAGGATAGTTTTCTTCCTGTGATGGAAGATGGTACGGTGGTCCTTATCGGTGCAACAACTGAAAATCCTTCTTTTGAACTTAATGCTGCTCTTCTTTCGCGTGCGCGGGTTTTAACATTTTTTTCTCATGATCGTGAAAGTTTAGGGATGCTTTTGAAGCGTGCTGAAAAGGTGGTAGAGAAATCTCTTCCTTTGGATGATGGGGCCAGAGACACTTTGATAGGGATGTCTGATGGAGATGCGCGGGTAGCATTGACATTAGCAGAGGAAGTTTGGTCTGTTGTGCGTTCCGGAGAGATTCTTGATGCTGGTGCGTTGCAAAAAGTTATTCAGCGTCGTGCACCCATTTATGATAAAGGACGAGATGGGCACTATAATCTTATTTCAGCGTTGCATAAATCTGTTCGTGGCTCTGATCCTGATGCGGCGCTTTATTATTTAGCACGTATGTTGGATGCTGGTGAAGATCCTCTCTATATTGGGCGAAGATTGGTTCGTATGGCTGTTGAAGATGTGGGTTTGGCGGATCCCCAAGCTCTTGTCATTTGTAATGCGGCAAAAGATGCCTATGATTATTTAGGATCACCAGAAGGAGAATTGGCTTTGGCACAGGCATGCCTTTATGTTGCAACGGCACCAAAGTCAAACGCGACATATCTTGCATATAAAGCTGCATTGCGTTGTGCACAAAAAAATGGTTCTTTACCACCTCCTAAACATATCCTTAATGCACCGACGAAATTGATGAAGGAGGAAGGGTATGGAGATGGTTATTGTTATGATCATGATGAACCAGATGCCTTCTCTGGACAAGAATATTTTCCCGAAAAACTTGGGCGACAGAGTTATTATAAACCAGTTGAGCGTGGATTTGAGCGTGAAATTGTGAAACGTCTTGAATGGTGGAAACAATTGCGCAAAAAACGTAAAAATAAACCATAAAATTTGAGTTAAAACACGTTTTTTATTGAACTTAGATTTATTTTTTATTCCTCGTTTTATTGTATGAACAATTTAGTTTTATTTTTAACATTTATTATATTGCTCGTAGTGCAATTTTTTTGATCCCTTCAAAAAGCATATCTTTTTATGGATTCAAGTTTAAGAAATATGTCATTTAATTCTTAAAGCTATTTTATTTTATGATTTTAATTGATTAAGATATTGATTATACAATGTTTTGTATGTTGAATGAGAACTTCAGATACTATACGATTCTCTCATGCCAAATCTCATCAATCACAACCATTCGCTTGTATGTTACATGCTGGATCACGTGTGATAAAAACTATACAAGAATAAAACTAAAAATGACTCTTATGAAGAGTCTTAAGTGTTGAGAGCCACTGCACCATTGGGGGCGGGAAAAGTGGGTGGTGGTGTGATGATTGTGGTACTGAGCATAAAGAGGTTGTTGCTCAATAAATTTTACATATACCATTTCACAAGCGCCGTCAAAAAATGGGTGTAACGAGCGTTGAAAGATGCTTTTTTTTTACAAGTATGTGAATATGCAACATAAAAGTGTTTTGTTTTTCGATGCAATAGGGTGTGGTTTTGATTGATGAGGCGTTTTTATGTGATTAAGGGGAGAGTTTGTCTCTTAGAAAATTAAGGGGTAGACAGAAAGATCAAACATTGTGTTGAAATTTAAATTGTTTCTTTTCTAGAAAGAGATAAATGTGTTAATTTGCTCTCGTGTAGAAGTATTATTTTATTTGGATTCTATGTTGTGTCATAAGATAGGGAATACCAGTTCTTTATTTTGTGGGTTATGATATGTTATAGACATAACGTAAGGGTAAGGATGAAAATAGTCTGTGAAAATCTAAACTTAAAGCTTTAGTTAAATTAAAAGTGCAATGTACAGTTTAAGTATTAGATCGTTATGAATCGTCAAGGATATAATCGTGGATAAAACAAAAGCTCTCGATGCTGCTCTCGCTCAAATTGAACGTTCTTTCGGTAAAGGCTCCATTATGCGTCTTGGGCAAAAGGAGCAAGTTGTTGAAATTGAAACAGTTCCAACGGGGTCATTGTCCTTGGATATTGCTTTGGGTGTTGGTGGATTACCAAAAGGGAGGATTGTTGAGATTTATGGACCAGAAAGTTCTGGAAAGACAACATTGGCTCTTCATGCTATTGCTGAAGCACAGAAAATTGGTGGGATTTGTGCTTTTATTGATGCTGAGCACGCCCTTGATCCTATTTATGCGCGAAAGCTCGGCGTTGATTTAGAAAACTTGTTTATTTCTCAGCCTGATACCGGTGAGCAGGCGTTAGAAATTACAGAAACATTGGTGCGTTCTGGTGCTGTTGATGTACTTGTTGTTGATTCTGTGGCGGCTTTAACGCCGCGTGCAGAAATTGATGGAGAAATGGGTGATGCTTTACCTGGATTGCAAGCACGCTTAATGAGTAAAGCTTTGCGGAAACTCACGGCTTCAATTTTTCGCTCTAACTGTATGGTGATCTTTATTAATCAAATTCGCATGAAAATTGGTGTGATGTTTGGTTCTCCTGAAACGACAACAGGTGGAAATGCTTTAAAGTTTTATGCTTCTGTTCGTTTGGATATTCGCCGCATTGGCTCCATTAAAGATCGGGATATGATCGTTGGTAATCAGACTCGTGTTAAAGTGGTGAAGAATAAATTGGCTCCTCCCTTCAAACAGGTTGAATTTGATATTATTTATGGTGAGGGGATTTCCAAATTAGGTGAATTGATTGATTTGGGAGTCAAAGTTGGTATTGTGGAAAAATCTGGCTCATGGTTTTCTTATAATTCTCAACGTTTAGGGCAGGGACGTGAAAATGCGAAGCAGTTTTTGCGACAACATCTGGAGATTGCTGCAGAAATCGAAACAGCTTTGCGTCAAAATGCTGGTTTGATTGCCATTGAATTGTTAGAAAATGCAGGAGCAGATGTGACAGAAAGTGATGAAGCAATTTGATGCTATGTTTATTTGAGCATTAAGTGCTTTATTTAGGGCTTTTCTATTTTTATTCGTTTGAGTTTTAAATATACAGTCATTTTTTTCTCAATTTTTTTAAATGAAATTCCATTCTTTGATTAAATTAACTCCATGCTTGGCAAAGAGGATATTTAACGAGGGGGATTTTTCTTTTGTGGTTTGGTGCTGTATTCTGCAGGTATTGATATGAATAGTGTTAATAATATCCGGTCAACATTTTTGGATTATTTTCATCGTAATGGGCATAAAGTTCTTTCTTCTAGCCCCCTTGTTCCACGTAATGATCCCACACTCATGTTTACAAATGCAGGAATGGTACAGTTTAAAAATGTTTTTACTGGACTTGAACAGTATTCTTATAAAAAGGCAACAACGGCGCAAAAATGTGTTCGTGCGGGTGGAAAGCATAATGATCTTGACAATGTTGGTTATACAGCGCGCCATCATACGTTTTTTGAGATGCTGGGTAATTTTTCCTTTGGTGATTATTTCAAAGAAGAGGCCATTTTTTTATCATGGAATCTTTTAACAAAAGAATTTTGTCTTCCTAAAGATAAATTGTTGGTAACTGTTTATCAGAGTGATGATGTTGCGGCACAATTATGGCGTAAAATTTCAGGTCTTTCAGACAAAAAAATTATCCGTATTGCGACGGCAGATAATTTTTGGTCAATGGGAGAAACTGGTCCCTGTGGTCCTTGTTCAGAGATTTTTTATGATCATGGTGATGAAATTTTTGGGGGACCTCCTGGAGGTGTGGATGAAGATGGTGATCGTTTTATTGAGATTTGGAATCTTGTCTTTATGCAGTATGAGCAGTTTAGTAAGGAAGAGCGGATTGAATTGCCTCATCCTTCTATCGATACTGGTATGGGGTTAGAGCGTATTGCTGCTGTTTTACAGGGGGTGCATGATAATTATGACATTGATCTTTTTCGTGCATTAATTGGTGCATCACAAGAAATGACAGGGATTGAGGCAAAGGGTGATTTTATTGCCAGCCATCGTGTCATTGCTGATCATCTTCGCTCATGCGCATTTTTGATTGCGGATGGTGTTCTTCCTTCTAATGAGGGAAGGGGATATGTTTTACGTCGTATTATGCGTCGTGCTATGCGTCATGCACATCTGCTTGGTGCTAAAGAACCCTTAATGTGGCGGCTTTTGCCTGCTCTTATCCGCGAAATGGGACAAGCTTATCCAGAATTGGTGCGTGCTGAATCTTTGATTGCAGAAACTTTGAAATTAGAAGAAGTGCGCTTTCGCAAGACTCTTGAACGAGGATTGGGGTTGTTAAATGATGCAAGTGCTCATCTTAAAGAAGGTGATGATTTAAATGGTGAAGTTGCTTTCAAGCTTTATGACACCTATGGCTTTCCACTTGACTTAACGCAGGATGTTCTTCGGCGTCGTGGAGTATCTGTTGATGTTGATACCTTTGATAAAGCAATGGAACACCAGAAAGAAGAAGCCCGTGCTCATTGGTCTGGTTCAGGTGAAGTTGTAGCAGAGACAATTTGGTTTTCTATTCGTGATCTGGTAGGGGTTACAGAATTTTTGGGTTATGAAACAGAAAAAGCTGAAGGTATTATTACAGCTCTTGTGTGTGATGGTAAAATTGTTGATAAGGTTTCTTCAGGGCAGAAAGCTATTCTTGTGTTAAATCAGACTCCTTTTTATGGTGAATCTGGTGGGCAAGTTGGTGATAGCGGTATTATTTCTGGTGAAAATTTTATTTTTGAAGTGCACGATACACAGAAAAAGGCTGAGGGTGTTATTCTTCATATCGGAAAGGTTAAATCTGGTCAGGCAATGAGGTCTGATTGTGTAGAATTAGCGGTTGATGGTGTTCGTCGTAAAAAAATCCGGGCCAATCATTCTGCTACCCATTTATTACACGAGGCTTTACGTCAAGTATTGGGATCCCATGTTACACAGAAGGGCTCTCTTGTCTCGCCGGAACGGTTACGTTTTGATTTTTCTCATCCAAAATCTGTTTCTGCAGAAGAATTGAAAAAAATAGAAGATTTAGCAAATGACATTGTTTTGCAAAATAGCGAGATAACAACCCGCCTTATGGCTGTTGATGATGCAATTTCTGAAGGGGCAATGGCACTTTTTGGTGAAAAATATGGTGACGAAGTACGTGTTGTTTCGATGGGAGACTTGCTTGAAAAGGGAGGATTAAAAAAGCGTTGGTCAATTGAACTTTGTGGAGGAACACATGTGGAAAGAACGGGGGATATTGGTTTGATTCATATTGTTTCTGAAAGTTCTGTCGCTTCTGGAGTGCGGCGTATTGAGGCTTTAACAGGTGCAGCAGCACGTCTTTATCTGAGATGCCAAGAGGCGCGTATCCGTGAAATTGCTAATCTTTTAAAAACTTCTGCTACGGGTGTAGAAGAACGGATTGAAAATTTGCTTGAAGATCGCCGTAAACTTGAAAAAGAGTTGAATGATGTGCGCAAAAAAATGCTGCTGAGTGATGAAACAAAGCGAGATGGTCAAGATGATATTAGTATCATCAATGAACTTGCTTTTATGGGACGTGTTGTGAACAATATTCCACCACGGGATCTTAAGGCACTTGTTGATTCTGGTAAAAAACAAATTGAATCAGGGGTTATTGCTTTTATTGCTGTTTCAGAAGATGGCAAGGGGAGTGCTGTTGTTGGTGTTACGGATGATTTAACAGATAAGTTAAATGCTGTTGATTTGGTGCGTATTCTTTCATCTGTTCTTGGTGGGAAAGGCGGTGGAGGGCGTCCTGATATGGCGCAGGCTGGTGGTCCTGAGGGGAACAAGGCTGATGAGGCATTTGCAGCACTAAAAGATTTTCTAGAAAAATTTAAAAAGTAAAAAATTTCCTTATCGGTGTTTTTTACATTTGTATGTTGGATTGGCGTCTAAACGGATGTCTGTCTGGTGTATTACTAAAATGTAGATACAGTCTCATTGAGAGAGATAAAATTGTAAAGATAAAAAAACAGTGTTGCGTTGGCAAAATTGTGGGGTGATTCGTGCTTTTGTATATGAACTGAACGGATCATATATTTCATGAAATATAGCATCTATTATATTGATTTTAAAAGAAATATCTCTATTCTTATTTCACAATAAGAATTGTGAAGAGGATAACGAAAGATTTATTGCAGAACAGTTTCTTAAGCTTATGAAGTTGTAATATATCGTTTTTTCTTTTCAAGTTGCTTAAATTATTACTCGCTCTTCATAAGAAGTTCATTTTTTAGAGCTGTTTTATTGGTTTCCTTTGCGGCTTATGTGTAAGAGAACAGGTTTTTCTTGCAAATTATAAAACATATATTAATTCAAATTTTTCTGTGTGCACTTACCGCATTTGCATGAATAAAGTGTTTTTGTAATTTTTGGCATTAAGATATTTTTTTGCATGAGATTTGTGAAGAGTAATTATTTTTATGATGCATGGCTTCATGTAAGGGGATGACGTTTTCATTTTTTCCTTCTCTTTTGGGTGGCGTGATTGTTAAATTGCTTGCTTTTAAAAATTTAGAAAAACGCCCCTCTTTATCGATCAATTCTTGAAAGCTTCCTTTTTCAATTAAATAACCCTGTTCTAGAAAGAGTACCACATCAGCATTGCGTATTGTTGAGAGGCGATGTGCTATAATGAACGTGGTGCGGTTATGACTTATGCAATCAAGAGCATCTTTGACACGTGCTTCTGTTTCAACATCAAGAGCGCTTGTTGCTTCATCAAGAATGAGAATGGGAGCATTTTTTAAAACTGCGCGTGCAATTGCTAACCGTTGTTTTTCTCCACCTGATAATCGAGATCCTCGTTCGCCCACCATTGTGTTATAACGATCAGCTTTTTTTAGAATAAAATCGTGAGCTTCTGCTATTTTTGCTGCTTCGTAAAGTTCTTCCTTTGTTGCACTTTCTTTTCCTATTGAGATATTGTCATGAATACTGCGATTGAAAAGTCCTGTATCTTGAAACACTGTTGCTAGAGATTTTCGTAAAGATTCGCGATTGATCGAGCATATATTTATTCCATCAATGGAGATATGTCCGAAGGTAGGGTCGTATATGCGCTGCAATAAATTGATTAATGTTGTCTTTCCACCTCCTGTCGGTCCTACAATCGCAACAGTTTGCCCTGCTTTAACCTCAAAGGAAATGTCAAAAACACCTTGAGAAGAATTTGGGAATTTATAGGTAACGTGATGAAATTGTATAGCACCTTTAACATTTTGTAGGGAAGGGAGATCTTGTGGTTCGTTGATAGAGAAAGTTGAGTCTTCCATTTCAAAAAACTCTTGCAGTTTCGTTTGTGAGGATATAGCACAATTAATAAAATTGCTCATTTGATCTAGACGGCTAATCATGAGTTGTGCAAATCCGACAAAAGCAACGACTTCACCTACCCTTAATTGACCTCTTGCAACAAAAAAAGCTCCAAGGAGAAGAACACAAACGATTGAAACTGTGGAAGCCATTCGATTTAAGCCACTGGCGAGCGCCCACCAATTGAGAACAGGATTTTGCGCTTTAAGCAGAGCATTTGTATGTTGGTGCAGTATGGACGCTTCTTCCTTTATTCGGTTATAACTTTGTACAATAGAAACATTGGAGATTGAATCACTGACATGTTTAAAAAGGTTATGGTGATAGCATTCTACAGCGGCTTGTCCGTTTTTTGTTTTTCGCATTACTAAACGGGCAATTAAGACATAGATGATGGCAAGTACAACTAAGACTATTGAAAGACGCCAATTCATGTTAAAGGCTGTGGGGATGAGAACCAATAAGGCGACAAGTGTTGAGAGATGTTGACGCATAAAATCAAGCCATATGCTTGACATGGTGTCTGTTGCGCGCAAAAGTGTATGGAGTACGTTGGAAGTTCCGCGTTGTTGATGCCAAATTAAAGGCATGGCAATGATACGTTCAAAAGATTCTGTTAAAATCGTTAAACGGAGTCTATGGGCTAAGCGGTCCGCACCACGAGCAACAAGGACATAAGCGATAATATGGGAAAGACCAAAACAAACCCAAATGGTAAGGGTAGGGATTATCCCTGTTTTTTCTGTAATAGAATCAATAACGCGTCCAAATAAAATAGGTTCTGCAATGGTGATGATCGCTAACATAACATTAGCGTTACAGATCAAAAGGGATGCATTTTTCTCTCTCTTTAGGTAAGTGAGAACACGTGCATAGGTTTTGAATAAGGACACTGTTAATGATCTCCATTCGTTGTTAAGCGTAAAGGCTGTTGATTTTTATAATGCTTGAATTCTAGCTAATAAAAATTGAACGTTAAGAAAAGGCAAATTTGAATACTCATTGTAATATGGTGTGATAAAGCCAACGAGAATATGAATTTTTGTGTTTATAAAGGTGCAAAAATAGATCAATAAAATTATCAGGAAAAAATATTGGGCGATGAAAATTATCAGGTAAGGGAACTTTCATGGCAGGTGTAGAAATAAAAAAAGTTGAGACAGATGAAAATGGAATGCGTTTAGATCGTTGGTTTAAAGCGCATTATCCAGGGCTTGGATTTGGAGCTTTGCAAAAATTGTTGCGTTCTGGCCAGATACGGGTTGATGGTGGACGTGTTAAAGCCGATACGCGTCTTTTTACAGGTCAAGTTGTTCGTGTGCCGCCTTTACTTGTTGGTAAAAAGGAAAGCCTTCCTATAACAGATAAAACAATTCGCGGACAGGGTGATGGAGTCATTTTAAAAAAAATGTTGCTCTATGAAGATCCAAAGGTCTTTGTTTTTAACAAACCAGCAGGTCTTGCTGTACAAGGAGGCTCTGGTTTAACACGTCATATAGATAGTATGCTTGAGGTATGGCGCAATAAAAAAGGTGAAAAGCCGCGTTTGGTTCATCGTCTTGATCGTGAGACATCGGGGGTGCTTATTGTTGCCCGTTCTAGGGGAGCTGCACAGGCCTTAACAGCTGCTTTTAGAGAACGGGAAACAAAAAAGACTTATTGGGCGTTGGTTCGGGGCGTTCCTAAAAAAAAACAGGATAAAATTTCAACGTGGATGGTTAAGGAAATGACGGCACAAGGTGATAAAATGCGTGTTTGTGATCATGGGGAGCCGGATTCACATCATGCGGTTTCCTATTATCGCGTTTTAGAGTCGCGCGGACGAGCTCTTTCGTGGCTTGAAATGGAACCTTATACGGGGAGAACACATCAACTGCGTGTGCATGCTGCCCATATGGATCATCCTATCATTGGCGATTCAAAGTATTTTTTTTCTGATAGTAATTGGACATTCCCAGGAGGCATTCAAAATCGCCTTCATCTTCATGCACGTCGTATTCGTATTCCTCATCCTTCAGGAGGCATATTGGATATTGTTGCGCCTTTACCCCCTCATATGGTCCAAAGTTTTAATCTTTTGTCTTTTAATGAGCGTGATGATGAAACAGAATAAAAAACTTCATTTGTTTTTGAGTTATGAACTTTTAAATATTATCAATTTTATTCCTACAGTTCTTTGTCCATATTGGCTGTATTGTTATTTTTAAAATGGTGTATCTTCGATAATCTTGGGCTTATGAAGCTGCTCTTTTGAATTATCTATAGAGGTGATATATTGGGGAGGCATGTTGGTTCAGGAAGATGAACGAGATAAAGTCTGAAGGATATTGACTGAAAAAGTGATGGCAATTTTTAATTTTTTCATGGGAAATAATTGAAGACTTTTACAGGAACTCTTAGGGAGAACAGCTTCTCAACAAATTGTTGTTTTCAAGGAAGTTTATCCTGCTAGCGGTGGGGTTGGGTATATTTATAGATTTATGGTTTGTAGCTTTGCTTATACAATGAGAACTTATGAGCAAAGTGCACCTTTCAATGATCAATTATTCTTCTGTTCGTTTTTCTGAAAGATTATTTTTCCAAAAGAAAAAACAAATCTATTCAAAGATTATGGAAATGTTCCAAGAGGGATAAGTTGAAATGAGGAGTGTCTGATGAGATCATTATTGATTAATCTTAACAAGGTCTCAAAAATATACCGCAGCGTAGACAGTGCACCTGGTTTTACAAACAAGGTGGTTTCTCTTTTTAAGCCAACCTATAGAAACCATCACGTGCTAAAAGATATTAGTTTCACCCTTTTTTCAGGGCAAGCACTCGCCATTGTTGGACCTAATGGAGCCGGAAAATCAACACTGATTAAAATACTTTCTGGTATACAAGCCGCTGATGAGGGGGATGTCAAAGTCTTAGGCGTTAATCCTTATAAAACGAAAAAAGATTTGTTTAAGTCTCTTGGCGTAGTCTTTGGTCACAAAAATTGCTTATGGTGGGATTTACCCTTACGCTATAGTCTAAGAATGGTTCAACCCTTATATAACCTTGAACCTGGCTCTTTTTACCGCGATCTTAAAGAAATCACAGAGTTATTAGACATTGAGCATATCATGGATAAACCCGTGCGCATGCTAAGCCTTGGTGAGAGAGTAAAAAGTGAATTGGCATTTAATTTGTCCTTTAGACCTAAGCTGTTGTTTTTAGATGAACCAACCATTGGTCTTGATATTACCTCCAAACATGAAATCAGAGAACTGCTTAAAAAACTAAAAAGAGAGCAAGGTTTAGGATATATCATCACCAGTCATGATATGGGAGATATTGATGGCTATGTCGATGATATTATTCTTTTGCATAAAGGAAAGAAGCAGTTTCATGGCACTATGGATAGGCTTAAAGAGATGATCCCTTCTTGTGTGAGAATAACTGTTTTTTGTGAACATTTGCTAACACCCTCAACCCTTATAAAAAACATTGATGAACTCGCCATAAAATTGTCTGCTCCTTTACAAGAGAAACACTTTAACAATGAAAAATGTACACTCGATATTTCACTGTTGCATGAAGATGTTCCACGTTTCATAAGAGAAATCGCAACAGAACTTAACTGTCCGTTTTCTGTATCCACTCCCTCACTTGAAGAGATACTCCGTGTTAAATTTAAAGAATTTATCTAACCATTGCTTTGCTCTATTTCTCTTCGCCAAAAACGGACTGCTCACCATCCTCAGTGACAGAGCAATGTTTTTTACTGATTTTGTCATGGGGACGCTCTCGCCTTTCATGATTCAACTTCTGTTGTGGAATGCGCTTTTTTCTGATACGGGCGACAACATAAACGGTTTTGGCTTTCAGGATATGATGTATTATTACGCCTTTGCCTTAGTTTTTTCACGCTTAAATAATGGTTATGGCATCATTCAATCTTTCTCTAAACATGTGAAAGAAGGTCAATTAGAAGTCTATCTCACCAAACCATTCAGTTACATGACACAAATGCTGTTGCCCTTTTTGGGTGAAAGTGTGCTCTATGCCATTCCCTTAATCGCTCTTTTTACTGTAAAGCTTCTTTTATCCTATGAAAATATTTCAGGATTGGTCATGGCTTTTTTATTATTTTTTCTCATTTTTGTTCTCTCACAATTACTGTGTTTTTTTCTCTCCTTTGCCATTGCCTTATTGAGTTTCTGGGTGATTGAATACAATATCTTGCTCTCTTTTAGTATTCTTAGTTCAGCACTTCTTGGCGGTACCCTTTTACCTCCCTCTTTTTGGCCAACATGGCTTATTCCATTGATGAAGTTTAATCCTTATCGTTTCATCATATCAGCCCCTGCCGAATTCCTCTCCACAAAAAACTTAGCGGTGTTTCAACAATTGATGTTGGGGAGTATTTTTTATATTTTGTGTCTTTTATTTTTTATTCATCTTGTCTGGAAAAAAGGAATGAAAGCGTATCATGGAGCGGGGGGATGAGATGAAAATAATTCTTTATTTTATCGGTATGAATATGCGCCGACAACTTGTTTATGGTAAAAACTTCTTTGGAGAATTTATTCTTTCTCTGTGCTATTATTTTATTCAATTCACCTTTATTGACAGAATTTCTTGCTTTTCAGGAAATATTGGGAGCTATAGCAGAGATGAAATTCATTTTATCTTTGTTGTCTTCATTTTACTTGGAATATTTTTAAATATTTTTACCAGTTCTATTGAAACATTTTTTGAAAAAGTAGCAGAAGGTAAAATTGAGGGCTATTTGACAAAGCCTGTTTCAATTTGGCTGTTAATCTTGCTTGGCTGGTGCAGACCTCTTTATCTGATTAAATTTTTGCTTGTTGGTGTGAGTTCTTATTCCTTTGTCTCTCTACCAAATATGTCGGAAATAAAGCTGAAATGGTTTTCCTTTATCATTGCAATTGGTTGTGCCTTTATCGTAAACATGTGTTTTTTCATGATGTTTAACTTTATAACATTCATGACCAACCGTAAGATGCCGGTTGCCTATTTTCATGCCATGCTTTACCAACTTTCTTTTATCCCCATAGCAATCTATCCCTTAAATCTTGTGAAATGGCTGCTGTTTTTGCTGCCTCTAGCTTTTTCTGCTTCCCTCCCTGTATCATTCCTGCTTGGTAAAAATGAATGGAATATCGGATATCTTCTGTTGAGCACTTTTCTTTCCATTGCCATGACTTTTATGGTCTATAAGAAAACAATGCGTAAATTTAATGGATTAGGGGGATAATGTAAAAGTCTGCCTGATGTATAAAAATAAAAAAATTGAGTGAATAATTTTATTGTGCTGTAGAATATTGTTATTTACGCCGACGCTATAAGGCATATAAAATTTATACAGCGGTGTTTTTTGTTAAATATATTGATGAGTAATATTGGCATGTTCTCACAGCTGTTAGTAAGGGAGAACAGAAACCAGAGATAATGGCTTGATTTCAGATCAATTTTATTTGAGTTAGATGGCAGTTTGATGCCAAAAACGAATGGTAAGACGATGAATAGTAACAAGATTGATTCAATAACGTCATAAAAATGTATTTCTAGTGTTTTTTGTAAACCAAGAGAAGGATAAAAAATTATTGAGGTGAGTCATCATTTCATGATTTTGGTAAGAAAACTTTGTATTTTATATTATAATAATATTTTATTTTTCTAAAAAATATAATAATTATTTGAGATTTAATATTTTGATAAAATGTTAAATATATAAAGAGATTAGAAATGGGAAGTTTGAACCTATCATATGATTCTGGTGTTTCATGTAGTGGGACGAAAAAATAGCAGAGCAAATAGGGACAGCAATAGTGGTGCCTATTGGAGCGGTAGAGGCCAGAGCTCTTGGAGGAATCATAGGAGCAGCTGCGTTAGCTGTAACAGGTGATGCCAGCTGCAGCAGTGTAGCACTAGGTACAGTGGAGGGTAGTATAAACGGTGCTTTAGTCGGTGGGACTTTGGATCTGTGTATCACTCTTATCAATGTTGGTAATTTATAGAATATCTGCAATATATCTCTAAAACATAATAATTTTGTAGATATGTTAATAAAAAAACATATTTACAAATATTATTAGGATGTTTGTCAATTATAATTTTCTATGTTTTAATTCAGAAAATTTAATTATTACTTATATCTTAGTAAGTTTAATATTATTTTCATAAAGTTCGTAGTAAAAATAAATTTATAAAAATCATCAATAATTGCATTTATATTATTATATTACTTCATATAAATATATAAATTATGTTTAAATATAATTATTATTTAATTTAGTTTTTAATTTATATGGTGGATATTATTAATATAGACGTATTTTGTTACATTTATTATAAAAGCATTTCATTCAATCATTATCGTTATTTTGTAATATATTAATTTAGTTATTATTATTAATATATAGATTACAGTAATAAATAATAAAATTATGTTTTTAATTTTTTGCTAAAGAAATAAATAGAAAAATAAATCTAGACAGTTTCTTTTTTAATAAACAAAAATAATGCTTGAATGTTATGTTGTAAAATAAATGATCATATAATTTTGATGGTTAGTATTAAAATGGTGTGATTTGAGATATAAATCTTGAAAAGATTGAGAATTTTTCGCGTATCATTTACATTTTTTTACTAAAATTTTAAAAAATTATATAAGAAAAAAATAAATACCGTAGCAGTATGAGTATTTATAATGAGTCTTCTATTTTTCAGTATTATGACTACTTTTTATTTTAATAACGTATAGATAATGTATGATTTATTCTAAATTTTTCTTTTAAATTATATAGGTAAGATTTTTTGATTTATTATTATATAGCTATATTGATGTATAATAAAAGCGTTTTAGACAACATAAGAACACAAAAACAAATTTTGATTGGGTATATAAACTATCGATTGTTTACAAATAAAAAAATCTATGTGTATCAAAGTTACTTAAGTTTTTCCAATCAAAGAGCTAAGCTTGTGTGTGCGCTAAGTTTTACGCGGTTCGCTATTTATTTTCAATCTATAATAAGAAAAATTATTGTATTAGAATATTTCAATAATATAATTTTTATAAAAAATTTATTGTTCTACATTAAAAATATTATGTGTAACTAAAAATAACAATATAATATTTTAACTATATATTTTAAAAATAAAATTATAACAAAAAAATAAATTAGTTATATTATTACAAAAAACACAAATTAAACAATTGACAACGTAAATTAAATATGTATTGTATTAATAATAAATATCATATAATATAAAATGATAATTAAAATAAATTTATTAATTAAAATTTTGTGTTATATTATTATTCTAAGAATATAAATAGAAATTATCGATAGATGATGCGATATTTTTTGTTTAGAGGATACAGTAAATATAAATTATTTTATTCAATATTATATAGGTGGTTGTAATGAAAATATTTAAGCATTGTATAGTGTATGTTGTTGCAATGGCTATTTTCTTTTTACAGGTTTTGGGTGCTAATGCCGATTCTTTAAATGATCGATTTCAAAATACTGGTTTCATTTCTGTAATGACACAAGAAAATGGGGTTACTAAAGCTGTTAATATGATTATGAGCCAATTTGGAGGACAAGGTGCTGAGGAAAATGTCCAAAAGGTTGTAGCTTTAATGGGCCTAGAGACCGCGTTTTTTGGTTTAATCGCATATCTTGTATATTTCTTTACGAGAAAGCCACCGAGTCCTAACAGAGCGACAGGTGGAAGAACGTTTGATGCTGTTGCTCATAGTGCATGGGCTCTTAATCCTTGATGAACTTTAAATTATTTTGTTATTAAATGTTTATATTAAATAAACCGTGATATTTAATCACGGTTTATTTGTTTTTTTACTTTTAATGATATTGATAAATTTATCCTTTTATATCATTAAGTTATTGTTTGTACGATAGCAGTGTAGAGGGGATTAAATTTAAATAATCAGCTGCTTTTAAAAGCTAATTAATTTTTTTCTCTTCAAAATATGCATTTGAACTAAGTCTGTAGTTAATATTTTTCTATGATAAAAATATATATCTTTTTGCAAAAGTAACAGGGTTATCATCTGCTTTAATTGAGATATCCATAAACTTTGTGTATCTACTAAAAAATACAGAGTAATATAATTATGGTTATTGTGAATTTTCTTTCTGATAAACTGAAAAATCATAGTGATACGTCTTACAAATATTCGTAAAAATTCTTTTATTGAAAGCTTTTTGTCTCTTTGTAGTTTACAATTTTTTTTATCATTTTATCTTAAACAAAGAGAATGTGGATTCATTTCTATTTCTTTATTTTATCTGAGAAGGGCGGAGTTATACGAATGTCAAAGAAAGTCATGATCGTGGAAGATAATGAGCTTAATATGAAGTTATTCCGTGATCTTGTAGAAGCGAGTGGCTATGAAACGGTTGAAACACGTAATGGTCTTATGGCATTAGATTTGGCGCGTTCATCGATGCCGTCTCTTATCCTTGTGGATATTCAGTTACCAGAGGTTTCTGGAATAGATGTTATTAAACAATTAAAAGGAGATGAGGAACTGAGATCAATCCCTGTTGTTGCTGTAACAGCTTTTGCTATGAAGGGAGACGAGGAACGAATTCGTGCCAGTGGATGTGAAGAATATATGTCAAAGCCTATTTCTGTCCCCCATTTTATCACAATGGTAAAGCATTTTGTGGACTAAAGTTTTGTTAAGTGATGATAAAAAAAGACATTGGAAATGTGTATGAGATTGCTAAAGTTATCATGCAAGTATTTTTGTACTTTAGCAGGTGGATATATTAAAGTTATCAAAACAGACTTGAAAAATTGAAAGGAAATTTTGATTTTTTTAGTTTATGTCTCTTAGTTTTTCTCTTAAGAGAAGTGGTCGTTTTTCGCTCTTGTTTTCTTCTAAGTGGTATAGATTTATTCCTACATTCATCTAAAAATCTGTTTTAACAGAGCGAAAAAAGCCCCGATAAAAACGGGGCTCTATATATTATACGAAATATTAGACAAATATTGGAATTAACGTTTCGAAAACTGGAAAGAACGACGCGCTTTTGCTTTACCGTATTTTTTACGTTCAACGACACGGCTATCGCGGGTAAGGAACCCCCCTTTTTTCAAAATTGGACGAAGTTCTGGTTCGTAATAAGTTAAAGCTTTTGAAATACCATGGCGTACTGCACCGGCTTGTCCAGAAAGACCACCACCTGCAACGGTTGCAATAATATCAAATTGGGTATCTCTATTTGTTGCAACAATTGGTTGACGAAGAATCATTCTCAAAACAGGACGAGCAAAATATTTGTCAAATTCTTTGTTGTTAATGGTAATTTTTCCAGAACCTGGTTTAATCCATACGCGAGCAACAGCATCTTTACGTTTTCCTGTTGCATAAGCACGCCCTTGTGAATCAAGCTTTTGTACGTGGATGGGAGTGACATTTTCATGAGCTTCTACAGTATTTGTTACGACACTGAGCTCAGCAAGAGAATTAATTTCAGCCATAATCAAGCAATCCTTTTGTTTTTGCGGTTTAAAGCACTAACGTCAAGAGACTCGGGCTGTTGTGCTTCATGTGGATGTTGGCTTCCAGCATAAACACGGAGATTCTTCAATTGACGGCGCCCAAGGGGACCACGCGGAATCATACGTTCTACAGCTTTTTCAATAACGCGTTCGGGAAAACGTCCTTCAAGAATCTGACGTGCTGTACGTTCTTTGATTCCACCAATATAGCCAGTATGCCAATAATATTTTTTATCTGTATATTTTTTACCGGTAAGAGCTATTTTATCGGCATTGATGACGATGACGTTGTCTCCATCATCAACATGTGGCGTAAATGTAGCTTTATGTTTGCCACGTAAGCGGTTCGCAACAAATGTGGCAAGACGACCTAAAACAAGGTTTTCTGCGTCAATAATAACCCATTTTTTCACCACTTCAGTTGGCTTTTGTGAAAAAGTTGCCATAGAAGTATCCTTTAATTAAAGCCCCTGTAGTATGAGGGCATTTCCATTGTTTGCGTTGAAAATTGTTAGCACAGCGAAGTATTTAACGCATATTATTTACTCTTATTTACTCTGATATAATGTCTTTTGATTTACGTCAAGAGAAAATAAAAACTTTATAAAACAGTGCGTTATAAGTGAGGTATTTTAATACCTTATATTAGGGAAGTACTTATGTGCACTTTATTGAGGATGAATGTGGTAAAAGACTGTTTTATCTTGAACGCGTGATTGTATTTTATTCGCCTTCATTATAACATAAGCAGTAATGCAGCGCTCTCGTTATTTTCTCAATGTTGAATCTTCTGCTTGTGGTCAGGCTTGGTTAGATGCCCTTGATATTCAAGGGATCAATAATGCGCGTGCTATTTCTCAAAAATTTGGTTTTCCAGATCAATTGTCCCGTGTTCTCTCGGCAAGAGATGTGGATGAAACTGAAGCTGTTGCTTTTATTAATCCAACATTGCGTACGCTCATGCCTGATCCAGAAAGTTTTGTTGATATGCAATGCGCAGCAGAGCGTATTATTAAGGCTCTTCTTAATCAAGAACAGGTTGCTGTTTTTGGTGATTATGATGTTGATGGCGCTTGCGCATCAGCACTCATAGCACGTTTTTTTCGCTATTTTGGGATTGAAGTCAAAATTTATATTCCTGATCGTATTATTGAAGGCTATGGGCCAAATGAACAAGCAATGAGGATGCTTGTGCAAGAAGGTGCTCGTTTAATTATTACTGTTGATTGTGGGGCGAACAGTTCAGAAGCTGTCAAAGCAGCAAGGCTTGCAGGTGCTGATGTTATCATTTTAGATCATCATCAAATGTCAGAGGTTCATCAAGAAGCCGTTGCTCTTGTCAATCCTAATCGCCCTGATGATTTTTCTGGACAAGGGCATTTATGTGCAGCAGGTGTTGTCTTTGTTACGTTAGCTTGGGTTCATCGTTTACTGCGGAAAAAACAATTCGAAGGACCGTTGCCTGATCTTCTCAGTATACTTGATCTTGTTGCTTTGGCAACCATATGTGATGTTGTTCCATTACAGGGGGTTAACCGCGCTTTTGTGATGAAAGGACTTCAAGTTGCTCGTTCTATGCATAATCCTGGGATAGCAGCTTTAACAAAGGTTGCACGGATAGGTGAGCCACTTAATAGTTTTCATTTAGGTTTTTTGTTAGGCCCTAGAATTAATGCAGGAGGACGTATTGGCGACCAAGCTTTAGGGGCACGTTTACTCAGTTGTGAGGATAAAGATGAGGCGGACAGAATAGCAGAACAATTAAATCAACTTAATCAAG
Source organism: Bartonella sp. MM73XJBT.G (assembly GCF_028618435.1). Lineage (GTDB taxonomy): Bacteria > Pseudomonadota > Alphaproteobacteria > Rhizobiales > Rhizobiaceae > Bartonella. The sequence goes on from NZ_JAQISW010000014.1 coordinate 35,154, forward strand.
AACGCCAAGAAATGGAGAACATTCAATTAGCACAGGCGGAATCTTATATTGCTTCTATTTATCAAGATCAAGAAACACCATTATCACTTGTCATTTCCCATAAAGAATGGCATCCGGGGATTATCGGTATTCTTGCTTCCCGTCTCAAAGAGCGTTTTTTTTGTCCTGTTTTTGCTATTGCATTGAAAGAAGATGGAAATGGCGTAGGATCGGGACGCTCAATTAGTGGCATAGATTTAGGGGCACTCGTTCGTGAAGCTGTTACACTCAATTTATTAGAAAAAGGAGGGGGACATAGTATGGCAGCGGGCATTACAATTCAATCAACAAAAATTGAAAGCTTTCGAAAATGGCTAGAAGAAAAAGTTTCTGTCATGGTTTCACAATTACATGCAAAAAAGTCTCTTAGTATAGATGGTTCTCTTTCTGCTTCTGGTGTTAATCAAGCACTATTTGAGTTGCTTGAAAAGGCTGGGCCTTTTGGGACAGGGAATGCAACACCTGTTTTTGTTCTTCCCTCTCATCGATTAATGAACCTATCTGAAGTTGGTAAAGGACATCTTCGCCTCATTGTATCTAATGTGGAAGGTAAGAAACTGCAAGGAATAGCTTTTCGTGCTGTAGGGACAGCGCTTGGTGATTTTTTGTCGAAAAATATTGGTGAGATGATTCATTTAGCTGGTCATCTTAGTTTGAATTATTGGAATGGAACGATCAATCCACAACTGCGTGTGATTGATGCTGCTGCAGTAGTTTAAAAGAGATATTTTTTTTACATTAGATATCTAAATTAGAAGCAAAAGTAGAGTTTTCTTGTATGAAACGAAATCGTGCTTCTGGTTTTGTTCCCATGAGATTATCTACGGTCTTTTTTGTTTCTTGTATTTCAACGGCATTAATAGAAACACGAAGCAATGTACGTTTTTGAGGATGCATCGTTGTTTCTTTAAGTTGTTCCGCACGCATCTCACCCAGCCCTTTAAAACGCCCGATTTCAATTTTAGCTTTTCCTGTAAATTCAGTCTTAAGTAGCTCATCCTTATGGATGTCATCACGTGCATAAGCAACTTTTCCTCCTTGCGATATTCTATAAAGGGGAGGGACGGCAAGATATAAATGTCCCTGATGAATAAGGTCAGGCATTTCTTGAAAAAAGAAGGTAATGAGCAGTGACGCAATATGAGCACCGTCAACATCTGCATCTGTCATAATGATAATACGTTCATATCTGAGATCTTTTTCACGATATTTAGAGCGTGTTCCACATCCAAGAGCTAGGATAAGATCACTAATTGTTTGGCTTGAATTCATTTTTTCATGGGCTGCACTGGCAACGTTGAGGATTTTACCACGAAGAGGTAAAATTGCTTGGTTTGCTCTATTTCTTGCTTGTTTAGCAGATCCCCCTGCAGAATCCCCCTCAACAATGAATAATTCAGCACCCGTAGCATGGTTTTGGCTACAATCTGCAAGCTTACCAGGAAGACGTAATTTACGGACAGCTGTTTTTCGACTTATTTCTCTATCTTGACGTCGTTTAACACGTTCTTCAGCACGTTCAATAACCCAATCAAGAAGTTTCGTTGCTTCTTGGGGGGAGTTTGCTAACCAATGATCAAAAGGATCGCGGATTGCATTTTCAACGATACGTTGCGCTTCGATTGTTGCTAATCGATCTTTTGTTTGTCCAACGAACTCAGGATTTTTGATGAAAAGTGAAAGTATTGCCACTGTTGAAATCATAATATCGTCTGATGTAATGATTGCTGCGCGCTTGTTTCCTATTAACTCAGCGTAAGATTTTAAGCCACGCAAAAGAGCTTGACGCAGTCCTGTTTCGTGTGTTCCACCTTCTCCGGTAGGAATAGTATTGCAATAAGATTGCACACAAGGATCTCCGCCATGCCAAGCGATGGCCCATTCAACACAACCATGACCATTATTTTGTTGTATTTTTCCAGAAAAAATTTCTGATGTGACGCGATATTCATCTTTTAATGACGCAAGTAAATAGTCTTTAAGCCCATTGGGAAAATGAAAAACAGCCTTTTCAGGAATATTTTTTATGCCTTCAAGTATGACTGGATCACAAGTCCAGCGAATTTTTACACCGCCAAAAAGATAGGCTTTAGAGCGTGCTATCTGGTAAATTTTTTCCGGATCAAAAGCTGCTTTTTCACCAAAAATTTCACGATCAGGATGAAAACGAACACGTGTACCACGGCGATTATAAACATCTCCCAAATCTTCCAATCCAGATTGAGGAATACCGCGTGAGAAGCGTTGGCGGTAAAGTTTTCGTTCTCGTGCAACTTCAACTTCCATATCATCTGACAGAGCATTAACGACAGAAATTCCTACTCCATGAAGCCCGCCCGCGGTTTTATATGCTTTTCCATCAAATTTTCCTCCGGAGTGGAGTTGTGTCATAATAACTTCTAGAGTTGATTTGTCAGGCATTTGAGGATGATTTTCGACAGGAATACCGCGTCCGTTATCTGTAACGGTTATATAACCATTCCTATCTAATGAGACTTCAATGGAGTCTGCATAACCAGCAACAGCTTCATCCATCGCATTATCAATAATTTCGGCAAATAAATGGTGAAGTGCTTTACTGTCTGTTCCACCAATATACATTCCAGGGCGTAAACGTACAGGTTCTAAACCCTCAAGCACTCGAATAGAGAGGGCATTATAGTCGTCCTCTTGCGTATTTTTTGCACTTTTTTTTGAAATCATTTCTTTTAATTTCATTGGAGATTGCAGAGTGCTTTCTTTTGTATTTACCCTAGGTTGGGCTTTATTAAAAACACTAAAAAGATCCTTGTTGTTATCGCTCATAGCGTTTAACTATTTACCTCATAAAATAAAATATTTACTAAAGTAAATTTTATGCCCGTTTTTTATTTAAAAATCAATGCAGTTAGGAAACATCAATTGTTGGACCAAAAATTTGTTCAAAAGCCTGTTTGAGAGCAATATCAATATCATGCATTGTTACAGGACATCCTAGATCAAGAAAGCTTGTTACACCGTGGTTTGTAATTCCACAAGGAACAATTCCTGAGTAATGAGCTAAATTAGGATTAACATTGATAGAAACACCATGAAAACTTATCCATTTGCGAACTCGAATGCCAATCGCCGCAATTTTATCTTCGGAAGAAAGATCATTTTGTTTTGATGGGCCATGAGACTGTTTAACCCAGACACCAACGCGATCTTCTCTGCGTTCGCCTTTAATATTAAAGCTTGCAAGCATCTGTATGATCCATTCTTCTAATGCACTAATGAAAGCACGAATGTCTTGTTTTCGGCGTTTAAGATCAAGCATAATATAAGCAATACGCTGCCCTGGACCGTGGTAAGTAAATTCACCTCCACGTCCTGCTTCATAAACAGGAAATAAATGAGGCGCTAAAAGATCCTTTTTATCTGCACTCGTACCTGCTGTATAAAGGGAAGGGTGTTCAAGAAGCCAAACCTGCTCATGGGCAGTTTTTGCAAGAATTTTTTCCACACGCTCCTGCATATAACGCAGCGCTTCAGGATATTCAACCAAATGATCACTTATTTTCCATTCAACGGGTGAATTTCCGAGAATTGCATTAAAATGATGCGATAAGTGACTACGATCTCTATGTTTCAATTCAAATGTCATTGGCAATATTTATCTTAATGTTTGAGTTTGTATTGTATTAGAAAAATAACAAAAACGTAAGATTAAGAGACATTTTATGAGAAATGCAATGAATTTTATTTTAAAAAGTGTTATGTTTCTTTTACCATCTTCCTGTTGCACCACCACCACCTGATGATCCACCACCACCTCTGAATCCTCCTCTTCCTGATGAATGTCCACCAAATATTCCACCAGAGTCTCTACCCCTCGTATTTAAGTTTAAAAACCAAGGTGTGAAAACAATACCCATCCAAAGATACTTTTGTGGACCTACTTTCTGACCAAAAATCATGGCAAGAATGGGTAAACCCATTGCTATAAAAAGAATGAAAAACATGATTGTATTTATAATCATTTCTTCTTTTGCGGTTTGTTTACGTTGTTCTTCAACAGCTTTAGCTTTTTGTTTGATTCGATAAGAAAAATCAGCATCACTTTGTGTGATCACTTTGATAATTGCATGAACAGATTCAACAATTCCTTTTTGATAATTTCCTTCACGAAAATTAGGAATCATGAAGCTATTAATGATGACAGAGGAAATAGCATCTGTTAGTTCCCCCTCCAGACCATAGCCCACTTCAATACGTGCTTCACGTTCATTGGGTGCAATGACGATTAATACGCCGTTATTGATTTTTTTTTGGCCTAACTTCCATGTACGAAAAAGAGAATTGCTGTAAGTTTCTATATCATTGCCCGAAAGAGTAGGGAGCGTTACAAGAACAATTTGATCTCCTGTTTTCTCTTCGAGTGTAGCAAGTTTTTCCGTTAAATTTCTCTTTGTTGCATGGTCAAGTAAATGAGCTATATCGTTGATATAGCCGGTTAAGGGAGGAAACTTAGTATATGCGTAAGAGACATTCCCCCATGCAATGATTAAGTATAGAATGCTCAAAGGAATCCATAAACGTTGAAAAAAACGACGTTTTATAGTGTGTTGAAATGATTTCATTAATTAAAATTAACCTTTGGAGTTTTTTGGCTATCCGTATCGATGGTAAAAGTTGGTATCGGTTTAGCATCACGAAACCATAATTTTGCCCAAATCATTGTCGGCATTGTTTTGAGTGCTGTATTGTAGGCACGAACTGTTTCGATATAATCGCGGCGCGCAACGGAGATACGGTTTTCAGTTCCTTCTAGTTGTGATTGAAGAGCAAGAAAGTTCTGGTTTGCTTTAAGATCCGGATAGTTTTCAACAACTGCCATAAGCCGCGAAAGTGCACTTGATAAATTTGCTTGATTTTTGAGATATTGCTGCATAATTTCCGGATTATTCAACATATCTGCATTAATGTTGACTTGTGTTGCTTTGGCACGTGCTTCAATGACATTTGTGAAAACGCTTTGTTCATGGGCTGCGTAAGCTTTAACTGTTTCTACAAGATTGGGGATGAGATCTGTACGGCGTTGATATTGATTAAGCACTTCACTCCATGCTGCGTGTGCTTTTTCTTCATTTGTTGGTATCGTATTAAATCCGCAACCACTTAAAAATGGTATTAACCCTGCCAAAAAAATAACAATTGAAAATTGTTTTAATATTTTAAATATTGAAGAAGTTTGTACATTTAACATAAAGATGTCTCCATAGATATTTTAGTATCATATAGGGTTTATCTCACTTGTGGAAAGTATTTTTAAGTTTATAAATAGCTATATTATTATTAATAGATCGACATCTCTGTGCGCTTTCAGCGTGCTTTAAGTGACTTTTTGATATAAAAACACTAATGAGAATATAGATGTTATCTTGTGAAAGATCAACACTATTCCTATCAATTATTCTTATAAAAGATTATAAGATTATATTATTTCCGTAGGATTTTTTCTGTTTCAGAACGTAGCAAATAACAATTGGGAAAAAGAAGAATATAGGTATCAAGTTTATAAAAAGAAGAGGAAGTTCCCATTTTTTCCTTCTTTAGAAGTCGTGCTTAACCTATTGGATAAAAAGGTTTTTAGATTATAGATATCAACAATTATGAAAAAGGGGAAAAATGCTACATTGAAAAACGTTTAACTGCAAAGTAAAAGATTTAATGGATTAGCTGATGATTATGATCGCTATCGTCCTCATTTCCCCTTACTTTATTGAAGTTCATGTTTTTTTCCTTTTAAGAATAAAAAGCATTTGTCCATCATGGATGTAGGCATTGATGAGAGGAAATTGTTAAGATGTTAAGGAATAGCACCAATATTATGCATTTTTATCCTAAGAAATGACTTTTAAAAAAGTATTTTCATTTAAAGAGTGATTATATTTTTTTATTTTATAGGTTTTATAGAAGGATCAATAATGTTAAGGGGTGTACTTTAATTAAAAAAGAAAGAAAATTATGACGATTATACTAAACCCGGGTGAGGTAGCACTTAGCGAACTTGAAGCTATTTATTTTGATGGTGCAATCACTAAGCTTCATCATGATACGCATTTAGCTATCGAGAAAGGAGCGCAGCGCATTGCTGAAATTGTTGCAGGAAGTGAGCCTGTATATGGTATTAATACTGGTTTTGGGAAGTTGGCTTCCATTAAAATTGATGCAGATAAAGTCACTGTGTTGCAGAGAAATCTTATTTTGTCTCATTGTTGTGGGGTAGGAGATCCTCTTTCTGAAAATATCGTGCGTTTGATGATGAGCTTAAAGCTGATCTCTTTGGGAAGAGGGGCTTCAGGAGTTCGTTTAGAGTTAGTCAATTTGCTGGAAAATATGCTTGTAAAGGGTGTTATTCCTGTCATCCCAGAAAAAGGATCAGTTGGCGCTTCAGGTGATCTTGCGCCACTTGCTCATATGGCGGCTGTTATGATGGGAGAAGGAGAAGCGTTTTTTCAGAATGTTCGTATGAGTGGAGCGGTTGCGTTAGAAAAAGCAGGGTTGTCTCCTATTATTTTAGAGGCAAAGGAAGGTCTAGCTCTTATTAATGGGACTCAAACATCAACAGCACTTGCACTTGCCGGCCTTTTTCGAGCTTATCGGGCATTGTGTGGTGGATTGTTGGCTGGGGCTTTAACGACAGATGCTACCATGGGATCAACAGCACCATTTCATCCTGATATCCATATTTTACGAGGCCATTATGGGCAGATTGCCGTATCAAAAACATTAGAAAAGCTTGTAGAGGATTCAGAAATTCGTGCAGCACATTTACGGGGTGATGAGCGTGTACAAGATCCTTATTGTATACGTTGTCAGCCACAGGTTATGGGGGCATGTTTTGATATTTTGCAAGCAGCAGCAAAAACACTGATTATTGAAGCAAATGCTGTTACAGATAATCCGTTGATTTTAAGAAATGGTGAGGTTGTATCCGGTGGGAATTTTCATGCTGAGCCTGTAGCGTTTGCTGCTGATCAAATTGCTCTTGCTTTGTGTGAAATAGGATCTATTTCTCAACGGCGTATTGCTCTGATGGTTGATCCAGCAGTTTCTTATGGTCTGCCGGCTTTTTTAGCGCACAATGCTGGACTAAATTCAGGTTTCATGATCGCTGAAGTAACAGCAGCAGCTTTAATGTCTGAAAATAAGCAAATGGCTCATCCTGCTTGCGTTGATTCAACACCAACTTCAGCTAATCAAGAAGATCATGTTTCAATGGCTTGCCATGGTGCTCGTCGGTTATTGGTAATGAGCGAAAACCTTTTTACAATTATTGGCATTGAAACGCTTATTGCAGCACAAGGAATTGAATATCGTGCACCTTTAAAAACAAGTACTCTTTTACAGTCTGTTATGGGATTTTTACGCAAAAATATTGCTTCTCTTAAGGAAGATCGCTATCTGGCTCCAGATCTTCATCAAGCACATGTACTTGTACGTGAAGGGCGCTTATTATCTGTTTTACCAGAAACAATTTTTCCTTCCTTAAGTTTTCAATAATATTTGTTTTAAGGCGAATGAGGAAGGCTAGATATTGAATTTTGAAACTTCCTCATGTAAAAATATAGAAGATCAATACTATATTTAAATTATTTAATTAATTATGTATATATCTGCTACTTGTAACCAACTAGATATTTTATTTTATATTCTTCTTGTTTGTTAATACTTTATGAGTTTTATAGTTCATTTTTTGTATTTTAATTAAAAAAGGAGAAGTAAATGTTTAAAAATGCTAGATTATGTATTTTAACAACAATACTTTTTTGTTTTTCACAAACTCTTGAGGTTCATGCAAGTTTTAGGAGAGGTAGCTTTTCAGAGAAAACTTTTGTTATGATGGCTGCTCAAGAGAAAGAGCCTCTCGTTTCGGCAAAAAACAAAGGTTTTATTAATATCTCAGGGAAAACTCCTAGAGGAAAGGAGAGAGCTATTATTGGACAAACAGTCAAAGATGCTATTTTTACCGTATATTTTTTTATCGGAAAACTTGTTGTTAAAGTTGTTGGAGCCCTTAGAGGATGGGCTGTGGATGCACTTTCTCATACTTTTAAAAATTGGCGAGTTTCGCTTTATCACTGATTGAGTTCATTAATTGGTGCAAAAGGTTTGTTTTATGGACCAAAAGAAATTTTTCTAAAAGTAACAAAAAAATTAATTGTACGCATAGTTAATGCTCTTGTTATGAATTTTTAGACTTCTATTTCAGTGCACTGAAATAGAAGTCTAAAAGTTTACACTACATTAAAGCTAATTTTCTTTGTAAAAAACTCTAGAATACGAAATGAATTAAATGACAATTATAAAAAAATTCATTATCACTTTATTTAACGAAATTGCAAGCTATAAAAGCTGAATAATTCGCTATAAAAGTATTTTTTCATTGTTTAGAGCAAAGTGTTGAGCTGGCTGGTCTTCGATGTTTTTGAAATATATTTGTGAAAGAAACATGGAGCTTTATTTATCATAAAGCCGTTATTGTTGTGTATTTTATCAGCATTTCAATAAAAAAGGAAAGAAATGGCAATAAATGAACTGAAGAGGGGGATGAGTAAACGTCAAGTTATTTTTTTAGCTCTTGGCTCTGCTATTGGAACAGGTCTTTTTTATGGGTCAGCCCAAGCAATTAAGCTTGCGGGTCCCAGTGTTTTGATTGCCTATTGTATTGCTGGTTTAGCTATTTTTATGGTTATGCGGGCTTTAGGAGAGATGATCCTTTATAATCCATTGCCTGGTTCTTTTGCTCGTTATGCGGCAAATTACATATCGCCATTAGCAGGTTTTTTAACCGGATGGACATATGTGTTTGAGATGATTCTTGTGGGTTTGGCTGATATTACAGCTTTTGCGACTTATATGGGTTTCTGGTATCCTGATGTTGCTCCTTGGGTATGGGCACTGAGTATTACATTCATCATCACGGGTATTAATTTAGCTGCTGTAGAAGTCTATGGTGAACTAGAGTTTTGGCTGTCTTCTATTAAAGTTATTGCTATCATTGCGATGATTATTTTAGGAATAGCAATTATTTTTGGGGGATGGGGTGAAGGTACAGATTCTTCCACTGTTACTGTTCATAATTTATGGAAGAATGGAGGTATTTTTCCTAATGGTTGGTTTGGTTTTTTAGCTTGTTTTAGTGTTGTTGTTTTTGCTTTTGGTGGCATAGAAATCATTGGCATGGCAGTCATGGAAGTTCAAAACCCTCATCAAACGATTTCAAAGGCAATTAATTCCACTCCAGTTCGTATTTTACTTTTTTATGTTATGACGTTAGCTATTTTAATGTCTCTTTATCCTTGGAATGAGATTGGTCTTATGGATAGTCCTTTTGTGTCTATTTTTGAAAATCTTGGGATTTCATATGCAGCAAATATTTTAAATATTGTTGTTGTTACAGCGGCTATTTCGGCAATGAATAGCGGAATGTATGGTGCTTGTCGTATGGTCCATGGTTTATCGCAGGAAGGTTATGCTTTAAAGAAGTTCCAATATTTATCAAAAAATGGCATACCAGTTTTTGTTATTTTGATGGTCTTTGCTATTTTTCTTCTTGGTGCTGTTCTTAATTATTTTTATCATGAAAAGCTTTTTTTTCTTATTGCATCAATGGCAACATTTGCGACGGTTTTCGTTTGGATGATGATTCTACTTTCGCAAATTTTTATGCGAATTAAGATGCCTAAAGAAACACAGAAGGGGTTAAGCTTTCCCATTCCACTTTGGCCAATAGGATCAATTTTTTCTATTTTATTTATGGCTTTTATTTTTATTCTCTTATGGTACTTCGATGAGACGCGACCAGTTTTAATTGTCGGTATTAGTTGGATTGCTTGGCTTATTATTTGTTTTTATAGCCTTAAACTTTATAATTTTGAGCAGAAGAAACTGCAATAAAATAAAGATTAAACTAAAAAGAAATAGTTGATGTCTTTAGAAGAACGGGTATTTAATCGTTTCCCTCCAAAGGTTGGGACAATCTAGATTGAAAATAATCTGCTCGTTAGCATTTTTCTTTGGAATATTTTTTTAGCCATTACCTATGATAATAACTCCATCATATAAGTATCAGATATTTTTTGGTGGTAAGCTGCCCCGCAATATAAGTACTTCACGTTAAAATGATTTTATAATTAAAATGCCCAAAAATGTGAAGAGATTTTACTAGATACAAGGCTATAAGAAAATATTTTTTTCTAAACTGATTAAGTTAAGTGCTCTTTCATAAGAGACGTTATTGTAAGAATTGTTTCTATATTTTGATTTATGTTTTTTATCGATACTCAATTAAGCCAAATAAATTATTTTATAAGCTTTTTAAAAAATTGAGTTTTTAAGTTTTGTTATTAAAAAAAATCGCTAACTTTTTAGAAGCGAAGGTGAAATTTTTATGCATTCCCTTGTAAAGAAGAGTACACATTCTAAAAGTATATTGCGATTATTATGGGGTAAAGAGGAGGAATTTTTAATTTTTATTATCATTTTTTCAAAAAGAATTGACGCTGGTAGAAAATAGCAGATAACAGAGCAAGAAAAGCAAGCTGCTTTTGAAAAGTTTGTCATTGCCTATTTGACGCAAGACCCGCTTCAGAAGCTTATGAGTATATTGTCAATGGTAGACCCGCTCTTGAATGGGTTATGGGGCGTCAATGTGTAAAGACTGATAAAAAGAGTGGCATTGTGAATGATGCCAATCGTTATGCCGTTGAAACCATTGGCAACCCTGCCTACCCTCTAGAGTTGTTTCAAAGGGTTATTACCGTAAGTTTAGAAACCATGAAAATCGTAAAAAAACTACCAAAATTGGAAATTAGAGAAACTGAATAGACTTGGTATGCCACATAATGGGTATATTAACCTTATAAGGGGTAAAAGGTCTTATACCTATAGGTTCTATACCCCCTTTATACATTGCTTACGTACAATCTTTAAAAGGATAATTTATCATGCGTTATTCTAAAAAGAAGAAACTTGCACTTTTAGATACTCTTATTTGGATTGCTTTAAGACTTTTAAGAAACCCACTCTTAAATAGAATTAGATTTTTTTACATTGCCTTTAAGAGGTTATACCGTAATCTAAAATGATAACTTTATCCTTTTCAAAAGCTTTGTTTAAAGAGAGTTATGTATATTCATTTTTCTTATATTACTTATAGGTTTTGTAGGTTCTTAAAACCCCCACCCCCCCTACAAAACCCCTTTTTATATATATTATAGATTGTATTTACGGATTGTATTTAATATAGGTTGTTTATTTAAAAGATTAACATATTGAAATATATTGATTTTTATTTTCACCATTCAAAAAAAATAATAGAGGGTCTAAAAAGAACTGACAAAACTGACATCACTGACAAAAGCCTATTAAAAGGAATTTTACTGATCTCTATAATTATCAATCTCTCTTTAGATGTTTTCATAACAGTCTATAAATTACAATTATCCTACTTATCGTTTCTCTTATGAAAATGAAAAATGATGCCATGGCTATAAAGCATATAACAGCTATAGAAAATGCGTAAAAACAGCAGCTTCAAATAACTAAACTGTAAATGAACGCATTGATTATAAAGAGAGCACCTATAAGAGGCTATTAAATTTTAAATGTATTATAAACAAAATTCACAAAAAAATTTAAATTCATTTAGTAAAAAAACTGATAGGTTATAAAGTTTAAAATACGCATAATGAGAGCCTTTTTAAATATTATAGATGTATAGATTCAAAACATAACGCAATCGTTTCATAAAGCCCATAATATAGCTTTAAACGCATATAAATATAAAAGAAGCAATTCATAATCATAAGATATTATCAATACACAACGTATTTAAAAAATACAAAAAAAGATAAAATATTATTTGACAATAAATACGTATTTTGTTATATGAAGACGATACGCTAATTTTTGTATTGTTATCCCCATTTCTTCTAAAAAAGCTACTTTTAGAACTTCACTAGAATGGGCGGGGTTATGCGTCATTTGTTTTCATTCCTTTCATCAATGGTAATCTTGATAATCAACAAGCTCCACATCTGTTCCGATAAAGCGAAAAATAACACGCCAATTTCCATTCATCTTAAAAAGTATATTACTCTTTATGCGCATTGGGAACGGCTTTTCTAGATCCTAGTAAGCTGAATATATAGCCTTGTCCGATTAGAACTCCAAAAATCGTAACAAAAACGCCTATGATTTGCATGATTTGAGGGATGAAGCCGAACAGGATTTGCACCAATAAAGCTGAAATAGGTACAAAATTGAAAAATATCGCCGTCTTACCCGGACCTCGGATCGCTATTCCAATATTCCAAAATAGGTAGGCTAAAACTGATCCTGCAACCCCTATCCAAAGGAGTGCGAATAAACTAGCGCCGGACATAGACATGGTTTCTTGAAGAGGGGATTCGAATAAAAAGGTTAGGACGCCAAGGGCGACGGTGCCAGAGAGCATCGTCCAGCTTGTTGTTTCAAGCGGGGTTGCGTTCTTGACAAATGACCGCGTGCCCACGGTATAGAACGCCCAACCAATGGAACCTAAAAGAATCATAATATCTCCTTTGGCAAAGGAAACATGGTTAGACAAAAATCTCCCATTTGTTATGACTAAATAGACCCCGAACATGCTAATGAGCATCCCTATAACCCTCTCACAGGTTGGGAAAGATTTATTCATGATAGCTTCAATAATATTAGCACTAATAGGGGTTGTCGCCATGATGAGGGAGGCTGTTATGGGATTTGACGTTTGCAAGCCAACAAATAAAGCGCCATTAAACCCTGCCACACCGATAATTCCTAGGAAAATATAAGAAATAAAATTTTGCGATAAAACATGCCACCGCAAGCCTTCTTTGAAAATCATAATTAAAAATATGGCGATTACGGCAATGAGAAACCGCTCAAAAGAAGCCGTCCATGGAGAAACAGTCGTTAAAGCTATCTTAGTGGCTTGGAAATTGGAACCCCAAAAAAAGGTTCCTACGAGGGTTAAGACAAGAGCTATTCTGGGCGTGATTTTCATTGGATAGATCCTTATACTTGATACCAAAGTGGAGCATCGAGACGTATAGAAGAAATTTGTGCGGTATTAGATGAGGAAAGAATAAAGTTGACCGCGGAAGCAATTTCAACGACATTAATCGCTGCAGGAAAGCCTGCATAAGAAGCAATGTGAATTGCTAATTCAATCACCTGTTCGGGCGTGCCACCTACATTAAGCAGACCCTGTATATGCAGCTTCAGCTGTGGAATCGCAGTTCCTAACGTTCCTAACGCTGCCACCGTTATAATTTCCCGTTCAAAGAAGTTGAGGATAGGCCGTGTGTAGATATCACCAAACCCAAACTCAACAACAAAACGAGCTAAGTCTGGAGCAATGCTACCCAGTGTCTTAATAATCATTTGTCCATCGGGGCCATCAATATGTTCTAGTGCCTTCAGTCCAGATTCGTAGCGATCCTCGCATACTAATGGCGAGCCGCAACTAGATATGAAGTCTAGTTGCTTTTCATCAAAGACCTCTTTTGCAGCAAAAACACTATTTAAGGCTGCTGGAAACCCTGCATAAAGTGCCAACTGTATCATTACTTCAATCAGCTCAGCAGGACTACACCCAATATTAAGAGCACTGGTAAGGTGGAATTTGAGTTGCCGTCTTGCATTACCGAGAGTTGCAAAGATGGCAACGGTGGCAAGCTGCCGAATACGGCTTGTTAAGTGAGGTCGCTCATAAATTTCTCCATACACAAAAGAAATGATGAATTTTGCGAGATCAGGGGCAACATCGGCCATTTCTTCAAGAATTGAAGGGGTCTCGACCAATTCCATAGAGCGTAAACGCTCCATGCCCAATTCATAAGCATTTTTCTTATAATTTACAAATGTTTGTTCTTGCATGTAATGGCCCCCTCCCCACGGAGCCTTAGTTGGATAAGGCTTTTACTTTCCTTAAAAACTAAACCTTCAATTAAAATGCAATACCTTATCTCCTCTTGCGGATTTGCATTGCATGAATCGTTATCGTGCTTTAATATCCTAGTCAATCATTTTGTAAATTTATTTTACATTATAGGCAATCCTTATGAAGCTATAGCAGATAGTAAGGGATTTTTCTATGGCATTAATATTACGTTGATGCAGCAGGCACGTGTAGCCTTTCCAGACGTTGTACTTAAGACTGAGCTAAAATTAGCAAATTAAACCCTTCTTATTCGTATTTGCGCAAGAGAACTGAGGTGTAACTTGTTGAGCGTAGAAACACCATGCATGATTATGTGCGCATTGAGCTATAGGACTTAGTTGTATTTAGTATTTTGCGGCTTGAATTTACCGAGGAAAGTGCGAAGCGTTAAATTTATAACAGATGCTACTGACTTACCTCTAATCTAGTAAAGTTCTATCATGACAAAGTCATTTGTTGGGGTGTACGGAAGAGCTTTGTTTTTAACTCAAGTTAGAGGTATGTAATAGCAGATGAGTGCAGTACTCCTTTGCTGCAAAGTCCTCCAATCGGTTTAGCTAAAAATATTATGCCGCAATTAGGTGCCCAATATAGCTTGATCATGTCTATAAATTTTGGTTTAATACCTTTAGCACTGGAGAACTTTAGTAAAATTAATGCTGTGTGCCTCTATCAAGTTGTAAAATATATTATGCTTTAAGATCTCGGTAAAAATTTTCATGAGAGCCAAGTGCTAACAAGGTCAAAGTAATCGTGTGATCTTCATAGCTGTAAGCAAGCAGCGTCAATTGCTTGGCCATTTTAAATTTATAGACAAAAACACCAGAAAGATCACCTGTTTTGGCTTGACCAATGGTGGGCGTTTTCATAATGACGCGAACAGCTTGGTCTAGATCTTGTTTTTGGTTGGCATGCAGTTTTTTGACAGTTTTTTTAAATGAATGGATTTGTAAAACTTGCATAGATTCAGCCAAATTCGAATGCTGTTACATCGCCATCTGCATTTTCTTGTTGTCCAAGTAAGATTGCTTGAATAAATTGAAAGGAGAGATCTGGATTTTCTTCGGCTATTTTGCCCATACGCGACCAATATTCAATTTGCTTAGGAACCGAGCGGCTATAAACAGACGCGTAACGCTTAGCCTCATTAATGAGATCATCAGACAGTTTAACAGTTGTAGCCATGACTATACTCCTACCTTACAATAAGGTGGTAATATAGTTCAAAAGGTGTTAAAAAGCAACCTTTGAAACACAATAACCTTAGCAGATCTCTAACACAATTCCTTCTCTCACAGCCATCTTTCTTAATATCTGAAAGAAGAGAAAATAAAAGATAAATTTAGAACTAAATGATCGAGAATAAGCTCTAAAAAGGTTCGGGATAGGCAGAAAATAAGTTAAAAGAATCAACGGAATCAAAATTCCCGAACTTCTATATAATCTATTGATTTTATATAAATATAGCATTCCCTCCGCCACAGCACTTTTGTCGTGCTATAAATTATTGATTCTATATGTCTTGTATGTAGCTTGTCAGCAGGTTTTGCAGCAATTCATTTTTAAAATTCACGTCTTTTTTAAAAAATTAAAGGGGTTTTCAAAGGGTCTTCAAAGACCTTTCAAAGATCATTTAAAGACCCTTTAAGGCAGCTTTTTCTCCTTTGCTAAAAGTCGCAATTTGAGATGATGAGCTCTTGAGCTGGAATTGGATTATTTGAACTGCATGTATAAGATATGGTGACCTCTTTTATCTTAAATGGGCTAAAGCTTTTGCGAATCTCCGGCACATCATTGAGTGACAGAAGAAACTTTCCCTTTAATTGTGCAAGCAGTGTGGACATCCTCTGATAATCCTCTCGCTTAAACAAATCCTTGCCATAGTAATCCTCAACACCCCAATAAGGCGGATCAAGGTAAAACAAGATGTTGGGACGATCATAGCGCCTAATAAACTCAAACCAATCTAAATGTTCAATGGTCACACCTGCTAAACGACGGTAAATAAGCTTTAAGGAGGCTTCAAGTTTGAGACTATTAAACCGTGCACCACGGTGTGGATCAACTCCAAACGTCTGTTTTGCCACTTTGCCACCAAAACTCAACCGCTGCAGATATAAAAACCGCAATGCTCGCTCTAAATCTGTCAGGGTCTTGAGATCTTGGGTGCGTAACCGTTCAAACGCCTCACGGCTACTCACCTGGAACTCCAACAGATCCATGAAAGGGTAATAATGGCGTTGCAACACCCGAAAAAAATTCACCACATCACCTGAACGATCATTGATCACTTCATATAAAGAAACTAATTTTCTCCTTAAAGATACAACATATTGATTTATAATGATAATCTAGCGTTATTCATATTGAATTAGACCCTCGAATAACGCAAGCTTCTCTCATTTCAAATCTGTGTATGTTGAATCAATCAAAATCATTCCCTTGCATATCAAAAGCGGGATGAATGTGTGGATAAAATTTGTATAAGAAAGGATTAAAAAATGGCTCTTATGAACCGTCTTAATGCAAGGTCTGTCGCAACATTGGGGGCTGGTAAATATAATGATGGTGCCGGCTTGCTTCTTCATAAGCGTAAAGATGGGGGTGCTCAATGGATTTACCGTTATACCATTCACGGGCGTCGTCGCGAAATGGGCTTGGGGACTTTAAGAGATGTCTCTTTAAAACAAGCCCGTGAATTGGCAACAGGATGGCGTTCTGTTTTACGTGAGGGGCGTGACCCCATTAAAGAACGCGATAAACAAAAGCGTGAAGCAATAAGCAATCTCCATTATTTAAAAGATATTGCACTAGATGCTTTTGAAAGCCGTAAAGCTGAATTAAAAGGGGATGGGAAAGATGGAATTTGGTTTTTACCTTTACGCCTTCATATTCTCCCTAAATTAGGTTGTTTACCCGTTTCAGAAATTACGCAAACAGAGATACGCGATACCCTTGCCCCTATTTGGCATACAAAAGCTGGAGCTGCTCGGACAGCATTGATGCGTCTCAATCTTTGTCTTAAACATGCGGCGGCACTAGGATTGGATGTTGATTTACAAGCAACAGAAAAAGCCCGGGCTCTTTTAGGAAAACAACGTCATAAGGTCACTAATAGACCAGCAATGGTTTGGAAAGATGTACCGGCTTTTTATAAAACACTTTGCGAAGCATCAACCCTAACACAACTGGCTTTGCGTTTGCTTATTCTGACAGGCGTTTGTACAAATCCTTTGTGTCATATTCATAAAAATCAAGTTGAGGGGGATATATGGACTATTCCTGCTGAAAATATGAAAGGAAAACGGGATACCACAAAAGAATTTCGTGTGCCTCTATCATCTGAAGCATTAGACATTTTAAAACAAGCGCGTTTACTTTCTCGTAACGATTTCTTTTTTTCTGCAACAGGTCGGGGTCCCCTTGCTGCAAATTGTATGTCACAATACATGCAACAGACTGGATTAAAAGCCTGCCCCCATGGATTTCGTTCTAGTTTACGCAATTGGCTTGCTGAAACAACCGATGCCCCCTATGAGGTCGCTGAAACTATTCTGGGGCATGTAGTCGGGGGGCAAGTAGAGCGCTCCTATCGTCGTACTGATTATTTAGAACAGCGTCGTGTCTATATGGATAAATGGGCGGCTTACGTTACAGGTCAATCTTAAGATATGGGGTGTAATACCCCATGATCTGTGGATAACTTTATCTCTCTCTTCTCTCATTCTTTCTCAATGAGACTCATAAATTATCACATCAGAAAATGTATAATAAAACACTGTTTTTTATAGACTAAATACCTTTCCAGTGATTCCAAAATGTGCTTAATAAATACTTATGATTTGTTCCCATTTTTTACTCTTGAAAGGAAATTATAATGACAGAAAACGATATTCTTTTAACAGACCGTGAAAGTGCAAAATTGCTTCATATGAGTGTTTCAACATTCCG
>NZ_JAQISW010000015.1 GCF_028618435.1 Bartonella sp. MM73XJBT.G
CCTCAAAAGAGTGCATCCTTCCCCTCAAGGGATATATGCCTAACCCTCATGGCATATATCCAAGTCTTATAAAGGGTACACTCTAGCCTTAAAAAAAGAGTGTATCCTTCCCTTTACGAGTTTGACTCAATTTTCATCACGTCTCATTTTAATTTTAATGAACCCTCATTTTATAAATCTTTGGTCAATGGTACAAAAAGAACTTTTACAGAAGTTCTTTTGCCACCCATCTTACGGGATTCCACTTCCGGACAAAGCTTTCGAGCTTTTTTAAAATATCCGTAAAATAGAATCATAAAGGATTTTGTTTAGCCAATTAAGGGTAAATTTTGTCAAAATATAGACAAAGTTTATTCTTTTTTATGACTTTTGTATTTTTTACTATGGTCATTTAAAGTGAATTTATATATGATACGTATCGATATTTATTTCTATAAATAAATATAGGAGAAAAACTATGAATATCAGATATTTTTTTATAGCGGGGGCAATTACAAGCGGTTTAGCTCTTGCAATTCAAAAGTCTGATCGTATAGTCAATCAAGAGCCCTCTCCTATTGTTGCTCCTTATACTGTTAAAAAGACACATTTACATCTTTTTAAACAAGTAATGAGCCCATTGGATACATTGAATATACTGAGAACAGCGAATAGAACTGAATCAGAACAAGCATCAATAGATGCTATCTATGAAAAAGGAAAAAGTTTATTAAATGCCATTGCTAGTTTTTTAGTCTCAATATTGATATATTTTATGCAAATGGTTTCTGCAAAAGTATAAGATAAAAAAGTTCTTAAAATAAAGTTTTATACATTTTGTATATAACATAAAATGAAATAAAAGCCCTTTTAAAAAAGGGCTTTTGTTTTAATTTGTATTGTATTTCTATGGACCAAAAATCAGCTTCTCAAAAACAGCACTTGATTTAATCGTTCCTCCTTTTGAAGGGTTCTCAGGCTCTAGCCCTTAAGCTCTAGAGCTCATACGGCTTTAGTCAAAGATAAACCATAATTTTGCCGTTTTGCAGTCAATTCTTCTCTTCTTTCAAGAAAATGCGCGTGGGCAGTGTGGCTTGCGAAAATTCACTTTTCAGCCTCAATAAACTAAGCCTCAATAAACAAAGTACCATATTCCCTAGATTTCATACCCATATCCCCTCACCGGAAAGAAGAGTTTTTTACGCAATCAATAATGATGTTTTTTTCACTTAAGCTTAAATATTTTCTCATATCTAGCGTGCTTTTTTTCACATAAAAAACGGCTTTTCTTAAAAAAAGGAAGAGATCTTTAAAAAAACAAGAAAGGAACAAATTGACCCTCATTTGTCCGCCCCTCATCTTGAATAAGAAAACATTTTCAGCTTACTTTTTTAAAACCTGCTGTACTTTTTGATTTTTTTCAGCCCTTATATTTTGCTTTTATTGTGTATTTTACCCCTTGTATTTTTCTTGTATTGCTTTGGGGTAAAAATCTTTCAATCATGGTGCTTATACTTCTTTCAACAAGCACGCTTGTTCTTTAAAATAGGAGGGATTTTTTAACAAATGTGCCTACTAATCAATTTTTATATCCATAAATGCAGGCTCACCCTCTTTGATATAAGTAATATCAGGCGCATGTTTGACCCCCTCAGCTTCTACGATGAGAGGTTCATCACTCACAACGTATCCTTGTTCCTTTAATTCTTGTTTTTTCTCCTCGACTATTTTTTGATGAAAATCTCGTTTTTTATTGCACGCATTCGGATCTCTCATTCTGAAAAGTTGATAATCTTCCACGTCTATGGCGCAGATCTTTGCCACCTGTTCCAGCAAATCGTAACTAAAATTTCCTACCCTTTTCACCTCTTGAGCCATCACCATTGCGCGTTCCAGATGGATTTTTTCAATGGTTTCATCAAAACCAAGCTTCTCACCTCGCGAAAAACTTGCATCATAAGAACCTAAAGTCTCAACATCCCCCAGCAAGGCAAGAGCACCAAGATGCAACAGCGCATAAGGAGCTGCCTCTGCTTCAACGGTTGACCATACTAAAGAGTCTCTTTCCCAAGGTGGAATACGATATTGAGAGCAAAGCATTTCATGCAAAGAATCCTCTTCCATGATCCATGCTAAAGTTTTATCAAGTTCTTTCTTTAAACGCTGCGCACTTACTTTTTCTTCAAAAATTTCCAATCCATTGGGGACAAAATTTATAAATACCGTTGGCAAAACCCCAGAATTAAGAGGATTAATGGTATAACAAGCCGCCGCAAAAATACCGCTCATCACGAGAAGTCCGCGATCAAAGGGTGAAAATTCTTCTATGTGTTTCTCGTTATAGAGAAACTGCACTTCGCGATCAGGCAAAAAGAGCGCAAAAAGAGCATTGCCACATGATCACCTTTTCTCATCAATTCTACAGACCACCCCAAGCTTTTTAACAGCGCTGTTGCACTTTCCATGGTGAGAATTTCATCATCATCGATCAAGAACTCTTTTCCCTCTTGTTGCAAACGCCTCTCCAGCACCACAGCTTCGTCTTTCCAAAACTGCTGTGTTGCCAGATCATTTTCTTTCAGTACGCGTTCCAGCGCGCCTTTCACTTTGAAATTCATTTTCATCCGTTTGAAGACAGAAATATAAAGAGCCAAAACCAGCATGATAATGACCATGAAAACAACAATCATCACCCAGAACTCAGGATCCAAGAGACGTACGACGATAGGATTACTGTTCATTTTTCCCTCTCATTCTTGGCTAAAGCCCCCTCTTATTCTTGGCTAAAGCCTATGCGAGAGAGAGTTTATGAGCTCTCGTACAGAGAATGCTTCTTCTAATTTTTGAATATTTTCTTGCAATTGCCCCGTCACGCTGCGACGAATCCGGAACATCACCGGAATAAAAAGAATGGCACAGCCCATAATGAAGTTCGTCGCCTTAAAGATCACGAGATGCACCGCATATTGCCACCCTGTCAGCTGCCAATTTAAGACATCTGGTGTTTCTAGAATCATTCTCCAAAGGATAATGAGAACAGCAAGAGCGAAGATAACTTTATAATCCCTTGGTGAGAGCAACGCTTGCTGGAACGCAAAAGAATGGGTACTTTTATGCGTTTCTTTCTCTGATTTCCAATTTTGCTCTTTCATTTATTCCCTCTCACTCTTTAACAAAGCCCCCCTCTTATTCTTTGCTAAAGCCTATGCGAGAGAGAGTTTATGAGCTCTCATACACAAGAGCGCTTCTTCTCATTTCTGGATTTTTTTGCAACTGAGGCATGCAGGTAAAATCCAGACTCAAAAAAAGAGCACAGGCGGTTCATGGCTTGCCTCATGTATAAAATCATAAAAAATAATAATATAAAAATAATAATATTTGTGGGATCTTTCCCCGCTTTCCTTCCTCAAACAGTGAAGATTTTCAACCCGCGCCAATCTTTAAAACACATAAGTTCCAATCCGCGCTTTTTCTTTCCCCAAAAGCTCCCCTTTTGTCAAGAAAATTTCCGAGCTCTCACGCTATAAAATTCATCTCAAAACCTCTATAAACAAGGCGCTGAAGAATAAGGAACCAGCCCTTAAAGACCGCAATCGCCTACTCAAAACGGCTCTTTTACCGATCCTCTCCACTCAAATGATGAAATAAGCCCAAAGCTTCCATTCTAAGCTCCACACACACCTCTCACCCCACACAGCCCTTACTCCCACACAGCCCTTACTCCCACACAGCCCTTACTCAATGACCGTCTACAATTTGCGCTTTTTTCCCAAAAAAATGCCATTCACCCTCCCCATTCCTTTAGAGCAATGTTATGAGAGCAATGTTATTAAAGCAATGTTGTATGGCCGCCCCTCAAGCCCCTCTCAAAACTTTAAAGGTAAAATGTTATCGAGAGCACTCCCCATCAATCTTCAATTTCTCAGCATTTTCTCAAAAAAATTTCCCTTCGCTCATGATTTTTCAAAGGCTGAATCCTGTTCTTTCAACAGGCTTTTTAGTTCTTTTTTTAAAAAGCCATATCTTCTCGCCAACTTAAAGACACCGTAATAAAGTTGCAAAATCATCATGGGAACAATTGCAAACCAAATTGTCACGAATATAAGTACAAGACCCAATATTGTCACAAGAAGCTCGTCCATTTTTACGCTCACACCCTTTTTATCGCGCTGTTTTTGCTGAGGGGTTATTTTCCCCCGTTGCTCATTTATTTTGTTCAATATGCGCGCCTTTTTAAGCAACAAACACCACAATATGATGTAGAGGATCACCATAACGGGGATCAAAACCACAACACCCACACCAATAACTGTCCAGAGCGCACATACAGTGTGAAAAAGAGAACTAGCCTGCTCCCCTGTCAATGGTTTTTGGGACTCTAACAAGGGTAGAAAGAAGATTCTGTTTCTAAAGCTCAATCATGAGTGAGAGGAGACTCATGACAAAATACTCTCGCACAGAAGAAAACTCTTTCTCAAAAAAATTGAGCAGTTCGTTATAAAATACTGATTTTTTCCCCTTCATTTGCTCTTCCCTTTATTATATAAGCGCATTTCTTTTTCACGCCCCCTCTTTTAAGCCCCCCCTCTTTTAAGCCCCATGATAAAGTGCAACACATGGTTTTTCTCTCCATGGCTCTTTTCTTATTTTCGAATCAATCTCCCAGAGATTTTAAAAAAACGCTCTTTTTTTAAAAACGCTCTTACCCTCCAAATGACGTTAAGAGCATTTTCCTCCTCACAAACGACATGGGCGTCATCACCCTCTCTGATGATTCTTCACCCCTCTCCTCTTCTTATGTCACGCGTTGTATCACGAGAATGGCTGAACATGGCTTCTTCCCCCTCAAGATAATGGTGAGAGCCCTTGGCTCTTGACATGTTTTAATTCGCGTTTCACGTTACAATACAATCTCACGCGCTTAAAGAAAAAAGAATAGAATTCCAAAATCAGCATGACAACGCCTGCCGTAAAAGACATTTCAAGCAAAATGATAAAACAAAGGAATGCGATAAAAAAACGGCTTATATTTTCTCTATCGATTTTTTCAGAATGATTTTGTTGATTGGTTGTTTGCCCCCGTTGCAAAAGTATTTCATTCAACTGCTGAATCTTTTTCTTCAACACATGCGTTAAGATGAGATAAAGCACCAAGAAAACAGGCATCAAAGCAAACACACAGACCATGATGACTTCACGCAGCACAAAGAAGGCAAAACGCGTGTTCTCTTGAGCAATAGTCAACGGCTTTTTGAATTCTAAGAATATCAAAAAAAACCACCCACACAGCGCCACGATCACAGAAATAAGAAAAATGATACTATGCTCTTTATAGGAAAGAAAGGACTCTTCAAGAGCAAAAGAGCGCGCTCCTTTACCCCCTATTAAATTTTTCCCCTTCATTTGCTCTTCCCTTATTTACAAAATTCCCTTATTGGCAAAACTCTTTTTTCTTTCTTGACACAAACCATCTCTTAAGTAAAACGCATTCTCACCCAATAGAAATCCTCAAAGAGAGCAAGATATCCTCAATCTTGCCCCCATACACGGATCCCCTCAATCTTGATAATGCCAACCATTAAAGACCGCCTCTTCACGGTTTTGTTGTAAAGAAGCACACGCCTGAACACTTCCAAACCAAGGCTTATCACCCCCATTTCATAGCTCCCCATGAATGGTATCGCAATAACACTCTGATAAATCTATAAAAATTCAGCACCTCATTCCATCACCCCCCTGCACCCCCACCACTCACCCACACACACGCACACCAGCCGCCCACAGCTCCCGATCCACCGCCACAAACCAGCCCCCCGCCCACACCCTCCCTTACAGCCCCTCCTGCACCCCCTCACACGCCCACGCCCGCACCAGCCCTTTTGAGAAGGTTCATAAAAAGCATTTTTTCTCAATCATTTCTCTCTAACCCATCTTCATGATTTTAAAGAAAGTGATTGATGCAATCTAAAAAATTCAACCTAAAAAAATGGACCATGAAAAATCTTAATGCACGCTCATTCAACGAAGGATCAATAATCGCTCAAAGGAGAGCTTTTCTACTTTTCATTGGGGGGCTTACAAACCAATAATGAAAAATATATTCAGCAATATCCATCTGAGATCGCAGCTATTTTTGAGATAGAATGTTTCAGCATAAATGAAAGTGCGAACGTTCTCTTCCACATTTTAAGGAATGTTTTTTCAACAATACTTGGTTTATTGATTCCATGACCATGGAATACAATCACAATTGCTCTTTATGACAGCATAAGGGATATTGAGCATTCTTACTGATAAACCTTAAGCCTTGCCGTGAGACCTTTCAGGGAAAAAATCCTCTTGAAGAGAGCAATATTTTGTGGTCTGCGCATCACCTCTCATGAATAACAACGAACCAGTTATTTAGCGGATTGCTTTGTAAAACAGAGGACCCCACTTCATTGGATTGAATGACAAAGCACCCCCTCTTGCCTGAATGTCGATCCCAATCATCATCAAAGTGAGGCTCATTCAAGTGCTGTGGTCGGCTTGTTTGTAAAAACCATTGCAGTGGTGCGAGGGATCTCAAATGCCCTTTTTTAAGGCTCATAGTTGTGTGTTTAAAAAAATACGCTTGATTCTTGCGCTTATAATGCCTTTTGAAATAAACCCGTTGTGCTTATCTCTCATGAGAGTGCACCCCCCCCAAATGCGCACCACCATCTGCACATTGATAGCAGGTCCGTGCGTTCACTTTATGGATGACGCGCGATGACAAATAACCTCTTTTAGACAAGGATTTTTCTTTAGAGGGTAAAGGTTTTCCTTGGCAAGTTTATAAGGAAAGAGATACAAACACAGAGATACAAACACGTTGTAAACAACTTTCTGATGAAATGTGTACAGTTTTAAAGCAACGCATTTAAAGCAAAAGGGGGAGACATGAAAAAAGAAGATACGCAATATCGTTATTTAGTCGTAGGGGGCACAGAAATGCTTTCTCCTTTTTGTCAATCTCTTAAGCCAAAAGAAGCCATTATCGCCGCACGCTTTCTTTCCCCCAAAGTTCAGCTTGAGGCATTACAAAAACAGCAGTTGTGTATCCCGTTGGATTATGATTATGCACCATCACGAACACAATTTTTAGAAGCCGTGAAGCAATGGCATGGTTTAAAATATTGCATATTATGGATTCATTCATCCGCCTTTGCCTTTTCTTGCGCGTTAATTGAACAGTTAGCGCTTTTGCCTAAACCACCGTGTATTCTTCATGTTTTTGGTTCCAACCTTCATGATCAAATGATCACTGAGTGCGCACGCAAAAATAAGGTTGATTTCATCTCTATTCAATTAGGACAAAAGAAAACATCCAAAGGTTCACGCTGGCTGACCCATCAGGAGATAAGTCAACAGATCCTCGATGTCATAAAAAATCATCTGAAGAAACAAAACTTGTAATTCAATCCCTCCTTTTGCTTTTCTTGAACAAGCAAGCGCCCTCCAAACGCTGTGCTGCGAACTTTCTCTTAAACGACACTCTCTCAAAATCATGGGCATTGAGAATAAACACGTCTCCATAGCAATCTTGAGAAGACAATAAAGTCGATAGTTTTAAAAGCCAAATCTTTCAATAAAGTGGTACAAAACACCTCCCCGCACCCTTCTAAAACCCCATCTTCCCAAAAAACTTTCCCCAACTCCTCCCACCAATTCAACCCTTCCCCTGTGCTTTTCCGGCACCTCCATTTACCCCCCCCTACTCCTCCATTCATGCCTTCTTCACCCAATCATCCCCAATCCCTCATACTCTTGATAAAAGCCCCTTGTACTTACAGTTCCACGCTTTTACGATTGTACTCATTCACAGAAAACCGTAGAGAGCCAATACCATCTCAAACCTATTAGCCAATTAATTGGTATCAGCCCCCCTTTCAAACAAAAGTAAATGTAATATGAAAGAAACAATGGTGTGCATCATCCCCTATGCCCCCTCAAGACCATGAAGCAAGGGCATGATCTAAAAGGATTCCTCTACGTCATTAAGAACTACACGCGCTTTTTCAGCGCTGAATCTCATGATCCTGTGACCTTATGGTAAAAAAACATTTGATAAAAGAAGCAGAGAACACCACACGTGTTTCTCATCTTCCTTAGCCTTTCAGTGCCCCCACACCTTCCTCAAACCACATGCTCCACATAACAGCTTTCCCAGCCCTCAAATCCCCAGCAATTCAACCTTTCCCCCATTCTCCAAACAAAACTTTTCCTAATTTCCCCATACCAATTCCACCTTTCTTCTGTACTTTTCCAGCCTCTCCATTGGCTCCTACACCTCCATTCACGCCCTCTTCACCCAATCATCCCCAATTGCTCATACTCTTGATAAAAGCCCCTTATGCTTACAGTTCCACGTTTTTACGATTTTTCTTATTTACAGAAAACCGTAGAAAGCCAATACCATCTCAAACCTATTAGCCAATTGATTGGTATCAGCCCCCTTCACACAAAAGTAAAAGTAAAAGCAAAAGCAAAAGCAAATGTAAAATGAAAGAAACAACGGTGTGCATCATAGCCTCTATGCCCCCTCAAGACCATGAAGCAAGGGCACGATCTAAAAGGATTCCTCTACGTCATTGAGAACTACAGGCGCTTTTTCAGCGCTGCATTTAATTGCCGTGTAACCTTATAATAGGATATCAAACGTTTGATAAAAGAAATATACAGTGCCACAATGGGGACCATTAAGAACAAATCCAAAAGCCCCCCCAGCAGAGTCATAAAAGCGATCGTATAAGCCGCCGCCATCTCATTATGCATTTTCACCTCTTCCCTTTATAAATTAATTGCCTCTTCCCTTTATAAATTAATTGATTGGGGGGGCTTTAGTCACTTCTTCCAATTGCTGAATCTTCTTTTTTAGCCGAGAGGTTAAAATTTCACGAAGGATTATAATAACAGGAACCGTTGCAAAAATACATGCCGAGCAAACAACAAAGTAAAAAAAGAAAATAATCATAGAGATAAATCTCTCCTCATCATTCAAAAAATTTACCTCTGTATAGAAAGTCACATAGACATAAACTTTGAAAACCATAACGATAAAAGAGAGGCACGCGTGGATAACATAATCTTTATTGGAAAAAGAGAACCATTTTTTAAACGCATGAGAACTTATTTCTGTGTTCGGTGCTAAATTTTGCTGCACGATCTCTTTAAGGCTTTTTTTAGAGAAACAAAAACGCTGCGGCTGTTCTTTCATCAAACGTCTTTGTTCTTTTACTCTGAAATAGAGCCTCAAACGCTTGATTAAAGAATAATAAGGCACCATAATCATCATCATGACAAAAAGAGCAAAGACCGTCACAGCCTCGAGAAGAAAACAACCAAATGGCAGAAAAAAAATAAAAAGGACAATAATCTCCCTCTTCATGGCGATCATCTCATCAATCGATCTTTGACAGCTTTGTTTCTTCTTTCAGCTTTTGCCTTATTTTTTTCCAATTTGCGCTCTTTAACGCGACGAATCCCCCAAAGGATTGGAAGAGGCGTGAGAAGACAAAACCAAATCAACACCGGTAAGAGAAAAATAAGAGACCCGATTCCCTTCCATCTTGTCCACTGCTCTGGCTCTATCAGAGCTTTTGCACCCGCAGGAACTTCTAAAGCCATCATGATAAGGCCCGTATAAAACATTGTGTAAAACATTGTGTAAAAGGAGCGCCCGATCATTTGATCCCTTTCCCCCCCCTTACAGCCCGCCACTAAAGAGAGCATAAATTTTTTGCATGAAAAGAAAGACTCTCCCAATATTGCGTTTTTCTCCTGCATTGATCCCCTCTGTTTTTCTCATTCTTATACGCTATTTTAAGATTTGAGTTTTATGTGATTTATCTAAATTCTTTATTCTTCTCAATAATTTTTTTATCAATCTTAAATTTTACATCCATATATTCTACTTCTCCATCCTTCATGTAAAGAATATGGGGACGCGCTTTTTTCCCATCAACCTCACAAATCGTGTCCTTTTCGTATACTATATATCCCTGTTGCCTTAATTCTTCTCTTTTTTCCTCGAGCAAATTTTCGTAACCAGAGCGTCTTCTATTGCAAAAATTTGGATCTTTGATCCTAAAATAGTCATAACTCTCCACCTCCATAGAAAAACTCTTTGCCGTCTGTTGAAGCAGATCATAACTGGGCTGTTTTGTCTCTTCTACCGCCTTAGCAATCGCTATCGCGCGTTCCAGATGCTCTTCTTGAATGCTTGTCTCAAAGCCCAATCTCTCACCTTTCATAAAGCTTTTGTGATAGGAGTCTAAAGTTTCAACATCCCCTATCAAAGCGAGAGCCGCAAGATAACGCAGCGAATAAGATGAAAACTTAAGGTCCACAACTTTGTGTTCCCACGGAAGAATGTGATATTGAGAACGGAGCATGTTGCCAAGATCAACCTCGGCCATAGCCTTTTCTAAAGCTTTCTCAAGCGCATGGCGTAAACACCCCGCACTGATCTTTTCTTCAAAAATTTCCAATCCCTTCAGATCAAAACTCAATTCGAGAGAAATCAAGCTTCCAGAATTATAAGGATCGATCGTTTGGCAAGCCGCCGCATGGATACCAGAAACCACCGCAATGGCACAATCAAATTGCGGATACCCCTTCTCAGCATTATAAAGAAACTGCACTTCACGATCTGGTAAAAAGAAGGTTGCCAAATGATCCCCTTTTCCTTCAATTTCTATCCTTCCCCCCAAACTCTTTAAAAGCGCCGTTGCACTTTCCATCGTGAGAATTTCCTCATCAGCAAGAGAAAAATCCTTGTATTCTTTTTCCTCAAATGATGGCTTCATCATCGGTATTTCTCCACTCAGCGGTTCAAAAGAGACCGGTTGTTTAAGCACATATCTTAATTCTTTCCTCACTTGGCAATATAATCTCACCCGCTTAAAAGCAGAATAATACAATGCCCAAATAAACATCATGACCACAGCAGAAATCAGTGTAAAAAGCGTCACGCCCACACCCCATGAAAATAGGACAACGATATCGATACCTCTCATTTTGCTCTCCCCTTCACGCACTCGTTTGCCGATATGTCGCCGCTATCCGCTTCCAGATTACCTGCTCTAACTGAGCAATCTTTTTTTTCAACAAATAGGTAAAAGTGATACGGACGACAAAAGCAACAGGGATCAATATAAAAACTAAATCTAATATAAACAGCATGATAAGCAAGAGAATAGCCGCAACACTACCTTCCCACTCTGTCAACTTCACCTCAAGCAATGCTGGTAAAAAGAGAGCCGTTCTCAAAGCTGAAAGAGTGAAAGTCATGCAAAAGATGACTTTATAATTTTTGCGTGTCAAAAACGCTTCTTCCAACGAAAAAACCCGTGGGTTTCCATCCAATGCTGCATTTTTTTCATGGTGCCTCATTTTTTATCCCTCATTTGTCTAAAATTTGTCTAAAATTTTAAAGCTATTTTCATGAAACGACGCTTTTATCCTTACAATGAATTCAATTTAGTACGATCAACCGCTTTGAGATCAACCACTCATTTTTTCCCTTGATCAAACATCACGCCCATAAAAGTACTCCTAGAAAGCATGAAAAGATAGAAAGATTTGTGTATTCATTTTGCCCTCCTCTTCACGCATTTACTTTATTAAGAAGGAATTTTTCTCCGCTTGACCAATAACTTTCTCTAACTGAGCAATCTTTTTTTTCAACAAATGCGTAAAAATAACACGGACGACAAAAGCAACAGGGATCAATAAAAAAAGAAGCACGGATAGAACAAACAATATTAATATGAGAATGAAAAGACTATAATTCCACCAATCTGTCAAATCCCACTTAAATAACAGTACAAGTACCCCTTTAAAAGCCTCAAGAATAAAAGCAAAGCAAAAGATAATTTTATAATTTTTGCGTGTCAGCAACATTTCTTCTAAAGAAAAAGACCGCAATTCCTGATCTGATAATTCCTGATCTGATCTTGAATTTCTCCCCCTATCTGATCTTAAATTCCCCCCATTATGTCTCATTTTTTACCCTCATTTATCTAAAATTTTAAGCTATTTGCATAAAGCGAAACTTTATTCCTGATAATGAATACAATTCATCACCATGAATGGCTTTGAGATCAATTACACTTGTCTTTATCTTATCTTTTCTCATCTTTTATGAAAACAATAGGAGGAAAGCATTTTTTCTTTTAACTTCAAAGGCATATTTTCTCTGCGCATCATATATCTTTCTTTTCTCTTATTTCCTCGTTGTCTAAATACCTATTTTGTCTCCTCAACCCACTTTTTTATAAAAGCCATCTCTCTATTGCAGAATTGTACACTTTCTCCTTCACGCTTGCAGATTTTTTCAGTCTCTGGTTCTAAAGTTCTTAAGTGGTATTTTTTTCCAAGAGAAGTACTTTTTACAAGAAAAGCAAAACAGTTCAAGAAAATCAGCCGTGCGTTGCTTTGTCTTGAGAACAGCTTGGAGTCCACCAAGCGATCACCAAAGCCTACCCTTAAACCATCACCAAAGCGTGGTGGAAATGGATTTTATGCTTGTCTTAAAGCCTCTAAAAGCTCATAAAAGCTTTTGTACTCAAAGGATCTCACCACCGCCCCTTAAAGCGCGAAAGCCCCAAGATGCTAGAAAAAGAGCAGAATGCTTTATTTTCTTCTTTTCCTTCACTTTTCCCCCTCGATTTTATGAGAGAGTTCATGATAGATGATCATCGGTGTTTTTTTCTGCTCAACCTCTTCTTCCAATTGCCCTATCATTTTCTTCAACTGATGGGTAACGATAAAAAGCATTATAAAAACAATGGGTAAGAATAAAAAAGCACCGGCAAATACCCATACCAATGGCTCTAAGACACTCATAGAAAAAAAGTCCTTCCTTCTCCATACCTTCACGATAACCATTATAATTGTCGGAAGTGTCACCATGACGGTCGAAAGAGTGAATATTTTTTTATAGTCGGTCCAAACAAGCGAAAGCTTTTTCTGATCAAACAGGCTGCTGTTTTTCATTTTTTCATTTTTTCACTTTTTCACTTTTGAGCGATCTGTTGTAAGGCGCTATCACGTTCATTGAGCACACATTTTAGCTCTTTTTTCACACGACAATAGAGCCGCGCACGCTTGATAAACAGATAATAAATGACAACAATGGGCACCCATATTAAAGCATTTAAGAGCGTAAATAACAGAATAGAACAGACTGCTAATGTTATAAGACTACTGGTCATTTTGTTCCCCCTTGCTCTTTTTCACTTTGCGCATTCTGCACACGAATTGCCTGATCGCGCTGTTCTATGGCTTCGTCCAATTTTAGAAGCGTTTCTCTTAATTTTCTGGTTAATTTTATACCCATGACCCCAATGATGGGAACAACGAGCAGAGTTCCTACCCATATAGGGGTCCAGATCAGCATGATAAAGGCAACACGATCACTCTTCCACCATACGAAATTCGTGGTAGAGACAGTAAGTTCTAGAAGAAAAATAAGAATAAGGATAGAAAAGATTATTTTACATTCTTTTGCATAAAGAGGCAGAGATTCTTTGAAATTAAGCAAGCGCATTTTTTCCTCAAGGGTCTTATGCGTGAGATTCTGTCTTTTCATTTCTTCCCAGTCATTACACAAGCGTTGTATGGCTTGCTTTTGTTGCGTCGTATTCTTTTTCAATTCTCGAGCAAGTTTAAAGGACACCCTCATGTGCTTGATCAACCGGTAAGGAAACCTAACAAAGACCATAAATATTAAAATGACAATAATGAGGCCCCCTAAAAGAACCAAATATTTTATCATAACGTTCCCCTTTTTTCTCTATCGCCTTTTTTCTTTATCGCCTTGAGATGGAAATCATTATTTCCATTCTCTGCTCAAGCAAATGTTTCTAATTTCTTGACTGTTTTTTCCACGCCCCACTGAAGGAGACTATAGAGAATTAAAATGATAGGCAAAGCCACCACAATACACGACCAGACCCAAAACAGCAGCCCCATGACAAAGTCAATAACGTAAAGCAGTATAGGCGTATGATTGTGCAAACAAATCGCAGATTTTGGCAGAAAGGCTGCAAAAACGATAAAACCAACGAAAAGCACCAACATAACGAAAATGATCGAAAAGAGTATTCGAGACTCTTCTCTTGAAAGTTCCAAAGATTCTTTAAAAGAAAGAGCACTCAATTGTGTCGCAAGGGCTGTCTGTCCCCTTCTCTCTGTCTGATCATGCCTCAAATTCTGCGCTGGACTCTTGTTTAATTTCCATCGCATTTTCAATAACAAGATTGTCCGTTTTATCAAAGAATAATAAAGTGCCAAAACGATCTTCGCGGTAGAAAAGAGTACCAAGAAACATGCACCACAAATAAAGATTGTTGTCCCAGCGCCAATCAACCATCCAATGATGAAAGAAGCGTTCACATGTTCCCCCTATAATCTTGTGTCGAGAGATTGGTTGTCTAAAGGTTGCTGCTCTGACACTGTTTCCCACAGCTGCATCATTTCCTTCACGTCCCGTTTAAAAATGGCGAGGAGAATAAAAAAGAGTGGAAAAAAAATAACAAGAGAACTCAAAATTATTGACGGTATAAAACATAAAAAAGCCCAAACACCCTTCCACCCCGCATCACGCAGATTTTCAATGATAGGATTTTTAAAAGAGTTTTGAGTCATTTCTTGAAAACTTTGGGACTCCATTGCTTGAAGCTGTTCTTTAGAAATGTCAAAAAATTCCCAAGGCTTCATAGAGAGAGAAGTGACAAAAAGCACCAATAAGAGGATAGCCAAGCAACAAATGATGACATAATCTTTTGTGGAGAGAACCATGCCCTTTTTAAAAGCTGCTGACTGTTCTAACACGGACTGTGAGATAAAAGCTGTCCCCTCACGGGCAGGTTTCTGTTGTGATTGATCTCTCATCATATGGATCACCCCCATATCTAAAATACTCACGCTTCAATATTTGATAACACACGAAACAGCGTGATGGAGCTCTCTAGCACTCTTCTCATCATGACGCAAGCGCTAATACTTTCTTTTAAACTTTTTTACTTTCTTTTTAAAACGCCTTGAATACGGGACAACAATACACTTTCTCTCAATGCTTATAAGCCCAAATACCCCGACAACATCTTTCAAATTTCTTCAATTAAAAAGCCCTTCTTTTAACATTAACAAGAAAAGTTTTGTCTCTCACAAGTCCCCAGCTTTATACCCCAAGTTTTATAAACGCCCCTTTTCTTTTTAAAAACCACATTTCTCTTAAATATCGCTTTTCTCTTAAATATCGCTTTTCTCTGGCGATCTTCAGTTTTTTGGATAGGGCATCACCCCCCTTTAAACGACAGGACCCCTTCTTATGCCCAGACTCAAAGGAGCAAAAGAAAACTTATAGCCTCTATAAAGGAGATAAAAAGAACATCACCAAACCCAGTCGCTTGATTCTTGAGCATTTATTTTAAACCGATAAATAATTATTTTATTTGAAAGTATAGGACATCTTATGTTATAATAACGTACATGAATAAATCTGTTTTACAAGCGTTCTCTCCCCCTTCGTTATCCGAAAAATATCCTCTATAAAGGATTATATCGATAAAGAACCCTATAAAGAGCAAAACCCTAAGAGCAAATGAATGCCTTTATCATAAGGAGATAATTGAAAAGTTTTCGCAAAGTGCTCATCAAGAAAAAAGCCCAATCAGCCCAAAGAATCCCCCAATAATTTTATGAGAAGAAATAAAGCCTTATGAGATAAGGACTGTATGAGAAAAATTAAGGGAGAAAGCCTCGTGGAATTTTATTTTTTCACTCACATATGACTTTTCATTCACATATGAGAAAAATTTTTCACTTTTTTCTCGAGCCGTTGAGAAATCTGTAGAAAGCAAATCATCTGCGATCTCTGCTAAAAAGATAAGCATGATGGGGGTGGAATAAAAATGATAGAAAATATCTTAAAGATGATTTTTGCTACCCCATAACATTACTTCTACACTTAAAGACTTCCGTCTCCTTTGCGCTACAATGGCTTATATTTCCTCAGTATTTTCTTCCTCCATTATTTTCTTCAAGTGCTTTTTACAATCCCTGTCCCCCACCAACAGACAGTTTTTTCATTCAAATGGTAAATTCATGAAAATAGGTAAAAAACGCGGTAGACCGAAAATAACAGGTAAACTCAGAGAACCCAATGGCCGTATTTCACGCGCCAAAGGCCTTCGAAAATCGGCCTCTCAATCAGCGCTCCAATCAGCCATTGAAATGCGTGCGAAACACTTTGGTTTAAGCTTACAAGAAGCCAAAAATCCGCTTGTGGGCACCTATATTGGGCGTCTTTGTTTGCTTGGCTATAAAGGGGATTCATCCGGCATCAGTCAAGAGCAATATGACACGGCGCAACAATATTTACAAACCAGAAACGACTATTTATGTGCCAAAGGTTTACCAAACGGCTATTATGACGGCTTTAAGCATAACGCCTCTGATGAGAAAGCAAAAAATCAATGGGTTGAAAAAGCAACGCAACGCTATGAAGCGATGCAAGAAGTGATTAAAGAAGCACAAAATCTGCATCGTCAACACAACTTTCATGCGGCCTTACAATATCTTGTGAGTGAAGATCAGCCCCTACCAACGTTTGTTGACTCACTACGCCTTATTCTTGATGCCCTTTATAAACATTTTGACTGTTCTAGCCAAAAGAACATTCACTAAGAAACACCCTTCATTTCCCCCCCTCACAAAGGCTAAAGCATCTAAAAACCCACGCCCGTTAAAAAAATAAACCTCAATTGCACGTGAAAACAACAGGGCTTTCCCTTGTTAATAGGAGTTGCGAGCTTAAAGCACAACAAACCCGTCTAGAGCCCCCACACCTTAAAAAAAACACATCACAATTGATCTTTAAGAAACAGACGCCCTCAAAGGGCAGTGTTTTACGAGCAACCCGTCCCTCTCTTCAAAAAACCTCTCTGTTGTAAAAAGCCGTATCAAAAAAACTTCCCCATATAAGGCAATATATTTTCCAACCCCCAAATACAACCCCCAGAAACAACTAATGAGTGCGCTTTTTTCGTATAGCTTTATTTCCAGGATAAAAAAGGAAAAATCATTGTTTTTTGTTGACAGAAGATGAAAAATCGTATTTAATGACAGATGCGGTAAAAGGGTTTTTGTGTCTAAATTTCATCACTAAATCACCGTTAAATCCACTAAATCACCATTAAATTTTTGTGTTGTGAGAGGCTGTTAATGAAATTTGTTATAAAACAGTATGTTTTGCAACAATGTATAGGAGCAATACATAAAATAGAAACAATATCCTAGCGTTGTAAAAAAGTTTTACTGTTTAGGGAGGTAACTGTTTGAAGCGTTAAAAATTGACTGTTTGGGAATACCTTCTGTCTTTTTTAATTTCTGTCTTTTTAATTGCCTTTGTTTTATCGCACGCATACCAGTCTTTCGAGATCTTCAAAGCAAACTGGCTCCACACCCCTTCCCATAAAGCACCCGCCCCCTTAAAAAAAACTAAAACCACCAATACAAGAGATCACAAAAACGCTGAACAAGAACATGAACAGCAATAAGCTGAACACAGCGATCTCTGTTGCTGCACAGTATATTTTGAGCCACCCCACACTGCAAAGCCCGACATCTCAAAGGATTAAGGTAAACCCACATTGCTTTGTAAAGAAACAAAGCCTTTCAAGCCAAGGAACACTTGAGATCCACAGAAAGCGCTTCCCCCTTTCAGCCGATTTGCGGGGGCTTAAAGCACAACAAACCAGCCTAGAGTCCCCACACCTTTAAAAAACATATCATAACCAATCTTTAAGAAACAGATACCCTCAAAGGACAGTGTTTTACGAGCATAGCAGGATAATTTGATCGCAGAGGATGAAAATGATCTTTTTTGCGGAAAAAATCCACAGGGAATATTTCAGGGAATATTTGTTGAAAAAATAGCCATTGTTGGCTCAATGGCTCTTTTGGATGATATCATTTTTTCACACGAAGGAACTGTTGAAAAAAAACTGTCCTCTCTTCATGGAAATGAGCCCGGCAATAGAAAAAACTTAAAATATAAAAATAGCGTTGCAAACACCTGCAAATTCCCTCCAATTTTTACAGATTTTACAGCTGTAAAAAACACACAGATTTTTTTAAACGAAGAAAGCTTCTCTCTTTAAACGTTTTCTTATAAAAAGATCACAAAAATGATTTTTTCTTTTAATCTTCAAGAGACAAGTGCTTTTTTTCAAAACATCATTTGGCCAGAATGTAAGAAAATAATATTGCCGATCAATTATCAAGAGATAAGATTAATCATATGAAACCACAAGATTCATCTCCTCCTCATTCATTCCCCACACAAGAAGGGGCAAGTGCGCAAGAAAGTGGGCATGCACAAGAAGATCCAAGCCCCGATGAATCCTTAGAAAGCCTTATTGCCCGTTTACAAAAAAACGCCCTAGAAGAAGAAAATGTACCCCCTAGCTCTGAAGAATTAAAAGCAATTATTGCAGACTTAGAAGATGATCTCGTTACAGGCCATTGGATTTTTGCTAATTATGAAGATACCGATATTAGACTGATGCCGGCTCTCGTCGAAAAAGCCAACAGGAAATATCCAGGGATGAATCTGAAATTAGCTCTTACAGCTGAAAAACTTACCCACGCACTCAAAGAAACAATCGAAAGTGGCGCAAAATCTTCCCAATTTATCGTCAATATGGGAAGCAGAATCCATTTTGCGGCGATGGATTATAAAATTATTGATGATAAAATATCTTTGATCATGTTTGAACCTACAACATTCAATAATATCAGTGCTTGGAAACTAGGAATAAAAATAAATCAAACCCTTGCAAGTCTTCCACTCCCTCCTTATTCTTTTGCCATGGCCGAAATGGATATTCAGCGAAGCGCTGCTGAATGCGGGATGTTCAGTTTAAACCTTGCCAAAAAGCTTCATCTTGAATCTGATAAATTAACAAGAATGCACAAGGATAATGTTAAGGGTGTATTATGTGAACCCAAGACACCTTTACCCGCTGAAAAGTTAGATTCCTATCTTCCAACCACTTTTTATAAACATGCGCAAGGAAAAAGACGTCTTGAACACTATCTCAAAACCAATCCAGAAGCCGCCCATGAAAAAGTCAACAAAAAAGGGGAAACTCTAACTGAGAGGTTTGAAAAAAACTTAACGGAAAAAGGGGAAAAAACCATGTCTGTTTCCCCCCACAAAAAAAGGATTACGGAATACAAATCTTTGATGATGTAATTTTAAGTCTTTTCCCCTATTCCCTCTTCATCAAGTACAAAACACTGCTTTTTTATGGCTAAGATTGCAATAAGAAAAGCGGCTTTTCCATTCATTCATAAAGCAAAAATAGCAAACAACTTGTCTGTTAAAAGCAAAAGGCTGTTATCCTATCAAATTTTCTCTCAAAACCAGCCTCTTTTAAAACTGTATAAAAATTCCAAAGCTCTTATTCTCCCCAAAGCTCTTGTTCGCAATAATCCTTGATGTCGATAGACAAAACGCTAAACGAGTAAAATATTGAATGCTTTCGTCTTCAATCAAAGCCTATACCCACGCTTATTTTTCTAAGAATATCGCTTCCTCTCAAGCACTTTCATGCCATCGGATCAAATAACCGCAACGGAGTACGCTTATCGTAGCTCAATCAACAGCTCCCACCAACAAGACACCCTTAAAAAAACCAGCCCACAGAGGAAATCTCAAAACTAATCCTCACCATCAACCAAAGAAAAACACCCCCTCTTCTCCTTCACAAAACACCTTACTCTTTTGCACCACTATCCTTTTCTCAAAAGAGCAAAATATGACACGCCATATCCCTCAAAAAGTTTGAGCCCCTAACCCGCATCACCACCCACACCAGCACCTCTCCCTCAACACTCTCCACATGCCCCATGTTATCAATACCAACCCTACCGCACGAGCAATAGCTTCTAGCGTTCCATACAAGCTCTCTCTACACTCACTCCCCTTGTGCACAGCCCCCTGCGAATAGCTATGAGCGTACATCGACCCCAACCAAGCATTCCCCCCCCTTGGAATATCCCCCTTGGAATATCCCCTTGTATCCCTTTTGGAAGGTCCACTGGAAATATCCCCTAGAAATGTCATGACCAACCTTTTGATTTCATCAAAATTTTACGCCTTTTCTATTCTTGAAGCGTGAAAAAATTCATTTTTAATCTGTCAACCAGCCTCACATGAATGTGAGGCTTTATTTTATGGAGAAGCAAATGAGAAAAATATCGTCAGAAGGGCTTGCACTCATTAAACAATGGGAAGGGTTGCGTTTAGAAGCCTATAAAGATACCATTGGGGTATGGACAATTGGCTATGGCCATACCAGTACGGCTGGCAAACCATTTGTTCACAAGGGTATGATCATCACGGAAAAACAAGCCGAAGAAATTCTTTCTCGAGATTTAAGACAATTTGAAAATGCTGTTGCAAAAAATGTGACGGTTTCCTTAACAGATGAACAATTCGCTGCACTCGTATCGTTTTGCTATAATGTAGGAATAGTGGCTTTTTGCAAATCAACCCTGCTTAAAAAACTCAATAACAACGAATATGAAGCCGTCCCTGCTGAATTACAAAAATGGACGAAAGCGGGTGGAAAACGTCTTCACGGTCTTGTGCATCGTCGTGCAGCAGAGGCGGGCTTATGGGCAAAAGGAGCTTATGTTTCTCCCAATTATCAAACTGTTGAAACAAAAGAACCCATGGGTTTTTTTAAAGCAGAAGCGCTAACACCCATTATTGGTTCTTTTTCTGGACTTGGAGGCTTATTGGCAGGCAATGGTCCAGTGCAATGGGCTTTGGCAACCATCATGGTTTTAGCCGCCTGTTTTGGCATTTTCTTTGTCGCAAAACGCTTTCGGGAGCAACGCTTATGATGGGCTGGATGAAAAAAAATTTGATGATTACAGGAGCGGCTCTGAGCGCTTTTTTTATCGCTTTAACAAAAGCTTTTAGGCTTGGAAAAAAGATTGAACAGCAAAAGCAAACAGAAAAAATGCTAAAGTCATCAACAACACGGCTCGAGGTGGAAAATGAAATTAATCAAAAAAGTGATGCTGATGTGCGCGCTGCTCTTAACAACTGGTTGCGCGATAAAAACAATCAATGAGCCTTCAGCCTGCATTGGTTGGATGCCCATTTATTTAGGCCAAAAAGATCTTACGAACATCAGTTCAAATCTCGCCAGAGATATTTTAAAGCATAACAAACAAGGGGAAGGCTTGTGTGGGTGGAAACATGGCTAGAAAACAAACAGAACTTACAGAAAAGGAAAAAGAAATTCTTCAAGAAATCATCATGACTTATAAAAGTATAAAAGTGATGTCACGCTATACGAAGTGGGTTATATTCATCATTTTTCTATTAGCGCTTGATTTTTCACGCATCATGGATGCCTTGGCAAGTATTTTTACACAAAAATCAAATATTCAACTCTAAAGTAAACCACGAAACATGAGACGTGTTCAATCTTCAAAAACACCCGTTATTTTGAATACACGGGAAGCTTTTATGCATAATTTTTCACGTCTCATGGAGAATTTTCACGCTTCACAAACGCTATTATACAATGAATTTTCAGGCATTATAGCGACATTAATTCTACCGGCATGAAAAGAGATTTTTAACAAACGCGTGAGTCAACGACTTTGCTCACATAAGAAAATGATCATACCAACGTACATTTTTAAATAACATATTGATAATAAAAAATATTTTACATTCTTCACAAATCCCATCGGGAAGATACCATCGCGAAAAAATTTAAAAATATTTAGAGATATTTTTTTAATAATTGCATAAGTAAACAACGCAAAAAGTATTAACTTGCCTAAAATCCCCTTTCTTTACACTTTAAAAAAAAGAGCAATCAGACACCACCCTACGCATTACTAATCCCCAATATTTATAAAAACCCCCATTTATAAAAACTCTGTTTATAAAAAACTGACTATTTGAAAATATTCATGAGAGGCATTTTTATTTTCTTTAAGTATTTTACCCTAGCTCCCTCCACTTGTGAGGTATAAGAAAATGCTTGATGTTACACTAAAGCGATGTTTGCAATGCTCACATTATCATTGTTTACGACTGGTAATGTAATAGGCTTTATTTTGTACTTGGCATTTCGGACAAACCACGATTTCTGTACTACCCCAACGCAATTTACACAGCATAGCATGGCACTTGTCATCACTTAACCGAACAATGCCTAGTGACGACACACTACGAGCATGGGCTGTTAGTAAGAGGTGTTTTGTCATAATTTAAGCCTGTTAATCATCGTTTGAGATGATTATACGCCTTATAACAAATTTTGACAATAGATTTATAATCGTTTATAATGATTATATGTTTTAAATAGTGAGAAAATACGACATGAAACACTCAAAGAGCAATGAATGGCGAAATAAAGCCAAGGGCATTGTTAAAGCGGAAATTGTCCTTAGAAACCTTAGCTATGCTGATGTGGCAGAAAAGTTAAAAGACTTAGGTATTGAGGAAACCCCACAAAACCTTAGCAATAAGATTTCTCGCGGAGCTTTTGGGGCGGACTTTATGTTGCAGGTTTTAACTGCAATTGGGTGCAATAAAATTCGTTTGATTTAATAACATTTTTTATAAACGATAGTTTTGAGTTGGTCTTATTGAGAAGATTTTAATATGTTTAATAATGATGCACATCTTGAAAGTAAAAATAGTGGCTTATCTAAAGCCAAAAGTGCCAAAAAGGATGAGTTTTACACGCAATACAACGATATTGAAAAGGAAATGCAATCCTACCTTGACTATGACGCTAACGTTTTTCGAGGTAAAATTGTCTTTTTACCATGTGACGACCCCGATTGGAGTAATTTTACCAAGTATTTCGCTCAAAACTTTGAACGATTTGGCTTGAAAAAACTCATTAGCACCAGTTACGCACATACCAGTAAAGATTTACAAGCTGATTATCAGCCGTCTTTATTTGAAACTCAAAGCCCGAATTATGACAAAGATAAATCGGTAAAACAGGGTAAAATATTCATCCTTGATAAAGACAATAACCATGACGGCAAAGTCGATATTAAGGATTTGCAATGGCATTACCTTAATGGCACAGGGGATTTTAAAACAGATGAAATCAAAGCCTTGCGAGATGAAGCGGATATGATTATCACCAATCCACCCTTTTCGCTATTTCGTGAATTTTTGGCATGGATAGTGGAAGCGGATAAACAATTTTCCATTATTGGAAATATGAACGCCATTACCTGTAAAGACATATTTTCACTCATTAAAAACAATGAAGCATGGTTAGGTGCGACCATTAATAGTGGTGATAGAGAGTTTAGAGTACCTGAAAGCTACCCACTTGAAGCAGCAGGATTTAGAATTGATGACGAGGGGAATAAATATATTCGTGTAAAAGGCGTTCGTTGGTTTACAAATATCGACCATGGCAGACGACATCAACCCTTGCAACTGATGACAATGGCAGAAAATCTTAAATTTAATAAGAAAATTCAAGGGAAAAATGCTTATCAAAAATACGATAATTACAACGCCATTGAGGTCCCCGTAACTATCGCCACACCAAGCGATTATAAAGGTATTATGGGTGTTCCTATTAGCTTTTTAGACAAACACAACCCTGAACAATTTAAAATTATTGGTATGGATTTAGATGTCAAAAATGGATTATTAAGTGATTTAGCTGTTGCTGATTGGAATGGTAAGTTAGACCGTGCTTACATTAAGGGTAATCGAATGTACTCACGAATCCTCATACAAGCAGAATAATGAGAGTGCCTAATATGTACATTGAATATATAGATTATAATGATGGGCAAATGCTGTTTGACAATAATCACATGATCCGATGTGATTATTTCAACAATCTACCATTTAGAATACAGCGTATAGTGCTTACACCTGATAATCAAAACACTCAAAATATCGTTGAGATTGCAAAAAAGCGTTTAAGCAATATAAATTTTAATTCAGCCAATTCGTCAGGTGATACAAGAAATTTAAGAGAAATTCAGTTAAAAGGCTTGTGTGGTCTTATCATTGAGCAATTATGCTTTACTATGCTTAATCACTACAATACAAGTAAAAATGTTTCTATACAAATAGATAGGTCAAATAATTCTATCAATCAAGTTGATATAAAGATTATCAAAAGATGGAAAGACCAGTCAGACATTGAACATCAAGCCATAAAAACAGTAGAGATACGCTCCTCTTTTCCATTTAAGCCAATAGCAGAGGCTATAATAAAAGATTTTGATATATTAGGGACTTATACTAACCATGTTAAAACTATAGAAATGGATAGGGATTTCTATTTGCGTTTTCTTTTTAGTATTGATTACAGTAACGGGCAGTTCGTTAAAAATAATAAAGGCGGTATAGATTATAGTGCGACTACAGTTAAGTTTTTAAATGAACAGTATTTCGATGATAATTTATTTTTGAAACGAGATTTGGTTGTCTATTTTGTCGGTGGGGCTACCAAAGAAATGATGCTTGATGACACGATATCATATTATGGCTCTATGCAGTCAAATAATTTCAATAAGTCTAGCACCGCAAAATATCGAAAATTAAAAATTAAAAATGCCCTTGATTGTATTTCTATAATCCAACTAATGTTAAATGTTGTCGCTGACGAAGCATCTAACGGGAAATAAGAATAATTTATGAAAACCACGCTTAAGACCTATACCATTGCCGATATCTGTCATGGATTCACCTACAACGAATTTGAAGG
Source organism: Bartonella sp. MM73XJBT.G (assembly GCF_028618435.1). Lineage (GTDB taxonomy): Bacteria > Pseudomonadota > Alphaproteobacteria > Rhizobiales > Rhizobiaceae > Bartonella. The sequence continues at coordinate 24,804 of NZ_JAQISW010000015.1, forward strand.
CAAAGGCTTATTTGGCTTATCTGGCAAACTTACCATTCAACCTGAATACCAACGCAATTATATCTATGCTGATGGTAAACGTGATGTTGCCGTTATCGAATCTATCCTAAAGGGCTACCCATTGGGTTTGTTGTATTTTAACCAAACAGGGGATGGTATCTATGAGGTTTTAGACGGACAGCAACGCATTACCAGTATCGGGCGATTTGTTACCAATAAATTTGCCATCATGGATAACAATAAGACCCCGCAATATTTCAACTCACTACCACCTGAACAGCAAGATTTGATTAATAAAACCAATCTTTTAGTATATGTGTGTGACGGTGAGGAAATCGAAATTAAAAACTGGTTTAAAACCATCAACATTGCAGGCGTACCACTCAATGAACAAGAATTATTAAATGCTGTCTATTCAGGCAAATTTGTAACCCTAGCAAAAGCCGAATTTAGCAACAGCCAAAACGCCAATATTAACAAATGGGCGAGTTTGTGCGAGGATCAGCTTTACGCCAAGACTTTTTAGCCACCGCCCTTGAATGGGTCAGCCGTAACAATGTAGGCGACTACATGAGCCGTCACCGTCATGATGACAACATTAGCGAACTAAAAACCTATTTTAATACCGTAATTGACTGGGTATCAGGGATTTTTACTACTGTTGAGAAAGAAATGCAGGGGGTAGAATGGGGACGACTATATGAAACCTACAAATCCAAGCCTTACAATCCGCAAACCATTAGTGAGCAAGTAAAAACCCTATATGCAGACCCTTATGTCAAAGACCGTAAAGGAACTTTTGAATATGTGCTAGGTGGTATGATGGATAAAAAATTACTTAATGTAAGAGTATTTGATGAAGCTACCAAAAAATCAGCCTATGCCAAACAAACCGCCAATGCCGAAGTGAATGGTATTTCAAACTGCCCGCTATGTGCAATCAGTGACAATGTCAATAAAAATAAAATTTGGAAACTTGCCGACATGGATGCAGACCATGTGACCGCTTGGAGTAAAGGGGGAGCAACCGACAAGGCTAATTGTGAAATGTTATGCAAAACTCATAATAGAGCTAAGGGTAATAAATAACACAAATCACTAATAAACATTGGTTTTGTGCAAGTGCTACATAATGACGAAATTTCACAAAAAAAGATACGCAAGCAACAAAAGTTTGAGGCATCATCTTCATTATTTAATAAGATATTACTATAAATACCTTTAAAAGTCATAAAGCAAAAAGATGATGACAAGACGCGTGCTTATATACCTTTACATTCTTTCTCAATGAGGTTGTCTTTCTATTGCAGAGATTAACCAAACAGAGATATGCTTGTCCCAGTATACAAAAGCCCTTTAACAGAGAAAAGCTTAAACACCAGCATCTTATTCATAAAAAAAACAAACAAGACCCAACATGCTCTGTCCAACTTTCTCTCTTCAACTTTCAATGGGTACGAACCCTTGCATTGGTTCATAAAAACCATTCGCCCTTCTAAAGCGCAAACACAGGATTTTTTTAATGGTGCATGCATAAACTTAAAATGAAAAAATAGAACTGTATAAGAAAGAAATGACTATAAATCAAAAAGTTGTATTTTTATCAATAAAATATTTTCAAAGAAAATCACGATCCCCGCACAATAAAAACATCTCATAAATGCAAGAGAAAAAGTCATGAAAAAGAGAGAGATCTATTCACAATGGCGATACATCAACCAATGAAAAATAACAAAATGCTATAAGATCACTATCATAAAAGGAAAAACTGTACGAAACGTAAAAAAGCATTAAAAAAAACGAGCATAGAAAGCCCGTTTCTTTATTACTTCTATGGAATAAGAGCTTAGAAATCCATTCCGCCCATTCCACCCATTCCGCCACCTAAGCATTGGAGGCATTGGTGTATCTTTCTTTGGAACTTCAGCAACCATTGCTTCTGTTGTAATCAGCAGGCTAGCAATTGAAGCCGCATTCTGGAGAGCAGAACGCACAACTTTCACTGGATCAACAATTCTTGAAAGCAATCAAATCACCAAATTCACCGGTTGCAAAACGTGAAAAAGCATTTAAAAAAAACGGGCCGAAAAGACCCGTTTCTTCATTCTCTCTAGGGGAAAAAGCTTAGAAATCCATTCCGCCCATACCACCCATTCCGCCAGCAGGCATTGGAGGCATTGGAGTTTCTTTCTTTGGCATTTCAGCTACCATTGCTTCTGTTGTAATCAGAAGACTTGCAATTGAAGCTGCATTCTGAAGAGCAGAACGGACCACTTTCACAGGATCAACAATTCCCAACGCAATCAAATCACCAAATTCACCCGTTGCGGTGTTGTAACCAAATGTATCAGCATTATTTTCCAACACTTTGCCAACGATAATAGCTGCTTCTTCACCGGCATTGGTTGCGATTTGACGCGCAGGTGCTTGAAGAGCACGACGAACGATATGAATACCAGCTTCTTGGTCAGGATTGCTTCCCTTAACGGTCAATGCATTTGCTGCACGCAACAATGCGGTACCACCACCAGCAACAATACCTTCTTCCACAGCCGCCCGTGTTGCATTCAACGCATCATCCACACGGTCTTTCTTTTCTTTCACTTCAACTTCTGTTGCACCACCCACACGGATAACAGCAACACCACCAGCGAGTTTAGCCAATCTTTCTTGCAATTTCTCACGGTCATAGTCAGAAGTTGTTTCTTCAATCTGCGCTTTAATCTGATTAACGCGTGCAGTAATTTCAGCCTTTTGTCCAGCACCATCAATAATGGTGGTGTTTTCTTTAGAAATATTCACTTTCTTTGCACGACCAAGCATATCCAAAGTGACATTTTCAAGCTTAATGCCCACATCTTCAGAAATCACCTGTCCAGATGTCAAGATAGCGATATCTTCAAGCATTGCTTTACGGCGATCACCAAAGCCAGGCGCTTTTACAGCAGCAATTTTCAAACCACCACGCAACTTGTTGACCACGAGCGTTGCCAAAGCTTCACCTTCCACATCTTCAGCGATGATAAGAAGGGGTTTTCCAGACTGCACAACCGCTTCTAAAACTGGGAGTAAGGATTGCAAGTTAGATAGTTTCTTTTCGTGAATGAGAATGTAAGGATCATCAAGATCCGCAACCATTTTCTCAGCATTGGTAACAAAGTAAGGGGAAAGATAGCCACGATCAAACTGCATTCCTTCCACAACTTCCAATTCCGTTTCAGCTGTTTTAGCTTCTTCCACGGTAATGACGCCTTCATTGCCCACTTTTTCCATGGCATTTGCAATCATTTTACCAATTTCTTCAGCACCATTGGCAGAAATGGTTCCAACTTGTGCGATTTCTGCTGAAGTTTGGATCTTTTTGGCTTTTTTGAAAAGATTAGCCACCACTTCATCCACAGCCGCATCAATCCCGCGTTTAAGATCCATAGGGTTCATGCCTGCAGCAACAGCCTTAACGCCTTCTTGCACAATCGCTTGTCCCAAAACAGTTGCCGTTGTTGTTCCATCCCCAGCAATATCATTGGTTTTAGAAGCAACCTCGCGCAACATTTGCGCACCCATATTTTCGAACTTGTCTTCCAGTTCGATTTCCTTTGCAACGGACACACCGTCTTTTGTGATACGTGGAGCACCAAATGATTTATCAATCACCACATTGCGCCCTTTAGGGCCGAGTGTCACCTTAACCGCATTAGCAAGGATGTCGACACCGCGCAACAAACGCTCACGCGCTTCACGGCCAAATTTGACTTCTTTAGCAGCCATTTAATTTCTCCTTGGAGTTTTTTCAAAATAGTACACAATGAAAAATTGAGGGACTCTCAATTAGCCCATAATTCCCATAATGTCAGATTCTTTCATGATTAAAAGGTCTTCCCCATTAATCTTGACTTCAGTTCCAGACCATTTTCCAAACAAAATACGGTCCCCTGTTTTGACTTCTAAAGGCACGCGCTTTCCGTTATCATCCAGAGCGCCATTGCCAACAGCGATCACTTCGCCTTCTTGTGGTTTTTCTTTTGCTGTATCAGGAATGATAATCCCACCAGCGGTTTTATTTTCAGATTCAACCCGACGAACAACGACACGATCGTGAAGTGGGCGGAATTGTATATTAGCCATGTTTTAAATCCTTAAAACTGAACATAATTGCATTAATCTTAGAAAGTTCTTGCTAGCACTCTCTAAGTGTGAGTGCTAACACTATCCAAGATATAAAATCGGCCTTTCTCAATGTCAAGGATAGTCATAAAATAATTTCTCTATAAATAAAACTTCCACGTCTTGCTTCTTCTTGCTATTTGGCGTTATCTAGCTTTTTTAAGAACCCGTAAACAAATAAAGGATCTTATATCATGGTTGAAACACGTCAGGAAACGGATAGCTTTGGAACGATTTCGGTACGCCAAGATCGTTATTGGGGAGCACAAACTGAACGTTCTCTGCATAATTTTAATATTGGCAGTGAAAAGCAGCCTCTTACCATCATTTACGCCCTAAGCCTTGTGAAAAAAGCAGCCGCCCTTGTCAATATGGACAAAGGCAAACTTTCTCCCAAGATCGGCAAAGCGATTGTCACAGCGGCTGATGAAGTTCTCTCTGGTGCTTTTGATGAGCATTTTCCCCTTTCTGTTTGGCAAACAGGCTCAGGGACACAAAGCAATATGAATGTCAATGAAGTGATCGCCAACCATGCCAGCATGCTTTTGGGGGGAAAACTGGGAAGCAAAAAGCCCGTTCATCCCAATGACCATGTCAATATGAGTCAATCCTCCAACGATTCCTTTCCCACGGCACTTCACATTGCCACCACGCTGCAAACACGCCAACATCTTTTTCCTATTCTTGAAGCGCTCATTACCACTTTCAAGAAAAAAGAAGAAGAATTTGCCGACATCATCAAAATTGGACGCACCCATACACAAGATGCCACTCCCTTAACGCTTGCACAAGAATTTTCAGGTTATCGGGTCGCGCTGGAAGCCAATCTTCATCGTATTGAAACAGCCCTTGCTGATGTTCAAATGCTTGCTCAAGGCGGAACAGCTGTGGGAACAGGGCTCAACGCCCCGAAAGGCTTTGACGTTGCCTTTGCACAAACAATCAGCACCCTCACAGGAATACCCTTTAAGACGGCACACAATAAATTTGAAGCGCTTGCACATCATGGTGCTCTTGCGCATTTCCATGGCAGCTTGAATGCCTTAGCCGCGGATCTCTTTAAAATTGCCAATGACATTCGGTTTTTAGGTTCTGGTCCCCGTTCCGGCTTAGGCGAACTCAACTTACCTGAAAATGAACCCGGTTCCTCTATTATGCCTGGCAAGGTTAACCCCACCCAGTGTGAAGCCATGACCATGGTTGCAACCCAAGTTTTTGGCAATCATACCAGCGTAACTTTTGCCGCTAGTCAAGGGCATTTTGAACTCAACGTCTATAAACCTGTTATTGGCTATAACGTTTTACAATCGATAACCCTTCTTGGGGATTGCATGCGTTCTTTTGATATGCATTGCATTCAAGGATTACGCGCCAATCGCGTTCATATTCACGCCCTCATGGAGCGCTCGCTCATGTTAGTCACAGCTCTTGCTCCAGAAATTGGCTATGAAAAAGCCGCTGAAATTGCCAAAGCAGCACATAAAAATGATACAACTTTGCGCACTGAAGCCCTCAAAGCAGGTGTTTCTGTAGAAGATTATGACCGGCTGGTTGATCCCAAAAAGATGATCGCTCCTCAATAAAGAAGCCAATAAAGAACAGGAAAACTTCTTCAACCTTATCCCTCAAAGTCATCGGGGTGTCTCACCCCGATGAACGTTGTTCACAGTGTTTATTTTAGGCTCTGTTTATTTTAGGCTCTCATCTCCATTTTAGCCTTATCCAAAGAAACGCTTACTCCCAAAATTGGCGATGAAAAAGCAGCTAGAATTGCCAAAGCAGCGCATAAAAATGATACAACTTTGCGCACTCAAGCCCTCAAAGCCAAGCGTTTTTAGGAGAAGATTATGACCGGCTGGTTGATCTTAAAAAAGATGATCGCTCCTCAATAAAAGAAGCCAATAAAGAACAGGCAAACTTCTTCAACCTTATCCCTCAAAGTCATCGGGGTGTGTCACCCCGATGAGCGTTGCTCACAGTGTTTATTTTAGGCTCTCATCTCCATTTTAGCTCTGATGAAAATATATAGTATATTGATTTATAATGATAATATCTCTTTATTCAACTTGAATGCGCGTCCTAAATACCTGTAAGATTTTCTCATTTTAAAGCCATTTATATTAAATCAACCCAAACCATGTTTCTTGCGCCTCATAATCGAGATGCATGTATGACATAAAATTATCGTAAGAAAAGACTTAAAATGCCTCTAATAAACCGTCGAGAAGAGCTAAAGGATGGTCCACAACATTTTAGAACATACCCCAATTTTAGAATAAATCCAAATATATGATGAAACCAGCTTGCCCTTTTTATTTTATGAAGAGTAATGGTGGGAATGCTCAATAGAAGCAACATCTATCAGAACAAAACGCAATGTCTCACAAGGTTTTGACCTTACCTTTACTCAAAACAATCACCCCCCCTTCAAGAATATAGTAATAACCTTTAAAACAGTGCGCAATCAATTTGAAGTGCTCGCGCATCATGGCACCCATCTCCATTTCCTCGAATGCCTAACTCCATACGCTGATCCCTACTGCTCTCATTAAAAAATTGCCAATGACATTTGATTTTTAGAATCTCATCCCTGTTCTGGCTGAAACGAACGAGAAAAATGGTTCATGATTTTTCCTGAATGAAAATTTACATGAAAGGAAACCGGAAAAATACGCTCCCCCTTCACCCCCCTGTTATTGTTCATATCCTCTCCTTTTTAATATTCACCCCTCTTTAATATTTCATTGAATCAATCCAAATGATGCACTTGGATCGTCATAAGTAAGCATGGCATACCAATAAAAAACAATTGAAAAAAGGGGCTCTTTTTCTCAAATCCCTAAAGCTATCATTCCCCAAGGCTATCGTCATGCAAAAGCACACACAATATTGAAAATAGGAAAGGCCCCTCTGCCCTTTTTAAGACGAGGATATGGATATTCAGCATATATATTAAGCACAAAAATAAAAATCGTTATGTATAACGTATTTATATATAAATAACAAAAAAAGTGTTTTTAAGTTTGAGAAATAATATTTTTCAACAAGATAAAATTTTATTTATTACGCCATAATGTTTTATACAATACAGAGAGCACTGAAAGACTATAACCCTAGAAGAGCTTTGAAAATTAATATTTTTTATGGGAAAAGAGCAAGATAAATACATTTTTTTAAAATGCTTAACTCTGAAAAATTATGGATTTTGAGTGTATTTTATTTTTTCATAATGAAATTATGTATAGATTTTTTTAACTGATTTATGCATAATACATTATGTAATTGAAATAAATTGGGGACGTTTTATGAATACAAAATGTTTAATTGCACTTTCTCTTTTGACTTTTATGACTACTTCAACAGCGCAAGCAGCTGATACGGTAATGTTTCAGCCATCAACACCGAATATTTCAGCATCAAGTGGTTTAGCCCCAAAGATTGCGCCAGTGACTTTTTCTACGCCTTTTTCTTGGTCTGGTTTTTATTTTGGGGGACAAACTGGATATGTTTCCAATAAGAGCAATTTAAATTACACGCCCGAAGAAAAGAGCGGAAAATGGGCTTTGGTCAATAGAGATTTATCAGCAAAACCATCAGGATTTGTCAGCGGTTTTTATGTAGGTTCTAATATTGACCTAGGAAATAACCTTATTGTCAGTGTTGATACGGATATGATCTGGTCTGGTTGGAAAGACACCCAAACGGATAATGGCAAGAAAATTCTCGATAAATTAGACACTCTTAACGCTGTCTTTCAAGAAGCCGGGATTCCTATTATAAAACCTGCAGCTCAGGATGAAACGATACCCAACATTGATGATATTGTTGTGAGCAGTGTAACATTGAAAGAAAAATGGGGAGGAGCTTTGCGCGCGCGCATTGGTTTTGCTTCCCATCGTCTTATGCCTTATATTGCAGGGGGTATTGCCTACACACAGATGCAATATATCCTATCACTTTTAACAAAATCACATGAAGATTCGACAGTATTTGCTTCTGGCAATGTGTTTGATAAAACAAAAGTAATGATTGGTTATACTCTTGGTGGTGGCTTTGATCTTGCCATGACCGATGACATTATCATGCGTACAGAATATCGTTATACAGATTTTTTTAAAAAGAAATTTGCAAATGATGAACTTAAAATAAGCGATCAAGCGCATAATTTTCGCCTTGGCATCGCTTATAAATTCTAATGTCTTATAGAAAAAGAAACGTTTTAAAAACCCTGTTTAAAACAGGGTTTTTTTTATGACTCTCCCCCCTTTAAAAAAGACGAAGACTTTAAAAAAAGCAGTGCTCAACTGTCAACAAAGGATTACAAAAACAACAAAGGAACGCAAAACAGTGCAACTTTTTGCAAGTTCTTCTCGCATATCCCCTTTAGAGGATGCATTAAAAACATAAGAGCTTTACCTGCACGACTATTGCATGAAATAAATAAGAGCACTGATATTTCTTTAAAACAAAGATACATACTGCGCATCAAAAGCAGCAATTGATGGTAACCTAACAGCAGCATAAAAGAAGCTGGTATGTTCATTTTTCAACCTCTTCTTCACCCCTCTCAAAAGCATGCTTCTTCATCGACAAATAATCCGTTTTTTCAGTATCAATTCACCGATCATCTCTTTGTCTTAAAGTAAAATCACTTGATAGGATCACTGGAATTTATTTCTCGCCCCATCTTTGAAAAAACAAAGATCTTTCCCTTCCTTTAAACCTCATGTCGGTTTATAAAGAAACAACAACTCTAGGGTGAATTTCTCTTGACTTCCCACTTCATGGGTTCCACTTAAACTTTAAAAAACAATGAGCAAACCCTCACCTGAATATTCAAGACACACTGAAAACAATAGTGAAACGGCTTACCTTCTATCACCCCACTTTAGATGACGCTATTTACAACTCTTCTATTGCCAGAATGGAACAAGGATATTGCCTCTCTCTGTTGGTGTCATACCTGAAACAAAAGAGATAATCTGATTGGAGAAGAACGCATTGGGGAAGAATATGAAATTGTAAAGATGAAAAAAGCATTTGTAGCAACTCATTTTCCAGCTTCCCTCTCTCCTTTGACGTTTGCTTTAGCAAGCAAAAATCAAACAGTATCTTTTTAAAGAGTGGTGCTTCACATCGCCTCACGCTTTTGTTTCTCAACCCATTTTGGGCTCACAGCTCTCATGTCATAGGAGAACGCTCCCAACCAAAGCCTGCTTCACACACACAATACACCTGCTCATTTGCGCGTGTATTTTCAAAAAATATTGAATCCTTAAACCCATTTCACCACAACGCCTATAAAAAATAAAATCTAAAAATAAAATGGCGCCCTCTTTACTCTTCATCAAAGAGCATGCTGGAAGCTTCCTATACTTTTTCCCCCTCCAAGGATAGCCCTTCACACCTAATAAGATTCATGAAAAGGCATATTTTCTTGTACAATTTTATACCACACGAGCGCATCTGGCTGATACGGCCCCACACGCACACACGATACACGCGCCCGATAACACGATACGCGTGCACGATAAATGTGCAAGAGACATGATTTTGGTTGATTGGTGATCAACAGATTAAAAAATAAGAGCCCCCTCTAATCTTCAAGGTCGTTCATTCAACAGGCAAAAGAATGAATATTGATAAATCGCAATATTTTACAAATCGATATGATGCACGATGACAGAATAAAGCGGAAGTGTTGATTGATAAAGGAAATCTTTATCCAAGTGGTGCGGGTGGTCGGACTCGAACCGACACTCCTTTCGGAACCAGATTTTGAGTCTGGCGCGTCTACCAGTTCCACCACACCCGCACTTGTGTTATAAAAGACAGGTCTATAAAGACAGACTTGTCGATTATTTCTTTGCACTATATGAAGAAGGATAGATTCGTCAACAGCAGACTTCTGATTTTTTAAGAATTCCTCTCCTTTTCTTCTCTATTTAATGGAATATTTTTTATCGGATTTATAGCAATTTCATTTATAGCAAACTCATTTGTAAAGTTTTTACCACTTAAATTTATAAAAAACGCATGATATTAAATAAATTAAAGCTTTGGACGATTTCTCTAGCAAATCGGCGTACAGCACCACATTGGCTTGGTTTCATTGCCTTTCTTGAAAGTTCTTTTTTTCCAATTCCCGTAGATATTTTATATATCCCACTGCTGCTTATCCGTCAAAAGCGGGTTTATCGCTATGCTTTGATTGCAACGATTTGTTCTGTTTTAGGAGGGATTGCCGGTTGGTTTATCGGATATTTTGCCTATGACACCCTTGCCAAACCCATTTTAGAATTTTACGGTAAAGTTGAAAGTTTTGAATCTCTAAAAAACCATGCAACCCTGCAATTTCTGATTATTTTACTGATAACATCAGGTTTTTTTCACCTTCCCCCCATCAAAATTGTCACAATTTTGGCAGGTGTGATGAATGTACATCTTGAACTTTTCATTCTCATTTGTATTTTTTCCCGAGGCGCTCGTTTTTATCTTCTTGCGTGGCTGATTAAACATTTTGGACAAAAAGCAATGAATTTTCTAAGACAGCATTTCAAATGGATTATCTTTATGGGATGTGTTAGTCTCCTTTTAATTTATGGGATTTTCATAGCTTTTTTTAACAAACAGCTTTTATAAGGAACAGACCCAATGGCATGTGTTTTGTCTTCCCATTCCCTTTTAAACAAGCATCTTCATCTAGAACCTAGCAGAAAAGAGCAAAGTTTATGGGCTTTTTTTCTAGCCTTTTGCTTGTCTGCTACCGTAGGTCTCGCCCTTGGTTTTGAACATTTTGATGGGTATCTTCCTTGCGATTTATGTCTAATCGAGCGTTTTCCCTATTACGGTGCCATACCATTTTTGCTCTTAGCAGGTTTTGGAGCATGGTTTTTTCGCATGTCTTCTTGGATACAACTTTTATTTTTATGTGTTTTTGTCTTAATGAGCATCAGCCTTGTTTTAGCCATTTATCATGCCGGTGTTGAATATGGCTTTTGGGAAGCTCCTCTCAGTTGTGGTTTAAATGCTGCGCGAAAAACCTCAGATATTAACCAGCTTCTTAATCAATTAAACAACATTCACCCTCCTTCTTGTTCAGAAGCGCCCACACATTTTCTTTTTCTTTCATTTGCCGGTTGGAATGTGGTTGCAAGCCTCCTTTTCACCCTTATGAGCCTCTATATTACATCAAAAGGCATTCTTTCAGGCTACAAGACATAAAAAATCCCCCCACGCAGCACAGCATACGTGCTCTTTAAAAAAAACCGTATAGCGCGTAGGTCTTCACTGCAAAAGAACGCGTTAACACAAAGAGTCAGAACAGGAAAAATCGTCCCCTTAACACACGTCCACAAATATCATCTTCTCATCAAACTTCTCCTTAAACATTAAAGAGGATGAAACAATCTTTTGTTTGTAAAATCTCCCTCTGTTTTCTTTTTCATGCCTTTGCAGATTTAATGTTATTATCAATATCCTCCTCTTAAAAAGGGAAGAGAAACAACAGATACCTGTATTTTATCGTTTTGCTTCTCTGTATTATCAGCAGTATCTTGATAGAAGCTGGCGGCAGAAAAGCGATCAGAGGATTAAGTAAGGGAACCATTCAATATTGAATGGTCAACCATGCCTGAAAATAAAAACACAACGCCTTCCCCGTTCACTCTTTCAGAAGATCTATCACCTTAAAGAACCGCATAGTGCGATGGAACACGATCATAGCGCATGATGAGAACATGAGTCATTTTGAGATCTCAATGCGCTTTATCCCCCTCATATAAAACATCGGCTCAAATCAGTACCACGCATTCGACAAGTTTTTGGTGCGATTTTCCGCATGATTTAATCTTACCAGAACAGAAAAAAAACGTCCTATTTTAGGGTTCTCTAAGAAGGAAAAACGCTACGGGAATGGTACGGTTTTGCCATTTTTTACAAAATCGCAACCGAATAATCCTGCGGCTTATGCCTTACAATCTCTGATAGAACATAAAAAAGCATGGATTCTCTGCAATTATGCGACAACCGTTTCGGTAAACCATCTTAGTTCGCTCACATGGCATCCCAAGGTTATCAGAGGAAGAATTTCATAAGGTTGTTGCTCTTATGCTTAAACATTTACCCCCTTTACACCTTTGGCTTTTTAAAAAATAAGCATATATAGGAAAACATATACGGACATCCGTAACGGTATCCGCTTCTCCGCAAGGAGAGAACGCAGGAGTGGAAAACCACACCTTTCGTCATTTAAGTTCCCCCTTTGATTTAAACGATCCAATAAGAGCATAACCACCATCACATAAAAGTAAAGATCACAAACTTAAAACAAAGAGACTTACCCAATCAGTAAAGCTCATAACCTCCTTCACTTCTCCCTTTAGAAAACTGTTTCACAATAAACAGCGTATATTCTCCTAACATGGTTGCCTATATCCTTCGAGAAAGCAACAGATCATTAAAACTAATCCTTAGGTGTTAAAAAATATCAATCACGCACGACACAAAAAAGAAGTCTATTGATCAATAGGCTTTATGCCCTCCACCCGCGCCTTCTACCGCAAACATCTGCTTAAGTTTAGGAACTATATCATTCCACAAGAGAGAAAAAATGAGAGAAGCACATCTTTCTCTCACCAAGAAAAAATCAGCACACCACCTGTTTCCCCCATATAAGAACATCATATTGTCTATTTGCCTCAAACTTCAATGCTCGACCCCATCTCTCATAGCTTTCAACAAAGCAAATAAATTTTCAGCCCTCAAATTATTTCTTTGCCTTTCATCCCCCTTTTTTTGCAAAAAACTTCAATGAAAAGCAAAAGACTTCACCTAAACAAAACCATAACAGTCAGAAAAATTCTGGATAACTGGGGATATTTCTCATAAAAGCAGAAAGCTTCCAAAACAGAAAGCTCTCCATGGCTTTATTCAAATAAAAAACTATGCCAAACTACTGAATTGATTTTCTTTACTGCCAAATTTCTGATGCTCTCAAAGCCTCTTTTTTCACCATCTATAAAGAATAGACAAAAAAAATTTTAAAAAAGTAATTTTAATGGTCAACTTTATTTTCAAGAAACGCATCCCTTTAGCGGAATATATTCTCCTTTGCCCTATCGCCTTAAAAGCTCTTCATTCCCAAGTGGCCATTCCCTATTATCATTCCTCAACATTAACCATCATCACCATAGAACAAAAGCTTGCTCATCACTTTTCATTGGTAAGAAATAAATAGGCAAAAGATAAAATATCGCTCATCATCTGTATGAGCGACAGATTCTTCCAGAGTGACCAAGCCATACAGCCGTTTTTTTGTATTTTCATCATGATAAAGCATAAGCTATCTTTTTAAGGGAATGCCATAGAGCGGGTTTTACTATGGCGCAAATTTTTCAAGAAAAATCTTAAACCGCAATAGAAAAGAAGTTTTCCTTATAGCGCGCACATGGTGTCACGCTTTGATCTTTTCCATCACAATAATAAGTTCAAATTTTAACCAAAACGATAATACACCTATTCTAAATGATTTGCGCACCACCTCATCCGCCACAGGCTGCTCCAATATCGATTCATTCATCGGTATATTTCCTTGAGGTTTTTTTGCGCTTTTGCGCCCTGTAAAAAAAGACAATATTTTTTTTAGCATTGTAAACTCCAGTGCATTTTTAACTTCATTTCAATTGATTCGAATTGAACAATGCCAAAAAAAATATAATAAAAATAGAGGGTTAAGTTATGAAAACGAGAGGGGAAGTTTTACTGCCCAACAATGTCTATTTTTCCCCCTCTAAACAGTCATTGAAATACGATAAAAATTATTCTTATGTAAAAACAATTGCTTATAACTTAGGGGAGAAAGACAAAAACCTCCCCCCTAAATAGGAAAACATTCTCAAAATTATTAAAAAAAATGACGTAATTTTAGTGATCTTTTTCTTTTTTTGCTGATAAAAAAACCTTAGTTTTTTTTCGAAGGAGCCCCACCACGAGTTTCCCAATTGGCAACACTTGAAGCCTGCTCAATGAACTCCTTTGTTACTTCACCATTTTTCTTTACATATTTTTTACCATTCTCTTGCAGCCATTCCGCAAGCGTTGCTTTAACACTTGTACCTAGTGCAGCCTCGCTCACTGCTTCCCACACCGCCACAGCTGCAGCAAGCTTTGGAGCATAACGTGGATGATTTGGATCTTGAAACGCATATTTTTGATCCTTCACTTCACCAGCACCACCCTCGGAAAAGAAAAATGCAGGGCGATGACCATATGATAAAAGCCATTCTTTTAAATCTTCAACGAGGACATGTGAGGAATCTGCATCTATAAAATCCTGAAAATTATAGTACGACCATTCTATCGTTAACTGGTAGTCTTTTCCTGCTTGAACGATGGCATGATAAACTGCTCGGAAATTAGCAGTATTTTCTAATGATAAAAGAACATTACCTTCGTAAATATCACCCTTTTCTGGTTCTATTTTGTTGACAAACCGACATTTTCCTGGATTTAATCCAGCTATTAAAAGTGCTGCCTGCGATAATGTTAGTTTTTTAAGAAGTCGCCATAATTCTAAACCTTTATCAATTTCCATATATTTTCCCGCTTTTTTCTACAAAACTGAACGTTTTTTTCAAAATGCTAAGAACAATCTCCTTCACTACACAGAGAGATTATGCACTTCCTCCCGAATTTATTACACTTTTTAAGTGGTTTACAACATTTCCCTTCTTGTGATTCACAAGGAAATGATTTTGATATAAGAAGTTTTGAAGCGAGAGAATCCTACTGAATTTAGGGCTTTCATGCAAGATATAAGGCGCATTGCAAGGCGATAAATGACCCTTCATAAAGCATCAATTTTCATACGTGATCAAACTAATTTGCTATGATAATATCTTTTGCACCCCAACCTTTAAAACCAATCCCAATCACAGCACAAAAGATAATTTGTTAGACGCCAATAAATCCACCTCAATGCTAATATCATAAGAGGACTAGCTTACACTTAAAATGGGATGCGGGCTGTAAAACGATCCAATTAAAATGCCTATAATGAATAGTGCTAAAGACTGTCGCAAACAGTGGGAACGAAGATGTTGTCATGGTACCGGCATGCTCTTTTAGAAGCATCAAAATGAGAAGACTCAAGAGATCTTTATTCTTTCACGGGGGAAATTTATACTATTTCATGGGCGCCTTACTGCTCTTCCCTTCACAAGAACTTTCGCGAAAAGGGGCTTAGATCCTTGAATGCCCCCATCTTTACGCTTCATAAAAGAACACGCCGGCACCATCATTATATTTGCTAGCTCGTGGATTTTGTGACAGACCTTACATTAAGGTGGTTCAATAAGAGTCATTGTTAATCCTTATCTTATACAAATTTTATCCACAGATTCATCCCACTTTTGACGTACAAGCGAGTGATTTTGATTAATTCAACAGGAGAGAGGTCTAGAATAAGAAAATCTTACATTATTCGAGACTCTCATTCAATGTACAAACAATGAATTATCATTATAAATCAATCTCTTTTACCCTTGAGACAAGGTCTTTTTTTAAAGAACGATTTCAAAATTCAAAAAGGTGTTATCGTCTTTTTCTATCGTCTTTTGAACGCATCAACTAAATGATGGTGCTGGCTTATTTCTTTTCATCCATTCTTAAGTCTAAATCCATGAGAATGCTTCATTCAAATGTTCCTTTTAACAAAATAAAATATATTTTTTCTCAATTTTTTCACGGGCGCTCCTCTCAACACCCTTGGATAAATCTCCTTTATTGACTTGATTTTCCAGCTTTATTTTCATGGTGGCACCACATTCTTTTTTTTTCAGCGCAACCTTTTTGCACTTTTTCAGTTTGTAACTTTTAGGTTGACTTCCAGTTTATTTTGATTAATCTTTTAGAATTATTCTAAAGTGTAAAGGAACAGAGAATGTTGAAATCGTTTTTTTCATTTGTACGGCGTAAGGCTCTGTTCTTTCGTTCAGCACAAAAAACTCTCCTTCAAGCGCTCAAAGTAAAAGAACAACAGACTGCACTCTATTTAAAATATGCAAAAGCTCTAGAGCCTTATTCCTCTAAAGAAGCGGCGGTTTTTACCGCCATGGGGCTTAAAGAGCTTGAAAATTATAAGCAACTTTTGTGTCTTTCTTGCCATAACCGTTCCCACACGGCGGATAGATTATGTGAGCAAACTTCTTTTATAAAAAACAAGGGGAACCAACCCTCTCCTAAAAAAACAGCAGCAAATCACACCATAAAAAAAACCTCGAAAGCGCAAAAACAAACACTTTTGACATGGATTCAACCAGGTCTTGCTGGGTTAATGGATGGCTCTGTCTCCACCCTTGCCCCCATTTTTGCCGCAGCATTTGCCACAGGAGAAACGCATCAAACCTTTTTGATTGGTCTCTCAGCTTCCATTGGGGCGGGACTTTCAATGGGGTTTACAGAAGCAGCCCATGATGATGGGAAGTTATCAGGGCGTGGTTCTCCTTTGAAAAGAGGTCTTGCCAGCGGCATTATGACAACATTGGGCGGCTTAGGTCATACGCTTCCTTATTTGATCAATTCTTTTTATGTTGCAACAGTAATTGCCTGTATCATTGTTTTTTTCGAACTAGGCGCCATCGTCTGGATCCAGAACAAATACATGTCAACCCCTTTTTGGCGCGCCTCTTTACAAGTCATCATTGGGGGGGCTTTGGTTTTTGCTACAGGGATTATTATCGGCAGTATTTAAAAAAAACACGTCTCCATAATTTCGCTTATCGCATATAATTTTGCCTATCTCATAGGTCGTCCCCTTTTAACGGAACATCAAATCATCATTGACAATCCCTTTATTGAAAGAGGCTCTTACTAATGCTTTGATAATCTTATCGGTAGTATCTAAAAAATCTCACCTGTAACAAATCATTTAGTTTTAAATAAGCCCGTGTTCCTTTATAGGCATAAGCCATTCTTGCTGATATCATTGCTGATACCATTATTGGAAAATGCTGCTGATGGAGCTTTGGCGTCTTGTGGATTAACAAAAGATAATAACCAAGCTCTGGGGACAACCTGTATCAAAAAACCTTTATCGACTTGTTTTATGGATATCTTTTGTTAAAGTATCATTTTTTTCTAGATCTCATATTTTGGAAATGCCTTGATCATGCCGCATACTGAAACCAAAACACCACTAAACAACCAAGAAAATTGTGTTTCTTCAAAATCTTCACACCCCGTGACTTTATTCGTTCAGCGTCTTGCACACGGACAAGGCTTAGAACTTCCTCACTACGCAACAGCGGGTTCTGCGGGTCTTGATCTACGGGCCGCCATTGGAGAAGAAGAAACGCTCGTCCTTTCGCCAGGACAACGTGCTCTTATTCCAACGGGTCTTATTTTTCATTTATCACCTGGGCTTGAAGCACAAATACGCCCACGCTCTGGTTTAGCTTTAAAACACGGCATCACATGCCTTAATACCCCAGGAACGATTGATAGTGATTACCGTGGTGAAGTCAAAGTCCTTCTCATCAATTGTGGTCAGGAAGACTTTTCTATTGAACGAGGCATGCGCATTGCTCAAACCGTCATCGCCCCTGTGACTCAAGTGAATGTTTGTGCCATTGAACCAGCGCAAGAAGACAGTCAAAGTCATGCAGAGAGCCGTGGAACAGGAGGTTTTGGTTCAACAGGGCATACTTAAATTACAATAAGGACAGTCTAAAGCGACACGAGCTTATTTCAAAGATTCTTTCATTTCCGGATTTCTTAACTTTGGGGGATCCCTTAACGTTTTGGAATCCTTTGAAATCTAGAGAAATTCTTTACGTAGTACGTCATCATAATACTGATACCGTAACAGCTTGAAAAATTGATTTGATGTATTCTTATTTCAGAACCCTTAATTTTTGAGGCATCTTAAGCTTTTAAAGAAAAGCAGCGCCCATTTATGCCCAAGGCTCTCACCTTGTAATCAAACGCACAAGCCTTGTATCCGTCCTCTCCTTATATCTCTTCAAAATCTTCACAACCCCACGACTTTATTCATTCAGCATCTTGCTCACGGACAAGGTTTAGAACTTTCTCACTAAGCAAAAGCAAGTTCTGCGATCCTTGATTGATAATGTCCCCTAAAGAGAAGCAAAAACCTCTCACATACCCTAATACGTCTTTCCTAATATGTCTTTTCTTGATCCCTTGGAGCTTTTAAAGCACGCATTCTTCCACGCTTTTCACTTGAAACGCACAAAGCCTCTCCATAACGCCCCCCTCACATACCCGCTAACCCCCTAAAACAATTGGTTACGATGATCTAGAAGACACATCCTCTTGAGAGGATTTGAGTAAAATTCATTGTCTTCATTGTCTTGTAAAATGAATGATCCAAATGCCATAAGATTTTCTCACGGCCAATTTGTTTTTACAGCCATCATAACCTACGTCTCTTATCCATTACAAGCGCTGTTGTCCGTACAAATAAAGACGAAAAAAAGACTAAAAATGCCTATAATTATAATGAACACATGTGCCAAGGGCGACCGCAACATTGGAAGAGTATAAAGATCTCTTTTATAAGGCATTAAAATGGGAACACTCAATAGATTTTTTTATTCTTATTTTATAAAAACATGACCATTTATTCATGGACGCCGTAGCTTTACCTCTACTCAGACAAAAAGAACAATGACCACGGCTGCTTTATAGAGCCCCTCTTGCAGCAAGATTGAGAGCGTTTTGCAATCCGATCAAACCAATTTTACGCTTCTAGTGCATACGCCTTTGGTTGAATCAATCAACGATAGTCCCCTCATCAATTTCATTCTATGACTTTGATATAACTTTGATGAAGTTGCTTTACGTCCTTCAACAAAGCTATTTTTTTTATCAGTTATTTTTTTATCATGGGGATAGAAGCCATTCCAGAAATATGAGCCTTAACAGTATCACTCATTGTTTCCGCCTGTCACATGACCCACCACGTTAGTCCCCACTCCATCAATAGCACCCTCTGTCACAACAAGTCCCTTTGTTTCATCTGCTGTTTTATGATTTTCCCCATCTCTTGCGGCAAAATTGGAAGCGTTTTGCAATCCGACAAGACCGATTTTACTATACCCAACCATGCGTATTTGATTTAATAAATCGATGACAATGCCATAATCAATTTCACTATCAGCTTTGATTAAAATTTTTGTCTCTAAATTTTGCTTGGTCTCCCTCAACAAAGTTTCCCTCAAAACTGCTTGTTCTATAAGATGATTGCCAATGTAAAGAGAATGATCTTTTTGCAAAGTGACATAAAGAGGCTCATCTGGTTGAACCACGGAAGGTGCTTGCGTTATCGAAGGAAGCTGAACAGGAATGACAGATGTTGCCAAAGGTGCAGCAACCATAAAAACAATCAGCAATACCAACACAACATCAATAAAAGGGGTCACATTGATTTCGCTGTGCAACCCACTCTCATCGAAATCAAAATCATCATTAAAGCTTGCTTTCATTTTTTATGACTTTTCTGTTGTTTTTGTCGATCCAGTTCACGACTCAAAAGCCTTTCAAGAGCAGCAGCAATATCACCTAAATCACTGCGATAAGCATTCAAAGCACGCATAAGGCTATTATACATAACAACGGCGGGGATCGCTACAAAAAGCCCAATCGCCGTTGCAAATAAGGCTTCAGCAATTCCAGGAGCAACCACATCAAGCCGCGTTGTTTGCGATTGAGCAATCCCAATAAAAGAATTCATAATTCCCCAAACCGTTGCAAAAAGCCCCACAAAGGGCGCAATAGCGCCAATGGTTGCAAGAACAGCATTTCCACACGCAATACGACGTGTTGCAGCCAACAAACAACGCGACAAAAGCGAATGAACCCTTTCTTTTAAACCTTCATGAACATCGCGAACATAAACATCGCGAGAAACGTCTCCATATTGCTTATTTTCCTCATAAAAGAGAATATCTTCAAGCGTTTGTGCACTTTTCCTTGGATTGGTTCTCTCAGCGGCGCTTTCACTGACCTCTTCGAAAGCAGTAAAATGAACCTCTTGTGTTGAAAGATAGACCTCTTTAAGGACTTCTTTGAGAAAAAACATTCCAGCCCCTTTGCTTTCTTTCAAGCTCGCAGCCAAACGCGTGAGAGTCTGAGCGTTCAGAACCAATCGGAGTTCATGACGCACGCGTCGTTTTGCCACAGTGATCTCAACAATTTTCACAAAAGCAATTGTCCAAGACACAAGAGAAGAAAGTAACAACAAAATGATAACAGCTTTCACCACCCAATCAGCAGCCATAAACATAGAAAAAGGCGAAAAATCATGTCCTACCAATATAGCAGAACGACTCTCTAAAGGGACTGTTTCAGATTCCATTTCTGTCTCACACTCTTGTGGTCTTAATCTTCTTTATGCGATGAAACGTCAATCCGCAGAGCACCACTATTCCACACTGCCACTTCCCTTCAACGTCACTTTCACATTTCTTAAGAAAGAAAACTTGATAAATCAAGTATAGTTTTATTTCCTAAATTCTCTTTTCCCCCAGCCAGATCACTCAAGAAATTTTTATACCCCTTCACAAGTTTATCTTAACTTAAGTCGCTTTACTGCGTAAATTTGGCAAAATGATAGACTTATAAGAAATATCCCACATGATGTTTCAATTTATAAAAATATAAAAATAACGCATTATTTTTCTACTTACAACACATTGACTTATAAGAATAATTTATCATCACTCCTGTTGAATAAGCCCCTCATCTCGCAAGCTTATCTCAATTCAGCCGCTCTTGAATAAACCCAATAAAATATTTGCCAGCATGGAATAATTTGTTCGGGATAAACAGCAAAAATGAACCCCTTAAAGAAAAAGATCTTCTCCTCTTAAAAAACAATGCTCTGAAATTCTCTTCTCATAATTAAAAGAGACACATTCTTTTAAACAAGCCAAAAGGATCATGGAGATACTTTAAGCGTTCAAAGGCATAAAAGCAATTTCACCAAAGGGAGATGCTTTAATAGGACAAGAGCTCCTCTTACAAGCTGAGTGATCGATGAGATTTATTTTATCAAAAACAATTTTAAATTGCACAAAAAGACAAGGAACCAAAAAAAACTTTTGGCGTTACAAAAGCAGTAAAAGTTTTCACTCCAATGCAAATGATTACGATGAACACACCAACAAAACTATACAAGAGAAGGAAAGACCATCATGGACAATAATAAAAACACAAAAAAAAATAAAACAACTGGAGAAAAAGACCCACAAAACGAGCTCCAGGGACAACTTGAAACGTTACGTCATGAAGTTTCAGGGATGACCTCAACACTGACAGATCTTGGTGCAAAAAAATTCAATGAGGTCAAAGACAAAGCGGAAAAACTGTATCACTCAGCGAAAGAAAACAGTGAAGACATCATGTCTCAAGCAAAAGATAAAATCAGTGATCTTGAACAAACCATGAATCAATGTATTCGCAAAAATCCTGGCAAAAGCGTTTTGTTTGCAGCAGGCGTTGGTTTTATTCTTTCTCAATTACTGCGTCGTTAAGCCATGCATAAATTTATCGCTCCTCTTTTAAACCATCTGGTCGGTGGAGGGCTAAAAAGCACTGTCAAGCAAATGCGCCTTCAAGCAATTTGCTGTGGGTTTATTGGCATTTCATTATTTATGGCTTTGCTTTTTTTATGTATCATTGGTTTTCTTGCGTTATGTACTGTTATGAAGCCACTTTTTGCCGCCAGTACCATGTTTTTAATTTGGTTTTTTCTTGCAGGATTAGCGTTTATAATCAACAGGGTTCTGAAAGTTTATCAACGCTATGACCAACAAAAAAAGACCGAAGAACAAAACCACAAACTAATGACAGATGCGACTATTTCCAGCCTTGCTGTTCTCAGTCAACATCTTCCTTTTGTCAAATTGGGTGTACCGATTCTCGGACTAGCAACGTATTTTCTGTGGAAAAAAGATAAAAAAGACCGCTTTTTAGATGAAAATATGTAAAGCTGTGATCCTACCCCCCCCCCGAAGTGCTTTCTTTTATCATACAAAGAAAGCACTTTTTTGCTTTTTAGCTTCTTTAATAGCATGAGAAGAAATCCCCTTCATTTTAGCTAAAAACTCCATAGAACCAATTAAATCTCTTTCAGATTGCAGCCCATATTTCATAAACATAGCAACATTAGGCAATGCTTCAGTTAAAAATTCTGGTTTGATTTGAAGCGATTTATTCTTTTTTGGAGGTAAAGTGGTTTCAGTTTTGCTTTTCTCTGTTTTTTCATAAGCTATTTTTTCATGACCGTAGGTCATGTCGTTAATTTGAGTGTGTTCAGAAAAATCTGAACACTCATTTTTGTTACAATTACAAATA
>NZ_JAQISW010000016.1 GCF_028618435.1 Bartonella sp. MM73XJBT.G
GCTATATAGAACCCTTTCCCCAAAAGAGTCAATATCATTTTTTACTTTTTTGTAAAAATATAACATTATAACAATAAACATCTATTTCAAGACATCTCAAAAAAATAACTAAAAATAAAATAAATAGGCTGACTTTAAAGGAAATAGAGTGCCTCATTGCAAGGCATGAAAAGAGGAACACCGCTAAAATGGGTTAATCATAATAGCTTTTATAGCCTTTGTTTGACACTCCTTTAAAGGTTGCTTTACAGAGATTTCTCAACATAAGGTTGATGGAATTATGGGATAAAAAGAATTTGCATGATCTGTAATCTGTTAATCAAATCCTTGTAGAAATGTACTAAGCTATGTTAGCTTTTGTCATTTGACACTTAATGCTTTCGACATTTAATATTGAAAAGTACGCTTACAATCTATGTGGGATAACGAACAACAAAAGAACGATCCCGGACAGGACCCTGCTCTTGTCATTAAACGCTTGCGCCCTGAGCGCAGGCAAGTTTCTATCCGTTGGCTTACGGGAACAGTGCTAACGGGAATCACTTCCTGTATTCTTATGGGGATTGCACTTTTTACGGCTCTTGATGAACAACAGCGATTGGTAACACCGCCACAATGGTTTACAATAGATAATTTTTCACAAGCACAAGACCCTGAAGCCAATGGCTATAAAGGGGATCGTATTATGCCCACACATGCACGGCAAAGCTTCGATAGTAAACGCCAATTTGAACTATCAATTGTGCAAAAAAAAGGCGATGAAAAAATCATTCAAACACAACATTTTGAATGGATTCGCATGGCGTTAGCCGAAAAACGTCCTCAGAAATATAGCTATCCCAAATTTGATTCTTTAAGCATTCTTGCCAGCGATTCGAAAACGCAAAGCGTCAATCTACAAGATTCCGGGCAAATTTACGGTGCAAAAATCGAAACAAAACTCACCCTACGTAGCTATGATTTTAAGGTTAATCAATTCGATTTTAAGGACACTGATACGCTGACAGAGGAAGAAGCACAACAAGAGGTAAAAAAGGCTGGATTTACTTTAGAAAAAAGTAGTGAACTTCTTTCGGTCCTCACACTCATCGATCCTTTAAAATTAGAAGATGCCTCTTCTGATTCCCAAGGAACAGAATCTCCTGAAGTTCGAATCGTTCAAGAAAATGTAACCGTTTCTCCTCAAAATCAGCGGATCGATTTGGCGAAAAATTATGTTGAAGATATTATTCCTATTCGTAAAAAACAAAAAATCGCTGATGCTTTCAAAAAAACCAATTACACAAAAAATCAAATTGAAAAAGTTGTAAGCACTCTCGAAAAATATAGCCTTTCCGATACGCTTAAAGAGGGGAGTTTATTGCGCATTGGTATCGTGACACAAGCTGGAGAAGAAGACCATCTCGTACGCGCAAGTATTTATCATGGGATGTATCATGTTCTCACCATTGCCCTCAATGATAAAGGTCAATTCATTGAAAGCACAGAGCCTAAGATGTCTAAAGCACTAAAAACGGCTTTTCAAAATGGTATTCCTCATTCTTATATCAATAGCGCACAATTACCAACGGCTTATGATGCACTCTATAGTGCTTTGCTCAGCCACAATATATCACAATCGCTTTCTTATCGTCTTATTCGTCTCCTTGCCACCAATATTGATATGAAAAGCCGAATAACCCCCAATGATCAGATCGAAATATTTTATGCCGTCCCCCAAAGTGATACAGAAAGCCAAAATGGTAAAAAGAAAGCAAAAAAAAGCTCTCAAAGCACTGATCCAGAAATTCGTTATATTAGTGCAACTTTTGGCAATACAACTTATAAATATTACCGTTATCAATTAAAAGACGGAAGCATTGATTATTATGATTCTGAAGGGAAGAGTTCAAAGCCTTTCTTACTGCGAAAACCCACGCCCAATGGCATTTTCGGTTCCCCCTTTGGTCCGCGGAAACATCCTATTTTAGGCTATGTGCGCATGCATACAGGGGTTGATTGGGTAGCACCAAAAGGCTCACCTATTATTGCTGTAGGAGATGGTATTGTTACAAAAGTAGGCGTCACAGGCGGCTATGGAAACCATACGGAAATTCAACATGCGAATGGATATGTCAGCAGTTATTCACATCAAAGCCGTTATGCACCAGATATAAAACCAGGTGTGAAGGTACGACAAGGACAAATCATTGGCTATGTTGGGACAACAGGGATGGCAACCGGCCCCCATTGTCATTTTGAAATCATTGTCAATGGCGTCAAAGTTGATCCCATGCGCATCCGTATACCCGATAGCAAAGCCTTAACCAACCAAGACCTGCAAACATTCCTACAAGAAAAAAACAATATTGATTCCTTAATCAACAGTCCGATAAAACCCTCTGAAGAGACTTAAAGCATGGAAAGACCGTAATAAGTGTCTTTCTCACAAAAGCTTATCAATATAAAGTCTTTCAAAAAATATCTAAGAGTTTAAATGACCTCAAAAGTATTTCTGCGCTTAAAATATTTTAAAGGAGACGGGTACGCAAAAAATAGAGCAATGTTTTAAAATAGGTATAGCCTCTATCGCCTTATCAAGGTGTACAGTGGAAATATAAAAAAGAAAAAAGGCTGACCTTTCTTATCGTATTCTATCAGGCATCTGCAAATCGCATTCTTCTCCATCTCTTAAAAAGATCATAGTTAACAATATCTGCATTAAAATAAACACACAAATTGCAAAATGTTTGTTGAAACAAAAAAGAATGATGAGGAGGCATTTTAGCAAAAAAGATGAGCGTTCAAGCCTATAATAGAAAAACAGGAGAATCAGTTTTGGTCAAAGATTTTTTAGGGCCGAATAGAATTCAAAATATTTCCCTTGAAAGGTTATCGTAATTTATAAAAATATTTTTTTCTCATCATAAGGCTAATTTTGAAAAATTTTCTTTTAAACAAATGGCTCATTATTTTAACGATTGATGCTGAGTTTTGATAAAGGAATGACAATTTTTGTCTCCCCTCCTAAAGAAGACGTTTCAAAAAGTGGTTTTTCACCAAATTGCATATAAAAGCGGTTTTACCACCACAGGGGACCAAGTCCTATCTTTTGTACTAAAGTTTGACTCTTCATCCCCACGCCATCATCTTTTATAATGAATACCAATTGTCTATTGGGGCTTGAGGACCAGAGGAGATATAAATACGACATACCCGTTGATCAGGAAAAGCATGTTTTAAGGTATTGATCAGCCATTCACCCAAGATAATTCCAAAGGATGTAGCATCTTTTGAAGACAAGCAAGACTTTCATGAATGGTGATGATTTTGCCAAGCTATCTTTATTTTCTTCTCTTGAAAACGAATAAACAAAGAAAATTTACGCCTTTAAAAATCAATCAGAGATTTTTTTTGCACTCTTCGTGGCCCAGTTTTGGTAAAGGAATGACGATCTTTGTCCCTCCTAAAGAAGACGTTTCAAAAAGTGGTTTTTCACCAAATTGCATACAAAGCTGTTCCACCACCACACGACCAAGTCCTGTCTTTTGTTCTAAAGTTTGATTTTTCATCCCCACGCCATCATCTTCAACAATGAGCACCAATTGTCTATTGGCTTGAGGACCAAAGGAGATATAAATATGCCCCTCTCGTTGATCAGGAAAAGCATGTTTTAAGGAATTGGTCAGCAATTCACCTAAGATAATTCCAAGAGTTGTAGCATCTCTTGAAGACAGACGACAATCTTTAAAGTCCGTGTGAATGGTAATGTTTTCACGCAATTCAAAAGGGACTGATAATTCGACATCATGCACAACAGAACTGAGAAAGTCAGCCAAAAAAGTCGTTTCCATATCATCACTCAAGCGCAAACGACGATGGGCTGTGGAAATTGTCTGAATACGATCTCGTGCAGCTCCTAAAACAGAACGGACTTCTTCATTTTTACTCCGACTTAATTGAAGACCCAGTAAAGAAGACACCGTCCCAAGAGAGTTGCCGATACGATGACTTGCATCCTGCAACAATATTTCAACCCGTTGGCGTTCTTTCTCGGCATGATTACGCGCTCTTTCTAATTCTTGGGTCCGTTCTTTCACACGGGCTTCAAGAGCAGCATTCTCACTATGAAGCAGCAATTGATACAATTTTAAAGAGCGTACATCACGATGAAAACGATTAATCACAAAATAGGCAGAAATAAAAGTACTTACAACAGAAACAATCGCTGCCAATGTTAAAGCAGCCCGCATCAATGCGATTCCATCACGATGTTTTTGTCGCACCACATCATCACCATTAATAAAACTTGTCATCAATTGCGCTAAACGCGCCACTTGAATCTTTTGACTTTCAGAAAAAGCAGAAGGTTGAGAAGATTGATCAGGAACCGTATCAAGAGCCTGCATATGGGCATTCATAAATTCTTTTCGTGCTTCAACCTCGCCTTTAAAAGCCATAAACCATTCATCCCATTGCGGATGGGCATAAACAATAAGTGCGATATAATCGAGAATATCTCCCAACTCCCGCTCTGCATTTTCAAAGCGGACTTTATCTTCTGGTTTTCGAGTTTTTGCATAGCTGCGATCAGCAACAGCCATATCAATCAGGCTAATAAGCACCAAATCAGCCTGTTCGCGTAATTCTGAACTCGTATTTAACTGAGCAACTTCTCGATCAACGGCATTGGAAAGCAACATAATAAAAACCGATGCGAAAAGAGCCATCACGAGGGAAACAACAATTGCGGCCCACCGCCAGCGTGATATCGTTGCATCAGAAGAAGGCATTTGAGGCAGCAAATTTGTCTTTGTTGTCATAGAATTTCCATTGGCGAACTTGAAAGTCGTCATTTTTCAGTACAAAGGAAGGCAGCCTTATGGAACAAACACCAAAAGCCCATGAGAGCGTTTATATAGGCTTTTCTTGTATTCCGAAGAGACACACGCCTAACATTCTGAATTTCCTCAGATACTGACTTTACTGTAATAGCTATAACGGGAATAAAAAAAACAAGGCTACGCATCATAATTATTATGCTTTTTTAGCCGTTAAATGAACACAATGTACTCCCAGCAGAATAAGAATCGGGACCATAATCGGATTCACCATTGACATGAAGAAGCTCCTGTAATCGATGACGCGCCCTGCTTACACGGCTTTTAATGGTTCCAACGGCACAGCCACAAATAGCCGCCGCATCTTCATAAGAAAACCCTGATGCTCCAATGAGAATAATGGCTTCTCTTTGATCGGCTGAAAGCAGATTTAAGGCTTTTTTAAAATCTTGCAAATCAAGCGTTCCATATTGAGAAGGATGAACCGCAACATTTTGAGTAAATACACCATCAGTATCTTGAACTTCTCTCCCCTTTTTGCGCATTTGACTATAAAATTCATTGCGCAAAATGGTAAAAAGCCAAGCTTTAAGATTGGTTCCCATCTCAAAACTATCTTGCTTAGCCCATGCTTTCATCACCGTATCTTGGACCAAATCTTCGGCTTTATCGTGCTTGCCACTTAAAGAAACAGCAAAAGCACGCAGAGCCGGCAACACCAAAAGGAGTTCTTTTTTAAAGTTTTTCGCGCATTTTGACATAAAGGGTTCAAACCTTTTTCACATTGTTTAAAGCAAATTGCTCTGCACGCTCCAACTTTTCTAAAAGCTCGAGCAAACGCCGGGGTAGCGCTTCTTCTTGAATTTCCATGTAAAATTGGCGTAATTTCCGTGCTATCTCACTGTTCGTCCCGAGAAGATCATCTTCAACTTTAAAGTGTGTGGTGAGATTTTTTTCATCACGGTCATTCATTTTTCATCCCCCTAATCCATATAATATCAGTAGCACCGCGAAGAATTTTTCGCCTTATGGTTGTAAATATAACTCTCGGTAAAAAGTTCCATACAAATTGGAACTTTTTTATCTGTTGAGAATTTCAACCAACAAAATGCTTGAAAGGTCAAAGGAGTTATAAATTATGTCATTATCAACGCGCATTGCCCCGCATCTTCCCTATCTTCGGCGTTTTGCCCGTTCTGTTACAGGCAGCCAATCTTCTGGCGATGCTTATGTTTCCGCGATGTTAGAAGCCCTTATTGCCGACATTTCCATTTTTCCTAAAACATCCAGTGACCGGATTGGGACCTATTGGCTTTTTTGCCATCTTTTTGACCAAACCACCCCAAATATCCCTGAACCCCTGCCACAATTTGGGCTTGAACAAAAAACCAGTGCCAAATTATCCTATCTCACCCCCCGTGCGCGCCAAGCATTTTTGCTCATTGCCGTTGAAGAATTTAATGAACAAGAAGCCAGTGAAATCATGAATCTAGATACGAAAGAGTTTCGCAAGCTTCTCAACCAAGCCTCCATTGATATTTCTCAACAAATTGCTACAGAAGTGATGATTATTGAAGATGAACCTCTTATTGCACTCGATATTGAGCAAATGGTAGAAGGTCTAGGTCATCATGTTGTGGGCATAGCGCGTACGCGTGATGAAGCTGTCATCATGTATCATAAGAAAAAGCCACGGTTGATTTTAGCGGATATTCAATTAGCCGATAACAGTTCAGGCATTGATGCGGTCAATGAGATTTTGAAAAATGATCGTATACCGGTGATTTTCATCACGGCTTTTCCAGAAAGATTACTAACTGGTGAGCGTCCAGAACCAACTTTTTTAGTGACCAAACCTTTTAACCCAGATATGGTAAAAGCGCTTATTTCGCAGGCTTTATTTTTTCAAGAGAATGCTTCTAAAGCAGCTTAGAACAAAGTAAACCTCTTCCATTATGATCGTTACGCCTCTTTCAAAGCCTCCCATAGACAAATCTCATATGAGCGCGCTCATGCAAGCGATTCGTGGTGCTGATATTTGTGTTCTCTATCAGTCCACAAATCTGGTTTATTTATGGGCTGAAAACTTGCCGCACCATTTGCACCATAAATGGCGGGTTGGATGTCGTGACAGCGACTTTTTTTCACTTGACCTTGCAGATAATATGGAAACCATTAAATTGCAGGTTTTAGCCAATGGCAAAATGCAAACCGTTGAAGCACGTTTTGAAGATACGAGTAAACAAGAGATCTGGTACAAATTTTCTATTGATTGTCACCGCAATGATAACGGAGACATCATCGGTATTATTACCACCGGTGTTAATATTTCTGGCTTACGCCGGCGCGAACAAGTGCTTAAAATTCTCCTACGAGAAGTCAGCCACCGTTCTAAAAATCTTCTAGCGATCATTCAAAGTATTGCCAGCCAAACGGCTCGCTATACGGAATCCCTTCAGGTTTTCTTACGCAAATTTCAAGGTCGTCTTCATTCTCTTTCTCATTCTCAAGATCTGATCACCGATTCCGATTGGCGTGGCGCCCAATTTCGTGAATTGGTTCAAACACAAGCATTTGGCTATCTCATGAGAGAGACCGAACGTTTTTCACTTGAGGGTGTCAATCCTTATCTTTTTCCCAATGCCGCTTTGCATATTGGTTTGGCTTTTCACGAATTGATTGTTAATTCTCTTTCTTTTGGAGCCCTTTCGCAAGAAAAGGGAAGCGTTTGTGTGCGCTGTGAAATTGAAACAAAACTGAATGATAAAACGCACCTAATCATCACTTGGAATGAACACTTTGAATCCGGGTCCCCTCCCGAAAATAATAAGAAAGCTTGTTTTGGCAGTGCAGTTCTTGAAAAAATTGTTCCCATTTCTGTCAATGGTTCAGCTTCCTTCAAATGGACTAAAGAAGGGATTGTTTATTGCCTTTCTGTTCCAGATACTTATTTTGATATTTTTTCTTAAAAGAGCCTTTCAAACCATAAACTTCTTTCTTCAGAAAAATTTCTAACCTATTGAGCCCTGTTTTTCTTCAACCCAAAGGTATTTTCCCAACCTCGCAAAAAACTTAACAATGAAAATGCCACAATCAAAGCTCTCTCCCGCTGCCCATCAACATCCATCCCTCCCATAACGGCCTATTAAACAGAAACCCAAACGATGAAGAACAAGCCGTTTCAGCTTTTTATATACCAAATCAAAACGGGCCTATTTCCCCTCTTTTTTGTATAACTTTCTTGTATAGTTCTTGCAGTTTTCATATCTTTTTATTTTGAATAAAAATGATGAAATTTCAAGAGTTAAAGCTAACCATCACGCTTTAGAGCTTGACGGAGCTTAAAGCGCATCTATGACAAAATCAATAAACGAATAAAAATTACACAATTTTAATGCTTTTATTTTTATTCTAATGCTTTTATTGATTGCATTCTCAATCCTCCTTTTCACGCAAAAGAAAACACCCAAAACAGAAGATACTTTTCTCTTCACACACTTTTTAAATATTTCTCAGGACCTTCAAGCTCATTTCAAAAACAGTATCTGTAAAGAGGGTCCTCTCCCCCCGTCAAGTGAACCATCAAGCCCTTTTGTACCCGCCATAGCCCTTACGGACTAAAAGCAGCCATTGGGCATCATTATACCCGCCATAGAACAAACCCATTATATTACTCCGTACAACAAACCTTTGACATTAGAGAGCATTCACAAGAGACATTTTTAGTGTTTTTAACATATTCAGCCACCAGTTTTTCCCACAAGCTTGGCTTTTTGGAAACAGCTTGGAAACAGCTTGGAAACAGCTTGGAAACAGCTTGGAAACAGCTTGGAAACAGCTTGGAAACAGCTTGGAAACAGCTTGGAAACAGCTTGGAAACAGCTTGGAAACAGCTTGGAACGAAAAAACTTTAAAAACGTTAAACAATGAAGAAGCCTTAAGGCTAACAAATTGGAGTCCATACTGTCAATTACTCATTTGGAAAATATTTTATGAATCCCCTTCTTTTTATTCTCTTATTGGTTTCATGTACGGATGATTTTAACCGTTGCTATTCCAACAATACAATGACTAAAATCTACCCAACGGCTCAAGCCTGTGAACAAGCTATGGTGCCTTCCATAAAAAAGTCTGCATTTTATGGACAACAAATTTTTGCCCAATGCATAAAAATACACCCTCATGTACATCAACAAAAAGTAAAATTGATCTGGTCTGTAACAAACCGCGGAGATTTCCTGCTTAAAAGCCCAAATGCCAATGACAAGAGATCAACAGTCCACAAAGAAGACATTTTACCAATATTGCCTTCTCTTCTGCGTTCTTCTTCCACAAACCTCTTGCAGAAAAAACTTTAAACGCATAAACCCATCAGATCTGAAAAAATAATCAATAGAAGACATGATGGATAATAAGCCAATGCGACCTTCAAAAGCCCCTCACACAGAGCAAAATCCTCAGCCCCAAGATCTCCCCTTAGATCCTGCTGTAGAGCGGGTGAGAAAAAAACTGATGGGTTTAATGATGATTTCCGTTTTAATAACGTTGTTCCTCATTCTAACCGTCCTGTTCTTAATCGTTTATAAAGTTACAACGGGATCAGCACCAAAACAAACAGAGCTCTCTTCCTCCAACAACAAAAATCCATATGTTATCCACCACACGCTCTCTCTACCGAAAAAAACACAGATTTTGTCGCAAAGCTTGACAGACAACACTATTGTTCTAAAAGTTTTAACCCCGGAGGGACAAACAAAATTTATGATTTACAATTATCATACCGGTGCACTAATTGCCGTTCTTTCTATTGAAACGACAGAAGAAATATCAACGACAATACCTCATTAAGCAAGTCAATAACATCACCGGCTTACCCAGCATATTTAAGGGATTTAAACATTTTCCTCTGCTTCAAGATTGACCACTTGGGCGACGACGCGTTTTTCTCTGTATCCCCTCACTTCATCGAGATGAAGGGAAAAGCTTTCAAACAGTGCATTTCTATTCTTTAAAAAAAAACGGATATTGCCTGTGAAAACTCAAATGAAAGTGTAAGAAACCACACCTATACTCGTCATCATACCAACAGCATCATAAACACTTAATACAGCATGTTTAAGGGATTTAAATATTTTCCTCTGCTTCAAGATTGACCACACGGCGACGACGCGTTTTTCTCTGTATTCCCTCACTTAATCCAGGCAAAGGAGAAGCCTCTTCTGTTGATGTTGATGCATCTCCATTTTTAGAGCTTTCTGCTGTTGTAAGAGAAAGCTCAAGGGCTGATTCGTCTTGAGTCCGTACCGTACGCCGACGCGGAGAACGACGTGTCTTCTTAACAGGTTCAACATTTTCCTCAGAGCAACTGTTCTCTTGACTCGTTTTCTCATCCGATAGAGCCTCGACAGCATTTTCACGTGCATCGCCATTTTGTACTTTGACATGTGAACCAAGATCTTTTTTTTGCGACTGTGCCTGCAATACATCTGTATCACACGCGACAGCATCTTTTTTTTGATCTTCAGAATCTATTTCACTGCATTCTTGCCCGTTGTTTTCCTCACAATTTTCATCACCACGGTTTTCATCACGCCGAGCCGATTGGGACATTTGCCCCGCTGCAGCTAAAATAATACGCAAATAGTGCTCAGCATGTTGTAAATAATTTTCTGACATCACGCGATCCCCGGCACCTTGTGCATCACGCGCAAGACTGATGTATTTATCGGCAATTTGCTGAGCATTCCCTCGAATTTTAACATCCGGACCGCTACTTTCATAATTGCGAGATAACGGGTTAGGACCGCGACGATTATTATTGTTATTACCATTATTATTATTGCGACCGCGTACCCGTCTATTTTGTTGTGGCCTCATCTTTATCCCTTTATTGGAGTGTGTGTCTTAATTGACTCTTCTTCATTGCATTATTTTTTAATAATGCTGATCATGTTTAACATACGCTTATCAAGCTATCCGCGTTTTGTTTTACTCAAACGAACCCTACTGATATTGATAAAAGCATATATTTTCTTGAAAATCACGAAACAGCAGGGAAATCATAAATCAAAAATTCCCTATTTCTCTGTCAACCAGCAGAAACCTAGTGATGTTCACATAAAATGCCAAGTGTTTTTTTTTAAATAAACCATATTTCATTAAAAAAATAATTACCTTGTGGAAAACAAAAAGGAGAACACACATAGAACATACCTGACAAAGAACAAAAACCTGCCAGAGAACACGGAAAGCTTTCCTTTTTCTGCCCTAAAATCACCTTTTGCTTTAAAACCACCGCTCCTAAAAACGCTGATATGCCTTCCCCCTCGTGCCCCAAACTCATAAGCACTTCTGCCCGAACAAGTCACTGCGCGAACCTCTTTATTGTATGAATATAGCCTCTCTTCACCGCTAAAACAACCCCTTGCGAGCGATAATTCACAATCGCTTCACAAAACCCCTTAGATTCTTATAGATAGATTAATATGAAGAATTATTCAAGCCCTATAATCACCAAGAGACCACACTCTTCTTTCTCAAACTTACCAACGATCCTCTCAATTTCTATTTTAACCCTATAGATTTTTAAGTGAACACCCTTCTTCATTGATAACAAATTGAGCCTAAAAGGAAAATAGTTAAATAAAAAACATTAAATTATTTTAAAAAAAACGATCAAAGGTTACACTTCCTTCAAAATCGGATTCTTCTCAAAAAAAATGTTCCCCCTTAAAGTCTATCAATAAGAATGGCATACCACATTTTTCTCTTATCACACTTTTCTTATATTCTTGTCTTAATCTAAGAAAATTGGAGAGTATAAAATATACCCATTTGCGCCCCAATAAAGCGCTTTACGCATAAAATACCTTGAAGGTTATACCCTTTCAAAGCATCTAGAGCAATATCTTTTAGATAATGGAGATTGATTACCTCACGCTTTTGTTTGTTGCGTTTTTAAATGGGGTCACGACCCTCACGTAAAACAGAACGCCACCCTGTTGCCAATTCACGGGCTTGTTTTAAAGAAACATTTCGCAACGCTCCCAAGCCCATTTCGCGACAACGTCCGTGAAGGGTATAACGATAAAGCCATTGAGCACCGCCATCTTTACACTTATGAAGTAACAAGCCGGCACCATCACACTATTTGCCAGCTCCCAATGTTGCGAAAGCCCTTGCATTAAGACGATTCATAAGGACCATTTTTACTCCTTATCTTATACAAATTTAATCCACACACTCATCCCGCTTGTGATGTGCAAATGAGTGATTTTAATTGATGCAACATAAACAGCTTTGAAATGAGAGAATCTTACGTTATTCGGGTCTTTAATTCCATATGAATAACGCTAGATTATCATTATAAATAAATATCTTATAAAAGATCAGAAATGTTTTCTACTCAGTTTTGTCATGTCTATTGATCCATGTTATATCTATTGATCCATTTGTCGTGTCTCTCAACTTAAGTGACCCTTAAAGGACGCGGATTCTTTCTCCACATTGGTCTGTCAACACTCCGAACTTTTTCAAATTTTTACAACAAATTGACTTATAAAGACCATTCATCTTTTTTGTCTTAAACTTTTATATTGAGTAAAAAAAACTTATACCGTAGTTTTTTTATCCTCAATCTGTTTCTTTTTGGATCAATCAAAATCATTGACTTGCATGTTACACGTAAGGAAAGCATGCGCAGAGTAAAAACAGAGAAAGAAAAAATTAAGGAAGCCTCTTATAGATCGTTTCAAAGGCCAAGCAAAAGCTATCCATAACATAAGAATGCCGCTTAGTTTGCACTTTTATGAAACGTGAAAGAAGGAGGATATTTGATAAATTTTATACCCTTCATGCGCACCTTCCCCATTTACCAAAGCACCATCGCAAAATGATCTTTCCACACTGTTATTTTTCTTAAATGAAAAGCGCACAGTATGTTTTCCTCAAAACGCACATATCCCTTAAAATACTTTAAAGAGGCCCCCATGGGCTTATACGATCACGTCTAAATGGACCAGGGCTTGTACAAAATAAACGCATCTTATTGGTATAGAGGTTGTTGGTAATAAAGGCAAAGAGCAATGAAGCGTTTTTTATCTTTTCATTAAAATTCGCACTCTTTCAATTTTTCGTGTACCCCCCCTAAAAGTAATTGCGTTTTCTGCCTTTTTTATTTTCTTTTTCATTGAGAAAACAATCCCGTAAGAGAAAATAATTTCCATCCCCCGGTCGGACCATTGCCAAACATTGTTTTTTTGTCGTATCAGAAAGCTTATCCCACATTTCACGAATAGCAAAATAGGCCTCACTTTCCAAATTAAGACAATGCTGATAAACTTCTCTTTTCATATCGGGCATCACGGAAGCAGAAATTTCCTTGCAATACACACGCAAATCAAAGACAGGAATAGCCAATTCAACAGGCGCTTGTTGTGCTATTTTTTTGTGAGAAGAAAAATAACTGACCGCCTTTGCAAAAATAAAACACAAAATTACAATACAAAAGAGTATCACACAAACAAAAGCAATCTTGCGATATAATCTTTTAAAATAAGCCTTTTGCCTTGCACGGATTCTTTTTTCCATAAAGACTATACCCTTTAAAATTCCAAGAGAATCTTTTTACAACCCCAAATGATAAAAGCACTTTTTTACACAATACAGGGCATAACAGCAAATGATCAATAGACTTAAGGACGCTTTTTCTCTGTAGCATTAATATTTTTACTATTTTTTATCATAGAAAACTCTTATGAAAAATTTTCCTCCTTTATGAAAAAACAAAGATTCTTCATCCATCGCACTCTGTAAACAATTCGCCTTCGTTAAGACACGTTCCATTTATGGATAAAGAATGTTCATTATTTTGTATGTTGAATAAGAAATCTGCCTATCATAGGATTTTCTCATTTCAAATCTGTTTTCCCTGTTATACCCGTAAAATCACTTGATTTAACGTTACAATGCGGAGCTAACGCATCTATCAAAGACTGTCCAAGAAAGGCATGCCTCTAACCGTCTTAAGTTCTAAGAGCTTTTCGCAATATTATGAGCTAGAAAAGTGGACGCCAGAGCATACTCTTTTTTATGAAACATCAAGAGAGAAGAACCCTATCCATTTTATTCACGTCATGGAGGCTGGTTCCATTCACGCCCCCCTCACGAAATGAGCTTAAGAGGAGGATAACTCTTTAAGGTTTATCGCACATTGTGGACTAGAAAATATATTGATCTGTTTTCTCAGAGAGGGGTATGATCCCCCAAAGATACGTGAGAAACATAAAATGTAAAACATGATCTATTTAAAAGATATGGATCATTTTGAAAGCCGTAAAGCAAAAAGATACTGACAAGACGCGTAATTGTCCGCCTTTACATTTTCAATGAAGGCCGTCTCGCCATTTTTAGAAATAAACACCCCATCGAACATATAAAAGCTGGAGTCACGGATAGAGTTGCACCTGTCTTAATCTGAGAGCTCTTATTCATTTTACTCTCTCTCAAACATACTGTGACAT
This sequence comes from Bartonella sp. MM73XJBT.G, assembly GCF_028618435.1. GTDB lineage: Bacteria > Pseudomonadota > Alphaproteobacteria > Rhizobiales > Rhizobiaceae > Bartonella. The sequence continues at coordinate 14,342 of NZ_JAQISW010000016.1, forward strand.
TAGGATTTTGATACTGATTAAAAACAACAAAAAACTGCATTTTCTTAAAAAAAACGCGTTAAGGTTACAAACAGCAATGAGTTGAAACAACCCGTTTTTTTTCAAACTCGCTGTAAAACAACAATGGCAATATCATTAATAACACTGATCAAAATATTCATGCCCATCTCTTGCCTTTAAAGTCCCCTTCCTTCTAGATTTTTTATACCTCTTCTCTTGTATCACCCACTTGTGTCCACCTCTCTTATATCCGATTTTTGTCTCTACCCCCCTACTGCATAAACTTGTCTCCTCTGCATAAAGATGGAAGGAAAACGTAACAGCGTTTTGGGAGATTTTTTCGTCCAAAGCATAAGACGTTCTGAAATAAAGATCCTGCTGGCACGTAATGTTTTTTCTGCTGTCGATAAAGTCTTCTTAAAGCACCCCATATTTTCTATCACAAATTATGTAACAAAAAGAAAAGATACAACAAACAGCGCTTGATGTATTATGGTTCACATGCGTTTCGTTCCCATTTTCGTGATTGACGCACAGAATTCACTTAGACTTTCCCCTTTGGCTTTCCCCTCTTATAATATCTCTAGAAAAAAAGCTTTATTTTATAAAGTGTTATGGATAAAATATACTCGCAAAGTTCAGTAGATGATGAAAAAAATCTTATTTAGATGAAGCTCTACTCCCTCATATTTAACACACACGAACACTCATGTGTAAAATCTTACACGCCTCCTCCTCAAAGGAATATCGCGACAACGGGAGAAAAGATTGTTGATGTAAAATTCCTCACAAAATTTTTCATACAAAAGATTTTCATACAGGGTGTTTTCATGCAGGGTGTTTTCATGCAGGGGATTCCCAAATAAAGGCTTCTCACATAAAAAAAAATAGATTTTCCAATCGAAATCAACAAACTCTATTAAAAACACATTGGCATTGTTCGCCATCTAGCATTTATGAGAATAATCCCCCCGCCGCTTTCCCCATACTGCTTTCTCCATTGCCACTTTCCTCGTGCCACTCTCAACCCAAAAGGAACAAAGATCCTTTACACTTCAACGCCCTTAAAGACAACAAACGTAAAGAAATAAAAAAACACCTGCATTTTTACTTTAAACGCCCCTATTGAGATAAAAATGCCCAAGATTTTAGAGATTTCATTGCAAAAGAACGTCACAAAATACAATAATGAGAACAATGAAATAAAGGATCTAAAGCCATCCCCAAAATACAGATCGAGTATTCAGCCTATGAGGCAATAAAAAAAGCCACACCATTAAATGGTGTGGCTTATGAATAGAGATATAATTTAAATAACATAAAAAAAGAAATCAATAAGCAATATTTATACACAAAACGTATAGTATTGCAATATTTTTAATTATATTTATAAAACTTATCCAGAGATAAGTATAAAGCCAGAGATAAGTATAAAGAATGAGCAATGAAAGCACTTTTTTATCTCATTCATCTGAATGAAAAAAAGCCTGTTGTCTCTCTTATCGCTTTAACCATATGAAGAATAATATCTTTTTATTGAAGGAGACCGTTTGCAGTAAAACAGACTTTAAAAACAAAATATATTTAATAAATCAAACCACTTTGTTGATTTGTCTTAAGAAAACGCACGCGTAAACACTCCGTTTAAGCACAAGGAATGATTTATAATGATCGCATCTTAAAGGAGAGATCCAAAGTCATAAGATTTTCTCATTTTCAAACCTATTTTTCTCTAGGCTTCAAAATTTATCTATAAGGCTTGCCTTATGCACCCTCATCACACGCCCTCACCTTTTTTAAAAAACATCATGATAAACTTTTCTGAAATAATGCTTTTGTTCTTGAAGATGCACGCTCTATCAATTTTGACATTTTTAAAAACATTTCAAACGCATAGAAATTCCATACCCCACCGAAAATAGAAATAAGGTTTTTCTTTATCTATACACCTTCAACGCAGACATATTGCTTATGATCACTCTTTTCTATTTTCGCTTTTTTAAAAAAGAAGCAATACCAAAAGCCCCAGAAAGAAGTCCCTCTAGAATCCAATAGGGATGTTTTGACCAATATTGCTGTGTATTTCTAGCGGCTTTATGTATTGTAATTTCTGAAATAAAAGAGCTATAATCTTTTGACAGTCCAAGTATTATCAATTGTATTGTCAATTGAGAAACAAAACCACTTTTATCGACAGATGATTTTATTTTAATTTCTGATGCATTCATCTTAGTCTCTGGTAGGTTATTCCGCCGCTTACAATCCTATTCATATTGCTTTGATCATTTTCTTTCACATTTTACTTCTATTTGATACCGATAATATCAAGCAGATCTACCCTATCTTCTAAAGCATCCATGCGCTTTGAAATTTTTTTCATATCTTTATATGCTTTTTTCAACAATGCGTTCAAAGGAGCATGGCCCATTCTCCCGCTGGCATAAAGCACCACACGAATACATTCAGGATCATCAATATCTGCAATAGAAAATGGAAAAAGTGCCATTATATCCCCCTTTTTGAACAGCTCCATGGAGCATTTGAGTCTTTTTTCCCTTTGTCCGACTCTTTCATTTTTCATTAAACTGCATTAAACGCTTTTGAAAAAAATTCCTTTATCGGAAGCCTTTACAAAACATTTTTTTTAATTATTTCTGTTTTCCACCTAAAATGGTGATTTTTCCTCCCTATCCGCCCAACATGCATAATGACATGGCATACTTCGTCGACTTCTTCCAATAGAACAAAGCAAACCTAAAGCGATCTTTAAACGATAGTCTGGAAACAAACCGGCCTTTTAGTCTAGCGGGATTTTGGACTTTTCCGGTCAAATGCTCTCTATCACCACTTCTCAAAGAATTGAGATTTCATGAAGGCTCTCCAAGCAAATCCTCAATGTCACCCACACATAAAAAAACACTCTAGCTTTAACTACTTCTCAAACAAGGATATTTTACGGCATAACGGGATAAACAATTATCTAACAGATTTTCTCCTCGCACACTCATTCTGTTTTAAAAAAATTGGCTGACAAATACAAAATACCCTCTTTCAAAGAACAGTTCAAATTCTCAGCCAAGCGTTATAATAAATCACGAACTTGCTTGCACAAACAAATCACCCGTTTTAAAAGCAAAGAGCGCTTTCTTCATACACTGCCAAGGGGAAGCCGCTCCATTTCACCTTCCTGTGCCTTAATACATCATATTTGTTGACCGCCTCCCAACATCTTCAAAGGACGAAGATTTTAAACCCCACATCAGTTTGTTAACAATCAAACGGCTCTAAAAGGATTTTATCTGCTGATCACTCACTTGCTATGACTCACTTGCCATAAAGCTCTATGAGTTCTAAGCTCTAGAAATAAGTCCTGCTCTGCAGATTTGCTTATGTATGCATACTGACGAGATATCATTACCTTCAATGATAGCGTTTTAATGATCGTCTTTTATGACTTCATAAAAAATTATCTCTGCACTTTTTATCATTACCCATCAAAGCTCTAAACCCACTGCACGAGACGATATATCACGAGCTAATAAGAAAAAGACACGCAAGAAAGAGAGAGTGGATAAAACCTTTAATTTTTTAGACCAAAAAAAGCAATGAAATGAAGATTTTCTTCTCTCTATGATCCCCTTCCCTCTATGAGCCCCTCTCATCAATGATGAGAGTCTTGATTTTTTAAAGAGCAATAGGCAAAAAGACCTTATATCTCCAACAAAGGCGGTACAAAAAGTAAAATCATAAAAGAGGAGGGATCATTTTTTCAGGAGTATCTCACAGCTTTCTGCAGGATAGATTCGATAAGGCTTTTTTTTATAATAGAAGATTTTACAACCCTTTTGCTCTCTCTTTTATCTCTCTTAAAGCTTTCACTCTCAGGCTTTTATCGCATAAACCACCGCCATATTAACAGGACGTGTTTCATCTCCTCCTGTTTTTTGCAACAAGACCTTATGTTCATGCTCTCCGGCGGGATCTGTTAACATATTTTTTCTGAGCAGTACAGATACATACTCTTGAGTACTCCCCCAACCGTGGATTATAAGATTGTTTTCAGCCTCTGACAAACTATGCTGGTGTTTACCTGCCGAATCTGTTTTTCCTTCATGGGTATGGGCTTTAAAAGATTCTTCTTGTCGACTTCCCAAAAGACGTCCTTTATCAAGTTTTTTTCCACTATCGAGCCCCCGTAAAAACATTCCCCGCAAATCGGGAACATTAAATGTTGTTTTCCCATCTCCTTTTCCCCATATTTCCCCCAGAACAGCAAAGAGATTGGCATAGCTCTTTCGCGAATATTCTTTCCCATCACACAGCAGCCACCCAGAGGGTATTTTTTCACTCGCAAAAGTTCCAATAAATCCAGGTGAAAAAGATTCAGGTAAAGGAGGAAAGGGCGGAATTTCAGGAAGTTTTATGGTAGGATTGGTTAAAAACCAACCATCAGCATTTTTCCCAGCAATATCACGCGTATAGACGAGTTCATAAAGCCCTCCCTTTTGTATTTCTCCCCCCTTTAAAGGCATGATCCCCTCTGGCGTTGCCATATAGGTTGGTCTTGAGGGTAATTGATTTAAAGAAACATTTGTTATTCCTCTATTGACGCCCTGTGCTTTAAAGCGCACCACAATGCCATCCATATACGTCTCAAAAAAAGACTTTGTCGCCAAACGAAGGGCTGTTTTTTTATTCTCCCTATCAACCGTAAACTGTGTTTCAATCACGCCCCCATTATCCAACAAATATTCTTTGATACGTTGCATCATAGCGCGCGCACTATCATTGACTGAACTTGGCGGTTGCCCTTCAGCCCAGTTTATACTCTCATCAACATAAGCATTTTCTGACGCGATGATTGACCAATCATAAATCGAACTCATAGGAGACACTCTTTTTGCAAAAAGGAAAGACGCGCAAAAACGGAAGAAAAGAAAGCCACAATTTTATTTTTAGATTCCGGCCTTTCTTCCATTTTTATTTTCTTCATTTTCAAGCCTATTTTGTCATAATCCACATGGAGTAATTTTGTTTTCGCATTGACAAAAACCGCTTCAGGCTTCACACGCAACACGTCTTGTGCCAGAACACCCTGGTAGCGTTGTGGATTTCCTTTATAATTAAAGCGATAAAGAGGATATCCTTTTTTCTTTCCCACAAGGGTAATATTTTCTTTTGCTCTCACATCACAAAGCCCTAGAATTCCTCCAACCAATCCCAGCACCTGCTGCGCATCACGCAATGGATCTTTTGTCACAGAAGGGATTGTTGTCGATTTTCCGGAAGTTGTTCCGTAATTTCCAGCCGCCTGTGTTCCGATCTGTAACAAACGTTCCAACCGGTTCCAATCTTGATTATCCTTTTCTGACCATTTTTGACGCTCCGCATCTAAGATATTTTGACGGTTGAGATCTTGAATCATCCCCCCTTTCAGAGCATTTCCTTGCACATTACTCTGTCCTTGATAATAGGCATTTGCCGCATTCACTTGATCAAGCTGAGAGCGATCAATCATCTGATTTGCGTTCATCATATTACCAATATCTTGATTATATTGCTGTGCTGCTGCATTTGTTGCCAAAGCGCCTAACTCATCGGCGAGTACGCCGGTATGGGCTCCAGAGCCATAACGCCCCGCCCCAGACATCGATTGGTTAATGGCGTCAGAAGTTTTATTCAAGGCATTTTGCAATGCCATATTAAATTTACTATTGCTTCCAATCCAATTTCCCTTCGCCATACTGGAAAGATTTGTGGCGGTGTTGGTTGGTGCATTTAACCACTGTGTTAGCGCAGGATTATTATAAAGCCCTGCTGCTTGTTGTAAACCGTTCAGTGCATTTTGTGTCATATCGCTAAGACCCGCAACGCGCTCTCCTTGATAAACATTTCCACCAATTCCCTTTTTATAAAGCCCCTGTGCATCTGCACTGGCTTGTTTAAAAATATCCGCCGCCCAAGCAGGGGGGGCATTTGTTTGTGTTGTCGTCTGCACTTGAGGTGTTTTTTTTCTACTCATGGACCCAGAACCTTTCTATATTGAATAAGATTACGAGAATATCCTTGATGAGCGAGCCTTTTCGCCCACCCAATTCTTCCAAACATATGTATTTCTTCAGCCTTGATTGTTCGCGCCCATTTTTCGACCTCATCAATCAATTTGACCAATTTCAGCCCTCCCTCTCCAGCCAAATCTGAGAGAATGACGCATTTTTTCCCCGTATGGGTACTTTCAACTTTGGTGATTGCAAAAGCACTAAAGTGAATTTTATTTTTTAAGACCAGCCATAATTGAGCTTGTCCTGTAGCAATTTCTTCAGCAATTTTTTCCAGACAAACATCATCCGGAAAACGCTGAGCATATTTTTTTAATGCCGCATTAAGACCCTCTTGATAGGGCGCTATTTTTTCCCATGACCAGTGCTGTGTTAGGTGAGCAGAATACACATCTTGATGATCTTGATGATCTTGCATCATGATTTTAGCTTTCTTAATTTTTTTACGCACACCGAACATCCCCCTTACGCCGCCCCCCACGCACTCCTATTTACCCCACACCTTTCAAAAGGAAGCCCCCTCCCTTGTGTCATAAGATTAAGAGAGCGGTCATAAGATTAAGAAAGCGCTTTTTTCATAAAAAACCATGGTACAAATTCTTTCCGATCATAAAGAAGCATTAAACCCTGCCTTATTCCTTTGATAAGGGCATGACACCCCCATCTGTCCTGTCCTTTGATGATCATAGCTTGGCTCTCACACATATCTTTTAATGATAAAGGTTCAGCCTATCGCATGCATTTTTGATTATAGAGGCATGCTTATCGCATGCCGGCTGGCATCAATTCCACATCAAATCCCGTGACATGGGTCCAATTCATCCCCTCAGGAATACGCAATTTAAAGCGATAAAACCGTGCCCTTGCGCGACAATGAATTTGTCCGGTATTATGAGAAGGCTGTTTTTCTGGCAACCAAATCGTTTCCTCTTCAAAAGATTGTCGAAAGCGCATTCCCACAGACAAATAAAATTTTCCACTATTGACTTGAGGCATAATATTTTTCACCCGTGTTATCATGCCATTTGTCTGCCCCATTTCTTGTGAAGTGACCACACAAGCCATAGGAGGACCAGAAAATGACCCCAGTCTACCCTTTTGATCAAATGCTCCCAGAATAGGTGATTCATTTTTCCACGCTTTACTATCAAGAGAAAAGGATAAATCATCAATATTCTTAGCGACAAAATCAAGACCTTCTAGCGTTGTTCCAGTCAAGAAAATGGGCAGGATCATTTTGATATCCACGAGAGCTTTTGTCCATTTTTGCAACCCCCAATCATAAATGAGCAAAATCCGTTTATGAAGGTTTTCATCGCTATCCACCATCCAATAAACACGATTATACACGCCATCGATCGCCGCAGACATGGTATAGAGATTACTCTGTCTTGACTTTGCGGTCATCGTTCGATCAACTTTTTCAAAGCCAATGGGGATAATCTGTCCGTCATTTGCTATTTGATAAAAACCGCCCTCATCAGCAAAGAAAGCCAAATCACCACGACAAACAATTGATTCAGCATTTTTAGCCCCTCTTTTATCGTGGATTTTTTGGAAACTAAAAATAATCTTAGAGCCTGGGATAAAAGAGCCGGCATAGATTGCAGAACGCATAAAAATAATGGGATTTGTCGTCTCAGTTGCCCCTTGCACAAAACCGCCATCAGGAAAATCTTGATAATCGCAGCTTTTTTTCCCCACGGTCCAAAACTCTGCATCATTCAATCCCGACCAATGAACCCGTCTTGGATGTTCAGTTAATTTCATCAAACAAACGAAATCGCCCCAGACGCGAACGAGCCCCGCTTGTGGTGGATTTCCCCCTAAATTTCTAAATGTTTTATCATGAATAATATCGATCACTTGTGGTTTATCATTAGCATTTACCGCAATAATAAAATCACCAAACAAAGCAAAAGACCACGGCGCGTCAATATTCGCCATATAAGCCTTTCCTTTTTGGCTTATATCTTTCCACTTCATTGTTGTATTATCAAGCAAGAAGATTTTTTCTCTTGTCCCAACAAGAATAGAAACGCCATTTTTTGTTTTAACCGCAAGAGCGCCTAAAATAGGCTCTGGACATGGCTCTGACAAAGGTTCAAAGTTTGGCATAGGGATATAAGAGCCATCCGCCGGGAGTACATTGACAAGTTCATCGGTAAAAATTCCATTGATATCCGCCACATCGGGTCGATAATCAGCAATTGGGAAAAAAGCCATCAAGCCCCCCTAAAATGTTTCAAGCCCCCAGTGCCAAAACACCAAGGCTTGCTCATTGAAACCACAAAAACCCCTAGAATAAAGCTCTAAGGACATAAAATTGAATAAAATACAACTATAAGTTGCTAACCCCTCGAGAAAAATGATCCCACCCATCATGGCAAGCTTACCGCCTCCACCAACGCTCAACCAAAATCATTCCTCAGCACTTCCCAATACCAGCCGCCCCAATACCAGCCGCTAATGCCAGCACGCCCCCTCCCCCAAGATTGAGAAAAAAGCCAGTCCCCCCCTCCATAAATCTTTGAAGAACCCGTTCCACACAAGACCCATCCATTTCAAGAAACATCAAGGTTGCTGTGGTTAAAACCACAAGAGCCCTTAAAACGAGAGCAAAAAAATCCCACAAATAAACAACCTACAGTTGATTTATTGCAAAAATATCCACGTCTACAAGCCCTCCCAACAGCGGCTCATCCTCAACATCTATTCCTCAAAGCCAATCTGGATCTCAAGACCAATCTAGACTCCAACACGCATGAAAGCCCCATGAAAGCCCCAAAGCGACGCTTAAAAACATAAGCACTCGTTCAGTCTTCAATGCCCATATCTTAAGCATAAACAATTTAAAAAAAGGCCTTTTAGAAATTCATTGGCTGAATCTTTGAAGAGCCTTTTCTGCGTGATGTTTCAATACGCAAAGCTTGAAGCTGTTCTTGAAAATCTCTAAAAGAAACGGCAGCATATTCAGGATCTTTAAGGATATTTTTATAAAGTTCATATTTTGCCCGTGCTTTAATGAGATCAAAAGCATAAATCAACCAAGGATTATTGTCTTCTTTGAGCTGTTCATCGCTAATATGAATAGGCATATAAGAAAGCTGTACAGTTTCGACATTTTCTGGCGTTGGAAAGAGTCCTATTTTTTGATCAAGGCACGTATAAAAGAATGGTGTTCCTAACTCAGGATGCATACCATATTGCTGATGCAACACTTCCAAAGGCTTAAAAAATAACTTTGTTGGTGCTGTATTCTTTGTTGCTAAAAAGACTTCTTCCAGCGTTTTTTCTGATTCAATAAAAACGCCTTCTTCTTTTCCATACCATGTTTTCTCACTTTGTGTTTTAAACGTGCTTTTTCTCCTTTCATTAAAGAAAAAGGGTTCACGTTCACACAAACGCAAAGCTGTAACAATTGAATCTTGAATTTGCTGGGAATATTCAGCTGTTGTATCGTCAATTTCATCTTGAATAAGCGCGACCATAGAAGCAAAAGTTTGCGAGCGGTCTGAATGAGTAAGATCGCGATTGTTAGGATCACGAGATAAAGCGGTCATAAGCCTATCCTTTTTTTGGGAAGTATTTTAAATTTTTCCCCCAACAGAACCCTCTTGTTGGGGGAAGGAAGAAAATTTGCTTTAAGCAGGTGCTCCATAAGTTGGGATAACAATTGTTCCAAAATCTTGAGCCCCTTGCGCACTTCCTGGCAAGGTAAAGCACGTTTTTTTCATACCGATAATGGTTTTTGCTGCGACTCCGAATTCTCTTTCATAGTCGAAGAGTTCTTCCACCAATTTATAGCGTGTTGCCCCTCGATCTTTTCCAAAAGCGATCACAGCACTTTGCGCTCCAAGCAGCACCGCACGACGCACATTGGGGACAGCTTTGTTTGCAGTTCCCGACTCAACCCCTTCGGTAATATGTTCAGCTTCGCGTAAAACAACACCATTATACATGCCCAAAGATCCATCATAGAGTGGATTTTTAATACGGCTTCCACTATAGATTGCCTTGGTAATGTCGAGCCATTGCCCGGCATCGGTATTGGTTCGCAATTGCGTTACTTGGGTTGGATGAAGATAAAGCACATAGACATTTTCCCCATCGATCCGCACGGGACGAATTTTAGGATTCGCTAATTTAGCCCGTTCAACTGCTTTATCGACCAGATCAAGATCAAAAGTATCATTTTCTTTTAAATCTTCATCTTTTGTTTTTCCATTAGGGCGCAAAACGCGTTTATCGGTTGGTGCCGTTGGGGCATTAAAGCCATAATGAACGGGTTTGAGTGTAATGGATCGTCCTTCAAAGTTAATGGATTTTGCTGTATATCCGCAAACTTGAATGAAGAACATCATACTTAGGCGATCCGCATACCAATCCACCAAACCATTTTTTGCTTCCGTGCGCAAATCGTGGAGAATACGTTGCTGATCAATAGTTCCTTCATTTTTGACCCGCACCGCATGAACAAGCTCATTAATCGCCAAGCGATCATTGAGAAACTGTAGAGCTTCTTCATTTCCTTCCAATGTTTGCCCTTCACTGACCCCATCACCGAGCAACTGCACACGCAAATTAAAGCTAATGGAATCGCCACTTGCTTTTGTGGTTTCATCCTTTAACTGTACAATACTGTTTGAATCATTTCCAATTAACGGTGCAATCGGGATTGCTTTTGAGACTTCTTGATTTAAGAGTTTAGACCATGTGCGCACTGCCATTGGGTCATTGAGTCCGATATAAGTTACAGTCATTTTATCCTCGAAAAGTTTATTGACATAAAAAAAACCCGGCAAAGTGCCGAGCGCTCAAAACACCACATTTCATTTCGATGGTGCCTTAAGTTGTTCTCGTGTGTTTTGTTTCTGTTAGCCTCTCGCCTCCCCCTGATAAGAGCTCTCCTTACCCCGCCTGTACTTTGAGAATGTTCCCCCACGCGAGCCTCAAGCCCACGCATCTCCCTTCCGCATTTCACGCGCGAAAAACCCTCTCATGGGTCCGGCTAAAAGACATCCCCCACATCCCTGCTGCACCAGAAGCTTCCTCACATTTTCGCGTAAATACTATTCTTGTGATTAAAATTCTCTTCCCCCCATTAAACGATTAAAAGCCGCTTTATTTTTAGGATCAGCAACCCAAGTGCTAAATTCTGCTTCTGACATTTTATCCAGCATATCCAAAGAAATCGGCCCATTTGGCGTCAAGCCATTATAAGCAGCAAGAGTCCTTGCAGAATTGTGTCTTTCCTGCAAATTTTCCCCCATGTTATTCTGAACATTGCTATAGCCAAATTTTTGTGCAATCGTGTAAATCACTTCAGCCGGATTTTGATTTTTTTGCGCACAATCGCGCAAGATCTGCTTCAATTCATCACCAATCCTTGCATCAATATTTTGGGGATCGGCCATCTCAGGATAAAGCGAAGCAAAAGCTGCCAACTGCTTCGCACGCGTTTCATAAATAAAATCGGCCGCTTGATCAAAATCCTGGTGCTTTTGTTTAACACTTGCCACAGACTGCTGATAAAACGCCTGCAACTGTTCTGCTTCGCGAGCCGGGGAAGGTTGTTGTTTTTCCTGGAACAGCCCTTGTTTTTGAAGTGTTTTTCCCAACCATTGCATATAGCCCATAAAATCCTTTTGCGGATCTGGTGGTGCATTTTCTTCCCCTTGAACCTCTTTTCCGCTTTCTTGAGAAGATGGCTGTTGTTGAAGCTTTTGCCTGTGAAAATTTTCTTCCAACGTCTTTTCTTCTCTTCCACTTTCATCCTCTTCTCCCCCTTGTGTTGAGGCAAGAAAATCCTGTTTCAAATGGTTTTGTTCTGCCGGCGTTAAGTGTTCTTGATCCATGACATTAGCCTTCTCTCTTTTTTAAAAACAATAAAATGAAATTTTTCCGATAAAACAGCCTATAAGCATTGATCCCCCCAAGGTGCTCTGCTCACATGATCTCCAACCTATCGATACCCCGCACACCCATACGAAGAAGGCAAGATACCTCCCATCCTGCTTCCCACCATGAACAACGAAGTTCTATCGAACATTTTCCCCAACATGCCCTTATCCCACAAAACAACGCTTCTCATCTTCTTACGATAAAGATAAAGAGAAGCGGCCATTACACACGGCATAAGCAACACGAAAGATAGAAATTGATGGACACCCTTCCCTTGGATCACTTCCCTTGGATCAAATGTCTCCAACATTGCGCATTATAAAGCGTAATTATAAAGCGTCACTGTTGAGCATTTGCTCTTTGCAACATCTGCATCATCTGCTCTGCTCCGACACTCTGCCCCATTTGCGCTGAATCATTTTTCTCTTCTTGGAGAGCATTTTGCGCCTTTATCGCAATTTTATGAATAAGTGAAGCCGGCAAAGGGGAATAGCGTAAGAGATCGAGCATAATCTCTGGTGTTGCAAAATTTTGCATCAAAGGAAGCAATTGCATGATGAGAGCAAAAGTCCGCTCTTTTTCATTAAGACTTGTTGGTGCATCATCCACGACAATATCATATTCCAAACTTGTCACCATTTCGCGTGTTAAGGGAACATATTGGGCATTTTCATCCCCAGCAATACGCACCAATCGCCCATCGGAGAGATAATTTTGAATAAGATAGAGAATAATTTTCCCCTGTCGTTGCCGATATCGACGCAAAGCATCAAAAAAGGAAGCCAACAGATTAAGGGAAGATTGTCGGCGTTGTTGTTCCAGAATACCAGGCTGATTAACCGCTCGTGTTCCAATAAATTCAGAAGACAAGCCCGTCACCTGCTCGAGAGCACTCTTTGCTTCATTAAACAATTGGAAAAACCCTTGCGGGAATTGTGCCACTGGTTTAGGCTGGATTCTTCCACCAGACACAGCCCCACTTTTCAACCAAGTAATGCTATCGGCTCTAGCCCAACTCTCGATGGCTTGTCGATCATCATCAAAAGCATCACGTTCAGCCATAATCCCGCCTTTTGATTGGCTATTGAGCAAATGCATCACTTGACTAAAATATTTATTTGCCCACCGTTGTGGATCTTTTGTAGGGCGCACAAGCCCGTAAAAGTGCCGGCTTAATTTATCAAAAGTACCCGTAATACACTCCCATCCCAATTGACCTGCAGGGACCAAAGGCTTATCCGGGGCATCAAGCAACTTTCTCCCCAAAAATGCTCGTTTGACAATTTTTTTGGTCAACCTTGTTGCTTGAACATCTGGAAAGGCTTTACTTAAACTTTGAAAATCCTGCTCTGAATAATCGATAAATTGACCACTTTGCGGCTCGAGTACTTTATAAACCACCTCACGTTCAAACCAGCGACATTCAACCAATGTCACCATTTTAGGCCGTTGAGAACCGCCAGCCTCTCCTCCATCTTCCAGATAAGCTCCTTCTCCTTGGTAGCTTTTTGTCATCCCACTGTTGGTTGAGTGTAAAAACCCCTGATGTTTCACCCAATCGGCATGAAGATCGCTCCAATGCACATGGGGAAACATTTGTTGAGCGACAGCCAAAGGTTTTTCATCAATATACCATAAACGTTGTGCATCAATAAGATTAGGCTTAACAGCACTAGCATCCCAGACCATTTTCATAGGGTCCAGCCGTGCAATGATGGGTTTTCCTTGCGGATCTTCTTCATAATCAAGGCGTGTATCCGTCCAGCCCATACCGCAAATGATCGCATCTTGAAAAGCATCAGAATCTTCATATTCCCCATCAGCTTCATCGCGAAACCATTCAGCCGCCCCTGTCAGAATTTGGTTTGCAAAGGCAGCGCCTTCTTGTCGTGGAATAAATTGGACTTGTCGTTTATTATTGCGCTCAGCCCCAATAACAGCATTAATCAGCGGGGCAATACGGTTAAAAGTCATCACCGGTCTATTTTGTTCGTTCAAGACAGCCAAGTCTTGCTCATTCCATTGCCGCCCATTATAAAAATCGTAGTCTTCTTGGGCATTTTTTCGCCATTTTTCAACATGCGCAATATCGTCCTGATACCACCCCACGAGTTTTTTAAAAAGCGCTTGCTGTTCAAGCGTTTCGATTTGACCAAAAGAAGAAAAAGAAGAATCTGTAAGTATATTCATTAAAAAGCCATCCATGAAGTTTGAGAATGGAGAGAAGAGTGATAAGGTTTTTTTCGCGCTCTCGCATGGGGCTGTTCATAAGCCACACACATCAGTCCAAAGGCATCAGCCCCATGGCTTGCCCAATCATGTTCAGCGCCAAGACCAATATTGCGCTGTTCATCACGCTTTTCATGATACCAAGCGAGCGCTTTTCTGCCTGCAGCTGTTGTGTCACGATTAAACCATAGAGCAGGAAACAAACGCCTTACAGCTTCAATCCGCATTTTGACCGCGCCCGTTCCCTGATTAGGAATGATTTTGGTTTGAAAACCAGCTTGTTGGAGGGCACTTTCAAAACTGACATTATAAACACGATCTTTTGTTGCACCATCATGGGGCAAAACCATGAGAGCCTTTTCATATCCCCTTTGAAAGATCCATCCCACATGTTCACAGAGTGGTTGACCTTGAGCTTCATAATAATCAAGCACACGAATTTCGCGTCCCACAAATTGTGCGACCCACAAAGCGGTAGCATCGGCTTTTGCACCGGTTCCTCCGATATCCCAAAAGATTTTCACCTGCATCAAAGGATCCCGTGGAACGGTGGTAATCCGCCCTTCCATTTCAGCTTCGAGCAGACATTTTTGATAATAAGCCCCCTGCACAGCTTGGAGATATTCGCCTTCCCAAATATGGTTATACTGTTCTGGTCTTTGCTGCAAATCATCCAATCGATCCCGATTAAGCTTTTCGGGAAATTGCGGATTATCGCGCCAATTAATTTCCGCGCCTTTGATATTGGGATTATCGACATTTCGAAAACGTTTTTCCACGGAGGCATTTTCATGATATGGGTTCCAAGTAACCCATAATTCTGCATTCCAATCGTCTCCCTCTTCGCGCAAAGTTGGGATAAGGGTTTGCCAAGCGGTTTCAGTGACCGGCTCCGCCTCATCCACCCAGCAAAGGAAAACACGCCCCATAGACTTAATACTCGCGATATTTCGATCAAGCCCGGCAAACACATAAGAAATCCGCCCATCTTTTGATTTAATATATTTATCACCGATTTCATAATAATCTTGTAAAAAAGGATAAGATTCGATTGCGCGTTTAATTTCTTCCAAAGAGCTCTCATTGAGAGAATTTTGAAACTGTCGCGCACAAAGGATAATCCCGCGTTCTCCTGCCATTCCATGGCGATATCCCACCACAGCTGTCATCAAAGCAAAAGAGCGTGTTTTTCCAGAACCCCGTCCGCCCCAAGCGGCTCGGACATCCGCCTTTCCGGTAAAGACAGGAATAAGCTTTGGAATAAGAGCCACTTGAGCCGTTTTCTGCTCTATTTTTTGAGAAATTTTCTGAACCGTTGTCATGATAAATTTTTATACTTTAGCAACAATTGAGAGCAACAATTGAGCTCCACATTGTTGATAATGCCAATTTGATAATGCCAAATTTCATCATTCCAGAACCATTAAAAGAAAAAAGCTTATCTCAAAAGCGCTCTCTTCTCTTCAGCCAGATACGCAATGCATCCCGCTTTTTAGGCATTTCCTTTTTTTATACCCCCCCACTCCCCAAGGCGCGCGAAAAGCCCCGCCCCTTCAAACACCGCACTCCTGTCCCCCACAAAAGCACGGTATTCCTCCCCTCAATTTCACCGTTCCTTCACAAAAGCCCCTAAAATCTCAACATCACGCCCCTCACCCATCCCCAAACCTTAAAACACTTGTCGACCCCTCAAGAGCGCCCTAAAGCACGACCAACCGCCCATCACACCCTCTTAAAGTGTCACACTTCTCACCCATCAAAACGGTATTTTCTCATATCCCCTAAAACCCCTTGCACAAAAGCCTCTGTGCCCCACGACACCTTTATGGCATCATCCACCAAAGCCCCTCCAGCACACACCCTTGACGCCTCATCGCTCTCCACCGAACACCTTCCAGTATCACAAGCGCCTAACCAACCCGATAACCTCTAAACGCCCTTGACTATCATCATCCCTCAAAAAAAGCCCCCCCTTCCAAAACAGAAAACTTTCCTCACCCGCCTCATATTTTTCAATAGCACACGCTTATATTTCCTTAAGGTCACGCTTCAAGATCACACTTTTCCGATTGGGCTCCTTTTGATTTCACGGGAACAATCTCAATCCGCGAAATTGTTTTGACATTTCCTTCCTCACTCACCTGAAGAGGTAAAACTTTTGCCAACAGCGAAAAAAAAGGCACCGGATTATTCAGCGCATGATATTGCAGATAAGACACGAGTCCGTCTTCCCCATATTGAGATCCAGCCTGCTCAGCGGCTGTAAGTAAGGCTTCATTAAACCGCTTTGTTGTTTTATTCAAAGCCCCTTTTTTCCGTCCTCTTCGACGTAAGGGAAGACAATTTTTCTCAGCCATCATCATGTTCCTTTCAATCAAGAAAAACCAATTCCATGCCATGAAACAATGTCATGAAAATCAGCAACGAACCTTCAAAACACGCAACAATAAAAAAAGGAAAACCACCCCCAATAAGCCAAAAGCCCCAAGCAAAAAGCAAAAAGCTCGCATAATGCCGAAATCTTCACCCCCAAACCTCTGATCCCCTTCCATGCCCTCACAAAATGGCAACACGATCTAAAAGCCCATACAACGTGTAAATCCTCCACGTCCTAAAACTTCCCTAACCTTTTTTACAGATCCACACCTTTACGCTTTTGCGCCTTTACAGAAAAATCCTCCAAACCAACACCCCACACCACTTTAGTCAACACTAGTTTATTAACAACACAGCCTTATGGAGCAAAATATCCCCTACGCACTTCAGATTATCACCCTTCAAACGGATAGTTCTTCATAAAGCACGCCTTAATATCTCTGCTCTCTTCACAGCCCCTCAGAACAACACTGTTTTACGAGTGTGCAGCATAACAAGTATTTTATTTTTCTTGCCAATCTTTTGAAATTACTTTATCACTTAACAGATATTTTGATCGTCCACGCAACGGTCAATAAGGGAACTAAAAGCCCTAAACCCTAGCGTACAAATAAACCCACTTTTGTGGGTATCCCGGAATTCCGGGAGTTTTTGCTATGTCCAGGTGCTCGACCGCACTAAAAGCAAAAAAGCTGACTAGGGTTCAGTACTTTTAGACTCCCGGAATACTTATGCGAGGGCGCTCGCAACCGGCGGGGGGCATAAAGTGCAAACCAAAAATTCACATTTTAATGATATCTCTATTGGCAAAAGAATTCGTCATAGAAGAATTTCAATGCGGCTTTCTCAAAAGGAATTAGGAAGCCACTTAGGAGTGAGTTTCCAACAAATCCAAAAAGACGAAAAAGGCTTCAATCGTGTAAGCGCAGGGCGGTTACAAGAAATTGCCAAGCTACTGAAGGTTCCCATTACCTTTTTTTATGCAGATATTTCAAAAGAAGACATTCCAGAACATCACGCACACAATGAGAGAGAAATCTATAGCGAAAAGGAACAGACCCTTGTACAAAATTTTAGAGAGCTCCACCCTAAAAAACAAAAGGCAATTTTGTGGTTAATTTCCGATTAGATAAAAATGCCCACAAAGTCCCAATCCTTTGTTTCATTTTTACAGATCCACGCTTTTACGCTTTTGCGCCTTTACAGAAAAATTCTCCAAACCAACACCCCACACCACTTTAGTCAACACTAGTTTATTAACAACACAGCCTTATGGAGCAAAATATCCCCTACGCACTTCAGATTATCACCCTTCAAACGGATAGTCCTTCATAAAGCACGCCTTATCCCGGATATCTCTGCTCTCTTCACGACACCTCAGAACAGCACTCTTTTATGCGTATGCAGCATAGGCAATGTTTTAATTTTTCTTGCTAATCTTTTGAAATTACTTTATCACTTAAAAGATATTTTGATCGTCCACGCAACGGTCAATAAGGGAACTAAAAGCCCTAAATCCGAGCGTACAAATAAACCCACTTTTGTGGGTATCCCGGAATTCCGGGAGTTTTTGCTATGTCCAAGTGCTTACCAGCACTAAAAGCAAAAAAACTGACTCGGATTCAGTACTTTTAGACTCCCGGAATACCAATGCGAGGGCGCTCGCGACCGGCGGGGGGCATAAAGTGCAAACCAAAAATTCACATTTTAATGATATCTCCATTGGCAAAAGAATTCGTCATAGAAGAATTTCAATGCGGCTTTCTCAAAAGGAATTAGGAAGCCACTTAGGAGTGAGTTTTCAACAAATCCAGAAATACGAAAAAGGTTTGAACCGTGTAAGCGCAGGGCGTTTACAAGAAATTGCCAAGCTACTGAAGGTCCCCATTACCTTTTTTTATGCGGATATTTCAAAAGAAAACATTCCAGAACACCCCCCACACAATGAGAGAGAAATCTATAGCGAAAAGGAACAGACCCTTGTACAAAATTTTAGAGAGCTCCACCCTAAAAAACAAAAGGCAATTTGGTGGTTAATTTCCGATTAGATAAAAACGCCCACAAACATTATTCGTCGCTCTTCCCCTGCACCTAAAGCTTTCGAGATCGGATATCGCCCGTCTCCAATAATGTACAGCAGCTTCCCCCATTGAGAAGGACATCCCTCCACTTCAAACAACGCCCCTTGTGCAGTCCCCCTTGTGCAGTCCCCTCTTGTTCAGCCTCCCCCTTGTTCAGCCTCCCTTGACAACATCAAAGAGCAACAAGCAAAAAAGCAACAAAATCTTGGAAAAAAAACCTTGAGCACCCTCACCCCATTATCTTCTTACCCATCGTCTTCACAATGCCATCTTCGCAAGAGCTCTTATGTGGGGGCTCTTATCTGCTCTGGTTTAAAGATACAATGCCGATTATACCATTATGATACATTTTTACATTGACCTTGTCAAGTTTTTATATTGTTATTTTAATATTTTGTGTCATTCTTTCTCATAATCATCTTTCTCATGCAACCAGAATGACCAAAACATAAAGCACAAAATACAACATCATTATGTTGCTCATTCACACGTTTTTGAAAAAACATGGCCTTACTGCTTTTGCCATTTCATGACAGCGCGCTGTACAATAATGCGCCATACCTTGTGATCATAAAAACCAACCTCTCCCCTTTCACTCTCTTCTCCATTTTTTAGTACCACGCCCCCTCCATCCCATTCTCTTCCATTTTAACACGCTCTCCTCCCTCTCTGTGCTTTCCTCTTCTCTCCCCTCAACGCACCAATACCCCCTCTCTTCATCCCAACTTGTTTCTTCCATTGATAAACGCTTCGCCCTCAATTAGTTCTCACCTCCTCAACACATCACACAAAACCTCAATACGCCCCCAAAGGCTATACAACGCCTAAATCCCCCACGTCCTTGCACGTTCACTTCATTTTCACAGAACCACATTTTTACGCTTTTACAGAATTAAGCCAAATGCAACGTCCACAACAGTTTTACGAAAGCGCAACCCATAACCACTTAATTTCCCAGCAAGCTTATCTTCCCACGACCTTCCTCCATTCTCCACGCATTCCATCACACTTCTCACCGTCTCTTTTGAAGAATTTTCTGCCCTTCCTCAAAGAATGAAAGTTTCGATCAACACCGATTGACAATCCCACTTCCAAAAGCAGATTCAAAAAAACAAAACGTCCACACCACTCAGGCAACAATACGCTACACTCCAACTTCACCAAGCCAAGCCCCCTTCATATCACATCCCCTCAAACGATAGTTTTCCTTGATAAAAAACATCAAAGGTAAAAACAGATAGCTTAATTTTCCTCTCACACGACAGATTGAAAAGTGTCTAGAAAATTTAATTGATCAGCTTCAACCATGAGACTAATATTTAAAAGAAGATTACAGAAAGGAATTTCCTATGCAAAAGAAATTACCCAAAAGTTATATGACAGATGCTGAACGTGAGGAATTACGAGTAGGGGGGCTTTGTCAAAATAGTATTTATATTGCTGAATCAGAAGCAGCAGATCATGCTGGTGATGACAAAGCAGCATGGGAATGGTTAGCAATGGCTGATTTACCAGCGCACACACTCTTGTTTCTTAGATCTCAAAATGGAGCACAATTTATACATGATATGGGATTTTCTACCAAGAATGCGGATGAAGAATATGGTCCAGATTGGTTAGACAAAGGTGTTATGATCGGAGGTCATTATTTCTAAAGAATTAGAACGGATTTTGTCTCGCGAAGAAAGCTATGTGAAAGATATCAATGATACATTAGCCGCTAAGAGATTATGTGATGTACGAAATGATTTGTGTACTCATATTCGTAACGTTGGAAAGAGTGGGGGATTTATCATCGCTTCTTGATACAGAGCGTAGCATAATAAAAAGTGACTTACTCAGATATGCCAATAGCCAGGCTATGACCAGCAGCCACAGCATTAACTGAAATAAATGTTGTTAAGAAACACGGAGCACTTGTTAATGATCCTACGCGTTACAAAGTGATCAATGAGGCTTATAGTTTACCCAAAAATCGTAAAGGTGATTTGCCTTATGATGAAGCGCGCCAAGCCATGGCATCCCATTATGCACGGTTAGGAAATTTGGACAAAGCGCGTTTAATATCCGTTGAAAAATCAATTATTGACATGCGAAGAGAAAATATCAAGGCAATGCAAAAACTTTACGAAAAAATGCAAGCTAAAGCTATCGGCGTAGATCTATAAAGATCGATTAGCATACAAATTAAAAAGGCTTTTTCAAAGAGCTTTTCATAACGCTCGTATCAAATTACCGGCCGCCTCCCAAAGATCAAAAGTTTCGATCAAGACCAATTGACAATCCCACTTCCAAAAGCAGATTCAAAAAAACAAAACGTCCACACCACTGCGTAAACGACAAGCCTAACCTTTTCTACTCAACACCCCCACCTTCAGATCACCCTTCCTCAAAGGATAGCACTTCATCAATTCCAACAAGCAAGCTCTATCTCCTCTCAGCCCCTTCATACATCCCTTTGCACACTGCCTCTTGTATACCCCTCCATACGCACGCTTTCCTCTTCTCTCCCATCAACGCACCAATACACCCTCTCTTCATCTCAACTTGTGCTCTCCCCCTCAACTTGTGCTCTCCATTGACAAGATCTTCACCTCCAAATTCTCTCTCTCCATTCCACACCATGACAAAAGCTCCAATACGCCCCCAAAGCCTATACAACGCATAAGTCATTCATGTCCTTGCACGTCCACTTCACTTTTACAGAACCACATTTTTACGCTTTTACAGCTTTACAGAATTCAGCTCAATGAAACATTTATCCACCCCGCGCACTGCTCTATCAAGAATCTAACATCTTAGAGCAAATTTCTCTGACCAACCATTTATGCAAAGCAGCACACCGTGAGCGCACCTCAAAAACGTTGTTTCATCAATTTCAACAAGCAAACTTTTCCTAAATATTCTTACACTCCTCCCCATGGGGATAAAGAATAAAAGTTCTTTAAAATACTGATCTACAAAAATCCAAACGCCTCTGTCCAACCACGCATGGTATAATCAGTACACTCAGAGCCCCTCAAACAACAGTTTATGGTATAAGAAGATTAGTTCCGTGGAATTTCCCCCCATTTATGTTTCAGGTGCAAAATCCAAACGATCCCCTTGTTTTGTCACTCTCACCACTGTGTCATCGTGAATTTCTCCAAACAAGATTTTTTCTGCGAGCGGATCTTGAATTTCCTTTTGGATAATCCGTTTAAGGGGGCGTGCCCCATAAAGGGGATCATAGCCTTTATCGGCAAGGAATTGTCGCACTTCTGGTTTGATATGCAAGGTTATGTTGCGTTCATTGAGCAAACTTTGCAAATGCTGTATCTGGATATCCACAATGGCCTCCATATCTTTGCGTTGCAACCGCTGAAAAAGAATAATCTCATCAATACGGTTTAAAAACTCCGGACGGAAAGCGGTTTTGACAACATTCATCACATCGTCTTTTGCTTGATCAACCGTTTGTCCTTCCGGCAAAGCGGTTAAAAATTCAGCACCAAGATTAGAGGTCATAATCAACAAAGTATTACGAAAATCGACCGTTCTTCCTTGACTATCGGTCAAGCGCCCTTCATCCAACACTTGCAATAACAAATTAAAGATATCCGGATGCGCCTTTTCAATTTCATCAAAGAGAATAACTTGATAAGGTCTTCTTCGTACAGCCTCTGTCAGTACGCCCCCTTCTTCATATCCGACATATCCAGGGGGTGCCCCAATGAGCCGTGCTCCAGCATGCTTTTCCATATATTCCGACATATCAATACGCAACATAGCATTGGGATCTTGAAAAAGAAAAGCGGCGAGAGCTTTTGTGAGTTCGGTTTTTCCCACACCGGTAGGGCCTAAGAACATAAAGGAACCGAGGGGACGATTAGGATCTTGCAACCCAGCCCGCGCTCTCCGAACAGCCCGCGCCACCGCTTGAACCGCTTCACCCTGCCCCACGACACGGGTTGCAATTTCATCTTCCATGCGCAAGAGCGCTTCGCGTTCTGCTTCCAACATCCGATCAACAGGAATACCAGTCCAGCGTGAAACGATCCGCGCGACATGTTCAGCGGTCACCGTTTCTTCAACGAGATGATTTTGCTGATCATCATTTTCAGCTAAAGTCAATTGTTTTTCAAGTTCCGGAATAACACTATAAGCCAGTTCCCCAGCGCGTTGGAATTGTCCATCCCGTTGTGCAATGGCCAAAGCATTGCGCGCTTCTTCGAGTTGTTTTTTCAAATCAGCCGCATGTCCTAATTTTTGTTTTTCAGCCTGCCAAGCTGTTGTCATCTCAGCGGACTGTTGTTCCAATGTTTTGAGTTCTTCCTGCACATTGTTCAAACGTTCTTTTGCTGTAGGTTCAACATCTGTTTTCAAAGCTTCCCGTTCGATTTTCAACTGTAAAATTCGCCGATCCAGCGCATCTAATTCTTCCGGCTTTGAATCAACCTGCATACGCAAGCGTGCAGCGGCTTCATCGATCAGATCAATGGCTTTATCGGGCAAGAAACGATCGGTAATATAACGAGAAGAGAGTCGAGCAGCCGCAATCAAAGCGCTGTCTGCCAAACGCACTTTGTGGTGTTGTTCATATTTTTCTTTAATTCCGCGCAAAATAGAAATTGTATCCTCCAGCGATGGCTCAGAGACAAAGACCGGTTGAAAACGTCTAGCAAGAGCAGCATCTTTTTCGACATATTTTCGATATTCATCCAGGGTTGTCGCGCCCACACAATGGAGCTCTCCACGGGCAAGAGCCGGCTTTAACAAATTGGAAGCATCCATAGGACCATCAGATTTTCCAGCCCCCACAAGGTTATGCAATTCATCAATAAAAAGAATAATTTGCCCATTTTCAGCTTGCACCTCAGCCAATACCGCTTTAAGACGTTCTTCAAATTCCCCGCGATATTTTGCACCGGCAATAAGCGCGCCCATATCCAAAGCATAGAGTTGTTTATCGCGCAAAGTTTCTGGAACATCGCCATTGATAATGCGCAGCGCCAACCCTTCCACAATAGCGGTTTTTCCCACCCCTGGTTCTCCGATCAGCACAGGATTATTTTTCGTCCGCCGTGAGAGCA
This sequence comes from Bartonella sp. MM73XJBT.G, assembly GCF_028618435.1. Taxonomy (GTDB): domain Bacteria; phylum Pseudomonadota; class Alphaproteobacteria; order Rhizobiales; family Rhizobiaceae; genus Bartonella. Next base: position 38,063 of record NZ_JAQISW010000016.1, read on the forward strand.
CCTGAATGGTGCGTCGAATTTCTTCTTCTCGCCCAATGACAGGGTCGAGTTTTCCCTCACGTGCATCTTTTGTGAGATCACGGGCATATTTTTGCAAGGCATCATATTGACCCTCCGCATGGCGGCTTGTCGCTGTTTTTCCTTTGCGCAAATCATTAATTGCCTGATTAAGCGCCTGCGGGGTCAAGCCCGCCTTTGTTAGAATATCAGCTGTTTTTGCAGACTTTTCCATCAACAGTGCTTGCAACATGCGCTCGACAGTAACAAATTGATCACCGGCTTTTTGTGCGAGTTCCTCCGCCAGCGCGAAGACTTTTGCCACCGGCTGCGAGAGATAGAGTTGTCCATTTCCCCCCTGCACTTTTGGCAAAGCTTCGAGTGCTTCTTTAAGCGCTTTTTGAATAAGCTTGAGATCTCCCCCTGCTTTTTGGATAAGCGATGCTGCCAATCCTTGCGAATCATCTAACAACACTTTCAAGAAATGTTCCGGCATAAACTGCTGATGATCAGAAGAGAGAGCGTTATTTTGTGCTGATTGTAAAAACCCCTGCACGCGTTCGCTATATTTTTCCAAGTTCATTTTTTTCCTTTCTCAGAGCAACTGCATCCTTTTTTTCATCATCGCTCCAGCCCTTTTATTTTCTAAAAAACACTAAATCAAAAGCTCTCCCCAGCATGTCATAAAGACTGCCTCACCACACGAACACCAGAAACGTTAAAGCATGAAGAACTGTCGTGTTAAAATGAATATGGGATGTGATCTAAACGAGTGCAAGAGCAAAAATATGAAAGAAAAAATAAGGACAAGCAACGCGCGCAAAAAAGCATCATAGAACCAGAAGATAAAAGATTTTTCAAAAAAAGCGCGCTCCCAAAATGACCTCATCGCTTACGACAAATGAGCCCCCATCATTCTTTAAAAAACATTCAGGAAAACGCCTTCAAGAAGAACATGAAAGCGCCCCTTAAAAAAATTGACTTTACCCCGCCCTACGTCCCCTTCCATCAACACCCACATAAATCTTTCCCCCAAACCTCTGATCCCATTCCACGCCATAGTCCCCCCCCAAATCTTGCACAAAGCATCACGCCTCCACGGCTTACCCCACCCTCTTCACAGATCCACGTCTTTACGCTTTCCTATTTTCACTCAAAAGCCACCAACGAAAGACTCACACTCCTGCGCTACTCAGGACACAGCCACTTGGTAAACAACACAACACTTTAAACGCCTCTATCTTGAGATCCACCGCCCTTGGGGGAGGCGATGCGACAAAAGGTGTAAACAAGCAAGCTCCACAATCCACGCACACAAAAAAAGCACCTTACAAAAAAGCACCTTAAATGTGTAAAGCGATAGAGCTGATATCACCACAATTCAAAGATCAGTGTTTTACGCCATGATAGGATCAATGAACGCGCTGTCTTTTAGAAGAACAGAGCGCCACCCATTTGCACATTCACAGGCTTGTTTTAAAGAAACATCTCGCAACGCACCCAAGCCCATTTCACGACGCCGCCCGTAAATGGTATAACGGTAAATCCATTGAGCACCACCATCTTTACGCTTATGAAGTAACAAGCCAGCACACCATCACACTATTTGCCAGCCCCCAATGTTGCGACAGCCCTTGCATTAAGACGGTTCATCAGAGCTATTTTTAGTCCTTTCTTATACAAATTTGATCCACACACCAGCCCCACTTGTGATGTGCAAGCGTGTGTTTTTAATTGATTCAAGATAGACAAGTTTGAAATGAGAGAATCTTACATTATTCGGGACTCTCATTCAATATGAATAACGCTAAATTATCATTATAAATCAATGTCTTTTAGAAAACAGAAACGACATGGAGATCTCAAATCGCTCAATGATCATTCTCGACTGTCGTGTGAAGGGAGCGTTTTACTTTTTTTAATTTTTATAACACCAGTCATTCCAGTAGCAATAATGAAGGCCGACATCGTTAAAAAAGAGCCCATTAATCCAACGAGTGCAAAAAGTCCAGCAATAAGGCCAGACACGGCTTCCGCAGAATTTGCGAGGGTTGAAAAGGTTCCAAAGCTCTTTCCAAAATCTTCACGACGAGAATATAATTGAAGCGCTGAGACTAAACTAATATCCACAAATGTCCCCGTAAAGCCTAAAACACAAGCGAACACGAGAAGGAGTTTTAAAGAAAGGATTGCTGCCAAAGGCATAACAAACAAAACACCCCCATAAAGAATCCAAAAGATCATAAGCTTTAATGATGTAACATTGACGATCATTTTATGATAGAACAAACCACCTATAATCGTTCCCACAGCCATGAGAGAAAAAAGTGAACTCACAAAGCTTTCCTCTCCCCCTATAGAGAGGACAAAAGCTGGAATTAAAAATCTTAAAATTGCCCCCGTAAAGAGAATAGCAAACGCCGATCCAACGAGCGTAATAAATAAATTATTATTTTCAGTAGAAATAGCTTTAAGATAAGAAGCTGTTTCCCGATAAATTTTTATAAAATTAAATGAGTTACTCTCATTTGAATTTAAATTCATGAGATTCAATAACAGGATAATAGAAATAAAGTAGGTAAAAAAATCAAAAATGAGGACGGTGGATTTATTGGCTAAAAAAAGCAGGAGAGAACAAACTAAAGGACCAATGACGGCGGCAATTTCATTGATAATTTGTGCAAGGCTATTTGCCTTTGTCAAATCCTTGATTACAAACATTTTCAGGATAGCCGCTTGAAAGCTTGGTTGAAAAATACTTCTTCCGATTGTTGTACCTATTGCGGCCAAAACAAGCACAATAATATTTGCAGTCCCCGTTATAGTAGTTATAAACACGAAGAATGCGGCGAATAATCTCACCACTTCACTGCAGATCATATTTTTCTTCAAAGAAAAATTATCTGCACACCAACCGCCTATAGGACCAAAAAAGAGAAAAGGGATAAATCGAAAAAAATACACCAGACCAATCAAAAAGGCATTATCTGTTACGTCTAAAACAAGTAAAACAAAAACGACTTCATAAGCATAATCACCAACTTTAGAAATAAAGAGAGAAGAAAAGAGAGCTAATGGACTCTTTTTTAAAAATAACTTCATATCACCCACCCGACATTAAACTTTTCTACCATTAAAGTTCCCCGCCCTTTCATACAATTGGTGATATGAACTTCAAAGGGACACCCAATGAGTTGTCAAAATATCCCCGCTAAGTATCTCATACCCTGATAATCGACCTGTAAAGAACATTTTTTCATAAAAAAAGAGAATAATTCTTAAAGCGCCAAAAAATATTTTTCACCTTTAAAATGTTTTCATTTTTCTTGCCAATCTTTTAAAATTCCTTTATTGATGAGCACGTGTTTTTGATCGTCCACGCAACGGTCAAATAGGGATCTAAAAGCCCGAAATCTTAATACATAAATTTATCCCGCTTTGCAGGTATCCCGGAATTCCGGGAGATTTTGCTATGTCCAGGTGCTTAACAGCACTAAAAGCAAAAAGCTGATTAAGCTCAGTACTTTTAGACTCCCGGAATACCAATGCGAGGGCGCTCGCAACCGGAGGGGGCTTAACATGCAAACTAAAAATCCACAGTTTCAAACCAAAAACCCACATTTTATTGATATTTTAATCGGCAAAAGAATTCGTCACAGACGCATTGCCATGGGGCTTACTCAAAAGACATGAGAAAGCTTTTTAGGGGTGAGTTTCCAACAAATTCAAAAATATGAAAAAGGGTTAAACCGTGTAAGCGCCAAATGTTTACTGGAAATCGCTACAAAACTAGAAGTTCCAATAAGCTTTTTTTATGCAGATATTGTCACAAAAGATATGACTACAAAAGACCATCACACACATGATGATCAGGAAATCTATAGCGCAAAAGAACACGCTCTTTTAAAAAACTTTAGAGAGCTTACCCACAAAAAACAGCAAGCAATTTGGTGTCTAATCTCTGATTAGATAAAAGCGCATAGAAACATTCTTCGCGCATATTCCCCCAGCTTAAAATTTCCCCATGCTGGGTATCACCAAATCCCAAACGATGATATTTTACAACATTGTAGGATATCCCCAATTGTAGGATATAACCAGACCTCAAATGACGCTGTTTTACACCCTCATAGAGGAACATCCCTCCTAAGAATAACCAACATCACAGTCTCAAGACCTTCTACCATTCTCAGCAGAATTTTATCTGATTTAACGGATCTACAGTTTCACTTCTTAAGGCGATTTTTCTGCCAACATTTCTTTATGATCTCCTTCTTTTAGACAAACCACCAAAGGGATTTCATCTCTTATAAGTACGGAAATAATAACGTGTTACTCCAGCCTCATCATAAAAGACAGTAGACAGAAGACCTATACTTGTTGGCATTATTTGATAAGTCAAAATGATACCATTTTGCTGTTTATTTGGTTGATCTGTATAAATCACACGATATCCATTACGTTGCAACAGATCGATAAATAAAGGCGCAAAATGATCTTCTCTTTTGCTTCTTTTCACAATAAGCGTTGTATGAGCTGGCGGTAAAGAATGTTTAAGATTGTGAACAAAATCATGAGCAATTAATTTTATATCAGAGTTGGTAACATTTCGATCAACATAATTTGCATGATTCATAGATGCGCAACCAGCCACCAACACAAGCGGTAACGGTAATAAATATCTTGACATCTTAAACCCCCTCTCAATTGTATCCTCTCCTAAGGCGTTCTTAAACCAAAAGTTAAGAACACCTTTGCTAATAAAGAGTATTAACAGTGTATCGGTTTGTAATCAAGGGATTATAAATTAATTTTTCACGCAATAAAAAATAGCGACTTTCTCTGATAGCCCTCAAAGCTTATCCATATAGTGATGCTTCACATACAAAATATATATATTAAAAGTACATAAAACACAGGGAAGGCATAGCGTACCCTTATGCTATAGGGCACTTATTTTCACACTATTGCGTATCAATAAAGCCTCCACAAAGCATCCACTCCTCCACGGCTTAAAACAACCCCACCTTTTTCACAGATCCACGTCTCTACGCTTTTATATTTTCACTCAAAATCCACCAACGAAACTCCAACCCAGCACCAAACAATCCCCCTTCAAAAAGCAAATTCCCCCCACAAGACAAAACCTCCCACTCCCGCACCACTTCTGTAAACAAAAGTCTGTAAACAAAGGTCTGTAAACAAAAGTCTATAAACAACACCCCAGCCTCTTACCCCCCACACGCCCTCTCTCAAATCATCCCTCTCTCAACGATAATTCTTTTAAAAGGCGCTATTAAAAGGCGATGAACAAATCTCACAACACACTCTCTCACAAAAAACACTTTAATGTATAAATCTATATATAAATCTATTGTCCAATATCGCGCTCACAGAACGGTGTTTTAGGGCATGATAGGATACTTGTTTCATTGATGAGTAAATCATTTAGAAGAAACAATTGATAAAGAACTGTTGACCAATATTCTGATCCCCAATAAACAGAATAATCCCATCATTCCAGAAAGAAGAAATAACTTCCCCGAAGAAGTGTGATCTAAAACAAAGGCTCCCATAAATGGCGCCACCAACATCGCTAAATTTTGTATAGACTGCACCCATCCAGAAGCAACCCCAATTTGTTCATTAAAATTGGTTACCAGATAAACGTTAGAAGATATGGAAAAGTAAGCACTAACCATTCCAATGAGAAAAAAACAGAGCAACAAAGTCTCAATATGGAGTAAGTCTAAGTAAAAAAAACACACTGAGATCATGACAAAACAAATCATTGTCAACATTGCTGGCATTAACAATTCCGATATTTTGCCTGTAAGGGGTTTATGCTTTGATTTTTTTACACTCCAAAACCCATAATATTGACCTCTCACCTCAAAAGATGTAGATTCCTAACAGTACTAGTGTTATGAAACAGTCCAACTTCTTTCAGCGGATTCCTATTATTATCTACTTATGCGATTCACTTGCATAAAACTCCCCTCCTTTTTTCTATCTTCCCAACATCTCTTTCAACTTTATGCTTTTTTCACTAACCCTTCCCCTAAACTCAAGTATCCAGAGTTTTTTCTGCCCCCCCCCCCAAGTTTTCCTTAGAAAGCTCAGCACCACTGAGATACTGCAACCCTATTCCCCCCAAGCCTTACCCAATAGGCAAAACTCACACAATCTCCACCATAGCCCCCTTTATTCTTCTTCATCACTAACCTGTGGAGGTGGAGGAAGGATATAAGCCCCTGAAAGCCAGCGATTAAGATCAATGGCGCGGCATCGGGTGGAGCAAAAAGGATAAGCAGATTTTTGAGACATCTGACCACAAATAGGACAAGGATGCGCAGGACGAGTCTCTTTTGGCAAATTGGGCTCTTTTTGCTCAGAGCATTCTTTTGGACTATGGCGCTTCCTTTGGCTTTGAGATGTCTGTATTTTCTCCTCTTTCATTAAATTTTCTTCTGTTTTTATTTTTTCATTTTTGCTTTGCACTTTTTTCTACACTTTTTGCTGCTCTTTACCCTGCATGGCTCTTATCTTAAAGTTTTTCTACTGCATTTCTTCAGTCCACTGAGCGTAAAGTGGATAGTGATAAGCGGTCAAGAGATCGGCGGTTTCAGCCAAAGGCAATCCCACGACATTCGAATAAGAGCCTGCAATATAGACCACAAAAGCCCCTGCTTTTCCTTGGATAGCATAGCCACCCGCTTTCCCTTGCCATTCTCCTGAAGTAAGGTAAGCCTTCATCATAGGAGAGGTTAAGCGTCTAAAACGAACACGGCTTTCAACCAATTTTACGGTTATTTTTCCCTTTTCATTCAAAGCACAAATGCCGCCATAGACTTTGTGCACCCTTCCAGAAAGGAAACGTAAACATTCATAAGCCTCATCCTCGCTTTCTGGTTTGGGAAGAATAGTGCGCCCCACCGCCACCACCGTATCAGCCGCCAAGATAATCATTTTCTGCGCAGATAGTTTTTTGTAAACATTCTGCAATTTTTCTTGAAGGTTCTGATTTTCTTGAGGGGTGTGACTCTCTTGGGCGGGGTTTTGATTTTCTTGGGATTTTTGAGCACACCAGTGCAAGAGAGCTTGCGCTTTGAGTGCTTTTTCTTTTGCCAAACGTTTGGCAAGGTTTGCGGGATGTTCTTTTAATTTTGGCGTTTCATCAATATCGCTTGCATAAACCTGTTGGGGCTCAATACCCATTTGCGCTAAGAGCATTAAACGCCGTGGCGAAGCGGAGGCAAGCACCAAATGAATTGCTTCCCCCAAATGCATTTTTCCCCCAAGCTTTTCTGCCCAACGTTTTTCCCCCCACTCTTTTATCATTTTCATTTCCACCCCTTGTCAAAATCGGCTTATCTCTTACCCCATTTTAAGCGCCATTGATCTCCTTATTCTTTATTCTTTTTGTGCCCCTAGATTTTACGCCTTTTCAAGGTCATTTTAAACATTCGCTTTTTCTCATGTTAGAGAAAGTACCCTCGTTAGAGAAAGCCCCTTCAAGGTCTGTTAAAAATAACAGAAGGAATATTGTAACTTTTACAAAAAAGCGCAGGATCACCCATGAGATTACTTATAACGGTATATAATGCGTCCTTTTGTTAAATCATAAGGGGTCATTTCCACCATAATTTTATCACCGGCTAACACACGAATGCGATTTTTTCGCATTCTTCCAGCAGTATGTGCAATAATTTCATGATCATTTTCGAGCTTCACACGAAACATCGCATTCGGTAAGAGTTCAGTAACGATACCCGAAAATTCTAAAACTTCTTCTTTTGACATAAACAATCATTTCCTTATATAATGCACATATTTTATTAAGCTGTGCGTTATTTTCCAGCGTTCATACCCTATTTTCTCAAATTTGTGAATAAAGATTCAACAAAAAGAGAAAGGTTTTTCCAGTTTTCTCTCTTTTGTTCTCAAAAAACCTCACCCTCTCTTTTGAGTCCTTTCATTTTCTCAAATGTTATCTATCAATTTTTTTAATTTTTAGAGTGATCTTGGTTTCAGTATGACAAGATTGGGATCAGCATGACAAGAAATGGCGCTCCATCCCCCAATTTTTCTCTCCCTCACCCCCACCATCTCATCAACGCCCCAACACCACCCTACGGCACTCTCCCTCCTCTCTTCCAGCCTCTCATCCCCACACCCACTTACCTCTCCCTCTCCTTCCCAATTTGTTCCCCCACTCACAAGAAACTCTCCTCCCGTCACATCTCCTTTTCATCCCATACTCCCTTCACAAACTCTTCACCTCCAATCCTCTCTCTTCCATTCCACGCCATAGCAAAAGCACAAACCACACCCCAAAGATTGCACAACACATCAATCCTTCACGGCTTAAACAACCCTTTCCCATTTTTACAGCTACACGTTTTTACGCTTTTATATTTTTACAGAAATATACAGTCTAAACTGATAAAACCTATTGGCTTTCCCCCACAAAACAAAACTTCTCCACCCCGCACCACTTTTGTAAACAAAGATCTATCAACAAAAATCCAGCCTCTTACCCCGCGCACTCTCTCAAATCACCCCTTCAAAAACATGGAACTGACAGGATTAAACAAACCCTATTCCCCATGCTGATCACTTCATATGAATCCAAATCCCCCTCTAAGCGATAGCGCTTCATAAAGCACGCCTTTCCCCATCCCCCATACTTTTTCATGCATCCCTTCGCACCGCCGCGCCTCTTGTACACAACCATTCAAACCTATCCATACGCACTTTCTCCCTCCTCCACTTCAGCCTCTCGTCCCCCCCCACACACACTTACCTCTCCCTCTCCTTCCCAACCTATCCCCCCTCTAATCATGCCCCCCTTTTCATCCCAACTTCTCTCCCTCTCACAAGAGGCTCTCTTCCAGTCACATCTCCTTCCCATCTTGCCCCCTTCACAAACTCTTCACCTCCAATCCTCTCTCTTCATTCCACGCCATAGCAAAAGCACAAACCACACCCCAAAGATTGCACAACACATCAATCCTTCACGGCTTAAACAACCCTTTCCCATTTTTACAGCTACACGTTTTTACGCTTTTATATTTTTACAGAAATAT
>NZ_JAQISW010000017.1 GCF_028618435.1 Bartonella sp. MM73XJBT.G
GATAATCAATATGCCAGCTTTCTTCACTGCGTCCCCATCCCACCACTTCAAGCTCTAACCGGTCATTTTGCACATCAATACCCGCTGTCAACAACACGGCTTGTTCTGGTGCAAGGGGATAATCTTCGCGTTTTGCATAGAGGCTATCAGGATCAACAACTTCGCCTGTTCTGTCTTCCCATGGCTCTCCAAGCACTGTGTTGACAAAAGGCTGTAGAAGGGCTGGATCATCTTTGGCATTTAAAAACTCTCTTGCACATTCCCCCCAAGTAAGCCAAGGGGAATAGAGTGCCGAAATATGATAAGAGCGCAAATTGGGTCTGCTAGACTCACTGGTTGGGACCCAACATGCACCTCTTTCTTCACACATGAGATCTGTTTTTCGGTGCTCAGCATGTTCATGACCACAATGGGCACAGACAAAAACAGCTTTTTCCGGAGCCCCTTTTGGCCATTTGATTTGTGACCAAACAATAGGTTGGAGTACACCACACTTATCACAAGGCACGTTGTAATATCGCTGGTCTCCTAGCACAAAATCCTTGGCAATACGGCTTGTGTCACGGTGTGTGGGCGTGGACAATTTAAAGATCTTTCGTTGAATAAAGGTCGAGGTACGCTTTTCCGCAATCATCACTGGATCCCCTTCGTTATCGACACTGAGAGGGTAACCATCAACCTCATCCAAAATCAGATAACGAATAGGCATAGAGCGCAAACCAGCTGCACTATTGGCTCCTGTAAGCATCAGCGCCCCACCATCAAACTCTTTAGAAAACATGGTATTATACCGCTGTCACGCGCTCGCGCTGGAGCTATACGTTCACTTAAAACTGGACTCGCCATAATCATGGGATCAAGCCGCGTCTTTGAAAGCTTCTTGGCTGTCTCAACGGTTGGCATGACATAAAGGGCAGGTCCTGGACTATAATGAATGGCATAACCGCAGAAATTCAATCCTGCCTCTGACATGCCAACCTGTGCGCCTTTCATGACAATGGTTGTTTCAATCGGTTTGTGAGAGGAAAGATTATCCATGATTTCGCGCAAATAGGGGGTGCGTTTTGTTCTCCAAAGCCCAGGCTCAGCACTTGCTACGGTGCTAAGGTATCTATTCTTATCCGCCCATTGAGAAACCGTGTAAGGTGGGTCCGGTTGTCTTGCATCATTAGCATTGGCAAAAAATTCTTTAACAGCATTCTCATCCATTATTCGTTTCTTGCAAGTTCTCTAACTCTGGAGAATGAGGATCATGAAAAGGCACGGGAATATTAACCGCCTCAAGCAAAGCTGTTCTCATGGTATAATCAATAGCCCCTATCAGGCTTGCGGCATCACATCCAACTTGTGCAGCAATGCTTGCTCCAAAACGATGAGGAAAATTCAGCATGGCATCACGGTGCGCTCTTCCAAACTCACGCGCTGCTCTCTTTACTTCTTCACGGTCAACCGTTGTTTCGCGTAAGCGTTCAAGGGCAATCTTTTCGCTTTCAAGGGCAACTTGCATTCGCTCCAGTTTAATCTTGTATTCATTGGCTCCATCTGTGGAGGCTTGTTTGATCTTTGTCCGCACCTTTCCATCAGGCGCTAAAAGTGAAGCAGGGCGCTTTGTTGGATTCTCATTCCAGATAGCTGTTGCAAGCGCTTCATTGACAGAACCATCTTCAAAAAGAGCTGCATCAAATTTACCTGTCTTTATCCGAGAAACCACCGCATTATGTGAAACATCCATCTTTTTGGCAAACGCACGAAGTGAGAGACCTTTTCGAGATTTCTTAGTCATTGAGCAGTCGCTCCATTTTGAATGATTTATGCGAATTATTGTACACTTTAATTATTGACACAATTTTATTTTTTCGTGTACATAAAATATATGAAGATCGTGTGGGATGAACCAAAAAGAGCTGTAAACATTGTTAAACATAAGCTTGATTTTGCTGATGTTATTTACTTTGATTGGGAGCATGCTCTTATTGATGCAACCCATTCAAACCGCATGAAGGCTATTGGACGTTTTGCTAATGGTACGACAGTTGTTGTTTTTGCGAAGCTTGGCACTGAAGCGATATCCATTATTAGTTTCCGTCAAGCTAATAAAAAAGAAAGAGAGGTTTTCAATGACTATCAACAAAACCTTTGAAAGAGACTGTGGCTATACAAAAGAAGATTATGAAGCTGTAGATTCTCCACCATTGACAGATGAAGAACTTGCACGCTTAAAGCCGGCTAAAGATATTTTACCAGCCTCTTTTTTTAAATATGTAACAGAAGAGCGCCGTAAACGTGGGCGCCCACCCGTTGAATCTCCTAAACAAGCGGTTACTCTCCGTCTTGACCCAAACGTTATTGCCTCTTTTAAAAAACAAGGAAAAGATTGGCGCACACGTATGAGTGAAGTGTTAAAAAAAGCAAGTGGATGTTAAGCCGACCTCTCCATTCTAAAAAGTGCTTTACAGTTGAAATTAAATTCCAATTGTACTACATTGAAATACAATTAAGAGAGGAGAAATCGTTATGGCTACCAGTCGCATGGTTCAAGCACGCGTACCAGAAGAGATTCAAAATGTTGCTAGTCAAGTTATTCAAGCCTCTGGTTTGTCAGTAAGTGATGTCGTGAGAGTTTTGATGACACGTATTGCACAAGATAAAGCTATTCCTTCTTTCTTATTTCAACCCAATGCAGAAACCATAGCGGCTTTTGCCGAACTTGATGAAGGCAATTTAAAAAAGTTTCATTCCGTAGACGAATTATTTGATGATCTCTATGCGGACGATTGAACGTACCACCATTTTCAAACGGGATTTCAAGCGTGAGATGAAAGAACGACATCGGCATCTTTTAGATACTGATTTACGCAAAGTCATTGCAGCATTAGCGAATGATCAACCTTTAGAACTTCGGTATCGTGATCATGCACTGACTGGAAATTGGAGCAATTACCGAGATTGTCATATTCGACCCGATCTAGTGTTGATTTACCGCTTGGTCGATCAAGACAGATTGATTTTGGTGCATCTTGGCTCTCATTCACAACTTGATCTTTAAATCACCTCCCCACCTTTGAAGTGGGGAAGGGGGATTGTATTTACTTTAAGCAACCTTTTTAATGGGGGACTCTAAATTTGGTTCGTAAGCACGCAACAAAGAATCCAAGTGGTGCGGTAACTCTGAAGCTCCAAAATCTGTAAGAACTGCTAGAATCTTAACAATATTGGGAACGTCATTTTGGAGTTTTAAAACTAAAACCTTTTCTACCAGACTCATGATGTCAACCAGAGCTGTACACTCTTTTTCGTTAATATTTTCATCATTAGAAAACTGAAACAATGCTATCCATAAATCGCATAAAAAGTTAGTATCGATCTTCATTGTACACCTCCATGAATTTGTTCTCTCAAACATGCCAATCCTCTTGAGGTGATTTTTGTTGAAGGCAGTACCTTTTCTGTCCCATCCGGTCTTTGAATGGTAATCGCAGGGCAATCCATAAAGCCTTTCTTGATTTTATCTTGATAGGGTAACAGCGGCGCCCCTGGAGCCCGTCGATAGACCCAATCATGTTTCCGCAAATAATCGGTTAAATCCTTTGGTCGTACCTCTAACATCTTTGCTGCTTCAATAAGACCGAACAAACCATCAGAACGCTTTAAGCCATCCAGAGCCTCTGCTTTTAGAGCTAATTCTGCAATCACATGATCTTTCTGCTCAATTTGGTTTTGTAGGTGTGTCAAAAAGCCAATCATAGCTTGAGGACTTGAGTAGTCAATTTGCGGTGTTGCTACTTGTTTTTCCAATTCTTGCCACCGGTCAATGATTTTTGCTCGTAAAGCAGTGCTGTAACCAGATACGAGAATTAAACATTCACGCTTGGGAAGGTTATAACAAGGGCGCGTTTCTCCTTTGCTATCAAGATAATAAACGCTAAAATTAACCACCCCAAATTTGGAGGCGTTAAGTTCTTCAAGCATTTTCTTGATATCACGTATAACATGGTCATGTCTTTTACTGCACAATTCTGCAATTTCACGACTCGACATAGTCTGAGTGGTAGCACTATTAGCAGTGCTTTCTTTAATTTCTATAAGTGTGTTCATAAAGAACTCCTTGGTAATAGAGGTTTCTTAATGACACTCAAAAAGAGTGCCGGGTGCTAAGAAACACGGTACCAAGTCCGTCGTTATGCTTTTCCCAAAAAGGGTATTGTATAGCGTAACCACACCCGACAATATCATTATATGCGTGTAACATACAATGAGTCAAAGCCTTTAATGTGCGGAAAATAAACTATCTCGGTAGTTTGTCCGCTTGGTATTTTCTAAGGTGTTTCTTAGGCACCTGATTCGAAGATACCTATTACTGTAGAATTGTCAAGTAATAAAAATTACTTTTTGCTAAGAAAACGGTGCACATACTGTACAGTGTACATGTTGAAATCATTATTTATCAATAAGTTAAGTGTACAATGTACAGTCGATTTAAAAATTCTGTCGCTAGCGATAGTTCGCGCTCGTCCGCCCCGCAACGAAGCCACCCGCTGGGAAGTACCTTTTGCATTGATTTTATTGATTTTTTTATGGAAATAACAAAGTGCAAGTGATAATTTGTTTTTAAAATTGCAATAAGAATATGTAATGCCTAAACTCATAAGGATATGTAATATAGAGATAAAGCTTGAAAACATGATCTAGCCTCTTTTATTGGCAGCGTATTCTTGACGAGCAAGTTGTCTCTGTATGTTTTTGGTTAGTCTTTCATTGGCATATTGTGCAATAGCATTTGCAATTTCTGGCTTGGACATCACTTTAGCAATTGATGGTCCTTCTTGTTTTGCAATGGGGAATTTATCGCTGTCCACTCTTTGAAAAACATGACCGTTCATTTTTTTTAATTCAACACGCTTTGGAAAATTCCCCCCCTTGATAAAACCATGGGTCAAGATTTCTTTTTTTCCAAACATTGTGTAAGTTACACCGCGTTTTGTCTCTTTTGCCTTAAAAAATTTAAGAGGTATCGGTGTTCCAGAACCAATGATATCTGTCTCGAGAAACTTTGCTGTAGCCTTGTCTTTAATATAAACGCCTTTTTTAACACGCTTTGGTTGGGCTGATGAGAGGTCGGCAACTTGCTTCTCCGTAAAGCGCTCGACTTGCTTTGCTGAAGTATTTATAGCATTCCGTAAAGCCCAATTAAGGCGTGGTGCTTGAAGATTGGTAAAGGTATCTTTTACCTGTTGAAGATACCATTCTTGATGGATGATTAATTTTAATTTTTAAGCTTTTTAGCAGGAGGTGTTGATGATTTGGAAACTTTAGATGTTTCGCTCTGTTGGAGTGAAGCTTCTTCTGCACTTGGTTCAGAGGATACTTGTACCACTTCTTTTTCTATTGGCTTAATTGGTTCAATTGTCTTTTCAGATTTTGTTGTTGTTTTACTTTCCACAAAAGGTTTTGCGGCATTGGCGCGTTTGAGGCGCGCGTAGACTTGATTGGAAACTTCAACAAATGGATTACTTGAAGTTGATGGTTCAAAACGAATAGTGCTTTTGTTATCGCCAAGAACACACATTGGCTTAGTGATGACAGCTTTCATCATTGCTCCTTTTGAGGCAATTAATTAATGACATCATTGGTCATTTAATGGCTTTTGATGTGTGCAAAATAGATAAGCCAATTTTATCAATAAAAACAGTATGTTAAACCATTTTTAAAGCTTAATATTTTATCAAATTTTAGGGGATATTTTTGAATTTTAGACACAATACAACTAGTGCAATTGCCATCATTAAATACGATTTTTCACGTATTGTCAATAGAAGAAATCTATATTTTGTATTTTTTTTATTTTTTGATCAAAACTTAGTATTTTAAAAGCCAATCTTTAATTTTATACAATTAACAACATTTATGTTGTATTGAAACATTTTAGATGTTATATTATTATAATGAATAGTCAAGAATTGAAAAGATATCTTATAAAGCATGGTTGCAGTTTTACTTCAGGGAAAGGTGGACATTTGCTTGTAAAGCGCGGTTCTAAAAAAACGGTTTTGCCAATGCATGGTGCGCGGAAAGAATTAGGAACAGGATTAGTTCAAAAGATTCTTAAAGATCTTGACCTAAAATAAGCCTGAATATGGAGGCGTAAATGAAATATGCAATCAAATTTATCAAAGATGACAATGATACTCTTCTAGTCGTCTCTAAAGACTTTCAGGAATTTATTACCTATGGTAACGATGAAAAAGAGGCTTTGGAACAGGCTAAAAATGCACTTTTAACAGTCATTATGGGGCGTTTTCAAGATCGTGAACCTATTCCCTTTGGACATCGTGATATTGCCTATCCTTTTGTTGAAGTATCTTCATTGGTGACTTTAAAAATTGCAATACATAACGCCATGGTTGAAAAAAACTTACGCAAAGCTGATCTCGTGCGTCTTTTAAAACTTCATCCAATACAAATTGACCGATTGTTGGATTTAAACCACGCAACAAAATTAGATGCTTTAGAATCCACTCTCATTGCTCTTGGAAAAGAGATCACTATCAATGTTCAAAATGCTGCTTAAAATTTAGCGGTTTTGTGTAAAATGTTTATGAAGTGCATTCAGAGCAACACACAGCGAACCGATAAGATGTGGCAGTGATTGATCTTCTATAACAAGATATTGTAATGCAGCATAAAGATTATACTGTCTATAGAGGTGTTGTGCTTCTTTGATAGCCTCTTTCGTCACTTCATAACAATGAGTTGCTCTTTCAATCCACCGTTTTTGTGCCTCCTCATTTGATGAAGGAGTAAAGTTATCATAAATTGCATTAGGCAATCCTTTTGCACATAGGTAATTGTTTTTCACTTCAAGATATTTTTGCGCAGCATCATATTGGTCTTGATTGATTTCGCCTTGCAAATAAAGCCGCCCGATATAGGTGCTGGAAAGTGGATTTTTAGCCTCTTCTATGGTCAAACAGAAGCGTTTGGCACGCATTTCAATTGCCAATTTATCCATGGGTTCATGCGGTGTTTTTGCTCGTGAGATGCGTCCATTTGGTTCTCTGATACATCCTTTAATCCGAGGACGACCACGTTTTGCACGTTTTTTTCTTTTTGTCATATTTTTTTTCAATCAGAATGGTATGCTATCATTATTAATGAGTGCACTATGATCAGCAGCCCCTGAAGCGATAGCATAATTTTGAGAAGTAATAGGTGAAGGGGCAAGGGATGCCGATTGCTCTTTTTTGGCATCAAGTAAATATAATTCGCCTTTGAATTGTGGTAAGACAATCTCTGTTGTGTAGCGGTCATGCCCATTTTTATCTTGCCATTTGCGTGTCTGTAATTTTCCTTCTATTTTTATTTATCTTGTATCCTTAAATAGTTTTTCATAAGCTTGAAGGCATAGCTTTATAAATTCAGCGTTTTTAGGCTTTTTTATTATTTCCAATTGATGTTTTTTCTATAAAAAATTACTGCGAATTATCCTTTCCAGAGTCGATAATTCATCATCATTCTGTCCCCAAATTGCTATAATGGTTGGGCAAGTATTTAAATCGATGGTTAAGGGTAAAGGCTCGTTTTCTTTAAAAAAGAGCATAAAATGAACCACATTTTCCAAAAAGTGAAGTTTTTGCTTCCACAGGTTAACATCTTTTATAATATGACCATCGATCTTGTTGATAAGAAAAATAATACGTCCTTTTTTCTTAAAACGACTTGGTGTTTGCGAAAACACGCCTGCAATAAGGTTAACGGAGCTTTCAAGTAAGCCATCTTCATAACAATGCGCAAACAAAGTGGGTGCAATCCCTCCGTGGAGGCGAGCCCCTACTTCGATCATCACTGGACCACGCGCGGTTTGCATGATTTCCATATGCGCAGGTCCATATTCAATCCCCACTGCGCGAATACACTGTTTTGCATAAGAGATAAGAGCGGCATAAAGAGGATCTTGAGCATCAAGTACATCAAGCGATTCATAAACAAAAGCACTTCCATTATGGATACCCTTTTTATATCGCGATAAAGCGCATATCTTTATAGCTTCTCCCTTTACAATAGCATCTACGATGTATTCCTCTCCCTCCAATCTTTCTTGAAGCAAATAAGCCTCGTTAGGTGTGCCAAAGATATTTTTCTGCGTCCAATCAATCTCAGAGATCCACGCCGCTACTTCCTCACGGTTAGAGAAAAACAAAACACCATCGCTTCCAGCAGAATTGTTTGGCTTTATCACATAGCCGCTGGGGCTTTCAAAATCATCGAGAGTACAATTGTTTTTTGTAAGAATCTTTGATTGAATATAAGATAAACCTTTTTCACAAAGACGATTTTGCATTGCTGCTTTTTTCCGTCGCCAATCGGTGGTCAAGGGGTTATTTCCAGGACAACCATAATAAGCAGCTAATTGTTCTGCACAATAAATACCTCGTTCTGCACCTGCTATAACAGCTTTTATCGTGCCGACAGGAAAGCGTTGCTTTATCTCATCGATACTATGAAGTTTTGCTTCTGCCATACCTTCACCCTGATAAGAAAGCATAAAGCGTGAAAAAGGAATTGATTGAGAGATAACACCGTAACAAGTATAGCCCAATTTTTGCAAAGCAGGGGCATAGAGAGCACCCGTGGAGAAAGGATCGACAATAAGAATGGTTTTGTTCATGTTTGGGCACGCTGTAATGAAAGAAAAAGAACATAGATAAAGATTATCAGCCCGATAAGGGGGAGAAGATAAATGGCTGCTTGGGGGCCCATAAGAGCAGAGCTTGTAAGAAGACCAAGAATAACATAACCCGCCGATTGGGAGAGTGTATAAAGCATGCCACTATAGCTTCCAACAAGCTCTGCTTGAGTTTCTGTTTTTGTTGCTTCAATCATATGTTTGCGGGCGTTAATCCGCATGGTATTCATTGAAAAGCCAATAAAAAAGCAAAAGGCCACAGCCAAATAAGGTGATTGTGTGGTGCTAAAAGTAAGATCAGCCAAACCCAACATAAGGGCTGGGAAGATGAATTCAAAGCGCGGGATCTTGATAAAAGCAGCCAAAAAAGCGCCCACACCCGCAACTGCACTGCACAGTCCATAATATTCAGAGCCAAAATCTTTCACACTCTGAAAAAGAATGGTTGCCAGTGTATTATAAGCGCAAATGTGAAAGCCAATAAGGCCTATGCAGACGCATAAAAGTTTAAGCTCTAGGGAAAGCCTATCTGCTTGCGGTATAAGCGTTGGTTCTTTATCGGTGGCAGGTGGCAAGCCATTTGTAGTGCACTCGGTACTATATTCATCGCGAAAGATGATGTATCCGGCCACAAGGCTTATGATGATGTCAAACACACAAATGGCTGCAATCAAACCATTATAGCCGATTGCAGCAGCTGCTCCTCGTGGGCTGGTGGCTTCTAAGAGATAACCACTCAATGCTGCTCCCAAAAAGGCACCAATTTGCACCACTGTTTGCATAATGCGGGAAGCTTTTTGGGCGCTAATATAACCATTAAGCGCGAGTTTAGTATTATAAGTTTCCAGCGTACTTAAGGTGATCAACGAGAGATAACCAATAGAGATAGAAACAGCAATAAAACCCAAAGGGGAGTCAACATAATGAAAAAGAGCGATCAACAAAAGAAGGCTATAGATGACAATCCGTCTTTTGTATAAATCTCTCAATCGCAGTGAGGCTTTAATATGTACAAGACCACTTTTTTTCAAAAGATAGGGTGTAAGAGTCCCCAAAGCCATGGTTATCCCTAGAAAAATCGATGAGGATGTTATGCGATAAGCATTCCAAAGGTTACTTAAAAAGAGCACCATATCAGAAAAATAGAGCAGAACAACAAGCCCATAAAACCGAAACATTAGCTGTTTGCGCACATCACCCCCTCATGTTGGCGTCTCTTAAAAACACGCAATATCATAATCGGTTAGTACATCTATTACTGGAGATGTCAAGTTGTTTTGATAGGGGCATGATAATAAAGTTGAATGCTGATATTTACTGTAATGGTAGTTTATTTTCAGAAATTTGAGTAGCGGAGGAGGTGGGTATTTTTGCTGTGTTTCTTTTGGAAACCTTACCGATAAAAGGTTAGTTTGCCAGTTGATCAGTACAGCTACGTTTGAGAGTTATCTTTTGTCTTCTCAAGAGTGTCTCTGTTTAATACAAGGGTGTGGGTATTCTTGATCATTACCCTGATAAGCTTGGATTTTGAGCTGGAAACACGCCTTATTACCAGGCAGAAATTATTTTATGGTCTCAGATTGAGGTGTGCTAATACAATTTTAGGTAGCGTTTTATACAATCGATTTGGATGGGATGACTTCGTTTTTTGGGAGCTATTATAATGTGTTAAAAGATAATGAGGAGAATCATAGATGTAAGATTATTTTATATAGATGTAGAGTTCACTTTGATACAAAAGTTCCAAATTTCCCTGCATTTCATATTGTTTTATCAGCGCAGCCAATTGCTGTAAATATTTTTTTCCATGGCTGGCAATAGCGCGTTGCGCTTGCGTTGAAGAGCGACTCATGCCTATAAAAGCTTCGGATGGGATTGTCATTGTCCAATTGTGTGTATGTAAAGCAACCTTTTCTGGATTGACTTCAAGGTCATCACGCATTTCTTGTAAAAAATCAAAATTACGATAATAACGGGAATAGTGAGGGCTCATTTCCTCTAATAATGTTTCATAAGCAGTTAGAAATTGGCTATTTTTAAAATCGCGATTGTTTTGAATAACGGCCATAACGCCTCCAGCGCGAAGTTGGCTTGAGACAGTGCTAAGCAATAGAGGGCGATCCATCCACTGAAACGCTTGTGCCGCAACAACAAGATCAACCTTGCCGATTTGGGGCAAGAGGCTTTCGGCTTTATCGTGATACCACTGCACAAAAGGAAATTTTCTTTTCCCCTGCTTAATCATATCTGCTGAGACATCGATCGCATGATATTGACGTTCATTGCCTAGAAGTTTGACAATTCCCTCTAATGCGATGCCTGTTCCAGCTCCCACATCCACAATGGACAAATGTTTTTTATCTTTAAAAGGAAGCAGCATGATTTTAAATAAGCTGAGGGGATAGCGTGGACGATAGCGATCATAATCATCAGCCAATCCATCAAATTTTTCACTTTGTGATTGAGTGGTCTGTAGCATGTGATGTGGTTCCCCTCACGAATTGCACTGTGTATAAAGAGGCTATCCTTTGTCCATTATGTCAAGTATAAATTCTAAAAGAAAGTTGAATGGAAGCTGCTCAAATTACGCTGAGATTCTATATATTTCTCTAAAAATCTGTCTCACTTCTGGTGCGATTACTCTTTGAATGTCTTTTATGAACATCAAATTTATAACTTGCTTGTGGAGACGACCAGTCCCAAATCCTCTATCGTAAAAATGAGATCACCTATTCGCTTTGTCGTTATTATAAGTTAAAATAATTGATTGAAGCGCTACAGTGTTCTATTCGCGGTACCAATGTAACTCTTAATGAAAATAGAAATAGTTATGAATATTCAATATGTTAAGATTACTCCATATAATATCTAGTGCGTTTTCTTTTCATAAAAAATTAATCACGCACGAACAAAATGAGGAGTTTTGTTTCTTTAAATTTAATGAACTAAAATAAGAGCTAAATATATGTTTTTAAATGTGCTTATACTACATACTGAATGATGTGTGTATGAGGGAATGATTTATGTTCATTGCAAATTTGAAAGAACGTGCTGCTCTATTCGAGCATAGAACTTTCCTCTATTTTACCTTGAGCGGTTTATTTGCTACATTTGGAAATGGGCTCAATTATATTGCATTATCGTGGCTTGCTTACAGTCAAACGAATTCAATTCGTGGTGTAGCGCTTTTGATGTTCTTTCTCTGGATGCCGAGTATTATTTTTGCACCTATTTTGGGCATATGGGCAGATAAATATAACCGTAAAACGCAGATTATTATTTCAAATCTTGCCAGAGGTTTGGTGATTATGGGTTGGGTAATGCTTGGGTATTTTGGCATAGAAATTGATTTAATGATCTTATCTGCTTCGTTAGGTATTTTTATTTCTTTTTATATGCCATCAGCTGTTCCTTTAATCCAAAGTATTGTTCCTAAAAAACAACTCATCAATGCAAATGCAACCATTGATATGGTCTATGAACTTGGCACGATCATCGGTATGGGGTTTAGTGGATTTATACTTGCCTGTGTAGGAACAAAAGGAACTCTTCTAATAGGTGGTATATTCTTTATCATTGCTGGTTTATTTAATTTTGCAATGAGGGTACCTAAAAATCGTAGAGCTAAAAATCAAAGTAAGCAAAATTGGTGGGAAAGTTATACAGCATCCCTTCATTATTTTAAGCAGAATCCATTTCTTTTTATGCCTTATATAAGCCAGATGATTATTACGACGCTTTTAATGACCATCCCTGTTATTCTTGTCCCTTATACACAAGAGGTATTAAGCACGGATAGTGGGACCTTTGCAATATTTGAGGGGCTTTATTCTATGGGTGTATTGACAGGAGCACTTCTTTCACCACTTCTTTGTAAAGTTTTATCCATAAGGAAAACATTGGCATTTTTATTAGCTGTTATGGCTATTGGACTTGCTATTTTGTCTGTTAATACACACATTTTTGTTGTTTTTCCTGTTTACTTTATGATTGGATTTGGACTTTCAAGTTGGGCTCTTTCAATTTCTTTATCGCAACTCTTTTGTGATCCTGAATACCAAGGAAGATTGCAGGCAAGTTTTAATGGTCTCTCTGGATGCTTTATTCTCGGAGTCTATCTCATTATGGCAAACGATAGCAGTAGCATATCACCACAATCGATATATTTTCTTCAAAGCATTGTTGCGCTTGTTGGGATGTTCATTGTGCTATTTTATAAATATAAAAAACACTAAATTGTCTTTAAACTTTAAATATTTAATCAATATATGCCATGTTTATTACGCATTTATTATTGCCTTTCGCATTTGCCTTTAAAGGAGATGGCAAATACTAAGGTTTATACGTTTAATGAAGAAAGCATAAATTTGTATTGTTATAAAATACTCTTTATTTTTTGATGATGATTAAAGGAGTGATGCGTTTCTTTAATTCATCGGACTTTTTGTAAGGAGGTAAAGACGCAAAATTTTAAAGTTTCTTAAAAGTTTTTTTGGTTTAAATACAGCAGAAAATAAAGCATTTTCATCATAATACGGGGAGGATATTACGTTATTTTTGTTTTTCAAAATCCATACGAAAAATTGCATCAATTTCATCCTCATTGGAATCAGTATTTCTGCGACGATTCAAGGTTTGCACAATCTCTTTTTTTAAAAGCGCATCTGTTTCACTTAAACGGTGAATGCTGAGTTCCAATTCAAGAGATAAAGCTAAATCTACACACAATTTAAGCTCTTCTCCAATGTCGAAACCTCGTTGATAATCGTCATAAAGACCAACCAGTGTATCAGATAATTCCTTATCGTATAAAGAGGTCATATTAGATTCCTCCACGTTACGGTTTTCTGTGCAGCTTTGGTCTGTTTAAGGATCACTCCACTATCATCACTCAGAATTGCCATATATACGAACCTCATGGTTTTATCAATTTTCTGCAAAATACGCGCTTTTAAATCAATGCCTATTAAAAACTTTGTCACTCCAAGATTTTGAAGTGCCTAATTGTAAATATAGATGGCAATGCGTTCATTATAGAACTTATAGCATTTAAAATACATTGCAAAAAGGCTTTTAATTTGCGTATAGGAAGAATATTTTGGCAATACACCAAACATCCTGAAATCTCTATTACCAATTACAGCTAAATCAGTGCCATTGATATCTACAATAAGCAAGCATGATTTATAAACGTTCAGCTTCTTGAGAATGCGTGATAATCTCATTTTTTGTAGAAATACAATTATTTTGCCTCTTTTATATTGCGTTTTACACATTGATAAACCTTTTATTCTATAAAAAACTATAAGAAGTGTATTTGCATATTTTTATAATAAGATTTCAATGGTATATTGTACAGCGTGCAGTGAAGAAAACCGTATTAGGTTTTTAATGCTGTGAAACATATAACTACGTTTTTTGAGAGAGCAGTTGATAAGAACTTTGTTTGATGGGTATACAATTGGCCATGGCAGGTGTTGTTTTTTCATGAGAGGATGCCCAAATGTTTTTGACACTGAGGGTCGATATTTGGTAAAATTCTACGCGTTTTGCTTAGGGGTATGAGAGTGGGGGCTTGGCAAAACACTATGGCGGTCGCATTTTTTGTGTGATTGTCATAATTTTCGCTCCTGCTTACACGGATGCTGTAACATCTGTTTTTGTGGGGTTCTGTTATGTAATGCCTACCCAATATAACGGGTAGTAATGATAGGTATATCTACAAATGAGACATTAGTAAATCCCATTTGTAAATATTATTGATATGACTCGACAAATAAATACACCTAAAACCCCCTTAGCAAAACGTCTAACAGAGGTTAGAAAGTTTGTAGGTTTATCTCGTAATATATTTTCAGTCAAAATTGGTATTAGTATTCAAGGGCTTGGCAATTACGAGCGCGGTGATAGAATCCCCGATGCAATTATTTTATCGTCATATGGAGAAAAATTTGGCGTCAATTTAAATTGGCTTGTAACGGGTCATGGCGAGATGTTTTCAGATATGGCAAAGGCGAAAGCGGCTGGTTTAAAACCGCAAGCAATCCCTGCTGGTTTGATGAAAAAGCTTGGATATTTAGCTTATACAACATATCATGATGCAAACATAACACTTTTTCCTGAAGATGTTGCGGAATTAGCAGCAGAGCTTTACGGAAAATTGCAAGAGCTTATTGAAAACTTCAACGACATGGAAGAAGTTGAAGCCACTTTGCCACTTTTAAAATTGCATTTAAAGCGTAAAATTGAAGCTGAAAAGGCACATAAAACGCCCCAAGGCATATGAGTTAACAGCCTTCTAAAATAAAATTCTCTTCTGCTATAAAATCAGTTTAAAAAAATACATTCAATGATAAAAATATCTATAAAAACAATAAGTTATATAAAGTTTTCTTTTTAATTTTTTCAAAATTCTATATTTTTTATGAAAATAATGATCCTCTAGAATAGGTTATCCCATAACAAAGAACGAAGTTTCATAAGAAGTATTTTTGCAAATTTATAAAAAATTATTTTTACACTCTTGCCATTTTGCTACTGCGCTTTATTTGAAAGGTAGAGTTGCTCTTTAAGCAAGCTATTTTTATTATGAGCTAAATCGCGATATGTTTGGATGGAAATGATGTAATATTCTCAAAGTTTGTGTTTTTATTTATTTTTAGCTTGAATCCCTCTAGCTAAAAGGGTTGGGGACTTTTCTAGATTCGATGTTGTTGCAGAGATTTTAGGGTGATGCCGTAGTCAATATTGGTGTCAGAGGGGGAGTTTTGTCTTGATTTATTGGTTTTTGAGGTGCGCGAACTCAAGGGTTTAGCCATGGGTGTTTTGCGCGTTGTAATGATGTTGAGCTCTGTTGGAGGAGATTCTTATGAAAAAAAAATATTCCGCACCAAATTTAATTAAAACTGTCTCGCTCAGCGCGGCAATGGCTACACTCCTATCAAGTGTTTCTCCCGTTTTTGCTGCCAACTTTGCCTTCACAGGAGGAACTAATTTAAGCACAGGTGGTGCGGGCGTTTTATATACACATGGTAGCCATGGGAGTGTTGTTTTATCTGGTGACGATGATTTTTGTGGTGCAGACAACGTCGTTGGTCGTGGCGGTAAACAACAGCAAGTAGTTAGTGATAATCAACGAATAACTGCAGAGGAACAATATAACAGATTTATAGAAGATCGAAAATTCGGCGACCGCAATCCTTATGGTACGACTACTGAAAAGGTTACTTGGGGGGGGAATAGTTGGACAACTCCTAGAGGCGGTTATATGGGTGCACTGACTGGTGGATTTCAGAATGCGATGCCTGAAGCTTATGGTGTTTATTCTTTTGCAACGGGCTGTGGTTCTGCGGCAACAGGAAATTATTCCACAGCGTTTGGTGCAGGAGCAACTGCAAAAACTGGTGGTTCGCAAGCTTTTGGTGTTTCTGCACTTGCGAGTGGTAAAGCAACTGTTGCTATGGGTATCGGATCAGAAGCTTCTGGGGATTCTGCTGTTGCTATTGGTGGACTTGCAAATGCATTGGGTAAAAATAGTGTTGCTATGGGATTAAAAGCAATGGCAAAAGAAAATTTTGCGATTGCTATAGGTTCAGAGGCTGAAGCGCAAGCTTCAGGTTCTATTGCAATAGGTAGCAGGCGCTCTGATAGAACTGAAACGTCTGATCCTAACAGAAAAGCAATAGCGAAGAGTAAAAATGCGATTGCTATAGGTTCGCATACTTATGCTGAGGCGGAGGATTCCGTTGCTATTGGTGTTAATGCGCAAGCGCGTGTTTATGATGGTGTTGCTATCGGTGGTGGTTCTGTCTCCGATAGAGATAAGGGCGTTAAGGGATATGACCCTTACCTTGATGATGATACGACAGAAAGCGGTATTGCATGGATCAGCACAACAGGTGCTTTTAGTGTTGGTGAAGTTGGTGGCACAGGTAATGGTAAATTAACACGACAAATTACAGGTGTGGCCGCTGGGAGTGAAGATACTGATGCAGTTAATGTGGCGCAGTTAAAAGCTATGAGAGACGTCATAGCAGGAGGAGGAGCTTGGAAACTTTCTGCTAACGATACAGATCCTACAGATGTGAATTCAGGCAATATAGTAGATTTTTCAGTGAAAGATACAAAAGCAGGAAAAGATAACTTAACAATTGAAAAACACAATGAAAACAAGAAGCATAAAATTGAATTTGCTTTAAGTGATAATCTTAAATTGATAAGCGTTACGACTGGTCAAAGCTCTATGAGTGATGATGGCTTTACGTTTACTGATGGTGGCCCACGCATGACTATTGATGGTATTGATGCTGGAGATGAAAAGATCACAGGAGTGAAAGCTGGAGAAGATGATACTGATGCAGTGAATTTTAAACAGCTAAAAGAATTTACAACAGGAATTAAAGGGGGGGGCTGGAAGCTTTCTGTTGAAGATGGAGAAGCTACAGATGTTGAGGCAGATAGTACAGTCAATTTTTCTGCTGTTGCGAGTGAGGATGGAAGTAAAAATATCAAAATTGTTAAAGGCGATGGAAATAAAGTCTCTTTTGATTTAGCTGATAATATTAATGTAATGACTGTCACAGCAGGAGACAGCGTTATGGATGCTGCAGGCTTCAGATTTAACGGTGGTGAAGGGCCGAGCATAACTGTTAATGGCATTCATGCTGGTAATAAAACGATTAAAGGAGTCGCAGCAGGGGAAGAAGATACCGATGCTGTAAATTTGAAGCAATTAACAGACGTGAAAGGATTGATATCAAAAGCAGGTGGCTGGAAGCTTTCTGTTGATGGTGAAGATACAACAGATGTTGAACCAGGTAGTACTGTAGATCTTGTTGCGGGTGAAAATGCAGATGGTGACAAAAACATCCAAATTGTCAAAGGTGATGGAAATAAAGTTACATTTTCTTTGAATAATGATCTTAAGTTAACGAGTGTCACGACAGGCGACAGCATTATGAGTGATAGTGGCTTTTCGTTTGCTGATGGTGAAGGACCAAGCATGACTGTATATGGTATTGATGCTGGTGGTGAACACATTACAAATGTAAAGGCTGGAGAAAACGATACGGATGCAGTAAATTATAAACAGTTGAAAGAAATAAAGAACCAGATAGTTGGCGATAGCCTTGTTAAATGGGATGAGGAGAAAAAAATTATTTCCATTGGTATGGAAAAAGGCGGAACAGAACTTGATATTGCAAACGAAGATGGGGATTTTAGGATAATTGCTGGTGTAGCAGCAGGAAAGAATGATGATGATGCTGTAAACTTTGCACAATTGAAAGAGGTAAAGACACTTGCAGAAAATGGCTGGAAGCTTTCTGTTGATGGTAACAATGCTACAGATGTTAAAGCGGGGAGTACAGTAGATCTCATTGCTGGTGCGACTAAGAGTGGCGGTAAAAATATCCAAATTGAAAAAGGCGAAAATAATAAAATTACTTTTTCTTTAAAAGATCATATTGTGCTAAGTAGTGTTATGACTGGCAACAGCATGATGAGTGATGATGGCTTTTCATTTGCTGATGGCGGTCCAAAGATAACAGTGAATGGTATCGATGCAGGCAGTAAAAAGATTACAAAAGTAGCAGCGGGAGAGCAAGACACTGATGCTGTAAATTATAAACAGTTGAAAGAAATAAAGAACCAGATAGTTGGCGATAGTCTTGTAAAATGGGATGAGGATGAAAAAGTTATTTACATTGGTGCTGAAAAGGACGGAACAGAACTTGATATTACAAATAAAGATGGGGGTTTTAGGGTAATTACTGGTGTAGCAGCGGGAGAGTATGACGATGATGCTGTAAACTTTGCACAATTGAAAGAGGTAAAGACACTTGCAACAAAAGGTTGGAAACTTTCTGTTAATGGCGATGATGCTAGAGATGTTACAGCTGGGAGTACAGTAGATCTTATTGCCGTTAAGCATCACGAAGACGGTGAACTCACAAATATCAAAATTGTGAGAGGAGATAACAATGAGATCAAGTTTGATTTAGCAGAACACATTAAAGTTGGCAGTATAGAGGTAGGGGGTAAAACTAGTTTAACTGCTAATGGCTTAGTGATTAAAAATGGTGGTCCAAGAATAACATTTGGCGGTATTCATGCGGCTGATAAGACGATTACAGGAGTGGCAGATGGTGTTTTAGAGAAGGATGCAGTTAATCTTTCACAGTTGAATAAAGTAAAAGATCAGATTAACAATGTAACAGAAAATAGTCTAGTTAAATGGGATGAGGGTGAAAAGCTTATTACCATTGGTGCACAAAAAGGTGGTACGAGAATTGATATCACGGGGACTGATGGAGAGCGAACCATTGCAGGTGTCAAAGATGGTGAAATTTCTGAAAATTCAACAGAAGCGATAAATGGTAGCCAAATTAATAAAATATCTGGAGATATTGCAAAGTTTTTTGGTGGAGATGCGGCATTTGAAAATGGTAAATTTGTAGGGCCAAGATATAATTTATCTACAGTTTCTACAGATGGTAAAATAGTTCAGAAGGAATATACTGATGTTGGTTCCGCGCTGACAGGGCTTGATATAAATATCAAAAATGTCAATAAACATATAGAATATGTAGACAATAAATTTGATAAGAAATTTGATAAATTCTCTCAAGATGCTTTATTGTGGAGTGAAGCAGAAGGGGCGTTTGTTGCACGTCATGGAACAGATGGAGAGAAGACAGACAGTAAGATTAAGTTCCTTGCGGATGGTGATATTTCTGAAGAGTCAACAGATGCAATCAATGGTTCTCAACTTTATACGATGGGTGATAAGATTGCCAATTATTTCGGTGGTGGAGCTAGCTATGAGGATGGAGAGTGGACAGACCCTACTTTCAAGGTTTCTCAACGCGTTGAGAACGGTAATATTGTTGAGAAAAAGTACAATAATGTCGCTGAGGCTTTTGATGGTGTCGATACTTCTATCACGGATATCTATAATCAGATTAATAATGTGACAGAAAATAGTCTTGTTAAATGGGATGAGAGCGAAAAGCTTATTACCATTGGTAAGGAAAAAGGTGGTACAAAAATCAGTATCGAAAACATGAATGGTGAGGATCGTACACTTTCTGGTGTGAAAGATGGAACAATTTCTCGAACATCAACAGAAGCTGTAAATGGTTCTCAGCTCTTTAAGACAAATGAAAATGTCAAAACTGTTACCGATAATATCAAAACAGTTGCTGAAAATACATCGAAATATTTTGGTGGCAGTACAGATGTACTTGAAGGTATAGAGCCAACTTTCCTTATTCAGGGTCAGACATATCGTAATGTTTTTGACGCATTTGGGGGTGTGAATACTTCTATTACAAATATTGATAATAAAATTTCTGATTTGAAAGAAAACAGTCTTGTTAAATGGGATGAAGGGAAGAAACTTATCACCATTGGGAAGGATAAAGCTGGGACTGAGATCAATATTGCAGGATATGGTAAGGTAGCACGTTCCATTTCTGGTGTAAAAGCGGCAGAGAAGGGTGATGAAGCTGTTAACAAAGATCAACTTGATAAAAGCATAAAGGATATTACGGAAAATATTGAGACAGTAACTGCTGCTGCAGTTCTTTATGATAAAAATGACGATAATAGCGTTAATTATGAGAGTGTAACTTTAGGTGGCGAGAAAGGTGCAAAACCAGTTGCTCTCCATAATGTCAAAGATGGTAGCATTTCTGAAAATTCTCACGATGCCATTAATGGTAGTCAGATTAATAAAATATCAGCAGATATTGCAAAGTTTTTTGGTGGTGGTGCAAAATTTGTTAATGGTGCCTTTAAAGGACTAAAATATACTTTATCGGCTATTGTAGATGGTGAGGTAGGGCAGGCTAATTTTTATGACGTTGGTTCAGCTTTAAAAGGTCTTGATAAAAATGTTAAAGATGTGAATCAACGCTTAACGAATGTATCTAATGAGTTTAATCAGAACATTGAAAGTATCTCAAAAGATGCTTTACTGTGGGATGATGAAGAAGAAGCATTTGTTGCACGTCATGAAAAAGATGGCAAGACGACAAACAGCAAGCTTAAATATCTCATGGATGGTGAGATTGCGGATGGTTCAACAGAAGCCATTACGGGTAATCAGCTTTATTTCATGAGCAACCAGCTTGCGAATTATTTCGGCGGTGGTGCTAAATATGAAAATGGCAAATGGACAGCACCTACTTTCAAGATTGTTCAAGTCAATGAGAATGGTGAAACTGTTGAGAAGGAGCACCATAATGTTGCTGATGCTTTTGGTGACGTTAATGAAAATATGTCAAATATTAATAACCGTATTGATGATGTCATCAACAAGGTCGATTCAGATGCTTTAAAGTGGAATGATAAAGAAAAAGCCTATGATGCTGGTCGCGATGGTAAGCCGAATAAAATTATCAATGTCGCTGATGGTAAAGTTGAAAAAGGTTCCAAAGACGCGGTTAATGGTGGACAACTTTGGGAGACCAATGAACGTGTCTCTGGTGTTGAAAAAGATGTTAAGCATCTTAACAACAGAGTTGATAACATTTCCAATACC
Organism: Bartonella sp. MM73XJBT.G; assembly: GCF_028618435.1. Taxonomy (GTDB): domain Bacteria; phylum Pseudomonadota; class Alphaproteobacteria; order Rhizobiales; family Rhizobiaceae; genus Bartonella. Next base: position 21,228 of record NZ_JAQISW010000017.1, read on the forward strand.
ATTGCTGATATTGGGGACATAGTTACCAATATCGATGTTAAAGTTGATAATATTGATAATAAGGTTAACGATATTGCTGAGGATGCTGTTCGCTATGACAGAGATGAAAACGGCAACAAGACCAATAAAATCACATTAACGGGGGGAGATGCCAGTGAACCTGTTGTGATTGATAATGTCGCTAATGGTAAAATTGAGAAAGGATCAAAAGAAGCTGTAAATGGTGGTCAACTCCATGACTATACCCAAGAACAGATGAAGATTATTCTTGATGAATCCAAGCAATATACGGATCAAAAGATCAATAATATTAGGATTGATGCGATTGATGAAGCTGTTGATAAGTCCAAACACTATACCGATATGAAGTTTGATGTTTTAAACTACAGCATTGAAAGTGTGCGAAAGGAAGCAAGACAAGCAGCAGCTATTGGTTTAGCAGTGTCTAATTTACGCTACAATGATACACCTGGAAAATTAAGCGTTGGATTTGGTACTGGTTTATGGCGCAGTCAATCAGCTTTTGCCTTTGGTGCTGGTTACACCTCAGAGAATGGAAATATTCGGTCTAATGTATCTGTTACGACTTCTGGTGGTCATTGGGGTGTAGGTGCAGGATTCAATATGACATTGAATTGATAATTAACAAACCAAATGAAAAATTCTTTTCACCCTTGTCTTATGAGGCAGGGGTGAATTGTTTTTTACAATCTATAAAAGATATGCATAGAAAGAGTGATAAGGGATATAATGATAACGGACAGGTTTTAAAAACAGAAAAAACTTTTACGCTTTCAGCAATGTTCTCACCTTTTTCAAAAGAAAAGATGAATTTACCTGACTTTTTACAAAACTATAAATTTACGATTCATCTTCGGGTAAAGAAAAACAGATTGAGTTTGACTGGAGAAGTGATAAAAATGATACGCTAAATTAGCCTTCAATAACTTAAATCATCTCTATTCTCGTCATTTATTAGAGCCTGTGATGAGGTTATTTTGTAGAATAACAATAAAATTAAAACATCCCTACTTACGCATTTTTGAAGAAAAATCGTAGACTTTATTCACTTATTTTACACAAAAAATATTTTTACTTAATACTTTTCTAAAAAGAAAAATCCCCTTTCTCTTCAAGATATTAGCACTTTTTCTATGAATAAAAGTGATAAATAAAAAACTAAAAAAACAATATCATCCTTGCAAAAAATAACAAAAAAACCTAGAAGTTAAGCAAATACTCATTAATATATAAAAAAATTAATCTTATTATCTCAGAGTAACACAAAAAGCGGGTGCATTCACTATAACATCTAAATATGCAATTTCTCTATTTTTTTAATGTTAAAGAGATGTCAACTTAAAAGTTTTCTTAGCATTTAAATGTGTCTTTTTTTGTGTTTTTAGTTATTTTTTTCATTGGGGAATTTGTTATGAACAAATTATATACACAATTAGCGGGGAGTGATTTAAAATTTTCTCGTTTTCCTTTTATTAAAGTTTTGTCATTAACTTCAATCGCTGCGCTTTTGTCGAGTGTTTCTCCTGTTTTTTCAAAAAATCTCTCTCCAAAAGAAGGAGTTTCTACGGATATAAAGACTGTTTCTGTGATGTCTCCCCAAAGTGTTATTTCTGTTTATGATGAAGCTACCGGTTATTTGAGGCTTCGCGATAGTATGTCTTCCCAACAATTTGCACAGCATGATGAGAATCTAGTGCCGATTGGTATATTTGATGCCTCGCAAGATGATTCACCTGTAATCACAAAGCGTGATGCTGGATTACAACGTGCAGACAAAAATGTTACTTTAGGTGATGGAGCGCAAGTACAAAAAGAATGGGGTGTTGCTGTAGGTTATATGGCTCACGCTATGGGGAAAAGCAGTACCGCATTGGGTGGTGAATATAATGAGGAGAGTACACACGGGGATAGTGATTATACCACTGCCAATGGTGATTATTCAACAGCTTTGGGTTCTGTTTCTAAGGCTATGGAAAATGGTGCAACTGCTGTTGGTCATCGTGCATTAGCAAAAGGTAAACAATCTATTTCTGTGGGATTTTATTCGAAAGCAAATGAAGAAAAAAGCGTTACGCTTGGGGATTATGCTGTAACTGAAGTAGTAGGAGGAGTTGCGTTAGGGAGTGCTTCTGTATCTAATGTTGGAGCTGGTGTTGAAGGGTATAGTCCTCTTGGGAAAAAGGGAGAAGGTGCCGATTTTGTATGGAAAAGTACACAAGGTGCTGTGAGTGTTGGTGATGTTAAGCAAGGGAAAACACGGCAAATTGGGGGAGTAGCAGCAGGTACAGAAGAGACTGATGCGGTGAATATTGCGCAGTTAAAGTCATTGCAAACCTATGTAGATAAGGGCTGGAAACTGTCTGTTGATGGTAAAAATACTAAAGCTGTAGGGATAGACGATACAGTAGATTTTGCAGCTGGAAGTAAAAATCTTGAAATCACAAAAGGTGAAAAAGACAATAACATAAAATTTGATCTCGCAAAAAACATTACGCTGGAGAGCGTAACAGCGGGGAAAAATGTTTTTGATACCACGGGCTTAATCATTAACGATGGTCCCAAAATCACGACTTCTGGTATTGACGCTGGAAATAACAGGATAACGGGTATTGCACCTGCTGATCTTAGTGCAGATTCACAAGACGCGGTAAATGGTAGTCAGTTGAATGTTGTAGCTACCCATATAGCTCGATATTTAGGTGGTGGTGTTAAATTTACAAGTGGCCAATGGGATGATCCAAAGTTCAAAATTAAAACTTTCAATCCTGAGACGAATGAGATTGAAGAAGAAAGTTTTCCGGATGTAGCAAAAGCCCTTGAGGGTGTGGGTAAGTCTTATGTAAATCTTCACAATGAGATTAAAAAAGCTGCCGATGATAGTGTCTTTAAATGGCATGCCGAAACGGAGAGCATTACAATTGCTGCCAGTGAGGGAAAAGGTGGGCAAGGAAGTATTGCTATAGGTAAGCTTTCAAGTGCAGCTGCTGACAATGGTATTGCACTAGGTGGTTCTGCAAATACATCTGGTGAAAATAGTATTGCATTAGGTAGTTTTGCAAATGCATCTGGTGAAAATAGTATTGCATTAGGTGGACTTTCAACTGTAACAGCTAAAAATAGTATGGCATTAGGTTCAAATGCACAAGTACTTGCTGATGGTGGTGTTGCTGTGGGTTATCAATCTGTTTCTCGTAACACAGTGTCCACAGTTGGCTATGATCCTTCCATAGGGGGCCGGTCAACAGATGATGGTGTGATATGGAAGAGCACTCAAGGAGCTTTTAGTATTGGTGATACTCCGAATAAGATAACACGACAGCTTACAGGTGTGGCAGCGGGTTATGCAGACACTGATGCCGTCAACATTGCGCAGCTGAAAGCACTAAGAGAGTACGCAGGCAAAGGTTGGAAACTTTCTGTTGATGATAAAAATACCCAAGCCGTTAGCATAGATGATACAGTAGATTTTTCAACTGGAAGTAAAAATTTTAAAATTACAAAAGGCGATAAAGATAATAAGATAAAATTTGATCTGGCTCAAGATGTTGCATTAACGAGCTTAAAGGCAGGCACAAATACCCTAGACGCAACAGGCTTAGTGATTACAGGTGGTCCGAAAATAACAACGGGTGGTATTGACGCTGGCAGTAAGAAGATAACAGGCATTCAAGATGGTGCACTCACAGCAGAATCAACCGAAGCGGTCAATGGTTCCCAACTTTTGGCAACAAATACTGAAATTAATGAAGTAAGAGATAGTATCCTTGTTAAGCAAGTAGCAAAGAAGAGGAGAACGCGCAGTCTCCCTAATGAAGGAGAAGGTCTTATCACTGTTGGTATGGAAACTGGTGGTAGCGAAATCAGTATTTTGAACAAAAGTAATGAAGAGCGGAAACTTTCCGGTCTACTCGGCGGGGCAATCAGTGCAACTTCAACAGACGCAGTAAATGGCTCACAGCTTCATACATTGGGCACAGGTGTTGCATCTTATTTTGGTGGTGGTGCTAGCTATGCGGATGGTAAATGGACCGCTCCTACATTCAAGGTAAAAGCAATCAAGGAAGATGGCAGCCCTGAAGATAAGGAATATCATGATGTAGCATCTGCTTTTTCTGGAGTTGGTAGTTCTATCACGAATGTTCAGAATAAATTGACTGAACAGGTTAATAATGTGATTAACAAATTAGAAAGCGAAAGCTTTGTTCAGCAAGACAAAACAACGCATCGTCTCACTATTGGAGCTGCAGTAGAAGGCAGTGAAATCAATATTGCCAATAAGGCTGGTGCGGATCGGATTCTTTCTGGCGTAAAGGACGCGACGAAAAACAATGAAGCCGTTAACAAAGGACAGCTTGATAAAGGCTTGAAAGATCTTTCGAACAGTCTTCAGTCTGATGAATCAGCAGTTGTTCATTATGATAAAGATGCAGATGGTAAAACTAATTATAGTAGTGTGACTTTAGGAAAAGCTAAAGATAAGACAGCTGTAGGTCTCCATAATGTTGCTGATGGTAAGATTTCCAAGGATTCACATGATGCAATCACGGGCGGTCAGATTAATACCATAGCTTCGGATTTATCAAAAATTTTAGGTGGAGATGTATCCTTTGATGGAAAAAACTTTAAAGGGCCAACTTATAATTTATCGAATATTGATGAAAAAGGTGAAGTAACAGATAAACCGCATACCGATATTGGTTCTGCCTTTAAAGGACTTGATGATAATATCAAGAATGTTAACGCTCGCATTAAGGAAGTCTCAGAAGGAGTTGCACAAGATTCTTTATCTTGGAGCGATGGTGACAAAGCTTTTGTCGCTCTGCATGGGGAAGGGGATGACAGAAAAGCCAGTAAAATCACATCGCTTGCTGTAGGAGATATTACGAAAGAATCGACGGATGCAGTAAATGGTTCTCAACTTTATTCACTGGGCGATAAGGTTGCAAAATATTTTTCTAATGACGCTGAATATAAAGATGGGGAATTGAATGTTCCTGATTTTAAGCTCAAAACTATCAATGATGATGGCACTGAAGCTGAATCAAACTATAAGAATGTATCAGATGCATTTTCAGGTGTGGGTAAACTTTTCACAAAGGTTCAAAATGCGATCAGCGATGTAATTAGTAATCTTCTTGTTACGAAAAATGAAGATGTTATCAACATTGGTAAAGGAGTAGAAGGTAGTGAAATCAATATCGCAAACAAGAGTGGTGCAGCACGGACTGTTTCTGGTGTGAAGGCAGCAGAAAAAGATAATGAAGCGGTTAACAAGGGACAGCTTGATAAAGGTTTGAAGGATCTTTCTGATACCCTTCTGTCTGATAGTTCTTCTGTTGTTCTTTACGATAAAACAACCGATGATCAAATTGATTATACAAATGTAACTTTTGGTAAAGGGAAGGATGCTACACCTGTTGCACTGCATAATGTAGCCGCAGGATTGATTGCGGAAAACTCAACAGATGTTATCAATGGAGGACAGATTCACATCCTTTCAACGGATGTAGCAAAATTCTTGGGTGGAGATGCTGAATTTAAGGATGGTGCTTTTAAAGGGCCAACTTATAATTTATCCAGTATTGATAAAGATGGTGAAGTAATAGATAAACCGCATACCGATGTTGGTTCTGCCTTTAAAGGACTTGATGATAATATTAAGAGTGTGAATGCTCGCATTAAGGAAGTCTCAGAAGGAGTTGCACAAGATTCTTTATCTTGGAGCGATGGTGACAAAGCTTTTGTCGCTCTGCATGGGGAAGGGGATGACAGAAAAGCCAGCAAAATCACATCACTTGCGGCTGGTTCTATAGCATCAGGCTCGAGTGATGCGGTTAATGGCGGACAGATTTATGATCTGAATCAGTCGCTAGTAAAGTATTTTGGTGGCGATGCTAAGTATGATGGTGATGGCTGGGTCCTTCCAGGTTTCAAGATAATGGCTTTCCAAGAAGATGGCAGCTTTGAAGAGGAGGATTATGATAGCATTGCAGCCGCGTTTGCCGGTATCAATAAGGTCTTCAAGAATCTTCATAATGAGATTTCAGAAAACATTGAGCAAAATGCGTTGTTGTGGAGTGATGATGCGGGTGCGTTTGTAGCACAGCATGAGAAGGAAGGTAAAAAGGACAACAGCAAGATCACGTTCCTTGCGGAAGGAAAGATATCAGAAGATTCGACGGATGCGATTAATGGAGGTCAGATTTATACTCTACAACAGAGCTTTGCCTCATATTTTGGTGGAGGAGCTGGTTATGATAAGGGAGGAAACTGGCAAGGACCCAAATTCTACGTTCAGGTCTTTAATAAGGATGGTACGAAAGGTGATAAAGAGGAGCGTAATAATGTCTCTGAAGCATTTGATGTTGTTAACGACAGCATGAGCACTATCAACGATCGTATAAAAGAAGTTGAAAAGGATGCCTCTTCTAATGGTCTGAATTGGAATGAAGAAAAAGGAAGCTATGATGCGTCTCACGCTGATGATCAGGGCGTTAAGAGTCCTAGTAAGATTATCAATGTAGAGAATGGTAAGGTAGACAAAGATTCCAAAGAAGCAGTTAATGGAGGTCAGCTTTGGGAAACCCAGCAGATGATTACAGATCAGGTCAAGGATATTGAAACTAAAGTTACGGAGGGATCTGTACTCTATGATAGAGATAAAAAAACAGGTGAAAAGATCAATCAAGTTACATTAGTTGGTGTAGATGACAGTTCTCCAGTATTAATAGACAATGTAGCGGCAGGTGACTTATCCAAAGATTCAAAACAAGCTGTGAATGGTAGCCAACTTTGGGAGACAAACCAGAAGATAGATATAGTCCTTGATAAGGCAAAAGAATATACGAATGAGCGTTTCAATGACATTATCAATCACCAAATGGGTGATGTTATTAATGAAGCGAAATCTTATACGGATATGAAGTTTGATGCTTTAAATTACAGCATTGAGGGGGCGCGAAAGGAAGCAAGACAAGCAGCAGCTATTGGTATAGCAGTGGCGAACTTACGCTATAATGAAACACCTGGAAAATTAAGTGTTGGATTTGGTACCGGCTTATGGCGTAATAAATCTGCATTTGCCTTTGGTGCTGGTTATACATCTGAAAGCGGATCTGTTCTGTCTAATGTATCTATCACCACTTCCGGGGGGCATTGGGGTGTAGGCGCGGGATTCAATATGACTCTGAACTGATCTAAAAACTTTTCTTAAATCCACTCTTTGCCCTTGCTTTGATGAAGCAGGGGCATTCTAGTAAGAGCTTTAAAATCCATTTTAATGAAGTGAAAAATCTTATCCGTGAACAATAAACCGTCTCTTAAAAGGCTGATCCATAAGCATAAAGATTGTGTCAACTTCACAGAAGATACAATTAAACAAACGATGCGTCATATTTGATAAAAACTAAAACGTATTTAATTATGAAAATCACTTTTTTATGTTTCTCACATTGACTTTCACAAATAGGCTCCTAATTCCCCTTAAAGGTGATGTAGCAATAACAGCTTATATCTTGTTTTATTTATAGTCTAAAAACACGCTGTAAAAGCACAAATACACAAAGAAAAGACAGAGCTTTAAAACTCTAGAATGTGTCTTTTGTGTTTAAAAAGTATTATTATGAGGGGGGTATTATGAAAAAATTATATACAACACAAACGGCATGTGATTTAAAATTTTCTCGTTCACATGATAGGACCTCGTTTTTTAAAGGAGTTTTATTGGGCACTGCGGTGGTCTTATTTTTATCAAATGGTTCTCCTGTTTTTTCAGCAAAACTTGATTTAACAAAAGTATCTCTTGAAAGTGTAAAGAATACTGCTGTGGTTTATCCCCAAAGCATTATCTCTGCATATGATTACTATGATGGTGATGAGAAAAATGATTTAACAGCATTGAATGTGGCAATGATGGCAAAAGTTGACGCTTCTGATGACTATGCAATTTTTTTAACCAAAACCGTTTCTGCTATAAGCAATGAAGATCCTATTGTGAATGTTTTGAGGACAGATGGCAAAAACTCATTGGAAAGAACATTAGATGCAGGCGGGCAATTTGTCGCTGATAATCGTGTAGTCCAAAATTTTGCACAGCATGGTGAGAATACAGCGATTATTGATGCATTCAATCCTTTGCGTAATGACTCTATGGTTAGAATGCAGCGCGGTACCGGACTACAACGTGACGGCGTAGAAGGTACGAGTGTCATATTTGGTAATAATATAACAAAGGATAAAAAGCTCCATTCTAATAGTGATATTGTTGCTATTGGTGCTGAGATAAAAGTATCTGCGGCAGATACGGTTGCTGTTGGTTATGGTGCGCAGGTGGATAATAGCTTTACTGTTGCTGTAGGTCATTTGGCGTACGCTGCAGGTGAAAAAAGTATCGCAATAGGTGGCGAAGGTAGAAGTGGTAGTACACCAGTCCCTTCTGAGGGACGTACAATAGCGACGGGCGTAGAATCAATTGCTATTGGACATCGTGCTAAGGCTGATAGTGAGGGATCTGTAGCTTTGGGTGCTTATACAAAAACGACGGTAAAATTAGGTGTTGCTCTTGGAGGTGAGTCTGTAGCTGATGTTGCTGCTGGCGCTATCGGTTACAGCTCTTTAACTAAGAGCGTTGCAGATTCTAATAGCATCGTTTGGGCGAGCACGTTAGCTGCGGTGAGTGTTGGTGATACTAAATTAAAAAAAACGCGCCAGATTGTAGGAGTGGCAGCTGGTAGCGACGATACTGATGCCGTTAATGTTGCGCAGCTAAAAGCGTTAGAATTGTACGTAGACCAAGGTTGGAAGCTATCAGTTGGAGGGAAAGATGCTACAAAGGTTGGTATAACGGGCGTAGTAGATTTATCAACAGAAAGTAACAATCTTAAGATTACAAAAGGTGAAGAAGATAATAATGTCAAATTTGATTTAGCTGATAGTATTACAGTGACGAAAGTTACCGCAGGAAGAAGCACTATGAGTGATGATGGCTTTCTGTTTGCTGATGGGGCTAGAATAACTGTGGATGGCATTCATGCTGGTGATAAAACGATTAAAGGAGTAGCGGCAGGGGAAGAAGATACCGATGCAGTGAATTTTGCACAGCTACAAGAGACAAAAGATCAAATAGTAAAAAATAGTCTTGTCAAGCAAGATGAGGGAGAAGCAGGTAGGATCACCATAGGTAAAGAGACAGGTGGTTCTGTAATTAATGTTACAAACAAATCAGGTGATGCTCGTACAATTTCCGGTGTGAAGGCAGCAGAGAATGATGATGAAGCCGTTAATAAAAAACAACTCGATGGTCAGATTGCAGATATTGTTGACACCGTAAAAAGTAATAGCCTTGTTAAGCGAGAAGAAGAGACAAATCGTATCACCATTGGTAAGGAAATAGAAGGCGCAGAGATTAATATTACAAATAAATCAGGTGAAGACCGGACTATTTCTGGTGTGAAAGCAGCAGAGAATGATGATGAAGCTGTTAATAAAAAACAACTCGATGGTGAAATTGCAGATATCACGGACAATATTAAGGTCATTAAAGAAGCAAATAGCTTTGCTGTCCTCTACGATAAAAATACAGATGGCACTGTCAATTATAATAGTGTGACTTTAGGTGGTGATAAGACTACGGCACCAGTTGCACTCCATAATGTACAAGCTGGTATAATTGCAGAGGGGTCGCATGATGCAATCAATGGTAGCCAGATTGAAAAAATATCCCGAGATGTAGCAAACATTTTTGGTGGTAATGCGGAATTTAGTGAAGGTACTTTGTTCGGTCCACTCTATCATTTATCGCAGATTTCTGAAGATGGTGTAGTATCTAAGGATCATAATAATGTTGGTTCTGCTTTGACAGGGCTTGATGAAAATATCAACAATGTGAATAGCCGCTTAACACATGTAGCCAATGAGTTTACTCAGAAAATTGATGGTTTTTCTAAAAATTCTCTGTTGTGGAGTGATGATGAGCAGGCATTTGTAGCACAGCATGGAGAGGGAAGAACAAATAGCAAAATTAAGTTTCTTGCCAATGGAGATATCACAGAAGATTCAACTGATGCCATAAATGGTTCGCAACTTTTTTCTACCAATCAGAATGTTACTACTGTTACGAATAATCTAGCAAAAATTTCTCAAAATATATCAAAGTATTTTGGTGGTGGTGCAGACGTATCTAACGGTAAGGCCCCCACTTACACCATTCAAGGCAAACCACATGATAATTTTGAATCTACTTTTAATGCTGTTGATAATTCTATCACGAATATCCAAAATCAGATTGCGGATGTGACAAAAAGCAGCCTCGTTAAGCAAGAAGACAATGAGGGGACCATCACCATAGGTAAGGCAACAGGTGGTTCTGTAATTAATATTACAAACAAATCGGGTGAAGACCGGACTATTTCTGGTGTGAAGGCGGCTGTTGCGCACAATGAAGCTGTTAATAAAGCCCAGCTTGATAAAAGTATAGAGAAGATTTCTAAGGATATTAATTTGGCAAGTGCTGCTGCTGTCCTCTACGATAAAAATACAGATGGCACTGTCAATTATAATAGTGTGACTTTAGGTGGTGATAAGACTACGGCACCAGTTGCTCTCCATAATGTAGAAGTTGGTATAATTGCAGAAGGGTCGCATGATGCAATCAATGGCAGCCAAATTAATAAAATATCTGGAGATATAGCGAATTATTTTGGTGGAGATACATCATTTGAGAATGGTACCTTTAAAGGACTAAAATATAGTTTATCTTCTATTGTTGAAGATGGTCAGGTAGCAAAAGTGAACTATTATGACGTTGGCTCTGCTTTGGATGGTCTTGATGCGAATGTGAAGAGTGTGAATACGCATCTGACGAATGTAGTCAAAGATGTTAATGAAAAAATCACGAATATTACTCAAGAAGTTAAAGGGGATGCCTTGTTGTGGAGCGATGATGATCAGGCATTTGTAGCGCAGCATGGAGAGGGAAGAACAAATAGCAAAATTAAGTTTCTTGCCAATGGAGATATCACAGAAGATTCAACTGATGCCATAAATGGTTCGCAACTCTTTTCTACCAATCAGAATGTTACTACTGTTACGAATAATCTAGCAAAAATTTCTCAAAATACATCTAAATATTTTGGTGGTGGTGCAGACGTATCTAACGGTAAGGCGCCTACTTACACCATTCAAGGCAAACCACATGATAATTTTGAATCTACTTTTAATGCTGTTGATAATTCTATCACGAAGATCCAAAATCAGATTGCGGATGTGACAAAAAGTAGCCTCGTTAAGCAAGAAGATAATGAGGGTGCCATCACCATAGGTAAGGCAACAGGTGGTTCTGTAATTAATATTACAAACAAATCGGGTGAAGACCGGACTATTTCTGGTGTGAAGGCGGCTGTTGCGCACAATGAAGCTGTTAATAAAGCCCAGCTTGATAAAAGTATAGAGAAGATTTCTAAGGATATTAATTTGGCAAGTGCTGCTGCTGTCCTCTACGATAAAAATACAGATGGCACTGTCAATTATAATAGTGTGACTTTAGGTGGTGATAAGACTACGGCACCAGTTGCTCTCCATAATGTAGAAGTTGGTATAATTGCAGAAGGGTCGCATGATGCAATCAATGGCAGCCAAATTAATAAAATATCTGGAGATATAGCGAATTATTTTGGTGGAGATACATCATTTGAGAATGGTACCTTTAAAGGACTAAAATATAGTTTATCTTCTATTGTTGAAGATGGTCAGGTAGCAAAAGTGAACTATTATGACGTTGGCTCTGCTTTGGATGGTCTTGATGCGAATGTGAAGAGTGTGAATACGCATCTGACGAATGTAGTCAAAGATGTTAATGAAAAAATCACGAATATTACTCAAGAAGTTAAAGGGGATGCCTTGTTGTGGAGCGATGATGATCAGGCATTTGTAGC
>NZ_JAQISW010000018.1 GCF_028618435.1 Bartonella sp. MM73XJBT.G
GAATGAAAGCAACCTCTCTCATGATGGTAATTGCTGGGTTGGTGATAATGCTTATGTTGTAAAAACTGGTCGTGTTTATGATAATGCGCGGGTTTATGGCAATGCTGGTGTTGGTGGCTATGTATATGGCAATGCAAAGGTTTATGATTTTGCCAAGGTTTTTGCTCATGCTCATGTTTATGATAATGCACAGGTTTTTGACAGTGCAAAAATTATCAGTCATGTGCATATTTATGAAAATGCTTGTGCTTATGGCATGGCTATTGTCACTAAAAATGCCTTTGGTGATACAAGAGAGAATGTCTATACAGAACGCCTTTCTCCTTATGGTGAAATCTCATTTGTGATGTGTAGGCCCATAATAAAGCAGCAATAAATAAAAGCAGCGGCGTTGCGGGGGCGCCCCTCTTTCAAATCTTTCAAATTTTCCATTCCAAATTTTAGCAAATGTTTAACACATTAAACTGTGTGGGTATCCTTATGTGCAAAAAATATGAATTAACAAGCGAAATCAAAAAAATAAAACATGCTCTGACTAGAAAAATTATCAATCTTTATCGCATTCGGGCTTTAAAAGATTTTGATGATGTTAAGACGGGGGATTTAGGGGGCTTTATTGAAAAGGAAGCTAATCTATCCCATGATGGCAATTGCTGGGTATATGATAAAGCTTGTGTCTATGGTCATGCCCGCGTTTATGACAATGCAAAAATACGCCATTTTTCTCAAGTTTGTGGTCAAGTCTATGGGAATTGTGAAATCTATGGCAAGGCTTTCATCTCTCAATATGCAAAAATTTATGATCATGCTTGTGTCTATGGCAATGCTCATGTTTATGGCAATGTTTATGGGTATGCTCATGTAAATGGTGGCGCCCGCGTTTTTGCTGATGGTCATGTTTATGATTATGCGCATGTTTCTTATGATGCTGTGGTTTTTGGTTATGCAAGGGTCTATGGTCGTGCCATTGTTGCTGGCTCGGCTCGTATTCATAGCTATGCTGAGGTTTATAATTATGCCTTTATTAATGGTCGTGCCAAAATACATGGCAAGGTCTATGGCGGTGCTTTGGTGGGCGGTTGTGCTGAAATTTATGGCTCTGTTTTTGGCAATGCCAAGGTTTTATTCTATACTAAGGTCTGGGGTCGTGCTTATGGCAATGCGAAATTAACCAAGAGAAGCAAAGTAAGGGAAGTTCCCGTAAATTATGAGGTTTATGAAAGCGATAACCTTGTCAAGATTGTTGATGAAACAGAATAAAGAACGGCATGGGGGGCGCCTTCTTATAGCTATAAACGCATTATAAGATACATTCCTTAAAACGTATCATAAAAAAGAGAACTCCAAAAAAGAAAGCCGTGCCAATCGATATGACGCGGCTTTTCAATAGAGGCTTTGGAATAACCAGTTCCAAATCATAAGTATTTACATACAAAACGTATCATATTGCAAGCGTTCTATTGTTTTTATGAAAACTTATCAAAAGGATCATAAATGATGGGTATCATCTTGATAGCATTCATTTGAATGAGAGAATGAATTATAGAGACTATAAACGCTTGTTATGGCTATCAAACGTATTAAGAATAACGTCCTTTTCTTTAAAGAGGTTTGTTTAAATCAAAGCACATGATCAAAACGCCTCTTTAAAACGTTTGGTAGCTTTATTAAATCCAATCAAAAGCAAATGTGTATTAAGTGAAATGTCTATAACAAAACCCGTTTTTATATTTACGCGCGTTGGTTTTTAAGATTTGCTTTGCTGTGAAATCTAGATTTTTGTTTTTTCGTAAATGAAACGTTCTTAAGAGCAAATGATAACTAAATTATAGCTGTTATAAAAAGAGGTTTTAAGCGTTTAAATATTCACTTAAAGAGTTCTCATAATCGTATTTTTACTTTTCTTTAAAACCTAATTTCTTTAAAAATTAGCCGGCTCAAATTTGAGCTGGCAAAATTAACCACCCCAATTCTGGGGGCGTTAACTTTAGAATAGAGCATTTTTTTAACAGCATTATTTTACTAAAAATTTAGTAAAACCCTATGCGTTTAGATTTTACAATGGTTTTGAATTTTGCTTGCTTATCTTAAAGAGCTGCCCCCAATTTTGGGGTGAGCCCATTTGGTTTCGTATTTTTAAACGATAACTTTTAAAACGTTTGTTGCTCGCTTGCTTGCATATAACATAAAAAGGCTTTTTATTTCATACTTGTTGTGATGATAGTATCTATAATTTTCTGCCTATCATTTTCTAAACTTTTAGAAAGCGCTTTAAAAACGATTTTGAAATCCTTTATGCACCTTTAATGAATTAAAACCTATAAGCTTATGACAGTTTCAAACGATTACCCTCTTATAGGTAATAAAATATTGCTATAACATTTTTAGATTTTGCGCTTCTCAATTTTGAGAATTGTAATCTCATACTTGATAATGCGATTACCAATCCAATCGTTAAAACAAGCTGTGATCTTTAAACGTATGTTATCGATCATTTCAAACGACTAAATTTTAAAACAATGCGATTTGTGAATGATAAAAACGTATCATAAAATTTATGAACTGTTATAAATGATAACGGCTTTTCATTTCATTTGAATACACAGATGCGTTATAATATTTACATCATGATTTGCTTTTTATGCTCTATTCATACGTGCCAATCTTTTATAGAAAATGGTCAAATGAATCATACATAAAAGTGTGGATTCTTAAGTGGATTCATATAAAATAATTGAACGCAACATATTGACTTTATTATGTTTTTTATGTATACTGTCGTTTCCTCGTTGAACCAAACAGAAGGTAAGATACGCCGCACTGCCTCTATGCGCATCTTAACAGCACCTGCCCCTTGATTAGGGATCACTTGCGTCTCAAATCCCGCATCATTAAGAGCACTCTCAAAACTCACATTATGCACACGGTCTCTAGTTGCTCCATCATGGGGTAACACCATCAACGCCTTCTCATAACCATTGTCACGCAACCAACCGATATGCTCCGACAACGGCTGCCCTTGAGCCTCGTAATAATCAAGCACTCTGATCTCTCTACCAATAAATTGCGCTATCCAAATCGCTGTTGCATCTGCCTTAGCGCCCGTCCCGCCAATATCCCAAAAGGCGCGTATCTGCATTAAAGGGTCACGTGCAACACGCCCTATCCGCCCCTCCTCCTCGGCTGCCAACATCTCTTTTTGAAAGTAAGCACCTTGAACCGCTGTAAGATAAGCCCCCTCCCATATATGCTTATAGGTCTCTGGACGGTTTCTCAAATCATCAAGCCGCGCTTCATTCAAGATCTTTGGAAACTTCGGATTATCGGACCAATTGATCTCAACACGTTTAATGGCTTTATTGTCTGAAAAGCGAAATCGCCTTTCAACCGGTGCATTGTCTCGTAATGGGTTCCATGTTACCCATAATTCTGCTCTCCAACCCTCGCCCTCTTCACGCAACGTCGGTATAAGCGTTTGCCAAGCTGTCTCTGTGACGGGTTCTGCTTCATCAACCCAACAAAGCAATATCCGCCCCATGGATTTAATACTGGCTATATTGCGGTCTAGTCCACAAAACTGAAAGGCTATACGCCCATCATTTGACTTAATTGAAGCCTCTCCAACCTTGTAATAGTCCTTTAAAAAGTCATGGGCTTCAATAGCGCGCTTAATCTCCTCTAATGAACTTTCTGCGAGCGAATTTTGGAACTGACGCGCACAAAGGATAGTCCCTGATATCCCTCCCATGCCAAATTGATAGCCTTTTAAAGCAGCCATCAAGGCAAAAGATCTTGTCTTTCCAGAACCTCGTCCACCCCAAGCTGCTCTGACCAAAGCATCCCCTGTAAAAATCGGTATAAGCTTTGGTACAATCTTAATCTGTCTTGTCGTCATTCATTGTTAAAGGCGCTATTTCCACACGCCCTATGATCTTAATGGCTCCCCCATCCTCTCCTGTCACTTGCAAAGGCAAAATTTTACCAAGCAACGCTAAATAAGCAGCAGGGCATTTAATCGCTTGCTTTTCCAAATAAGAGATGAGCCCTTCCTTACCATATTTGCTGCCTGCCAATTCAGCGGCTTTAATAATCGCCTCTTTAAGAAGACGTGTATTCTTATTCGGCACCCCTTTTACCCGCCCTTGACCAGCATTAGGAGGCAGAAGCTTTTTGGTCGGTTGTAAAACCTGTTGTGTGTTTTCTGATGTCATAAATTCCTCCCTCCAGATAATAAAAAACCCCGCATTTGCGGGGCTTTAAACTGTATCTTACCCTCATTTAGATACAATACGACAAGTGCCGCATTGTCATTAAATACGATTTGCTACAATTTGTCAACACAAAAATAACACATATTGATACATTTGAAGAGAATCGGTTAAACAGCACTTATGAATAATTAAGGGTTCAAAATGATGAAATCATTATCCATAACACGCATCATAACATTTATAGCTTTCTTTTCTATATCAGCGCTACCTGCATCAGCGTCATTTGGATTTATAGACAAATTGACGCGTATGTTTACAAGTGTAGATACTATAGAGGAGTATAATCAACTTTACGACAAATACGCAAGTAAAGAATATGAAGCATTTACGCATTTTGACAAGCAAAACCAAGCACAACAATTTGTATACAGCCGTGGTTATCATAATATAGCTTCTAAATTTGACACTGTATGGCATCGTCACATACTCATTGTTTTATGTGGACGCTTTGTGAATTTATTGCGAGGTGATTATAATGAAGAGATGTCATGGGCGATGCTCCCCAATGTAATAAATACTTTACGCTATGAGCATAATTGGAGTGAAGAAAATTTTATTTGGGCATATAATATGTCCATGAGCAGTGCAGATCCAATGATTTATTACGCAAAAAAATTTCTTAGTACTCCAACTGGAAATGGCATTAACCCTGAAACACAAGTTATTGATTTAGTATCTAGTATGAGAGTCGATAATGGGAGTGGAATAAAAAAAACAGCTAGGTTTTGTAGAGACTTAAAAACGATATACAATATGATGAAGCCGTAATAGAGATTATCATTTAACGATTAAAATGCTTTTGAAGCGCGTTAAGAACGACACGTAGTGAACTTACAAGATGCGGTAATTTTTGATCCTCTATAACGAGGTACTGTAGCGCTGTATAAAGATTACACTGTCTACAGAGGCATTGCGCTTCTTTTATTACCTCTTGCATGGATTGATAATGGCGCGTTGCTTTTTCAACCCACTGTTCAAGACTATTGGGATCTGAATTTGTAGACACATCATCATACACAGCGCTTGGCAAGCCTTTTGCACACAAATAGTCGTTTCTTATCTGTAGATATTGCTGGGCAGTGTCATATTGCTCTTGTGTAAGCACCCCTTGCAAGCAAAGCCGCCCTATATAGGTACCAGAAAGCGGATTTTTAGCCTCTTGTAAGCTTAAAGAGAAGCGCTTTGCACGCATTTCTATTGCCAATTTATCAACGGCTTCACGAGGCGATTTTGCTCGCGATATACGTCCATTGGCTTCTCTTATCTTCCCTTTAATCTTAGGGCGTCCCCTCTTTTTATTTTTTTTCACAGATAGCCTCTATTAAAAAGGAACGCTGTCATTTGGTACTGTAGGCATATCAAGAGGTCTGTAAATGCTTCTCTCATAAGGAGATGACTGCTCTTGATCATCATCATTTTTGCCATCTAAAAGCTTTAAGTCGCCTTTGTACTTAGGTAAAATGACTTCTGTTACAAATCGATCAATACCGTTTTTATCTTGCCATTTACGGGTTTGTAACTGCCCCTCTATATAAACTTTGCTTCCTTTATGAAGATACTGAAGTGCTATTTTTGCAAAATGTGGATTAAAAACCACAATAGAATGCCATTCTGTTTTGTCTATTTTCTTATTGGTTGCCTTGTCTGTATAGCTCTCAAACGTTGCCATTCGAAAATTAACCACCTCGCCACCAGAAGGCATTGTTTTACTTTCTGGATTTGCACCTAAATGACCAATTAAAATCACTTTATTAAGCATTTGCTTTATATCCTTTTATAGGAACATAGAACTAGCAACAAAACAAATTTACAACTGATAATAGTATAACACATTATGCTATGTTCTTACAAACGAAATTTGTTATAACACACTGAATCTAAATAATGAATCCTGTTTTTATTTTACTTATTTGCTTGTTTTTTTGATACGATTTGTGTAATAAGGAGGTGTCCTTTATATTTTGGTTATTCTAATCGCTTATTGGGATCATTAGTTGTTTTGAGCATAAAGACCGTATCAATTCATTTTGATGCGGTTTTTGTGTATTAAAGCTTGTGATTTTACATATATTTGTGTAATAAGAAGCTATTCATAATACTTTGAATAATGATAACACTCATGCATTGCAAAACAGAAGCCGCGTTAAGATAATGACGCGGCTTTATCATATAAAAATCTGTAGCTATCATAAAAGAAAACCCTGTTATGTAAAAAACATAACAAGGTCTTCTTCCAATTTCTCAAGTTTCATACAAGAGATAGCACATTATGTATAAAATCACAAGCCTTAATATGCAAAAAAACCGCATCTTTTAAAGGACACGGCTTTTTTTGTAGCGATTTTTAAAAAGTATATTATTTAACCTAAGGAACGGCTAAAATACAACGCTGTAATAACGTTGTAAAAGAAAGTTTTGACACTTTCTATGTTTTAGAATATAGCACCATTTGTTTAAAGATGCAATTTGATAAAAATAAACTTGCGTTTATACACAAAGTATGTAATTCATTAATCGTTTTCATAATGAATTGTCCTTGTCAATAATGGTTTTTAATAAAAGAGGCCGTGTTTTAAATAACGCGGCTTTCTTTTTTGCTATAAAGCCCCCCACCCCGTTTTTTTTAATTATTGCATATTTCCGTGGATTTGCTCTCTTAATAAAACCAATCCTTTTGTTGTTATTTTTGTTGACGGGACTGTCTTTTCTGTACCATCATTTTTTTGAATAGTAATGGTCGTGCAATCCATTAAACCTTTTTGTATTTTATCTTGATATGGTAATAATGGACCACTTGGTACTCTTTTGTAAACCCAACCATATCTTCGTAAGTAATCTGATAAATCCTTAGGTCTTACTTCTAAGATTTTCGCAGCATCTATAATACCAAACAAGCCATCCGAGCGCGTTAAACCATCAAGAGCTATTGCTTTTGGTTTAAGAGTATCCACTTCATTTTTTAAAGTTTCTAATTGATTGATGCTTTCTAAGAGAAGTTTTTTAACTGTAAGGGGATTTTCTAAAGCACTTGCTAAATCTGTTTTCTTTTCTAACTCCTGCCAACGGTCAATAATTTTTGCACGTAAAGCAGTGCTGTACCCTGAAACTAAGATTAAGCATTCACGTTTTGGGAGGTTATAACAAGGGAGAGTACGACCAGTTGAATCTTTATAGACCCCAGCAAAATCACTAAGCCCAAATTTGGGCTCAGTAAAATCAGCCGGCTCAAATTTGGGCTCGCTAATTTCTTCAAGCATTTTTTTGATATCACGCATAACATGTTTATGTTGCTTACCACACAACTCTGCAATTTCAACACTAGACATGGTTTGAATGCTATCATCTATGTTGATTTGATTTACGTCTATTGGATTTTTTTGATTTACATTGATTAAATATTGTGACATTCTTCTTTTTCCTAGTAAAGTTAAAAAGCAGGCGCCCCGCTGCGCCTGCGCTTTATTTAAGCAGCCTCATTAATGCTATGCACATTATCAAAAATAGGATTATAAGCTTTTAGCAATGAAACTATTGATTCAATTGGTTCAGATTGACCGAATTCTGTAATAATTGCTAAAATTTTTGTAAAATTTGGAATTTCGTTTTGTAATTTAAAAAACAAAACTTTTTCGAGAGCCCCCATAAGCTCTACTAAAGAAACGTGATAGTTATCTTCAGTATCAATATCAATATTTTCACTATTAGCTTCTTTACACACAGCCATCCACAAATCACATAAGAAATCGGTAGTGATGTTGATTTCATTTTTTTCCATTTGAAATTCTTTCTATTGGTTAGAAGTTTTTAATTGACAGCCCATAAGGGCGCCGGGCGCTAAAAACACGGCCAATAGTCCGCCGCTATACTTTTCCCTCGCGAAGGGTCTTGTATGGTATAGCTACACCCGACATAAATCGTTATATGCTAATGACAGCATAAAAGAAAGTCAGTATTTTTAAGAATGGGAGAAACCTTATCGTGGTTTATCCGCTATTGGATTCGTGGTTTTTAAGCACTTGTCGATCTTTCTAAACGACCTTTTCTTTAAAGTCAATACGTATTTTTTATTTTTTTCACTTTTTTTCATTTTGATAAATACCTAATTGAATATCAAGCGCTTTTTCTAGCTCACGGTCTATATAATCATCATCATAAGCTTGTGAATAACCCCTCTCACCATCATCTCTAATCTCACAAATCAACTGATCATCTTTTGTGCGTTGTTTGATCTTCTCATTCACCTCATCTATCAACGCCTCATAACTCAATACGCTTTTTGGCAAATGACCACCGTATATCCACGCTTTTACCTGCGCTTTTGTACTGTAATCAATATTCGTTGGCATCTCATGATCTTGATATTGTCCACCATCGAATTCCTCATATTCCCTCATTCCATCATCATATTCGTAAAGGTTGTAAAAATGCTCTGAAACTCCCATTCCCCATGGTGCATATCCAACCGCCGTTGCAATAAATTTTTTTTGCTGTCTTTTACGGTTTCTTAAGAACATCTGATTTAATATCCCTTATCTAAATCTATAATTTTACCAATGGATTTATTTGCCTCAAAATGGACCGTACAGTGGCGTTTTTAGTTTCAATGTGTTCTTTATCAAAAAACTTTTAAATCGCTCTGTACGGTGCCTTTTTGTCGATTTAAACGCATATCTAATCTCAAAACCATCAGCACCTTTCACTATTTTGGTGTTTTTCATTCAATGCCCTTTAAAACTTCTTCAAGTTCTTTTTGAAGCTTTTCAACCCGTTCTGATGTTGCAAGCGGCTTTTGTTCTCTTTCCTTTGTCTCTGGTTTCTCAAGAACCTTAAAAATATAATTTGCACTCCAGCGAATATCACTTTCAAGCTTTTCGCAATAGCGATAAAAATCTGCTGTTGAAGGCATAAATGTTGTATTTAATCCCTCTGCTTTGCCTTTCAAAGCGTCCTTTGTTGCTGTCTGCAATGCCCAGCTGCTTATGCCTTCAAGAGCGTAAAAGTACGCAAGCGCTGTTGCTTTCTCATCTGATCCTAATGGGCTTTTGAGACCATTGGAAAGGACAAGAAACGTTGTTTGGATTTCTTCTTCCGTTGCTTTTCTTTCAAGCTTTTGCAACGCATCATCAACCAATGAAGTAACTCTCTCCACTTCTGCACTCAATGGCTTTTGCCCCGTTTTCCAAAGGAATGGTGGTTCTGTTGTCATCCTCGAATAAAAATTTGTAAACACTGTCTGAATTTTTGATATTGGACATGTGCTGTGCAACTCGATAACTCCAGCCACGCTGCTGTTCTGTGTGTTTAGTGCTTGTTTTTCCATAGTTTCCACCTTGTTGATTGATTTTATGATCTTTTGAATTCCTTACCCAGTTACGCCATGTTGCTTGCCAATCGATTTTGGTAGCGTTTGCTCCAGCTTTTGAACGCCAGTAATCTCGAAATTTCGCAATTTCGATTTTGATACGCTCTGGAGGCAAGCCCTCTGCAAGTGCAAAATCGTAATCGGGTTCGAAATCCGCAGGCAAGCGACAACCTCGATTAGCCTTTGAACGTTTTGGGTTTTTAGGAACGTTTTCTTGCTCGTGAAGGGGAGGTTGTTTGGTTGCTATCGTTTCGATTTGTTCTGATGGGCTTTCAACAGCAGCAACCTCTGTTGGCTCGTCAACCAAATCGGTTGTTTCTAAATCTTCAAAATCGATTTCTTTTTTTGATAAAACGATAGTTTTATTTTTTTTATATATATTATTCTTATTCTGGTTCTTTATAGCTTGATTTTGCTTGTCGTTTGCTTCAGCAAAAAAAACGTTTTGCTTACTTTTTGCTTCAGCAAAAAAATCATTTTGCTTGTCGTTTGCTTCAGCAAAATCATTAACGCATTGTTTTGTATTGTTTTTTGCTTGTGCACCTTTTTTGCCAGCTTCACTACGAATTTGCGATATGTGATCCTTTTTATCAGCAAAATCTTTTAGTTCTTCTTCAACGCGCGTGTTCCACAACCCACCATCTATCTCAATAAGTTTATCGTTCCTCATTAAATATTCGACAATAGTTGCGAACTTTTTTTGCGAACAATTGCAAGCACGTGAAAGCGTTTCAAAATCTTCTTTAATTGGTGCTTTTTTATCATACATACGAATAAGAAGTGTCATATAAGCACCTCTTTGCTCTAATGTCATTCCATCTGTACCACTTATCCAGTCATACAAATGAAATCGTATCCACGGCATCCCATTAGACATACCCCAATTCCCTTTCTTTAATTAAATGTAAAATTGCTAAAGCATCCGCTTCATTATCATCACAAGGCGCGTGTCCTTTTGCACGCATTGCCTCTATCATCTCTTCTTTCGACGCATTCCCCTTGCCTGCCGTTGCTTTCTTAATTGTACAAACCGGTATCCCCTCATACGGTATCTTATGATGCTCACACCACGCCGTTAACGTTGCTAACAAGCCACCGTAAACATGCGCTGCGTCTGTACCAACATGACGCCTCACCTCTTCAAAATACACCGCGTCAATTTGACCTGCTGCCTGCTTTATTTCATTAAGCCATTGTTTAAAGCGTAAATAACGCATCCCACCGCCTTCAAAACGGCGTGATTTAAAATCAACGGTGCCACTAGTGATACCACCATCCCCACCACGTATCGCCCATCCTGTCTTCGTTCCTAGATCAAAACAAAGAATCGTGTTAATCACCACGCAGCTCCATACATAATGTGTTCTATTCGGATAGAGAAAAATATGAAAGATACGCCAACAACATATGAATATATTTCTTTAATCATTAGTGTGATCTCTGCAGGCTTTGTTTGGTATAGATATCGCAAAGAACAAAAAGAAAAATGTTTAGGACAAAAATTGCAAAGCTGTAGTGTACGTGAAGTTGTTGGAAATCTGTCTCCAAGGCATCCTAGTGACCTTGAATCTGAATTGGAATTAACCATTTACAATCCTACAAACCAAATAATTAAAATAAATCACATCAAAATACCTAAAAAACACCCATTTATATTTACTCAAGCACTCTACCCAGATCCTACCGAAGGTATCTCAGATTCTGAAAAACGTAAAAATGCAACGAACATCGCCTTAAAAAGCAAAAAGTATATTGATTTAATAAAACCCCAATTACATCCTAACCATTTGGGATTTTTTGATCTTTTTAGTATAAAAGCCAAAAGTAAATTGGCTCTTTGGCTTACCATACACCCACAAGAACCACATTTAACAAAACCTATAACCATGGTAGTTGAACATACCTCATGTAATAATCCAGAAAAAACTCTTGAGACTACTTTTTGTCTTGGTTTTTTTCGTTGGACAGATGCACAGGACAGAGCTTTTGAATATGGGATAATGGAAAGAACTTTAGATAATTCTAATAACTACAACCATACTTTGAACTCCCAATAATAACGGAGTCGCTCCCATATTCTACGGTACCAAGGTAGTGATTGCATGTATTGCTGTGGTGTTAACATAGACAATTTGTAAATCTTATGAGAAATACACTTAAAGTTTTCAACCTGATGATCACCCCTTATTGTTGCACCCCCAAAAACCACCCCTAAAACACTGATCCAGCAATTTCCTTCATGGCTAAGATTTTCTTCACTCTCTACCCAACCGCCTAGATCACCGGCTTTAACGTCTCCAAAATCTTTTAAGGCGCGTATGCGGTATACTTTGCAAGGACCAATATCAACTACGTCACCCGTAAGTTCATACTTCTTTTGAACTGTCATATCGTTCATTCCTTCAATCTCACTTACTTTTCTTTTTGGAAGGCGCTTTTACTGATGGCTTTTGTACAGATGCATCACGCTGCTTAAGCTCGTCTTTAAGCTTCTCTATTTCTGCATCACGGTATGCAACTTCTGCTTCTAGTGTATCTATAAGATCGTTCTTTCTTTTGAACGCTTCTTCATACGCATCTATCTTTTGATGCAGTTCTTTAATTTCCTTTTCATATTTTTTGATATCCTCATCACACTCATCAATGCTCTGCTTGGTTTCATTTAAACTCATTGTGATCTCCTAAGGCTGCAAACCGTCGCACGCGCTATCAACGCAGGGGCTTTTGGAAAATTTTGTCATTGAGTCGCTTGCTTGCTCTTGCATTAATCTTTGCAAGCGTTCTGGATAAAAAAAATCTTCTGGACGTAAATCTATCCCATGCTCACGCGCATAGGTTAATAGTTTTTGCTGGTGTTTTGCTGGTATAAAATCACGCCATCTAGAAATAGACGAAATATCTCTTTCAACGATGCCTGCTACAGTTTTTAAGCCACCTAAATACTTTATAATCAGTCTCGAAAGCATATTTATCTCCATAACGCCACAATAGATAATTGCGTTTTATGCACAAGTCAACGCAATTATGCTTTTTTATCATTTTTGCATAAAAATATATTTTCAAGGATTATATGAATCATGGGAAAAGATATTCAGTCTCAACTTAAGCTATGGATTAAAGAGCGACTTAAAGAACGGGGGCATGGTGCACAAACAGCATTAGCATCCCATCTGAAACTGCATCCATCGGCAGTGAACCGTATGCTTCGCATTTATCAAAATGGGAAAACCCGTGATATAACCATAGATGAATTGATAAAAATTTCTGAATTCTTCAACGAGCCACCACCCAGTTTTTACAAAGAAGCAGATTTGAATTTCGTAAAAATATGCGCTTCTCTTGAACCAGCTGATAAAGAAGCGGTACTCGATTTCCTTGAATTATTAAAAAAGATAAAAACAAGATAGGTTATTATTGATTGCTTTTTTTCATTAAGCATCAAAGAAAAATCTTCTATTCCTTTACCTAGATCACCCATAACATCTCCTAAATTGTGGATAGCGCATAAATTAGCTATATATTTTAAATTTATTTTTTTGCATTTTATGCAATTTTTTAATTGACATGTGCATAAAATACAATTACAAAACCACCATACCCCGAAAAAAAAAACCTATGTCAAGGCGTTTTTTTCAAAATGTGTTTAAATATTTTGATAATAAATGGAGACCGTTATGAAAAAACCAGTGTTTATAAATTCTGATGAAATTCTCTTAGTCGTCTGTGAAGATGAAGAGCAAAATCTCGCAAAATACGGTACTTTCTTTGATGAAAAGGAAATTATCAAATTTATCGATCAAGCCGATAATGCTCTTCAAATCTTCCGTGTAGAACCAACCACTAACCGATGCGAAGATATCTCTGAAGAGATCGCAGAGTTCTATCTTAAAGAATGTGAAGAACAATGTTTTAACGGCAATATTCCTCACGACTTTGTTAAGCATAGCTCCGCATACGATTTTTTTTTAGAAGAAATCGAACAGCAGCGATATGAAGATGAAATGTACGGTACTTATGAACAACAGCACCGTTTAACTCTTTGGGACGTCATTCCAAACTACCCAAGCTATACGGTGCGTTTCTAAAAGCGCGCCCCCTTCAAATCCAATTTATATAAGGTTTGTAATGAAACATTTTATCCCTATTCAAAATACTATAATTAAACAGCAAACCATTCAAACCGTTAGCGCTCGTGACTTGCATGCATTTTTAGAGGTCAAAGCCGAGTTTAGAAAATGGATAGTAAACTGTATTAAAGATTTTGCTTTTCAAGAAGATATTGATTTTATCACATCTACCAAAAAATTACCATCACGGGGTTGTCCTTCTAAAGATTATGCCCTCACTTTAAATGCAGCAAAACACATTGCCATTTGTGAACCTAATTTCAAAGGTAAACAAGTGCGTCAATATTTTTTGGACTGTGAAAAAAAAGCAAAAGCAACAATCGATTATTCAAAACCAGAAACATTAGAAGAAATCTTAAGACATCTCAAACAACAAATTAAGCACAATGAAAATGTTGTCACAACGAATGGAGTGAAACATGCATAATCTTATGACAGTAGAAGAAAGAAATTTTAATAACCAAACTATTCCGACCATGTCTAGTCGTGAAATCGCAGAATTGTGTGGTAAAAGACATGACCATGTTATGCGTGATATCAAGAAAATGCTTGAAGAACTTAACGCCCCCAAATTTGGGGTGGTTGATTTTAGTGGTTATTATCTTGATAGCAAAGGTGAAAGTCGCCCTTGTTACAACCTTCCCAAACGTGAATGTTTAATTCTTGTTTCTGGTTATAGCACTGCTTTGCGTGCAAAAATTATTGACCGTTGGCAAGAATTAGAAAAGCAAGTAACACCACAAATCGATTATTCAAGTCCAAAAGCTATGATTGGTTTTTTGAATTACCTACAAGGACAGATAGATCAAAAAGACAGCATTATTGAAGATTTAACACCAAAAGCCATGGCACTTGAAAGTTTACAGCGCCATGATGGGCTCTTCGGTCTTACTGAAGCTGCTAAAATACTCGAAATGCAACCAAAACAATTCATTCAGTTTTTACAGAAAAAAGGTTGGATTTACAGACGTGCAGCAGGTGGAAATTTACTCCCTTATCAAGACAAAATCCAAAAGCAACTAATGGACTGTCCAACAATCACGCTTCAAACCGCCAGTGGAATAGAAAAAGTTATACCCGCTGCTAAAATCACTACTAAAGGCATGGGGGTACTGTCTGAAGAGCTAAAAAGACAAAACATGCATTAAAAGGAAAACAATAATGACAAATTCACCCCTAGCCACTATGGCAAATAAATATGGGTTCTCTCATGAACAATTTCGAAAAACTATTATCAAAACATGCATCAGTCATAACTTCACTGATGAAGAATTTGCTGCTTTTATCTCTGTTGCTAATACTTATGGACTGAATCCTCTCACTAAAGAGATCTATGCACTTCCGAAGAGAGGCGGCGGCATTATACCTGTGGTCTCTATTGATGGGTGGATTAAAATCATTAAATCTAATCCTCAATTTGATGGTATGACTTTTCAAGATCAACTCGATAAGGACGGTAATATTATTGCCATTAAATGTGCTATTCGTCTCAAAGACATTAAAGATCCTATCGAAGTCACTGAATATTTAAATGAATGCAAACAAAAAAGTGACACTTGGCAAAAATACCCTGCTCGTATGTTACGCCATAAAGCTACGATACAATGCGCTCGCTATGCTTTCGGGTTTTCTGGCATTTATGAAGAAGATGAAGCTAAACGTATTAATGACACCACACCTGTACAACTTGTTTCTTATGAGATGCTTGAACAAATCAAAGGGTTAATTAAAGAAACTGAAACAAATGAAGATAATCTTCTCTTTTACGCAAAGGTAGAAAACCTAACAGATCTGTCTTGTGAAAAAGCACAAGAGGTTTTAGAGCTGTTGGAAAAAAAGAAAAATATTCAAAGAGAAAGAGCTCTACAATATCTCCCACAACAAGAACAAACAGACACACCTACACAAGATGCCGAATATATTCATATCCAAGATATTGAATATGCTCCAATGTCTCACGAACAACAAACGGCGGTGTGAAATGCAACAAAGAACTGCAGAATGGTTTCAAGCTCGATTAGGAAAAGTCACCGCTTCAAATATTTATAACATTCTTAGTAAAACAGCTAAAGGATTGCCCACAAGCAAATATGAAGATTACAAAATCAAACTCATGACAGAGCGCTTAACTGGAGAAATAAGTCAATCTTATATAACACCCGCTATGCAATGGGGTATTGAGCATGAAGAAGAGGCTCTCAAAGAATATGCTTTCATTTATGATACACAAATCACTCAATGTGGCTTTATTCAACACCCTACAATTCAAATGGCAGGGGCAAGCCCCGATGGACTGATTGATAAAGATGGCTTAATCGAAATCAAATGCCCTCAATCAAGCAACCATTTGCGCTTCTTTATGGATAATGAGATCAAACCGGAATATCTTGCACAAATGCAATTCCAAATGGCTTGTACGGGACGTAAATGGTGTGATTTTATCAGTTATGACCCACGTTTTACGAGAGATGCATCTCATTTACGTATGAAAATCAAACGTATCCACCGTGATGACAAACAAATTGAACAAATCAATCAAGCGGTTGAAAACTTTTTAACTGAAATAGAACAAGAGATCCAAAGAATCTCAACAAAAGCCGCCTAATCGCTTATGGGGGTGCTTTTCCTATGCCTCCTAGCACCCCCACCCTTTCCTAACAATTTTCAATCAATTCGTGATTCACGACACGGGTGAATTGCATCTTAAATGTAAGGAGAAATATATGGCGCCTCGTCCAGCTACCATAACACAACCAGCTATTGCACGCGCGTTAAGAGAAGCTAAAAAGCAAGGGTGTGAACTCATAGAAATAAAGCCCACCGGTGAACTGCTTATCTACCTTAAAGACAATATCCCATTGCCAAATTCAGTGAATAATCCAGACAAAATTTTAGATTTGTCCACGAATGAATATTATGAAGCCGTGCTCTCTAAGATGTAAAATACCATGCCAAAACCACGCCCTCCTCATCTTGTTAAACAAATTACACAACATGGTAAAATTGTATGGTATGTCCGTATTGGTCATGGAAAACGTATTAGAATACGCGGAACCTATGGAACGCAAGAGTTTGTTGACAATTACAAAAATGCGCTTGCCGAATTACAAGGGCTTATACTTCCTAAATCCAAAACCGGTAAACTTGTTGAAGGTTCATTCGCATGGCTGCTTAAACAGTATCTAAACAGCTCTAATTGGCATAATCTTGCTAAAATCACAAAAAAACAAAAAGAACTCATCCTTATGAAGGTATGCGATACAATAGGCAACATTCCATACCAAGCAATTGAAAAGAAACATATCATAGCTGGTGTTGAACGGCGTAAAGAAACGCCAGCAATGGCTAGAGAATTTCTGAAAACACTTAATGGGCTTTTTAATTGGGCGGTTGAACAAGATCTTTTGGAAAACAATCCAGCTTTAGGCGTCAAAAAGCCTCCTCTCAAAAACAAAGAAGGCTTTCCTGCTTGGACAGAAGAAGATGTTGAGAAATATTATCAAAAATGGCATCATGGTACCCATGAACGTGTCTGGATTGATGTCCTCTTATATACGGGTTTGCGTCGTGGTGATGCCGTTCGCATTGGCTGGAAAGATGTAAAAAATAATATTATCCATCTCAAAACAGAGAAAAGTAAATTCCAAACAGATGTCTTTCTTCCCATTTTACCAGAATTAGCAGAGACACTTAAAATTGGTCCTATTGGAGAAGAAACATTTATTTGTGGTAAACGCGGAAAAAAAATCCCCAAAGATAGCTTTAGTCTCATGTTTTACAGAGCATGCAACCAAGCCGGTATCAACAAATCAGCCCATGGTTTGAGAAAATTAGCAGCAACACGCGCAGCTAACTCTGGTGCAACAGTACCACAATTGAAAGCACTGTTTGGCTGGACAAATGATAATATGGCATCTCTTTACACAAAGAGCGCAGACCGTAAAAAACTCGCTCTTGAAGCCATAAAAAAGCTTCAAAAAGATGAGGGATAGAGGCAAAAAAACGTAATAGAATCAGTATTCATCAATTCCCTTATTTATATAATAATTCATTGATTTTTATATTTTTTATTAAGCAAGACTAGAATTTAATAAGAATGTGAAATTCTTACCGGAAATATTTCTCATAATGCAGAAAATCGTTCAAAACGTATAATTAATTACACAAAATACTTTATGGATACGCTTCAATGAAACGTACAAAGTTTTCTAACGGTTCTCGTTCTGTCTCAAAATTATTTTCGGGAGCATTCATATCGCGATAACCAAGTGCCATACCACAGATAATATGACGATCAGAAGGGATCGATAAAAGTGTACGAATCTGTTTATGATAATCAGCAAAAGCTGCTTGGGGGCAAGTATCTAATCCAAATCCACGTGCTGCTAGCATAATAGTCTGCATAAACATACCCAAATCAAGCCAACTCCCCATTTCCATGTCATGATCCATTGTAAATAAAAGCCCTACAGGCGCATCGAAAAATAAAAAGTTCCGCGCCTTTTGATGAAGCATTTTTTCTTCATCGCCTTTTTGAATTCCAAGGCTCTGATAAAGATCCAAACCAACTTTTCGACGCCTTGAAAGATAAGGTTCACGCCATTGACGTGGATAATAATGATATTCACGCTCTCCTTTTACACCTGAAAGCACAAGCTGTGAAAGCTCTTGCCCTACTTTCTGTAATATACTCCCCGTAAGCACAATCACTTGCCATGGCTGAATATTTGTTCCAGATGGTGCACGTGCTGCAAGTTTTAAGATTTCTTTGATTGTTTCCAAACTAACGGGCTGGTCAGTAAAAGCGCGAATTGATTTTCGCGATAATATAGATTGAAAAATACTCATGGGAGAAATTGCCATTATTTTTTACTTTCTGTAATGAAAAATATTTTTTGCTTATCAAGGACAATATACTACAAAAACACATTTGCTGCTGTATGCGCACGCTCTATTTCTTCAAATGACTTACACATTTCACGCAATGTTAAAGACCATCCACCTATTAGGATAGCACAACTTATCTCTTTTAATAGAAAGAAAATTGTCTAAAAATAGATAAAATAAATTTCATAATCAACGATTAA
This sequence comes from Bartonella sp. MM73XJBT.G, assembly GCF_028618435.1. Classification (GTDB taxonomy): domain Bacteria; phylum Pseudomonadota; class Alphaproteobacteria; order Rhizobiales; family Rhizobiaceae; genus Bartonella. The sequence continues at coordinate 18,848 of NZ_JAQISW010000018.1, forward strand.
CCCCAACTCTGCTAGGCTCTCAAAAAGCCTCCTCAATTCTTTATAAATCTTGTAGAAGATCATCAATATCATGACTACGTCTTTTAAATCAGCACATCCTTTTTATGAATTCCTGCAATTAACTTCTTAAGCTTTTTCTCATCATCAGGTGAATCTCTAACCATAGCCAACATCTCAGATATTTCAAACAATGAAAATTTAACTCTTTTAGCATGTAGTATTTGTTTTAACTTATGCGGTCCGTTTGTGTATAAAGCCGCTTATTTACACGCCAAAAAGGAATAAGAAACCTTTCTTCTTCATAACAAAGAAAAATCCGAGCCGTTATTGAAAACTCACACGTCAATTCTCTAATTGAATAATATTCATACATTTTATCATTCTATCTTCATAGACCACATTGTTATAAGAAATACGCCTGTTTTTTATAAAACTTTAGTAAATATCCTATCCTCATTTTTCCACTCTCTAAAATATAAAGACATGGATTCTCATCATAAGGCCTTTTAAATCTTTGCAGGAAATATCAATCAAAAAATTTTCTTAAAATTCGAAGTCAGTCGTTATTTTATTTATAGATAATCCTCTCTTTTTATTGAAACATGCCTTTTAGGCTTCATATGTCTTAAAAAGAATTTTCTATACTGCCTTTAGAAATAAGAAAACTTTAAAATGAAGCAACAAAAAAGATAAGTATCATTTAATTTTTTACGATTACATTTTCAGAGAAATATGTAGCTTCTACATTTCGAAATAAAAAAACGTCTGAACTTCTTATTCAGACGTTTTCATATTATGTGACGTTTCTTTAAACTATTCAGCAACGGTTTTGGCTGTCATATTTGTCAACATAGCCTTGGCCACTTCGTTATTACTAGACTTACGCTGCTCATCTACAATCAAATCATCACGAACTGCAGCGATACGACGGATTTGAGAAATCGTGCCACCTGTACCAGCAGGAATAAGACGACCGACAATAACGTTCTCTTTAAGACCTTGCAAAGTATCAATTTTGCCAGAAACCGCCGCTTCAGTAAGAACGCGCGTTGTTTCCTGAAAGGATGCCGCCGAAATGAAAGAAGGCGTTTGAAGAGAAGCTTTTGTAATTCCAAGAAGAATGGGATTACCAGATGCAGGTTTCTTTCCTTCTGCAATCAAATTATCATTGATTTCATCAAGTTCAATACGATCAACATTATCACCTGGAATATAACCAGAATCTCCAGATTCAGTAATTTCAACCTTTTGCAACATTTGGCGAACAATCACTTCAATATGCTTGTCATTGATAAGAACACCCTGCAAACGATAAACCTCCTGAATCTCATTAACAAGGTAAGATGCCAAGGCTTCAACACCCTTAATTGCCAAAATATCATGAGGTGCTGGATTACCATCAAGGATATAATCCCCTTTTTCAATTTGGTCGCCTTCTTGGAAGTGAAATAACTTACCTTTGGGAATCAAATATTCCACGGGCTCAAGAGTTTCATCATTTGGTTCAATGATAATACGACGTTTATTCTTATAACCACGACCAAAGCGAATTGTACCACTGACTTCAGCAATAATTGCATGATCCTTTGGACGACGCGCTTCAAAAAGCTCAGCCACACGTGGTAAACCACCCGTAATATCTTTCGTCTTGGCACTTTCCATTGGCAAACGAGCAATAACATCACCAGCCTTAACATGAGCACCAAGCTCAACAGAAAGAATAGTTTCCACTGACATCATATAACGGGCTTCACCTCCCTTATACAATTTAGCAATGGATTCACCTTCTTTATCTGCATGGATAATAATGGCTGGTTTGAGCTCTGCACCACGTGGATTAGCGCGCCAATCAATCACCAAACGCTTCGTAATACCCGTAGATTCATCAGCTGTTTCAGTGACAGATAAACCATCAATCATATCTTCAAAACCCACATAGCCTTCAACTTCCGTCAAAACTGGGCGTGTATAAGGATCCCATTCTGCTATACGCTGTCCACGTTTAACGACGTCACCATCATCAACAAAAATATGCGCACCATAGCTAACACGATGCACAACACGTTCTTTTCCTAACTCATCCTTGATAAGGATAGCCATATTACGCCCCATAACAACCAAATGACCTTCAGAGTTGCGAACCACATTACGATTACGAATCTCCACCGTACCTTCATAAGATGCCTCTAAATACGATGAATCAACAACCTGTGCAGTTCCTCCTAAGTGGAAAGTACGCATCGTAAGTTGGGTTCCCGGCTCACCAATTGACTGAGCAGCAATAACACCAACGGCTTCTCCCTGATTAACCGGTGTTCCACGCGCCAAATCACGACCATAGCATTTTGCACAAACACCAAGACGTGTTTCACATGTTAAAGCAGAACGAATTTGAACAGATTGAATTCCGGCTTCTTCAATCTTCGTGACGTCAGCCTCCTCAATCATCGCTCCACCTTCAAGAATAACCTCTCCAGAGACAGGATGTAAAATATCAACAAGGGCTGTACGACCAAGAATTCTTTGCCCAAGAGAGGCAACAATTTGTCCTGCATCAACAATTGGCTGCATCGTAAGACCTTTTGCTGTACCACAATCAACAGCTGAAATAATGGCATCCTGTGCAACATCAACAAGACGCCTTGTGAGATAACCAGAGTTCGCCGTTTTTAACGCAGTATCAGCAAGGCCTTTACGCGCACCATGTGTAGAGTTAAAGTATTCGTTAACAGTTAGACCTTCCTTAAAATTTGAAATAATAGGTGTTTCAATAATTTCACCCGATGGTTTTGCCATTAATCCACGCATACCGGCCAATTGTCTCATCTGGTTAGCTGAACCACGAGCCCCAGAATGCGACATCATATAGATTGAATTCATGGGCCGTTGACGGCCGGTTTTAGGATCAAAATCGACGGCTTGAATTCGTTTCATCATTTCATCTGCAACACGGTCTGTGCATTTACCCCAAGCATCTACAACCTTATTGTATTTTTCACCTTGTGTAATCAAACCATCATTATATTGCTGTTCGTATTCCTTCGCCAAAGCTTCTGTTTCCGCAACCAAACGTGACTTGCTATCAGGAATAACCATATCATCCTTCCCGAATGAAATTCCTGCACGACAAGCATAAGAAAAACCAAGCTGCATAATACGGTCACAAAAAATAACCGTCTCTTTTTGTCCACAGTGGCGATAAACATAATCAATCATTTTAGAAATGTTCTTTTTTGTCATTTCTTGATTGACAATATCAAATGAGATATTAGGATTTTTGGGCAAAAGCTCACCGATAATCAAACGACCAGGTGTCGTATCATAAAGTTTAGCAACTTCTTTGCCATCCTTGCCAATATTCTTAACACGGCCTTTAATCTTCGTATGAAGCGTTACGACTTTGTTTTCCAAGGCATAATGAAGCTCACCTATATCAGAAAAAGCCATTCCTTCACCGGGTTCTTTTTCAGAAACAATCGAAAGATAGTAAAGACCAAGAACCATATCCTGTGAGGGAACAATAATCGGGGCACCATTAGCTGGATGAAGAATGTTATTAGTTGACATCATCAAAACACGAGCTTCAAGCTGTGCTTCAAGAGAAAGAGGAACGTGAACCGCCATTTGATCACCATCAAAATCGGCATTAAAAGCCGTACATACCAATGGATGAAGCTGGATAGCTTTGCCTTCAATCAAGACAGGTTCAAAAGCCTGAATTCCTAAACGGTGCAATGTCGGCGCACGATTGAGTAAAACAGGATGCTCACGAATAACTTCATCCAAGATATCCCAAACTTCTGGATGTTCTTTTTCAACAAGTTTTTTTGCTTGTTTTACAGTCGAAGAATATCCTTTTGCATCAAGCCGCGCATAAATAAAGGGCTTAAATAATTCAAGGGCCATTTTTTTAGGCAAACCACACTGATGTAATTTTAATTCAGGACCTGTCACAATAACAGAACGACCTGAGTAATCAACACGCTTTCCAAGCAGGTTTTGACGGAAACGTCCCTGCTTACCCTTTAACATATCTGAAAGAGATTTTAATGGACGTTTATTGGCCCCAGTAATCACACGCCCACGTCGTCCGTTATCAAACAATGCATCAACAGCTTCTTGCACCATACGTTTTTCATTACGTACAATAATCCCAGGAGCACGCAATTCAATCAGCCGTTTCAATCGGTTATTACGATTGATAACGCGCCGATAAAGATCATTGAGATCTGATGTTGCAAAACGTCCACCATCAAGCGGAACCAATGGACGTAAATCCGGTGGAATGACCGGAATTGTTTTCATAATCATCCACTCTGGTCTGTTACCAGATTCAAGAAAATTTTCAACGATCTTAAGCCGCTTAATCAACTTTTTTTGCTTTAATTCCGAAGTTGTCTCAGATAACTCAAGGCGCAAATCATTAGCGATTTTATCGAGTTCCATACTTGCTAAAAGCTCGTAAATAGCTTCAGCGCCAATCATCGCTGTAAACTGATCTTCTCCAAACTCATCAATTGCAAGCATATATTCTTCTTCAGAAAGAAGCTGATGGAGTTTAAGAGATGTCAACCCTGGTTCGGTTACAATATAATTTTCAAAATAAAGAACACGCTCAATATCTTTTAAAGTCAAATCTAAAAGTGTAGAAATACGGCCTGGTAACGATTTAAGAAACCATATATGCGCAACAGGTGCTGCAAGCTCAATGTGCCCCATACGTTCACGACGTACGCGCGAAAGAGTAACTTCCACACCACATTTTTCACAAATAATCCCCTTATATTTCATGCGTTTATATTTACCGCATAGACATTCATAATCTTTAATCGGGCCAAATATACGTGCACAAAAAAGACCATCACGCTCTGGTTTAAAAGTCCGATAATTAATAGTCTCAGGCTTCTTAATCTCACCATACGACCAAGACAAAATTTTCTCAGGACTCGCAATCGAAATACGAATAGAGTCAAATGTTTGCGCTGGCGCTTGAGGATTGAAAAGATTCATGACCTCGTGGTTCATGCTGTTCTCCTTCAAAGATTCTTAGAACCTGTTATAATATCTTATTCATTTTATAACAGATCTTCTTTAAAATACATTTACTTTTAAAAATGATCTGTATGACCCTAAATAAGGTTATTGAGCCTCTTAAAGTAATCAGAGCGCAACCTTTTTCTCGTGCGCTTCTTGGATTTTATTGTTCTGCCGTATCAGATAAAACACGCTGTGCAATAAGTTCACGCGCATCATCAAGCTCTACATTAAGAGCGAGTGAACGCATTTCTTTAACCAACACATTAAAGCTCTCAGGTATACCGGCTTCAAATGTATCATCACCACGTACAATCGCTTCATAGACTTTCGTCCGACCAGCAACATCATCCGATTTTACTGTCAACATCTCCTGCAAAGTATATGCAGCACCATAAGCTTCAAGAGCCCAAACCTCCATTTCACCAAAACGTTGACCACCAAACTGTGCCTTACCTCCCAATGGCTGCTGCGTAACAAGCGAATATGGCCCAATAGAACGTGCATGAATCTTATCATCAACAAGATGATGCAATTTCAACATGTAAATATACCCTACCGTTACTGGACGATCAAAGGGCTCTCCCGTACGACCATCATAAAGCGTAACCTGCCCTGAACTATCTAGATCAGCATCTTCCAGCATCATATTGATATCAGACTCATGAGCTCCATCAAAAACAGGTGTTGCAATTGAAACTCCTCTCTTCATCTGAAGTGCCAATTTGTAAAGACTTTCGTTATCATACTGACGCACAGGTTCGTTATGATTATCATCAGGCATAAGATTTTCAATACGTTGACGTAAAGGAAGTATATCCCCAGTCTCTTGATATAATTCTAACAAATCACCAATCTTTTTGCCCATTCCGGCACATGCCCAACCAAGGTGCGTCTCAAGAATTTGCCCTACATTCATACGACTTGGCACACCAAGAGGATTTAAAACAATATCTGCATGCGTTCCGTCTTCAAGAAATGGCATATCTTCTACGGGTAGAATACGTGAGACAACACCCTTATTCCCATGACGTCCCGCCATCTTATCACCTGGTTGGATTTTGCGCTTCACTGCCACAAAAACCTTTACCATTTTCATGACACCAGGCGGCATTTCATCACCTCTTTGGACCTTTTCAACTTTATCCATAAAGCGACGTTGTAATGCTTCTTTTGATTCATCATATTGCTTGCGCAAAGCTTCAATTTCATTTTGAAGCTTTTCATCCTCAACAGCAAATTGCCACCACTGCGAACGTGGATAACGCCCCATTACCGTACTATCAAGCTTTTTACTCTCCGAAAAACCTTTTGGACCTTCTACAGCGACTTTACCTGTTAACATATCGGTAAGACGCGCATAAACATTGCGATCAAGAATCGACTGTTCATCATCACGATCTTTTGCTAAACGCTCAATTTCTTCACGTTCAATAGCCATAGCACGCTCATCTTTTTCCACTCCATGGCGATTAAAAACGCGAACCTCAACAACAGTACCAAACGTTCCAGGAGGCATACGCATAGAAGTATCGCGAACATCTGATGCCTTTTCACCAAAAATTGCACGCAGAAGCTTTTCTTCCGGCGTCATGGGACTTTCACCCTTTGGTGTAATCTTTCCAACCAAAATATCACCTGGCTGAACTTCAGCACCAATATAAATAATGCCAGCTTCGTCAAGATTCCTTAATGCTTCTTCCGCAACGTTTGGAATATCGCGGGTAATTTCCTCTGGACCAAGTTTTGTATCACGTGCCGCTACTTCAAACTCCTCAATATGAATTGAAGTAAACACATCATCTGCAACAATGCGCTCAGATAACAAAATGGAATCTTCGTAGTTATATCCATTCCACGGCATAAAGGCGACAAGAACATTCCGCCCAAGAGCTAAATCACCAAGATCCGTAGATGGACCATCTGCAATGATATCTCCCTTCTCTACCCGATCACCAACATGCACAAGAGGGCGCTGATTAATACAAGTGGACTGATTAGAACGCTGAAACTTTTGTAAGCGGTAAATATCAACACCTGATTTTGAAGGATCTAAATCTTCTGTTGCACGAATAACAATACGGGTAGCATCCACTTGATCAACAATACCACTCCGTTTTGCGCTCACCGCAGCTCCTGAATCGCGGGCAACAACGGATTCCATCCCTGTCCCAACAAATGGCGCTTCAGCGCGCACAAGAGGCACTGCTTGACGTTGCATGTTCGATCCCATAAGCGCACGATTCGCATCATCATTTTCCAAAAACGGAATCAGTGCGGCTGCCACAGAAACCAACTGTTTTGGTGAAACATCCATTAAATCAACATGATCGCGCGGCGCCATTAAAACTTCACCAGCATGACGGCAAACAACAAACTCTTCTATAAAACGACCTTCACTATCTAATGAAGAATTTGCTTGAGCAACATAATGCTTTGCTTCTTCCATCGCTGAAAGATAAATAACTTCTTTGGTGACTTTACCATCAATAATTTTACGATATGGGCTTTCAATAAAACCATATTTGTTAACCCGAGCAAATGTTGCTAAGGAGTTAATGAGACCAATATTAGGGCCTTCTGGCGTTTCAATCGGACAAATACGACCATAATGCGTAGGATGGACGTCACGAACTTCAAACCCCGCACGCTCACGAGTCAATCCCCCTGGACCAAGAGCAGAAAGACGGCGCTTATGGGTAATTTCCGACAATGGATTGGTTTGATCCATAAATTGCGACAATTGTGAAGACCCAAAAAACTCGCGAACAGCTGCAGCAGCAGGTTTTGCATTGATCAAATCCTGCGGCATAACTGTATCAATTTCAACTGATGACATACGCTCTTTTATCGCACGCTCCATACGCAGCAAACCAATGCGATATTGATTCTCCATCAACTCCCCAACGGAACGAACACGACGATTACCGAGATTATCAATATCATCAATTTCACCACGACCATCACGCAATTCAACCAACATCTTAACAACAGCAAGAATATCCTCTTGACGTAAAACGCGAACGGTATCTGGACAATCAAGATCCATACGTAAATTCATCTTAACACGTCCAACGGCTGAAAGATCATAACGCTCTGGATCAAAAAACAATGAATGAAACATTGCTTCCGCTGTATCGATTGTTGGGGGCTCACCTGGACGCATTACTCGATAAATATCAAACAAAGCATCCTGTCGACTTTCATTTTTATCCACTTTTAAAGTATTGCGGATATAAGCGCCAATATTCATGTGATCAATATCAAGAATATCGATTTGATCAGCACTAACATCAAGCAAAATCTTCAATACTTTTTCGTCAATTTCATCCCCCGCTTCAAGGTAAATCTCACCTGTCTCGTAATTGACGATATCTTCAGCAAGATAACACCCTAATAAATCATCTTCACTAACTTTAACAGACTTGAGTCCTTTTTCTGCCAAAGATTTTGCAGTACGAACTGTTAGTTTTTTACCAGATTCCGCAACAACTTCACCACTATCTGCATCTATAAGGTCAGAAATGAGCTTCATTCCTTTAAAGCGATCAACAGAATAAGGAACACGCCACCCTTCCCCATCACGCTCATAAGTCACTTTATCATAAAACGTCGACAAAATATCTGAGGCATCCATACCTAATGCCATTAACAGACTGGTAACAGGTATCTTGCGCCGCCGATCAATACGCGCATAGATGATATCCTTAGCATCAAACTCAATATCCAGCCAAGAACCACGATATGGAATAACACGAGCAGCAAAAAGAAGCTTGCCCGATGAATGGGATTTTCCCTTATCATGGTCAAAAAAGACACCAGGAGAACGGTGCATCTGAGAAACAATAACACGTTCCGTACCATTAACAATAAAGGTACCATTGGCTGTCATTAAAGGCATATCGCCCATATAAACGCCCTGCTCTTTAATGTCTTTGATATCTTTAGAGCCAGTATCCTCATCAACATCAAAAACAATCAAACGTAATATTACCTTCAATGGAGCTGCATAAGTTAAATCACGTTGACGACATTCTTCAACATCAAATTTTGGTAAATCAAATTCATAACCAACAAACTCAAGCATAGCTGTACCAGAAAAATCGGAAATAGGAAATACCGATTTAAAAACAGCCTGCAAACCTTCATCTGGTCGTCCACCTTTCGGTTCCTCAACCATGAGAAACTGATCATATGACGCTTTTTGAACTTCAATAAGATTCGGCATCTCTGCTACTTCAGGAATCTTACCAAAAAATTTGCGTACCCGCTTACGACCATTGAATTGAGACATCATTGCGTGAGTCTGAGCCATCGTCGCTCCTTGATTCTTACTCTTCAAGGTAGACCAACCTTGAAAGCCTTATATCATTAACCTGCATATGCAGACCAGTTCACTTGACCCCAATAATGAGCATCATTAACTTTCCCCACCAAAACAAGCCTTTCATTGACTTGACTTTATGATAAGGGATGAGTAGCCAAACCCTATACCCACTATTGCGATTAAACCTTTGGCAAAAGGTTTTTTTACTCATTACTTTTTCTCTTTTTAGAGAAAGAAAATCGGCGGATATAAATATCCGCCGATAAAATCAATTTTATTTAAGTTCAACTTTAGCACCAGCAGCTTCAAGTTGAGATTTAATTTTTTCTGCTTCTTCTTTAGAAGCGCCTTCTTTAATAGGCTTAGGTGCTTCTTCAACCAGATCCTTCGCTTCTTTAAGACCAAGTCCAGTAAGAGCACGAACTTCCTTAATAACATTAATCTTTTGCGCGCCACCTTCAACAAGAATAACATCAAATTCTGTTTTTTCTTCAGCAGCTGGAGCAGCACCACCAGCAACAGCTGCGACAGCTACAGGAGCAGCAGCCGAAACACCCCATTTTTCTTCAAGTAACTTAGAAAGCTCAGCAGCTTCCAAAAGAGTTAGATTAGAAAGGTCTTCTACGATCTTCGCTAGATCAGCCATTTTTAAATTCCTTTAATTAAAAGATTTGAACCATTATTAAAACTTATTCAAAAAAACAGAAAAGCATTAATACTCTTCCATCAACGTGAATAAACAGCCTTAAGCCGCCTTATCCTCCTGAGCATATGCGCTAATGACACGTGCAATCTGTCCACCAGGTGCGTTAACAACCTGTGCAATACGGGTCGCAGGAGTAGAAATCATACCCACAAGCTTTGCCCGCAACTCGTTTAATGAAGGCAATGAAGCCAATGACTTCACAGCATCTACAGTTAAACTTGTTGCCCCCATTGAACCGCCAAGGATGATAAATTTGTCATTGCTTTTTGCAAAATCAACAGCAACCTTCGGTGCTGTGATTGGATCCTCTGAATAAGCAATAAGTGTTTGTCCTGTAAACAAACCCATTATCGATTCAGATTCCGTGCCCTGAAGAGCGATTTTAGCAAGACGGTTTTTGGCGACTTTAACGGCACCGCCAGCTTCACCCATTTTTGAACGCAAATCGTTCATCTGTGAAACTGTCAGACCGGAATAATGTGCAACAACAACAGAACCCGACTTTTGAAAAGCCTCGTTAAGCCATGTAACAAATTCGCGTTTTTCCGCTCTATTCACTGTCTCTCTCCATTTAACAGATTTATTTTTAAACAAATCTGTTGGTTACCTTTGATAACATAAAATACTTCATGTCACCGATGAGGATCCTGTCCTCTTTTTCACGCACAGCGTTCAAAGACAACCCTGGCTCAAACCCTTTAAGTCTTTTAACTCTCAGTTTTTTACCCCAGTCTCATGTAGGCTTTTTTTGATTAAGATGCTTAAAACATCACCTACAATCTCGGACAGGATATTCCGGAATTTCTCCCGGTATAACCTAAGCTCTATAAAGCTTAGATGGCTAAATGCCGGAGAAAACCGACATTTAAAATATAATTTTGATCGTTACTTACCTCAAAAAAATATCAATAAGCTTATACTGACTCTGAACGAACCGTTGCTGGATCAACTTTAACACCAACCCCCATCGTTGAAGAAACAGCAACGCGCTTAATATATTCACCTTTTACACCTTGCGGTTTTGCTTTAATAACTGCACTTGCAAAGGCTTTAATATTTTCTACGATTTTTTCAACGCCAAAAGAAGCCTTTCCAATACCAGCATGCACAATACCAGCTTTTTCAACGCGAAACTCGACAGCTCCACCTTTAGAAGCTTTGACAGCACCGGCAACATCAAGTGTTACAGTCCCAACTTTTGGATTTGGCATCAAACTCCGCGGACCAAGAATCTTACCAAGACGACCAACGAGAGGCATCATGTCTGGTGTTGCAATACAACGATCAAAGTCAATCACCCCCCCATTAATGCTGTCAAACAAATCTTCTGAACCAACAATATCAGCCCCAGCTACCTTAGCTTCCTCAGCCTTATCTCCACGAGCAAAAACGGCTACACGAATATTTCGTCCTGTGCCATTGGGCAAATGAGCAACACCTCGAACCATCTGATCAGCATGACGAGGATCAACACCCAAGTTCATTGAAATTTCAATTGTTTCATCAAACTTAGCTACGGCACGCTCCTTAACCATTGAAACAGCATCTTTTAAAGCGTAAAGTTCATTAAAATCAATACCTTTTCGGATGTTTTTTATTCTCTTTGCTACTTTTGCCATAATATTAGCCCACCACTTCTAAGCCCATCGAGCGTGCAGAACCCTCAACCATACGCATTGCTGCCTCAATGTCATTCGCATTAAGATCTTTCATCTTTGATTCCGCAATCGAACGAATTTTATCGCGAGAGATACTCCCTACAGACACTTTCCCAGGCTCTTTTGAACCAGATTTCAGTTGTGCTTCCTTCTTTAAAAAGAACGACACAGGAGGTGTCTTAAGAGAAAACGTGAAAGACTTATCTTGGTAATACGTAATAACAACTGGAATCGGTGCACCCTTTTCCATTTCTTGCGTCGCCGCATTAAACGCCTTACAAAATTCCATGATATTAATACCACGTTGCCCAAGAGCTGGACCAATCGGTGGAGATGGAGTAGCAGCCCCTGCAGGAACCTGCAACTTGAGTTGACCTATACTTTTTTTTGCCATAATAATCTGCCTTCAATTTCACCGGGATACTAACAATTTATCTTGCTTGCTACCCGCTGCAGTCATGTGGTTCGGATCATTAAGCCGACAAAAGCCATAAATCACCTCCCACTCCTACCTTAAAGTAATTAAAACTACTCTAAGTTTAATCAGAGTTTTTCAACCTGACCAAATTCCAAATCAACAGGCGTAGGACGCCCAAAAATGAGCACTTCAACCTTAAGACGAGAGCGCTCTTCTTCAACCTCTTGAACAATTCCATTAAACGAAACAAAGGGACCATCAGCAACGCGAACTTGCTCTCCAACTTCAAACAATACAGAAGACTTCGGAGATTCAACCCCTTCCTGAACTTGTTTGAGAATTTGCTCAACCTCTCGATCAGAAATGGGAACAGGACGTGCATCTGATCCTAAAAAACCTGTCACTTTAGGCGTATTCTTAATAAGATGATAAACCTCATCTGTTAATTCAGCACGAACAAGAACATAACCAGGAAAAAATTTCCGTTCAGTATCAACTTTGCGTCCACGGCGAACTTCTACAACACGCTCCGTTGGAACAAAAATCCTCTCAAATAGATGATCAAGACCTTTTTGCCTTGCCTCCTTATCAATAGCTTCCGCCACTTTCTTTTCAAAATTTGAATATGCCTGAACAATATACCAACGAGCCGCCACAGTCACACTTCCTTACATTCTCAACTAAAAAGATATTTCAGAAGATCAATAACCCGCCAAACACTAAAATGCATAACCTGATCCACAATAAAAAAGAAAGCCGAAGCTAATGCCGTTACTAACAAAACCATAACAGTAGAAATAACTGTCTCGCGACGCGTAGGCCACTTTACTTTGACTGTTTCTGCATAAACCTGCTTCAAAAAGGCAATTGGATTGGTTTTAGATACCATCGTCACACTATACTCTCTCTAGCCCTATTATACTCTCTTTTAGTCCTATAATATTTTATCTAGCCCTATTGTGTTTTATACAACAAAACGAATACGAAAAAATGCAAAAGCCAAATTCCAGACTGATGCAATTTCTCTACTTCTTATTCAATAGCGTTTCACTCACAAAAAAACAAGCCCCAGATAAAAAAAAGCGAAAAAGACAGTAAGATTCACTCGCCTAATATCTAAAATTCTATTCCCCTTTGGCAGGGGCAGCAGGACTTGAACCCGCGACCTGCGGTTTTGGAGACCGCCGCTCTACCAACTGAGCTATACCCCTAACTCACAAAACTAAAACACCTTTGGCAACCTTTCAATAACCATTATTTACTCAATGATCTTAGAAACGATACCGGCACCAACAGTACGACCACCTTCACGAATAGCAAAACGAAGCTTCTCTTCCATTGCTATCGGAACAATCAGTGACACATCCAT
>NZ_JAQISW010000019.1 GCF_028618435.1 Bartonella sp. MM73XJBT.G
TGAAACACTCATATGAAGCAATTTTGCACTTTCACGGTCTGTTAAAAGAATATCGTTTTCTGTCATTATAATTTCCTTTCAAGAGTAAAAAATGGGAACAAATCATAAGTATTTATTAACCATATTTTCGAATCATTGGAAAGGTATTTAGTCTATAAAAAACAGTATTTTATTATACATTTTCTGATGTGATAGTTTATGAATCTAATTGAGAAAGAATGAGAGAAGAGAGAGCTAAAGTTATCCACAGATAATGGGGTATTGCACCCCATATCTTAAGCTTGACCTGTAACATAAGCCGCCCATTTATCCATATAAACACGGCGCTGTTCTAAATAATCAGTACGACGATAGGCACGCTCTACTTTGCCACCTACAGTGTGACTTAGAATGGTTTCAGCGACCTCATAGGGGGCATCGGTTGTTTCAGCAAGCCAATTGCGTAAACTAGATCGAAAACCATGCGGGCAGGCATCAAGTCCAGTCTGTTGCATATATTGAGCCATACAATTTACCGCAAGAGGACCGCGACCGGTTGCAGAAAAAAGGAAACCATTGTGAGACAAAGGATGCGCTTCTTTAATCACTTTTAATGCTTCAGATGATAAAGGCACTCGAAATTCTATTGTAGCATCACGTCTACCTTTCATACCTTCAGCAGGAATTGTCCAAACATCATCTTCAATTTGATCTTCACGAATATGACGCAAAGGACGCGTACGAACCCCTGTAAGGATAAGCAAGCGTAATGCCAAATGTGTCATCGTTGTTTTTTGACAAAGTGTTTTATAAAAGGCAGGGACATCTTTCCAATCCATGGCTGGAAAATTTTGTGTTTTATGGCGTTGTTTACCTAAGAGAGCACGCGCTTTTTCTGTTGCCTGTAAGTCAACATTCAATCCTAGAGCAGCCGCATGTTTGAGACAAATATTGAGACGAATAAGAGCCCTATTAGCTGTTGCAGCTTTTGAATGCCAAATAGGGGAAAGCGTGTTGCGTATCTCTGTTTGTGTAATCTCTGAAACGGGGAGGCAACCTAATTTGGGTAAAATATGCAGTTTTAAAGGCGAAAACCAACGCCCATCTTTACCATCATTTTTTAATTCAGCTTTCCGACTTTCAAAAGTCTCTAAAGCAATATCTTTTAAATAATGGAGATTGCTTATTGCTTCACGCTTTTGTTTGTTGCGTTCTTGAATGGGATCACGACCTTCACGTAAAACAGAACGCCATTGATTTGCACATTCACGGGCTTGTTTTAAAGAAACATCTCTCAAGGCACCCAAGCCCATTTCACGGCGGCGCCCGTGAAGGGTATAGCGATAAAGCCATTGAGCACCCCCATCTTTACGCTTATGAAGAAGCAAGCCAGCACCATCATTATATTTGCCAGCCCCCAATGTTGCGACAGACCTTGCATTAAGACGGTTCATAAGAGCCATTTTTAGTCCTTTCTTTAACAATTTTTACCCACACGCCAGCCCCGCTTTTGACGTGCAAGGGAATGATTTTGATTGATTCAAGATAAACAGCTTTGAAGTGAGAGAATCTTACGTTATTCGGTGTTCTAATTCAATATGAATAACGCTAGATTATCATTATAAATCAATGTGTTATCCAACGAGGAAACAACGGTAGCGGGTCGTAAGGCACTGAACTGGTATCATGAGAAATGGGATGAGAAGCGGAATATAGGGTTAGGCGCCGAGCATGATTGGTCGAGTCATGCAGCCGATGCCTTTGGCTTAATGTGTGTGGGTTATGAACAGCCGGTGCAGAAACATAAGAGAGAAGCTTACAGCGGTAGAGAAGCTTATGAGAGCACGTCATGGATGGCAGAATGATGCATGATGAAGAGCATTTAGACAAAGATAGCAACATTTCAGATTTGTCGACAGAAGGCTTGTTTCGCAAGCTTGTGAGCTGGTACAAAGAAGATGTTGAGCATGTGAACAAATGGCGTGAACAAGCCCGTGAAGATTTTCGTTTTTACAATGGAGATCAGTGGAATGAAGCCGATTTAGCGGCATTAAAAGAACAACGCCGCCCCGTTATGACCTTTAATCGGATAGCCCCGCTTGTGAATGCGGTTGTGGGGTCAGAGCGTAATAATAAGCGAGAGGTACAATTTATCCCCCGTCAAATAGGCAAGGCATTACCCAGTGAATTGCTTACAGGGGCGGCGGAATGGTTTAGAGACATGGCACAAGCGGAATATGCAGATTCGGATGCTTTCCAAGATGCTGTCATCTGCGGCATGGGCTGGACTGATACGCGACTTGATTATGAAAACAGCCTTGATGGTGAACCGGTTATTACACGTTTAGACCCGTTGAAGATGGTTTGGGATAGCGCAGCCGTACAACCGAATTTAACCGATGCACAACGTATGTGGTATGTGGACCGCAAGCCTTTGGAAGTTGCAAGACAAATGTTTCCGAAAGCCCATTGGAGTGAACTGAGTGCGGATTGGGCGAGGGATGGGAGTGCTTATGAAGGGGTTCATCATAATGATTTAGAGGCTTATGATGATGAGAGAGGCATTGATGTTGAAAACGGTCGACGAATGGTTACGCTTGTCGAATGCCGTTGGTTTGAAAGCGAGAGATATTATAAAGCGCCCGATTTAAGCACTGGAGAACTTCGTGATTATAGCGAGGAGGAGTTTAAACAACTCCAATGCATGATGCCTCAGATACAAGGGGCAGCTTTTAACAAAAAGGTTGTTAAACGTGCTTTTTTAGGTAGGAAAGTTTTACTATGCCCCGATCAACCGATGGTTCCTTCTGGTCAATTAGGTTGGGAATGTATAACGGGGTATTTTGATAAGATAGAACGGCAATTTTATGGGGTTGTCCGTCCTACAAAAGACCCACAGCGATGGGCGAATAAATATTTTAGCCAAGTCATGCACATTCTCAATAGCCAATCCAAAGGCGGGATTATGGCAGAGAGGGGCGCCTTTGAAGACGAAAGAGAAGCCGTAAAAAGTTGGAGCAGAGCAGATAGTATTACGGTCTTAAAAAATGGTGCTTTGGCAGGTGGGAAGATACAGCCAAAACCGGTTTCTCAGTTTCCTACGGGCTTTTTCCAACTGTTTAATGAAGCGAAAGAAGCAATTAATCAGGTTACCGGTTTATCACCAGAGTTTATAGGAACGCGAGAAGTTTCACAAGCAGGGATTTTAGAGGCACAAAGGCGTCAATCCAGTTTAAACCTGCTTGCTTGTTTGTTTGATGGGTTGCGTTTGTATCGCAAGCGTCAAGGCAAGCTTATTTTACATCTTATACAAAATTACTTGTCTGATGGTCGTTTGGTGCGGATTTCTGGAGAAGAGAATGCGCAATATATTCCCTTAACCCGTGAAGCGGTGATGAGTGTTGATTATGATATTGTGGTTGATGATGCACCGACCAGCCCGAACGAAAAAGAGCGGACCTTTGGCATTATCACGCAATTGTTACCGTTGCTTCAAAATGCTGTGACACCGGATATCATGCTTGATTTGCTGCGCTACTCTCCATTGCCTGCATCTCTGCTTAATCGCGTAAGTGAAAAGATGCAACAGCAGCAGCAAATGGCGCAACAAGCTCAGCAACAAATGAATCCCGAACAAGAAATGAAGTTGCAAGAAAAGCAACAAGACATGGCAACGAAAAGCCAGATGCAGCAGATGGATTTACAAGGAAAGCAGATTGAACTTTTTATGCGTCAAAAGAGAGCAGAATTGGAAGCAGAGATTATGCAACAGAAACATGAATTAGAGCGGCAACGCATTATCAATGAGCAGATGCAAAATCAAATCATGCGAGAAAGAGCAGCCACGTATAGAGGAAGAAGTATCTGAGAAAGGTTAAAGAATGAATGCAGAAATGAATGAAGGAATGAATGAAGATTATCGGGTTGGAGCACCGGTTTTTGATGATGATGGCTCTTTTGAGAGCGATCACGAGGTCGAAACGGTTGAGAGCCATGATGTCACGTCTCCAGAGCCGGTTGCAGAGCCCGTTGAAAAGCTTTCAGAGATTGTTCCAAGTCAAGATCGGCAACGTGCAGAAGAACAAGCCAAGCAAGCCCGTGAAGCGCTTGTGAAGTTTTATGAACCCCAATCTCAGCCGCCAATGGTTAAAGGAGAAGGGACGCCTCCCGATCCTAGCCAAGACATTATTGGCTATATGGGATGGATGGGAAAAAAGCTTCAAGAGCAGGATGCGTATATTAGAGCGCAGCAAGATGTACAAAGGCAAGCGATTGAATATCAAGAATTTAATGGACATTTGAACCAGTTTTTAGAAAATTCTGTTGAATCCGTTAAAGATAAATACAGTGATTTTGATGCCGCGGCAGATTTTCTTTATGAGACGCGTGCAAAGCAGTTGAATGCGTGGTCTTCTGTCTATCCCAATTATGCACAAAAGAGCACGATAGATGCGATTATAGGGGATGAATTGCGAACGATTGTAGCCACTTGCGCACAAAAAGGGGTTAATCCGGCAGAAGAACTCTATAGGATAGCGCAAAATTTAGGCTATCAAAACCAAGCAGTCCAAGGCAATAATCAAGTTGCAGCGCTGCAAAGTAGGCAGAATTCTGCGAGAACCTTAACAGCCTCTGGTGGAGGGGGTAGTGTTGGACCGATGACCAAACAAACTCTTTACGATATGTCAGAGAAGGAATTTGATGCGTGGATAGCCAATCCGAAAAATGAAGCGCGTTTTTATGAAATTATGGGAGCAGATCCTGATTAGGGAATAAGTTTTTCAACATAATCCGCCTTTGATGCGGATTTTACACCGGCTTTAAGCCGGTTTTTTTACAGCAAAGAAAGGTGAAATCAAAAATGGCAACAACACATATAGGAACCCATGATCCACAATCGGTAAAACTGTGGTCACAGAAATTAAGCAATGAAGTTTTAAAAGCAACGAAAATTGCCCCCTTGATAGGGAAAAGTTCAAACAGCATTATCCAGCTTTACAATGAAACCCATAAGAGTGCAGGGGATAGCGTTACATTTAGTTTACTTGTGAATTTGTTTGGAGATGGTGTAACGCAAGGTGAAACTCTAGAGGGTAATGAAGAAGCCCTTCAATTTATGAATGATAGGTTGGTCATTAACGAGCTCTTGCATGCAGCACGTGTCGCCAATGATGACTCAATTGACCAACAGAGAATTCTCCCGAATTTACGCAAGAAAGCTAAAGAAGGTTTGGTTCGCTGGTATGCCAATCGTTTAAGCATCATGTTCTTTTTACAGGTGTGTGGTTATACAGCGCGTACGATCAATGTTGATGGTCGAGAAGTCTATATTAAACCAGTCCATTATGGTTTTAATCCGATTATGGCGCCAAGCAGTGAACGTATTATTCGTCCCGATGGTAAAACCAAGGATGAAGATCTCAACGATAAAGCCAAACATAGCTTTAGTCTTAAATTGATTGATGAAGCGGTAAAACAAGCTAAGCTAGCCAATCCACAAATCTCTCCGGTTCATGTTAATGGTGATGATGTTTATGTTTTGTATTTGCACCCCACGCAAGTGATGCAATTGCGTACCAATACAGCCGTTGGTGAGTGGTTAGATATCCAAAAATCGGTTTATGCGACGTCACGTGCGAAGAACCCAATCTTTGATGGTTCACTAGGCATGTATAATGGTGTTGTTTTACGTGAGGCAATTCATGTCACCCATGGTGTTAAATCAACAGATTCTACAGCCGTTAAAAGTGTTCGTCGTGCGGTGTTCTTAGGTGCTCAAAGTGCGATTATAGGTTTTGGTAAAAATCATAGTGCAACGCATTACACTCTTAAAGAAGAGTATTTTGATTATGAGCGTGAATTTGGTGTTGCCGCCAAGACTTTGATAGGAATGAAGAAAACACGTTTCCAAATGCCAAATAGTGCACAGACAGCCCAAGATTTTGGAACGATTGTTATCCCCACCTACAGTGGTGAAGCAGCAGCGTAATCATAAAGAAGGAGAAAAGAGATGGCAGATTATTTACCAGCCCCATTGCAGGGCAGAAATCTTCACACCCAACAGGTGAGTTTCTTACGATTGAATATCTCACATAAAGATAAACACCTTACAGAGAAAATAGGGATCTTACCCCGTGGTGCAGTCATTACCTCGATAAAAGCATATGTCAAGACAGCGTTTCCAGAGGCAAAATTGAAGATAGGGAGCACTTATGGGGGGAGTGAACACGGTGAGAAAGAGATCAAGACCCAAAGCACACAGGACTTTACGCCAACAGATCAAAAGGCTTTTGTAGGGGATGATAAGGAGACCACTCTTTATGCAACCCGTGACAAAACGACAGCAGCGGGCGAATGCGTTGTGGTTGTGCAATTCGTGACTAATCACTGAAATTAAGGGGAGAGATTTATCAACTCCCCCTTAATTTATGAAGTAGAAGATTGTACAGAGAGTTGTAAATTAAGGGCAGATAAGACAGCAACTAAGGTAGAAAGTTTGGGATCACCCGTTTTACTTAAGGAGCGATATAATCCACTGCGTTCGCGATTGGTTTCTTTTGCTAAAGCACGCATATTTTGGGCACGAGCAACGATACCAAGAGCATCGGCAATGTGAGCGGCATCACCGGTTTTAAGGGCTTCATTGAGAAAAATTTTCTGTGACTCAATGTCTTTAAGATATTCTTCTGGTTTAAATGGGGTTATTTTCATCACTGTACTCCTCTTTTAATTTTAACGCTTGTTCAATATCTCTTTGCTGCGTTGATTTATCTCCACCGCATAACAAAAGGATAAAATCAGAGCCTTTTTGGGTAAAATAAATTCTGTAACCAGCACCATAGTGGATACGTAATTCTCCTATGCCATGAAAGAATTTAACATCACCGAAAAGTCCTTGTTTTAAGCGTACAACACGTTGAAGAATAATAGCCTTAACGCTTTTATCTTTAAGTTTCTTAAGCCAAGTATCAAATTCTATTGTTTTATGAATGAGTATCATTAGTGCACTATAATACACATGATGTATCATGTCAAGTTCGTTTCAATTTTTATCTTTCATTGAAAAGGTATTTTGATGGCGCGTCATTATATTCGGGTTAGGACCAGCGGACCAATACCGGCTGGTCAAAATGTTTATCGTCACAGAAAAACGCTTTCACACCTTGTGTCTGTCATTCAAGATGAGATTGATGACACTGGGGATGAATACATAGCACAAATCCAAGAAAGTATTTTTGCTGCTATTCGTTTTTGTGAGAGAGAAAGTTTTTATTTTAATGAAAGCCGTGATGTGGTGTTTACAACACAGGCGGGGAAGGGTGTTTATGACGCAAGCGATACCCGCCATATCGCAAGTGCTGTTAAAATCAAAAGCGTTTATCTGATTTCTGGTCAAGATCATAAGCTTGCATTGGAGTTGAAAGACCATGTTTCTTTAGAGCCTTTGTTGCGATCAGACCAGCAAGGAACGCCGGTTTATTACAGTTATTTTGATAGGAAATTGCATCTTTATCCTACACCAGATAAAGCCTATCAGATTCAACTCATTCTTTCTCCATTGCGCTTAGCAGAAATAGAGAGTGTCGATGAGGAGCACCCATGGTTTGTACACGCGTTTGATTTGATTAAAGCGCGTGCAAAATATGAACTTTACAAGAATATTTTAAAAGACCCCGATTGTGCAATGGCAGCTTACAATGACTTTAACGAGCAGTTGCATGAATTGCGTGCAGAGACTTCACAACGTCATAACGTAAGCAGAATAATTCCAACGGATTTCTAAGATGGTTTACTTTCCAGTCGCTGATTACAGACCGGATGTTGCGGTTGTCAACGGCAGCTTTACAGATACGCTTGTGAATGTTTTACCGGCAGATGGTGGCTACATTCCTATGGCTAGTGCAATGGTTGTTTCTAAGGTTCCTTTGGAAGAAAAGCCGTTGGGTTGTATAGCCTTTAGAAGTGGCAATGGTGTAAAGATCATCGTAGGAGGCAAGCAAAAGCTTTATAGTTATGATAGTCAAACGCAGGATTGGAAAGACATCAGTAAAAGTGGTGTGACGTATCATGCGAATGAAGAGAACAAATGGTCATTTGCTTTTTGCAAAGATAAAAACTTTAAAGATATCATCATTGCGGTGAACAAAAATGATAAACCGCAAGTCCTCAAGGTTCTCAGTTCCGAACGATTTGAAGATTTAGGAGGCAATCCACCAAAAGCGGGATTGGTGAAGGTTTGGGGACCTTTTGTTTGTTTGATGCAATTGACTGATAACCCCAATCGTATCCATTGGTCAGGTTTGAATGATGCAAATTTTTGGGAAATAGGTCAAAAAAAATGTGATCATATAGATTTTCCGGATGGAGAATATGTGCAAGGTGCAACAGAATCGACTAATCCACTCGTTTTCCTTCGTTCTGCTATTTATGCTGGTTTATTTATTCCAGGGGCTGAACTTGCATATAGTTTCCAAAAGATCCAAGATAAACGAGGGGTGCGCAGTACAGGCTCTATAGCTTGTCGAGGCAGTGATGCTTTTTTTGCGAGTGATGGTGGCTTTTATCAGATAAGTAGCGATGGTCAACTTTTGCCGATAGGTTTTGAAAAGGTTGATAGAACGGTTTTTAAAACATTTGATAAGTTTGCTCTTGATGAGATGCAAGGGGTTATAGATCCCGTTGATAATCGGATTTACTGGTCCTTAAAGAGAGGTAATAACGAGCAAACAACTTTTGTCTATGATTGGGGTTTGCAGAAATGGTCGACGATACAGGGCGAGCCTTTCACGTTGTTTCCAGTCTTTACGACAGGTTATACTTTAGACCAATTAGATGAGATCTCAATAAATCTTGAGTCCTTGCCGGCTTCTTTAGACAGCCCCCGTTGGCAAAGTGGCGCCCCAATGCTTGGTGGTTTTAATGATCAAAATCATCTTGTTATGTTTGCAGGAGCCCCAATGGAGGCAACGGTTGTTTCACAAGAAATGGGGGCACCGGATGGAAGTTTTAGCTTTATCACGAAGATGTTTGCAGAGGTTGATACGATGCAAGGTCTTTTAAGCATTGGGGAAAGAAGGTTACGTAACCACGATACGCCGATCACATGGCACAAGGAGAGGGTATGTTCTTATGTTACGGGTGCTTATCATGGTCGCTCACGCAATCGTTATCACCGTTTTAAATTACGCATTCCAGAACATGAATCTTGGAAGATGATTACGGGCTTTAATGTAGATTTACGTCCTTTAGGCAGGGGATAATGGCAAAAGTCTATTTGACCAGTTCTTGGGATTTGGAGCGCATAGCCCCGTATTTTGAAGAAATACTTGCGTCATTGCGTGCGTATGTAGAGCGTTTTAAACATGAAATGACGTTGCAAGAATTGCTTGAAGCCATTTGCACGGGCAAGAAACAGTTATGGCTTGTTTTGGATGATGATGAGCGCTTTTTAGCGGCTGTTACGACCCAGATACAAGAGACCGTTTTAGGCAAGAAGCGCGCCTTGATTTGTGAATGTAGTGGCAAGGACGTTCTTGATCAAATTGAGAATTTGAAAGTTGTAGAGGATTGGGCGCGTGAGAATAGCGCTTTCGAGATAGAGATTTTAGGGCGGTTAGGTTGGAAGCGTGCACTGAACAAGCAAGGTTACGGTATAGGTATGCTTTATTACAGGAAGGAATTGTGACATGGGGAGCAAAACACCAACAACAACAGAACAGAAGCAGGTGCAGACAAGCGCTCCGCCTTCTTGGATGCAGAATGTTTTTAAGCGAGGTGGTGCGGATGCCTATCAAATGTATAACACAGGGGTGGGTGGCAATGTTTATGGTGGTCCTCGTGTTGCCTCATTAAGTGCGCCAACCTACCAAGCCATTGAGGGACTTGGAAATGTTCCACATCAATATCAAAGCTATATGAATCATTTGATGAATATGCCTATGCAGGCAGAAAGAAATATAGGTGAATTGGCTTCTAGTTATAAAGGGGGATATGATCAAGATTTTGAAGATGTCCTTCAAAAGTCTAAGGAGGATGTAGTAGATACGATTAACAGCTATTTTGCAGGTTCTGGTGGTTATGGATCTGGTGCACATACGAAAGTGTTGACGCGTGAACTTGATGCATTGTCTAAAAATGCTAGGATTAATCATTATCGTCAGAATAAGCAGGATATGCTACAAGCGAATGCCTTACTAGGTGACTTTAATAAACATCGATTAGGCATGGTAGGCAATCTATTACCCGCTTACAACAACGCTTATACGAATATGTTGCAGGGAAGCGGTGTTTTGAATGATTACAATCAACGCTTAGTTGACGCCAACCGCGAACGTTGGCTGGAGCAAGACAATAGAGGTTGGAACAGACTGAACATGTTGATGAATGCTGGTCATGGTTTTGCAAGAAATTACGGTACGACGACGAATAATATGACAAGCTCTAAGACGCAAGGCAACGACCCTTGGAAGAATGTAGGAACTATAGGTTCTCTAGCACTTCAAGTAGCACCAATGGCTTTTGGTTACATGGCAGGTGGTCCAATGGGAGCAGCATTGGCAGGAGGAGCTTCTAAATATTTTTTAGATTACATGAAAGATAATAACGCTCAGTAAAATAATAAACGATAATTTTAAAAGGAGAGTGTGATGGCATTTCCATTATTTCCATTACTTGCATCAGGTGGGCTGTTATTGAGAGCTTCTCCGCATATTTTTAGATATCTTGCTCCTAAAGCGGTTACAGGTGCGAACAGATTGGGACAATTAATAACAAAGAGTCCCGTGGGAAAATTCGCAACAAAGAACCCAAAATTCACTGCATCGATGGTTGGTGGGTCAGCCATTGAAAGTATGATGTCACCAGAGGAAGCACATGCACCAACTGGACCAAAGTTACCAAATATGCCTCAACCACAAGAACCATTACCTCCTAATATGGTTTCTGGAGCGGAAATGCCTCTTGGTGTAGGAAATCATCCACCTCTTCCAGAGGCACTGGAGGATAATCTACAAGAACTTAAACCTAAAGTTGATGTCCCTCAAGCACAACCATTAGTGTCCACAGCACAAACACCGCCTTCTGAACCAACAGATTTAGATAAATTTTTACAGTCCAATACTTATAAGTTTTTTCAATCAGATGCTTACCAGAAACTTAAAGATCTTTTTGCAGGTATGTCGGCAGCACCATCTGATGGCTCTGGATGGGATGTGCTTGCAAGTGGAGTGAAGCATCTTAATGAAGGCGATAAACAAAGAGGACAGGTTAACCAGACCGTCGAGTATCTGAAATCTAAAGGATACAGTGAAGAAGAAGCGCGGGTTATGGCACGTAATCCTCAAATGCTTAATGAGTTGTTTATACGGGAAATAAATGCACGTGATAATTTTCAACAAACAAGTAATAAAATGAATGCTACATTACCTAAAGTTTCGGCAGACTATGATGTTTTTCGCAATCCTGAGACTGGAGAGGTGGAAGCAAAGGTTATCAAGGGTAGTAAGACGTATGAGGAAAAAAAAGAAAAGTTTCTAAGGCAAAAACAATTTTTCAAAGATGAAATAATTAGTCAGGATACTAATATCAGGTTACTTGAGCAAACAGAAAAGATAATTCAATCTACATTGACTGGTACAAATATTTTAGCACCCGTATTTTCATTACTCAATAACAGTGATGCTTTAATATTAAAGTCAAATCTTGAAGCGATTAAAAAGAATCTTGCACGTGAAACTTTGGAGGAAATGAAACAGAAGTCACCAAATGGAGCGTCTGGGTATGGAAATATGAATATACAAGAATTTACATCATTACAGACTCGTTTGGGAAATTTAGATCCAAAACTGCCTCGTGATTTATTGTTACAAGAAATTAGCGCTGTAAAAGAGGCAGTGTTGCAGGCAAGAAGTAATACATACAAACTTTTAAATGATTGGGATAAGCAAGAAGGTGGTCAGCTACAATCGCCTATTTCAAAATTTAGATATGTAACAAACAAAGCCCAAGAGGATGCATTACCTAAAGGTACGTTCTTTAGAGATCAATATAATCTGGTTAGAGGGAAAGGGTATTGATATGGGTTATATTCCTTATTCACCTGTTATCGGTCATATTTCAGATAAAGATATAATGGAGAAAATTCAGAATTTCATAAATAGACAGAATGTCACAAATAGATATGCAGAGGTTCCACAGTCTTCAAAAGAAATGCAAAAGTTAGAAGAAGAATATCCTACTGAAAATATTTCGATGTGGGATGCTTTCAAAAGTTCTGCTATAGAAGGACTTACATCAAACTTTAGTGATGAGCTTCAAGGCGCGTTATCGCATTTATCAGGAGGTAATTACGATGAGACTGTAAAGAAGGCACGCGCCTATCAGAGAGCAATACATAGAGCACACCCTTGGTTATCATTTGGTGGAAATATTGTAGGATCTCTTGTACCACTGATAGCTACAGGGGGAATACCGTGGATTGCGAGTAGGTTAGGTTTAGCGGCATTTGGAGCTGGAAAAGCCGGTTTGTTGCCTCGTCTTGTAGGCGAAGCAATAGGTATTCCAGGAAAAGATTTAGGTATTAAATCTGTGGCGAGAGCGGGAGCATTATCAGGAGCATTATCAGGGATTGGAAGTGGTGTAGGATGGGGAGATTCTGTAGATAGTGGGATAAATAATGCTGTAGTTGGAAGCATAGCGGCTCCAATTTTGGCTATTGGGGGATCTGTTGCGGGTAAAGCATATAACGCTATCCGCAATACAGGAAAGAAAGTTCCTGATGGTTTTTCTAAGAGAAATTTACGAAATATTGCTAGTTATGCGCATAATTCTGGTATTCAAAATCTTTCAGAAGCCCTTGCAAAGAAAGGACCTGAAACACGTCTTAGTGATATTATTCCGGGTTTTAGACAACATGTTTATAATATAGTGAAAACCAATAGAGTTCTTCATGAGAAATTTAATGAAGAACTTGGTAAAAGAGCCGCTGGATTTTCAGAACGAATGGGTAAAACTCTAGATGAAAACTTTATTAAGAGAAAAGGAGCTGGAGAACTTGAAGGAGCTTTAGAAGAAGCGGTAGATAAATCTACTTCGATACTAGATTCGGAACAGCTTAAAAAAGCTTTTGATAATATAGGTAGTATAAAGTCAGGACCATTATATGATACAGCATTAAGTGTGGCTTTAAAGCCTGAACACCAAAAAAAGGTGAATCAGTTAATGGAGCATTCAGTTTTTAGGAAAGCCTATGAAGATGCGACGCAAGACTTTAATAATCGGATAATGACGGATGCAGCGTATGTACAAAAACACCATAACCCTACGATGGATATTCTTCACCGAACCAAAATGAAAATTAGCAATCAAATTCAACGTGATAATCTAGATGGAATAGATACTGCGGATCTCGTTTCACTTGAAAAATATCTTATAGCGTTGCTAGACGATATTTCAAAAAACTACAAGGCAGCAAGAGAGGTTTTCGCTTCTTATAAGGATTTATCTAAAGCTGTAAAAGAAGGGTATGATTCCTTAAGTCCCTCTATTACTATCAATGAGGTCTTAGGTAAAAGCAATGTATATAAAAGTAAGGGAAAAATTTCATCTGTTGGTGATAGGACTCCATCATTTGAAGATGCTTATAAATTAGGTACAAGAAGTAAAATTGATTATGAAAGTGCTAATTCTAGCGATAAGCTAGAGTATTATAAAAACCTTTTCAATACAGATAGCTATGTAGAAAAACTGAAATCTCTTTTTGGGGAAGACTCTTTAAAAAGATTAAAAGATGCTTTCGAATTAGAACAGTTGTACAATAAAACCTATCAGGAAATTCCAGAATTGACAGATAGAGCTCGCCCAAAACTCTTTCAAGGATTTAAAGAGTATAAAGATATTGGGCAATTTCCGCATGCTGCTTTCAGAGTTTTAAAAAATGCACATATGATGACAATGAGTCAGAAACGTTTAGCTGTTCAACGAGAGTTAGATAAAAAAATAATAGAGTTGGATTCTTTGAAAGTAGGGAAATATAACTCAAAAAAGGTAGCAAATATTATTCAAGATTTCATTGAAGCTCATAAGGCAGGATTAATAACGCAAGATCGTGCAAAACGCTTTTCTGCTGCTTTATCTAGATTGATATGGGAAATGGGAACAGCAGGGATACGGAATTCTGAAGCATTTAATAGTTAATAGGAAAGTTTTAGCTATGCCTCGTTATAGTCCTTCAGTTGATCAAGCGATCCGTCAAGCAGCAGCGCGTTATGGCTTGCCGGAAAGCTATTTATACCGTGTTGCGCAAGTGGAGAGTGGTGGTAATCCCAATGCAAGGAATCCGCGTTCTTCTGCGGGTGGTTTGTATCAGTTTATAGATAGCACAGCTAAGCAATATGGTTTGCAGGACCGTTTTGACCCCATGCAGGCAGCCGATGCGATGGGGAGATTGACCCTTGATAATCGCAACCATTTAAGCCGTGTGTTGGGAAGGGCGCCTACAGAGGCAGAATTATATTTAGCCCATCAACAAGGGGCAGGAGGAGCTACCCGTCTTTTACAAAATCCCCATGCCAATGCAGCGCAATTGGTTGGCAGCAATGCGGTTGGTTTGAATGCAGGCAATAATGCAATGCGTGCAAGTGATTTTGTTAATCGTGTTTTTCAAATGTATGGGGGAGAGCAACCTTATAGAGCAAGTCCTATAGCACGAGGGGGCATTGGCAATAGAGAAAACTTGCTAGAGGTTTTACGGGCATTATTAGCGTCACAGGAAGAGCCTTCAGAAGAAGAAGAGAGTGAAGATGATAATCCTTTGATGACACAATTCATGCGGGCATTTTACGGAATTTAAGGGTCAAAATCATGTCAACAATATATGATTGGTCGCTTAGAGCGGTGGATAACATGCGCGCGGATGATTTGATTGATTGGTCAGAGGGACAGCACCCTAGCCGTGTAAACACGAGCGCGCGCGTGATGATGCAGCGTTTCAAGGAATATTTGTTAGATACGGGTGGAACGCTTGAAGGGATTGTTACAAATGATCATGCTCAACAAACAACCTTGATAAGGCTTGAAAGCCAAACGGCATTTTTGGAGTATAAGAATGGTATTGTTTTGCGCTTTATGGCAACGGGTAAGAATATTGGAACAACAACGATTGCTTTGAATGCTTTAGAGGACAGACCGGTTTATAAAGCGACCGCCTTAGGGGTTGGTGTCTTATTGGGCGGGGAAATCCAGCAGGGATGCATTTATACATTAGTCTATAATGGAGATCATTGGTATCTTATGAATCCTACCTCTCTTCCATTGGAAGAAGAAAGCAGTCTTTATCCAACGGGATTTATAGGAACATTTGGCATGCGTGATCTTCCAAAAGGTTGGTTACTTTGCGATGGGAAGGCTTATTCGCGTACTGATTATAGTGATTTGTTTGCGACGATAGGGACGGTTTGGGGAGAAGGGAATAGTGTTACGACGTTTAATGTTCCCGATTTTCGGGGGATGTTTTTACGAGGCTTAGATAGTGGACGGTCTATAGATGCCGATCGTAGATTTGCAAGTGTGCAAACCGATTTAATCGAGTCGCACCAACATCAGGGGCAAAGTCTTTCATTTCCCCATTTTACCAGCAATGAAGACTTTTGGGATGGGAATACGACGGATGTGTTGGGCTATCGTGTGGGGTTGTTGGGAGGGAGCTCTCTGGCGAGTTTTATGGGTATAGATCGTGAAAATGTATGGGGCTACATTGCAGGTAATTATACCGTTTTAGAGGAGCAAGAGGTTGACTTGACAAGCTCTGATGAGGGTGAGACGCGTCCAGTTAATGTGAGCGTTTTGTTTGGGATTAAGACATGAGGTTTTAGATGTCGACGATATATGATTGGTCTTTAAATGCCTCTGAGAATGCCTATTGTGATGATTTGATTGATTGGTCCAAAGGGCAACGTCCTAGTAGTTTGAACAACAGTGCGCGTTTTATGATGCAGCGCATCAAGGAATATTTATCAGATACGAGCGGTATAATTGAAAACACCTTTACGGTTGACGGGGAACAACAGACAACGTTGATCAGGTTGCAGAGCCGCTGTGAGTTTTTAGAGTATAAGAATGGGCTATCGATTTGTTTTAAAGCGAAGGGCAAGAATGTAGGGGTGACAACGATTGCTTTGAATGCTTTAGCCGGCAAGCCCGTCTATAAGGCAACAGAGTTAGGCATGCGTGCTTTGACAGGCGGTGAGTTTCAAAAGGGGTGTATTTATAGCTTGGTGTATAGGGATGAAGGTTGGCATGTTTTAAATCCTACCCCCTTGCCTTTATTACAAGATCCGAAGATTTCGGTTTATCCTACTGGTACGATAGGGATTTTTGGGATGCAAGTTTTGCCGTCTGGTTGGTTAGTGTGTGATGGGAAGTCTTATTTGCGCAGTGATTATCCAGCTCTTTATGATGCGATAAGAACAAGGTGGGGTGGCAGTGATAGTTGGACGGAGTTTAATGTTCCCGATTTGCGCGGTGTTTTTTTACGAGGCGTTGATGATGACCGTGAGATAGACCGTTGGCGTTATCTTGGCACATTACAGCATGATGCCATGAGAAAGCATGAGCATGGCGGACAATTGGTTACGATTTTTAATGATGAGAATGAGAGAGATCATTGGCGTGGAGATATAACAATTATCTGGGGTTATGAGCTGAATGAGCAGCAAAGGGAAAAGCTTGCTGAACATTTGGGTGTGAGAGAAGAGAATATCCGCGTGCATCATAAGTTAGCTTTTCCCCGTTCTCATCTTCACATGCGTGATATTGAGTTGGTCAGTTCAGGTGTCAGTGAGACACGCCCGATTAATATGAGTGTTGTGTTTGGGATTAAGACGTGAGGTTTTAGATGTCGACGATATATGATTGGTCCTTAACGGCATCTGAAAATGGGGGTGCTGATAGTTTAATTAATTGGTCAGAGGGACAGCTGCCTAACACAGTCAATAACAGTGCGCGTTTTATGATGCAAAGGGTCCGTGAGTATTTATCCGATACGGGGGGTGTGATTGAAGGGATTGTTAGGGGTAATGATCAACAAAAGACCAGTGCAATACATCTTCAAAGTCAATCTCAGTTTTTAGAGTATAAGAATGGGCTATCGGTTTGTTTTAAAGCGAAGGGCAAGAATGTAGGGGTGACAACGATTGCTTTGAATAATTTAGCCGGCAAGCCCGTCTATAAGGCAACGGAAACGGGTTTATTAGCCTTATCGGGAGGCGAGATCCAAGAGGGTTGTCTTTATAGGCTTGTGTATGATGAAGAGATAAGCGGTTGGCAAATTCTCAATCCAACAAGGGAGAAAGCTTCTTCTTTAAAACGCCTACCGTCTGGTTTGATAGGTCCTTTTGCGATGGAACGTTTGCCGGAAGGTTGGTTACCCTGCGATGGGCAGGCTTATTCTCGTTTTGTTTATTGGGATTTATTTGAGGCGATAGGAACGACGTGGGGTGAGGGGGATGGTGTTATGACGTTTAATGTTCCCGATTTTCGGGGGATGTTTTTACGAGGACTGGATTATGAACGTGGTCTAGATTCTTGGCGTTCATTTGCAAGTTTGCAAGGCTGTTCTTTGAAAGCGCATGAACATTTAATAGGTCCAGCATCTTCGGTTGAGCGTTCTTCACGAAAGAAACGGGATGTTTCTTCTTCTGAAGCTTCTTTGACAAGGCGAAGGAGAGACTGTACTGGCTTGCAGGTTAGCGCTGTTGAATGTGAGAAAATAATAGAGAGCTTCATGAAAGAAGAGGTTCCCTTTTGGTTTACTAAAAAGGATAAGCCGCCCCGCTTGCCTTGGTTTATCCGAGACCCCTTGGGGAGTTTTTTATACCATTCTGTACCTATAAAAGAAGGGCTTTATGACAGGGGGCATCATGAGCATCACCTTATGACAGAGAGGGTTGGGGGCGTTGAAACACGCCCCGTTAATGTGAGTATAATTTATGGGATAAAGACATGAGGAGATGAAATGTTATCCAAACCATTTGCAATATCAGAGCTTAACGACCCGTCTCAAGTACGGGTTGTTTTGTATTCAGGGGATCATTTTGTGCATGCGCCGCTTCAAGGGATTGTTGATTTAGTGAAAACAGCTTTGAAAACAGAGATTGATGGTTCGCTGAAAGATTTAGAGAAGCGTTTAGAGAGCTTAAGTGAAGAGCTTGAAGAATTGAAAGAGTGTTTATTGTAGGCATGATGTAAGGATTAAGGCAGATGAAGATACCCGATCATAGTCATGAATATCTGATACCGGTAGCAACAAGAGAAGAAATAGTTTCTGGTAGTTCGCAAGATAGTGTTGTTGTTCCGAAGATTTTAGGGACCGCTTCTTTGTATTCGTATGAAACTTTCGCACCGTTAGAACAGGTTGTTAATGCAAGGCAAGAAGCGGAAAAAGCGATGGCGCGTGCGAATGGAGCCCAACAAGTTGCAGAAGAATCAAAGCGCGTATCGGAGCAAGCACTTAGAGAGGTGACGACAACGGGTGAAGCGGTTACAGCAGTGACGACAACGGCCAATGTTGCGAAAGAGACAGCGGATAGCGCTAAGAGCTTAGCCGCAGAAGCCAAGAATGCCTCTGATGCAGCGAAGCACATGGCAGAAGAGAGCAAGGCAGCCGTTGATAGAGCTTCAGGGGAAATCAATGTTACGAAAGGTTCATTAGCGACGGCATTGGAAAGTTTTGCAGAAGTGAAGCAGATAAGTGACAGCGCAGTGAATGTCTCTACAGAAGCCAAGAGGTTAGCTGATGAATCGAAATCGATTGCAAATCGTGCAGAACAAACAGCGAGAGAAGCCTCCCGAACAGCCATGGAGACGACCCAAGTAGCCACGACAGCAGTAGCGACGAGTCATGAAGTTAAGACGGTAGCGACGCAAGCAAGTCTTAAGGCGGATGGCGCCAAACAGACAGCGGATGATGCCAAGGATATGGCAGGAAATGCGAAAGTTTTATCGGAACGGGCGACATCTTCAGTTACAGAACTCACTCAAAAAGTATCACAGGTACAAACGTCAATAGAGACAGCCTTAACAGAGGTAAGAGAAGGCAAGCAGACAGCAGAGACTGCGAAAGAGACATCAGAACAAGCATTAAGAGAAGCAAGTTCTGCGAAAGCAACATCATCTATGGCGTCGACGACAGCTAATGCAGCCAAGGGGGTTGCAGAAGAGGCAAAAGGTTTATCGGAGCAAGCGACATCTTCAGTTACCGAACTGACAAAAACAGTATCACAAGTACAAACATCGGTAGAGACAGCCTTAACAGAAGCAAGAGAAGCCAAGGAGAAGGGGGAAACCACACAAACGCTTTCAGAATTATCCAAGAGAACAGCGGATGAGGCGATAGCAAAAGCATCACAAAGCCAAACAACAGCGGATGAAGCGTTAAGAGAGTCAAGAGCGGCAAAGAATGTCGCAGAAGGGGCAAAACAAGCGTCAGAAACGTCACAAGAGGTAGCATTGGATGCGAAGAGCAAAGTAGAAAATTTAGAGACTGTTGCCAATGCAGCAAAGGAAAAGAGCGATCAGGCAACCCAAACGGCAACATTTGCAAAGAGGCTCTCAGAGGAAGCAAAGCAAGAATCCAGTGTTTCGAAGACAACCGCCTTAGAAGCCAAAAGCGTAGCAGATAGTGCCAATAGGAAATCCGAACAGGCACAGCAGGAATCAACCACGGCATCTCGGTTAGCTTCTGAAGCGAAGTCATTTGCGGAGCAGGCGTTACAAGCGGATAGACAAGCGATTCGTGAAGGGGATACAACGACAAAAAGTTTGGTAGAAGAAGTTCAGAAGAAAGCGGAAGCAGCCGAGAGATTAGCCCAAGAAAGTAAGAGCGTTTGTGAAGAAGCCAAGCAACTAGCCGCAGAAGCCAAGAATGCCTCGACGACTGCGCTTACAGAAGCAAGCGATGCGAAGGAGAGAGCATCTACAGCGGCGACATCAGTCAATGATGTTAGGAATATTTCTGAAGAAGTAAAAGGGTTAGCAGACACAGCGACGAGGGCATCTACAGAGGCGCAAAAGACATCAGAACAAGCTCTC
Source organism: Bartonella sp. MM73XJBT.G (assembly GCF_028618435.1). Lineage (GTDB taxonomy): Bacteria > Pseudomonadota > Alphaproteobacteria > Rhizobiales > Rhizobiaceae > Bartonella. The sequence continues at coordinate 20,065 of NZ_JAQISW010000019.1, forward strand.
AGTGAAGCTACGACTGCGAAATCAACGGCGGATAGGGCATCTAACACAGCTATGGATGCGAAGAGAATTGCTGGTGAAGCCAAAACATTATCAGAAGAAGCAAAGAAACTTGTTCAGGAAAACAAGGATGCTTTTGATGAATCGAATAAAACATTTGAAGAAGTTAAAGGTTTAGCGGAAAAAGCGAATACGGCATCTACAGAAGCGCAAAAGATAGCAGAACAATCTTTAAAAGAAGCGAGTTCTGCGAAGGTAATCGCCGATACGGCATCTAGTACAGCTATGGATGCGAAAAGGAAAGCCGAAAGCGTAGAGAGTGTTGCGAATACAGCAAAAGAGGCGAGTGATCAAGCAAATCAAACAGCTGAATCAGCGAAGAGGCTCTCAGAAGAAGCGAAAGAGGAAGCCAGTAATGTCAAGTTGACAGCCTTAGAAGCGAAAAGTGCGGCGGATAATGCACAGAGGCAAGCGGAACAAGCCCAACAGAGTGCAACAGAAGCCACGAGAGTAGCTAATGAAGTCAAGGCATCATCGCAAGTTAGTACAGAAACTGTAAAGAGCATAGCAGAAGAGGCAAAGAGTAAAGCCGACAGTGTAGAGACAATTGCGCATGCAGCGAAAGCCACGAGTGAACAAGCGGTTAGTTTATCGACTGAAGCAAAGCGTGTAGCTGATGAATCTAAGTCTCTTGCGGAAGGAGCAGAGAGGTCAGCGAGAGAAGCAAAGCAGACAGCAGAGGAAGCTAAGGGTTTAGCAGAAGAATCTAAGGGACTAGCAGAGGGAGCCTCCACGACAGCCAATGATGCAAAAGGTATTAGTGAAACAGCTTTGACAGCAGCCAATCGAGCAGATCAGAAGGTTACAGAGGTAAGGCAGACAGTAGAACAAGTACGAGCAGAGATCACAAGCGTTAAGGCAAGCGTATCTGATATAGAAACGACGGCAGGAGAGGCTAAGAGCGGATCAAGTGAAGCCAAACAAGTTGCAGAAACGGCAAGAGTTAAAGCAGCAGAGGCGCAAGCCAATGCAACAGAAGCGATGAAGGTAGCCAATGAAGCGAAGGTAGTGGCAGAGCAATCGGTACGTTTAGAGGGTGAAACGATACGCGGTGGAGAAGCGATCAAGGTTTTGGCAGAAGATGCGAAGAGCAAAGCGGAATCCGCACAGAGTGTTGTACAAGAAGCAAAAGAGACGGCATCACAGGCGTTGAGCGTAGCTAATGGCGCGAAAGCAACATCAGAAACGGCGGCGACTACAGCGACAGAAGCTAAGGGAGTAGCAGAGAGGGCATTAACCACAGCCAATGAAGCCAAGAGTGCAAGTGAAACAGCGACAGCAACAGCGCATAGTGCGAAAGAAAACATTGAGAGAGCCGTTTCAGAGGCAGCAGATGCGAAGAGCAAAGCAGAAGAAGCAAAACAACGAGCGTCAGAAGCAAAAGATGCGTCTTCAAATGCTCTCACGGCTTCTACAGAAGCAAAGGATCAATCTTCACAGGCGATTACCTTAGTTAATGAGGCAAAAGGTGTTAGTGAAGAAGCAAAGAGTTTAGCGGAAAAAGCGACAGCAACCTCCACAGAGGCACAAAAGACAGCAGATCAAGCACGAACAGCATCGACAGATGCGAGCACGACGGCAAGCACGGCATTAACTATAGCCAATGAAGCGAAGGAGAGAGCACAAGCAAACAAGAATGTTTGTGATGAGGTTAAAGAGACGCTGAGTGATGTAAAAAGCCTTGCAGAGAGGGCGGTATCAACAGCCAATTCGGCAAAGCAGACAGATGATGAGACGATACAAAAAGTCTCAGAATCATTGACGCAATCGAGTACAGCGAAGTCTATAGCAGAGGATGCAAAAAGCACAGCAGCAAGTGCAAAAGAGAAGGCAGAGCATGCAGAGCAGCAAGCAAGTGAGGCGACGAGAATAGCGGGAGAGGCAAAAACAGCGGCAGAACAGGCTGTCCGTTCTGGAGAAGCAGCAGGGCAAGGGAGTGCACAAGCCGTCAAGAACTTAGTGGAAGAAGCCAAAAATAAAGCAAGTGCAGCCAAGCAAACAGCCGATAGTGCAAAGGTTAAAGCAAGTTTTGCAGAGAGTGCAGCGGAAGAAGCGCAGGATGACGCCAAAAAAGCGCGTCAAGTAGCCGATAGTGCGAAGTCTATAGCTGAAGAAGCGAAAAGTACAGCGGATGGGGCAGCCTCTAAAGCAGAGCAAGCGCAACAGGACGTATCAGAAGCGACAAGAGTAGCGAATGAAGCCAAATCGTTAATAGAGCATATAGATGCAGAAACTTTAAAAAGTTTAGCCGAAGCAGCCAAGAGCAAAGCAGAAAGGGTAGAGAGTGTAGCCAATACAGCGATGGGAACAGCGTTATCTGCTAAGAGTATTTCGGAAGAAACCAAACAAGTCGTCAGTCAAGCACATTCTACGGCGCAAGAGGCAAAAGAGATAGCTGAAGAAGCGCAAGAGGAAGCAAGTCAAGCCAAGAAAGTAGCCAATAGTGCACAAGCGAAAGCGAATTTGATTGGTGTTGAGGTTGAAGAAGTACAGAACAAAGCAAAACAGTTAGAGCAAGTAGCAGCGAATGCGAAGACTATAGTAGATAAAGCACAACATTTGGTAGAAGAAGCTACACAAAGCTTAGATCATACGAAGCAAGAAATGAGTGTCCTCAAGAGTTCTCTAGCAAAGGTAAGTTCAAGTGCTGCTTCTGCACAAACAACGGCGACATTAGCAAAGACAGCAGCTTCTCAAGCAACAGAGATAGCCAAGGAAGCAAAACAAATTGCTTTAGCAGTGCATCAAAGCAATGCGGATTTAGTGAGTGATCCTCATTTTAAAAATTTTCTTAAGCACTTAAATTTAAGTGTTATTTCTGTTCCTACCCAGTTTCTTGTAGCGACTGGGAAAAGTCAATTAACGTTGAAAAAAGGAACACGCCTAACCTTGATACGAGGCAATGATATTTTGGTTGCAAGTAATACGGCAGATAAAATAATAAGCGTTCAGTCTCTTTCGGCGGGCAAGGATTATTATGTTTATTTGGTTTCTGATGGGGGAGATTCTCATAAATTTGTTGTCTCAGAAAACTCTACCTATCCAAACGGTTATACAGTCAATAATTCGCGCAAGATAGGAGGGTTTCATACGCTCTGTGCGGATGTTGGAACGATTGAAGGTCACCCCTTATCAGGTTATAGAGCAGGGGATATATTACCCAATTCTGTCTGGTGTTTGAATCACCGTCCGCATAGTTCTCCCGAAGGAATGGTGTATGACCCCTCTACGGATCTTTGGGTAGATATTTATCTTCAATCAGGAACGGGTGAAAATACCAAATCGACTTATGGTGTCCCTATCACCACCAATCGTAGTTATAGCGATCATGTATCAGATATGTTGCGTGTTAAGAAGTTGTTACTGAGAGATGAAGAATTTGCTTCAGCGATGTATGGAAGTAATGAGCAGACGACTCATTATAAATAAAAACACAATAAAGTCAATATGTTGAGTGTAATTATTTTATATGAATCCACTTAAGAATCCACAATTTTATACGTGATTCATTTGACCATTTTTTATAAACAATTGCCATGTATGAATAGAGCATAAAAAAGCAAATCATGATGTAAATATTATAACGCATGTGTGTATTCAAATGAAATGAAAAGCAGCTACCATTCATAACAGTTAATAAATTTTATGATACGTTTTTATCACTCAAAAATCGCATTGTTTTAAAGATTGGATTAGTAATCGCATTATCAAGTATGAGATTATGATTCTCAAAATTGAGAAGCGTAAAATCTAAAAATGCTATAGCAATATTTTAATAAGGAGTAATCGTTTGAAACTGTCATAAGCTTATAGGTTTTAATTCATTAAAGGTGCATAAAGGATTTCAATATCGTTTTTAAAGCGCTTTCTAAAAGTTTAGAAAATGATAGGCAGGCATTATACAAACATATCATCACAACAGTTATGAAATTAAAAACGTTATATCTTATGAAATAAAAAGCCTTTTTATGATGCATGCAAGCAAGCGAGCAACAAACGTTTTAAAAGTTATCGTTTAAAAATACGAAACCAAATGGGGTCAATCCAAATTTGGATTGAGTGATTTTAGTTCCCTTTTTAAGAAGCAAGCAAAATTCAAAACCATTGTAAAATCTAAACGCATAGGGTTTTACTAAATTTTTAGAAAAAAGCGAAATGTTTAAAGAATCTCTATTTTAAAGATAACCAGCTCAAATTTGAGCCGGCTAATTTTTAAAGAAATTAGGTTTTAAAGAAAAATAAAAATACGCTTATAAAAACCTCTTTAAGTGAATATTTAAACATTTGAAACTGATGTTTTATATATAACAGCTATAAACTTAGTTATCATTTGCTTTTAAGAACGTTTCATTGTTTCATTTACGAAAAAACAAAGATCTAGATTTCACAGCAGAGCAAATTTTAAAAACCATAGATTCTAAAAAGCGTTTGTTTATTTGTCTTATGAAATGCTACTTTTAAAAACCAACGCGCGTAAATATAAAAACGGGTTTTGTTATAGACATTTCACTTAATACACATTTGCTTTTGATTGGATTGATAAAGCTAGCAAACGTTTTGATTTATTTGATAGGTTTTGATTTTAGAATGTCAGTTATTTGAAATTCACTCAGCTCAATTTTGAGCTTAGTATTTTAAAACGTTTTAAAGAAGCATTTTTATAATGCGTTTTGATTTAAATGAATCTCTTTAAAGAAAAGGACGTTATTCTAATACGTTTGATAGCCATAAAGCGTTTACAGTCTCTATAATTCATTCTCTCATTCAAATGAGTGAGTAAAAATCATATGCATCATTTATGATCCTTTTGATAAGTTTTCATAAAAACAATAGAATGCTTGCAATATGATACGTTTTGTATATATGCATTTATCACTCCGTTATGGGTGATTCATTTTACTCAATAAGAATCGCTATTAGAAAGCCGCGTCAATCAATTGGCACGGCTTTCTTTTTTGGAGTTCTCTCTTTTATGATACGTTTTAAGGAATGCATCTTATGATGCGTTTATAGCCATAAAGAAGGCCTCCCCATGCCGTTCTTTATTCCGTTTTATCAACAATCTTGATAACATGATCGCTTTCATAAACCTCACAATTTTGGGGCACCAACTTTTCTTTGCTTTTTTTGTTTATTTTTGCATTGCCATAAGCACGCCCCCAGACCTTTGCACAATATGAGAGTTTTGCATTGCCATAGACAGAGCCATAAACTTCACAAGAGCCAGCCACGCTAGCAGAGCCATAAACCTTCCCATAAATCTTTGCACGCCCTCTAATAACAGCATAATTATAAACCTTGCCATGGCTATAAATGCAAGCCGATCCAGAAACATTGGCATGACCATAGACCCTTGCATAGCTAAAGACCGCAGCATCATGAGAAACATGCGC
>NZ_JAQISW010000002.1 GCF_028618435.1 Bartonella sp. MM73XJBT.G
AATCTGCCCCTTATTGTTTCTGCTTGGGCGGCGCGGCCATACCGCACGCCATCCTGCTTGTTCCTTAATGCCCCAGATACGCCGTCCTTCACGGGGGTGCACATAATTATAAACAGCCTGTGTGTGTCCACCACCGGTATCAATACAAGCAGCCGTTATCTTGATGCCGTCTTTGTAACCTAGATGCGGCCAGCGTCTTGCAAGATATTCATCCAATTGGTCCCATACTTCAAAAGAAGAGGGATCACCAGGAATGACGTGATAATCAATATGCCAGCTTTCTTCACTGCGTCCCCATCCCACCACTTCAAGCTCTAACCGGTCATTTTGCACATCAATACCCGCTGTCAACAACACGGCTTGTTCTGGTGCAAGGGGATAATCTTCACGTTTTGCATAAAGGCTGTCTGGATCAACAACTTCGCCTGTTCTGTCTTCCCATGGCTCTCCAAGAACTGTATTAATAAAAACTTGCAAAAGAGAGGGTCTTCTTTGGCTCTTAAAAATTCGCGCGCACAATCGCCCCAAGTCAGCCATGGCGAATAAAGCGCTGAAATATGGTAAGAACGCAGACGAGGCTTACTTGACTCCTGTGTTGCGATCCAGCAAGCACCGTTTTCTTCTGCCATTAAGGTGGACTTACGATGTTCGGCATGTTCATGACCACAATGCGCACAAACAAACACAGCTTTTTCGGGGGCGCCTTTTGGCCACTTGATTTGTGACCAAACAATGGGCTGTAGAACACCACATGCATCACAAGGTACGTTGTAATATCGCTGGTCTCCTAGCACAAAATCCTTGGCGATACGGCTTGTGTCACGGTGTGTCGGCGTGGACAATTTAAAAATTTTACGTTGAATAAAAGCAGAGGTTCGTTTTTCAGCAATTGTTACAGGATCGCCTTCATTATCGACATTCAATGGGTAAGCATCGACTTCATCCAAAACCAAATAGCGAATAGGAGAAGAACGCAATCCAGCAGCACTATTTGCTCCGGTAATCATCAATGTTCCTCCATAAAATTCCTTTGAAAACATTGTATTTCCACTGTCTCGTGCACGAGCAGGAGCAATGCGTTCACTTAAAGCAGGGCTAGCTGAAATCATCGGATCAAGACGAGACTTTGACAGTTTCTTAGCGGTCTCAACTGTCGGCATCACATAAAGGGCAGGTCCTGGACTATGATGAATGGCATAACCACAAAAGTTCAATGCTGCTTCCGACATTCCAATCTGAGCCCCCTTCATCACAACCGTTGTTTCAGTCGGATCATAAACAGAAAGATTATCCATGATCTCTCGTAAATAGGGGGTACGTATAGTCCTCCATAATCCAGGCTCAGCACTTGTAACTGTGCTCAAATAACGATTTTTATCAGCCCACTGGGAAACAGTATAAGGCGGGTCAGGACGGCGTCCTTCATTCGCATAGCAAAAAAAGAGCCCAGCATCAGAGGACGAGGGCGAAGCATCACTTATCATGTTCTGGATTCTCTTCTAAAATGTTGGGATCGTGAAAAGAAACAGGGACGACATTTTCCACTAAAGCTTTGCGCATATGATGATCGATAGCTCCAATAAGGCTCGCAGCATCACATCCCACTTGCGCCGCAATTTCAGTACCAAAGCGATAGGCAAAGTTGAGCATTGTATCTCGATGCGCTCTTCCAAAGTTCCATGCTTCTTTTCTCACTTCTTCTCGATCAACAGTTGTTTCGCGTAACTTTTCCAGGGCAATCTTTTCTTTTGCTAGCGCAACTTGCATTCGCTCCAGTTTAATCTTGTATTCATTGGCTCCATCTGTGGAGGCTTGTTTGATCTTTGTCCGCACCTTTCCATCAGGCGCTAAAAGTGAAGCAGGGCGCTTTGTTGGATTCTCATTCCAGATGCTTGTGGCAAGGACTTCATTGACAGAACCATCTTCAAAAATAGCTGCATCAAATTTACCTGTCTTTATCCGAGAAACAACCGCATTATGTGAAACACCCATCTTCTTCGCAAACGCACGAACCGATAGACCTTTACGCGTTTTCTTATTCATAGTTGCTCCTTGCCTTGATTTTTTTCTCATCTTGAGGAATGGGGCTTTCGGCGTACCAAGAAAGAAAGCTTTACGTCATGAACTGAAAAACGGGCTTCAATGCGATAAGGAGACATTTTACATATCATACTGTACACACTGAAATCATTATTTATCAATGAGTTAAGTGTACAATGTACAGTCAAATTGAAAATTCTGTTGCTAGCGATAGTTCGCGCTAGCCTGCCCCGCAACGAAGCCAACCCGCTGGGAAGTACCTTTTGCATTGATTTTATTGATTTTTTTATGGAAATAACAAAGTGCAAGTGATAATTTGTTTTTAAAATTGTCATAAGAATATGTAATGTATAAACCAATAAGGATATGTAATATAGAGATAAAGTTTGGAAACATGATCTAGCCTCTTTTATTGGTAGCGTATTCTTGACGAGCAAGTTGTCTCTGTATGTTTTTGGTTAGTCTTTCACTGGCATATTGTGCGATAGCATTTGCAATCTCTGGTTTGGACATCACTTTAGCAATTGATGGTCCTTCTTGTTTTGCAATGGGGAATTTATCGCTGTCCACTCTTTGAAACACATTCCCCCCATTTTTAAATCAACGCGCTTTGGAAAATTCCCCCCCTTAATAAAACCATGGGTCAAGATTTCTTTCTTTCCAAACATTGTGTAAGTCACACCGCGTTTTGTCTCTTTTGCCTTAAAAAATTTAAGAGGTATCGGTGTTCCAGAACCGGTGATATCTGTCTCGAGAAACTTTGCTGTAGCCTTTTCTTTAATATAAACACCTTTTTTAACACGCTTTGGTTGGGCTGATGAGAGGTCGGCAACTTGCTTCTCCGTAAAGCGCTCGACTTGCTTTGCTGCGGTGTTAACAGCATTCCGTAAAGCCCAATTAAGGCGTGGTGCTTGAAGATTGGTAAAGGTATCTTTTACCTGTTGAAGATACCACTTTTGATGGATGATTAATTTCAATTTTTAAGCTTTTTAGCAGGAGGTGTTGATGGCTTGGAAACTTTAGGTGTTTTGGTCTGTTGAAGTGAAGTTTCTTCTGTTCCTAGTTCAGAAGATGTTTGTACAACTTCTTTTTCGATTGGCTTAGTCTGTTCAATTACCTTTTCAGATTTTATTGTGGTTCTACTTTCAACAAAGGGTTTTACGGCGTTTGCTCGTTTAAGTCGGGCATAGACTTGATTGGAAATCTCTACAAATGGATTACTTGAAGTTGATGGTTCAAAACGAATAGTGCTTTTGTTATCGCCAACAACACACATTGGTTTGGTGATGATTGCTTTCATCTTGACTCCTTTTGAGGCAATTAATTAATGACATCATTGGTCAATTAATGGCTTTTGATGTATGCAAAATAGATAAGTGAATTTTATCAATAAAAACAGTATGTTAAACCATTTTTAAAGCTTAATATTTTATCAAATTTTAAGGGATATTTTTGAATTTTAGATACAATACAACTAGTACAGTGAAGCTATTAAATAAAAATTTTCACGCATTGTCAATAAAAAAATCACGATATTGTGTATTTTTTTATTTTTTACCTAAATCTGGTGCTCAGAGAAATAAAATGACGCAAAAATTTTCTATTCAAATGAATCTTTTATATAACTTTTCCGTCTCAAGGTAAGATAAAAATTTGAAGAAATTACGTAAGAAATGTTGATAGCTTAGCAAGGACTTCGTTCATAATCATGGGAGGAACTGTTTCCATTTTTTTCCCCAGGCGCGCTCCAATATCAAGAGCACGTGGCTGGTCACAACGTATCACACCTGTTGTATGCAATCCTACTCCCATTAATGAGACAGCAAAACCTGCTGTTCTAGCAAAATTTCCTCCGCTTGTAATAGGTAAGACAATGGGTGTTTTCGTTACACGATTAAACGCTTCCGGTGATACAATCAGTACAGGACGCGTTCCTTTTTGCTCATAGCCCGAAGATGGATCAAGAGATACAAGCCAAATTTCACCTCGCTTCATCACAAGAGCTCTTTACCAACAGGTTGAGTCATAAACCACTCCAAGTCCTCATCTACGAAATCATCTGACGGATTGCATTGAGCTAATAATTCATCAAGAGTATAACTAGGAAATGCCTGTGGTTTCACAATCAATTGTCCATTATCAACAGCCAAACCAACTTGCGTGTTTTCAGTAAGATGGAGAATATCAAGCAAGGCAGGTGGTATAGAAAGCATCACTGACCCTCCAACTTTACGTAATTTTGTTGTATGCATAAAACACCCTCTCTAAAATATTATATAAAAATATAACATTTTATAAGCTATTTCAAGAGTTTCTGATACTTTTATAAAAATACTCGTAAAACCTTACCATTTATTTTGGGGGTCAAAATATTTTAGAAGAGCATTAAGAACGATACGTAATGAAGGTACAAGATATGATAATGTTTGATCTTCTATAATAAGATATTGCAATGCAACATAAAAATTGTACTGTCTGTAAAGGTGTTGTGTTTCTTTTATTACCTCTTGCATATTAAAAAATTGTTTTGTTGCAAATTCGACCCATTTCTCTCTTGCTGCTTCATCAGAGGATGAGGGCATTTTATCATAAATTGCATTAGGTAATCCTTTTGCACATAAATAGTTGTTTCTCACTTCAAGATATTTTTGTGCTGCATCATACTGATCTTGGTTAATCACACCTTGCAGATAAAGCCGTCCGATATAGGTAGCGGAAAGCGGATTTTTTGCTTCTTCTATGGTCAAGCCAAAGCGTTTGGCACGCATTTCTATTGCTAATTTTTCAATGGGATCATGGGGCATTTTTGTCCGTGAGATACGACCATTGGGTTCTCTGATACATCCGTTGATCCGTGGACGACCACGTTTTGCACGTTTTTTTCTTTTTGTCATATTTTTTTCAATCAGAATGGTATGCTGTCATTAAGAGATGCACTATAATCGGAGACACCAGAGGCGATAGCATAATTTTGAGAAGTTACGGGTGAGGGGTGTGCAGATTGCTCTTTCTTTGCATCAAGTAAATGCAATTCCCCTTTATATTGTGATAAGACAATCTCTGTTGTGTAACGGTCAATACCGTTTTTATCTTGCCATTTACGGGTTTGTAATTTGCCTTCTACGTAAATTTTTGAGCCTTTGTGTAAATATTGAAGAGCAATTTTTGCCAAATGCGGATTAAAAACCACAACGGAATGCCATTCTGTTTTCTCTACTTTTTGATTGGTATTTTTATCTGTATAGCTCTCAGACGTCGCCAACCGAAAATTGACAACTTCAGCACCAGAATTCATAGTTTTGCTTTCGGGATCAGCTCCAAGATAGCCAATTAAGATCACTTTATTCATCATGTTTGTAAGTTCCATTTGATTTGCATTTTATACACATAAAATCTTATCATAAGTTAATTATTTTTTCAATTATTTCAGTTAATTAATTACACTTTTTTAAAGTATTAGATTATAATGTTGCTTGATAAATTATTTAAGCAAAAAGCCATGTCTTACAAATGGTATAGCTTTTTCGTTTTGCCTTCAGTTTTTCAATAAGCATCATCTAAATTAGCAAAGTCTGTATCAGACTTTTTTGTACGATTTATTGTTGACTATCGAACCTTTTTGTGCGATATTAGTTTTATTGCAAAGTGGGAGAGGCTAAATGAAACGAGAAGCGCTGCTTAGAGAGTTACGTAAAGAAGCCAGAAAAAGAGGTATTCATTACAGTGAGGCTCCAGATGCCGGCAAAGGATCGCATTATTTGGTAACTTTTGGAGATAAGACGACCGTTATAAAATCTGGTGAATTAACCCCACTCTATGTGAAAATAATCAAAAAACAGTTAGGGGTATGAAGTTTTCTAAATGTTTTTATACCTCTCACAGAAGCACTTTCATAATAGCAAGGAGATTTAAAGATATGGAATATACTTATCAAGCAAAGTTTGAAACTGATCCAGATGGTGGTTTTGTTGTAACCTTTCCAGATGTACCAGAAGCAATAACAGCTGGAGAAAATAGAGCAGAGGCATTAGAGAATGCTGTTGAAGCGTTAGGATTGGCATTACGTAGCTATCCGATGCGTGGTTTGCCTCTCCCTATACCGCAGCAGTATAAAGGTCTTATAGAGGTAACAGTAGATGCGTGGAATGCTCTTAAGCTCGCAGTGGTAGAAGCTTTTAATGAAGCTCATATTACCAAAACAGAATTAGCCAATCGTTTGGGTAAGAAAGAAACTGAAGCAAGACGCATTCTTGATCTAAATTATCCAACGAAACTTCAAACACTAGAGCAGGCACTGACTGTTCTTGGTAAGCAAGTTGTGATTACAATCAAAAACGCTGCTTGAAATATCTTCCCCACCTTAAAGATGGGGAAGGGCATATTTTACTTTAAGCAACCTTTTTAATGGGGTTATCTAAATCTGGCTCGTAAGCGCGCAATAAAGACTCTATAATCGGAGGTGGTCTTAAAGTTCCAAAATGTGTAATCATTGCCAAAATTTTCAGTGCATTTGGGGTTTCGTCTTGAAGCTTAAAAATTAAAGCTTTTTCTATCGCATCCATAGTCTCGATAAGAGTATTAAAAGCCTTATCTTCAATATCATCACGATCAGAAAACTGATACAACGCCATCCATAAATCACATAAAAAATCGATACTGGTATTCATTGCACACCTCCATGGATTTGTTCTCTCAAACATGCCAAACCTCTTGAAGTGATTTTTGTTGAAGGGAGTACCTTTTCTGTGCCATCAGGTCTTTGGATAGTGATAGCAGGGCAATCCATGAAGCCTTTCTTGATCTTGTCTTGATAGGGTAATAAAGGTGCCCCTGGAGCTCGACGATAGACCCAATCATGTTTACGTAGGTAATCGGTCAAATCCTTAGGTCGTACCTCTAACATCTTTGCTGCTTCAATAAGACCGAACAGCCCATCAGAACGTTTTAAGCCCTCCAAAGCTTTTGCTTTTGGAGTCAATTCAGCAATGGTGTTATCCTTCTGCTCTATTTGGCTTTGTAAGTGATTCAAAACACCAAGCAATGCTTCGGGTTTAGAGTAGTCAACTTGTGGTGTTGTTACTTGTTTCAAAAGCCGTTCACATTTGATAAAGTATTGACGTGCTTCATGCCCTTTATCATTACGCTCTATCATCGAAAGATGTTTAGCCACGTCTAACGTAATGTGGTATTCTTTTATTTTTCCACCCCGGTAAAAATTTACCGCAGTTATAAAGTTTATATTTTCCTGAAATTTACATTCTTTAATGCGATTTTTAATCCAATTTCTAAATTCAGACTTTATTTCCAAAAACGCATGCAAATCACGAGCGTTTACCGTTTGAACAGTTTCCTGATTAATAGTTTGTTCCGATATTGGAATAAGAGTGTTCATGTGAACTCCTATTGGTTAGAGGTTTTCTATTGACACTCTATGAAGAGTGCCGGGTGCTAGAAAACACGGCCAATAGTCCGTCGTTATGCTTTCCCTGCGAAGGTATTTTATAGCACAACCACACCCGACAAGATCTTTATATGCTACCACATATAATGAGTCAAAATCTTTAATGTTCAGAAGATTGATTATTTCGGCAATCAATCCGCTATTGGTTTAAGGTGTTTTCTAGGCACCTGATTCGACAATAGACATATTGTTGCCATATTGTCAAGCAGCTTCTGATCGTTTTTTAATCTCTCTGTTAAGCTCATCTATCAACGCTTCATAATTCAATACGCTCTTAGGCAAATGACCACCATAAACCCATGCTTTTACTTGTGCCTTGGTACTGAAATCCGCATTCTTTGGTATGGTGTAATACTGACCGCCATCAAATTTTTCACACTCTCTCCTGCCATCTTCATATTCGTAAAGGTTGTAAAAATACTCTGCTGCTCCATCTCCCCATGGAACATATCCAACAGCTGTTGCCACAAACTTTTTTTGCATGGGCTTTTTACGTTGTGTTAAGAAGAGATGTTGTAAAATCTGCATGTCTTAATCCTTAAATTTGCCAATAGGGTTATTTGACTCAAATTTGACTGTACAGAGCGTTTTATATTACAGATGTGTTTTCATCATAAAATCTTTAAATCGCTTTGTACGGTGCACTTTTGTCGATTTAAACACATACCTAATCGTAAAATGATCAGCACTTTTCACTATTTTGCTGTTTTAAGCCGCTTTAGAATTGCTACTGTCATGACACTCTTCACTAGGCTTGCCTATTCTCATGAATGAAATGCGCTTGCCTCCTAAGGCTAGGTTACGCGTATTTTCAACTGCTGTAAAAACTCTCTCGGCAACACCATAAAGCCTGCTTTCTAAATCACGACAATACTGCGCTAGATCAGCGCATGAGGGCACAAATGTTGTGGACATGCCTTTTGCTTCACCACGTATAAGATTTTTAACAGCTTGCAATAAAGACCAGAGTGAAATGCCGTTAAGAGCTGCGATATAAGCCTTTGCACGCGCTTCTACATTTGAAACTTTTTGCATTGTCAAACCGCCTTCAAGCACATCAAGCGCCTCTGCAATATCTTCAACAGACGCTTTCACGGTAAGTAAGTTTTGAACAGTCTGATAAGCTTCTAAAGCTTGTTTCTCTAGGGTTGCTGTCAATTGAATGCCATTTCTCAAGGTCCATGGAAACTCCAGAGTTACACATCGCTCTATCTGTTGCACGGTATCTTGTAGAGGCGTCACTAAGCTGTGTTGCACCGATAAGATTACGGATTGTCTCTCCGGTACCACCGCGAGTTCTTTGATCTTTTGAAAAGTTTCCATTGTTTCCACCATTGTTGTTCGTGTTTTTCGTTTTTTCTAAATCCTCGATAGCCTTTCGCACCCAGTTACGCCATGTTGCTTGCCAATCGGTTTTGGTTGCATTTGCTCCGGCTTTTGAACGCCAGTAATCTCGAAACTTTGCGATTTCGACTTTGACGCGCTCTGGAGGCAAGCCCTCTGCAATGGCAAAATCGTAATCGGGTTCAAAATCCGCAGGCAATCGACAACCGCGATTAGCTTGCGCTCGTTTTGCTTTTTTGGGAACGTTCTCTTGCTCGTGAATTGGAGGTTGGTTGTCTGATGATGTTGTGATTTGCTCTGATGTGGTCTCAACAGCAGCAACCTCTGTTGGCTCGTCAACCAAATCGTTTGTTTCTAAACTTTCAGAATTAATTTCTTTTTTTGCTAAAACGTTAGTTTTAGTTTTTTTATATATATTCTTATTCTGGTTCTTTATAGCTTGATTTTGCTTAGCGTTTGCTTCAGCAAAATTATTAACATGTTGTTTTGTATTATTTTTTGCTTGTGCACCTTTTTTACCAGCCTCACTACGAACTTGCGATATGTGCTCTTTTTTATCAGCAAAATCGTTTAGCTCTTCTTCAACGCGCGTATTCCACAATCCATTATCTGTCTCAACAAGTTTATCATTCCTCATTAAGTATTCGACAATAGCTGCAAATTTTTTCTGCGAACAATTGCAAGCACGTGCAAGCGTTTCAAAATCTTCTTTAATTGGTGCTTTTTTATCGTACATGCGAACGAGAAGCGTCATATAAGCGCCCCTTTGCTCTAACGTCATTCCATCTGTACCACTTATCCAGTCGTACAAATGGAATCTTATCCATGGCATACCATTAGACATGCGCATCCCCTTCTTTTATTAAATATAAAATTGCTAAAGCATCTGCTTCGTTGTCGTCTTTAGGCGTATGTCCTTTGGAACATATTGCCTTAATCATTTCTTCTTTTGAAGCATTACCCTTCCCTGTTGTCGCTTTCTTAATTGTACCAACTGGAATGCCTTCGTACGGTATCTGATGATGTTCACACCAAGCCGTTAAAGTTGCTAGAAAGCCACCGTAAATATGAGAAGCGTCTGTACCCACATGCCGGCGCACCTCTTCAAAATACACCGCGTCAATTTCATCAACAGATCTCTTTAGTTCAGTAAGCCACCGTTTAAAGCGTAAATAACGCATACCACCGCCTTCAAAACGGCGTGATTGAAAATGTTCTGTATCACTTGTTATGTGACCATCAGCACCGCATATAGCCCAGCCAGTCTTGCTACCTAGATCAAGACAGAGAATGGTTTGTGCATGCGTGATCATAATCCCCCCTTAAGGCTGTTGCGTATTTATCTGCACGCCATGATGACATGCATAGTGATTAAGCTTTTAAAAATTGTGCTGCTGGTGCTCGTTATTATCTGTAGAAGCAATAGTAAAAGCAGGCATAGAACTGTTCTTTAATTGTTGTAGTTTCAGATAACTTTTTAATGATAATCCTTTGCCTTGTTCCCACCGACAAACAGAAGCTTGCTTAACGCCTAAAAGGTCTGCTAATTCCTTTTGTGTTAGAGATAAACACTTTCGGATAGATTTAATCTTTAATTTTTCCTCTGTGCCCATTTGAATTGAATCCATTATCTTTAACCATATACGCAATTGTATACAATTAAATTAAAAAAACAATAGATTTTTTTAAATTTAAAAATCATAAGTGATTAATTATGACAAAAAACATCATTGCTACATTGCAAATATTGCAATCTGAATTTGGTCTCAGCCAACAAGATCTTGCAGAGAGATTAAATGTAACCCAAGCAACCATATCAAGATGGTTGGGGAGTGAGTCAGATCCGAGAGGTTCACATAGAGATGCAATTCTAGAACTATATAAAAGCTTAAAGGGCTATAACCAAATTACTACACTCGTTCCTATTATGGGGTATGTAGGAGCAGGACTAGAGATTGATACAGATGTTGAGAAAATTCCAGAAGATGGGCTTGAAACAGTTGAAATACCATTTGATTTACCTTTTGAAGCATTAGGTTTCATGGTTCGTGGAGATTCCATGTATCCTGTATATAAAGATGGTGATTTAATTGTAGTTAAACATCTGCAAACAAAGCCAGTAAGCGATTATTATGGTGATGAAGTTGTTGTTCTAACAGAAGATAATAAGCGATTTATCAAACAAATTACTCGTTCTCTAGAGGGCATTGTACTTAAATCATGGAATGCAGACCCTATTAAAAATGCTAAGATAAAATGGGTTGGAGAAATAGTTGCAATACTACCACGTAAATCTTATCGTCCACTTATGAAATAAGTCCAGCAAAGCTTTTGATTCTATTATTCTGAAGCTAATATTTATACACAAATGTAAAAAAGTGGAATATTCGTAATTTTTCTCTTGATTTTATTTATACGTTTGCGTATAAGTGTTATATCAATTAACACAAACAATCGCCAAGAGGCGTTAGGGAGGGGAAATTATGGAAAAGCCAATTCTCATAAATTCTAATGAAATTTTATTAGTTACCTACGATGATGATCAAAACATTGGTCGGTCAGGACCGCTTGATGCAAGCCAAATTCTAAGCATTGTTGATGAGGGAGATGATGCCATCCAAATCTTTCGTATAAATCCTTCTGAAAAGAGTTGTGAAGACATTTCTGAACAGATTGCAGAAGCATATGTAAAAGAAAATATCGAACGTCTCGATGAAGATAGTGAGGTTCATTACTTTATACGTGAAAGTGATATCTACAATGAAATTTTAGAAGAGATCGCAGAAGAAAAATATGAAGATGAAATGTACGGTACTTATGAACAACAGCACCGTTTGCGTTCTTGTGATGTGCTTTAAAATTCTGAAGGGCGTTTAAAAAGCGCCCCCTTTCATCCATCAGTCCCATCAACATGAGGTCCGTAATGGAAAAGCTTATTGCTATTCAGCACAACACAATTAAAAACGAAACTGTTCAAACAGTAAATGCACGTGATCTGCATGCTTTTTTAGAAGTAAAAGCCCGCTTTAATGATTGGATTGTTAACCGTATTAAAGAATGTAATTTTCGAGAAAATCAAGACTTTATAAGTTTTACTAAAAATTTAGTAAAACCCCAAGGTGGGCGCACAAGCTTAGAATACTACCTCACATTAGATATGGCTAAGCACCTTTCGATGATAGAGCGTAATGACAAAGGGCATGAAGCCAGAGAGTATTTTATAGAATGTGAACGGCGTGCAAAGCAAGCAGTAACACCACAAATCGATTATTCAAGTCCAAAAGCTATGATTGGATTTTTGAATTATTTGCAAGGTCAAATAGATCAAAAAGACACCATCATTGAAGATTTAACACCAAAAGCCATGGCACTTGAAAGCTTATAACGTCATGATGGCCTTTTTGGTCTTACAGAAGCCGCGAAAATCCTCGAAATGCAACCAAAACAATTCATTCAATTCTTACAGCAAAAAGGTTGGGTTTATAGACGTGCAGCAGGTGGAAATTTACTCCCTTATCAAGACAAAATCCAAAAGCAACTTATGGATTGTCCAACCATCACACTTCAAACCGCCAGTGGAATAGAAAAAGTTATTCCTTGCGCAAAAATCACAGCAAAAGGAATTGGTGTGCTGTCTCAAGAACTTAAAAGACAAAGCATGCATTAAGAGGCTGTCACTATGGAAAAGAAATACGAACTTACTGACGAAACAATCGAAGTTGATGGACACATTACGCTTTACCGCATCCGTGCATTGAAAGACTTTGGAGATGTAAAGGCAGGTGATCTTGGCGGCTTTATAGCAAAAGAAGACAACCTATCGCATCATGGTAATTGCTGGATTGGGGGTTATGCCAAGGTTTATGATGATGCTAAGGTTTACGAAAATGCACAAGTTTACGACAAATCTCGTATCTATGGCAAAGCAGAAGTTTTCGATGAACCATGCATTTACGGTCATGCAGAAGTTTACGGTGATGCATATATTTGCGGTGAACCGCACGTTTTTGATAATGCAGAAGTTTATGGCAATGCACAAGTTTACGAAGAGGCATACATTTACGATAGGGCGCGTGTTTACGGCAATGCGCAAGTTTACGGTGATGCGCATATTTACGGTCATGCAAAAATTTACGGTGAAGCATGTGTATGTTGGGACGACTGGATTGATGGCGATAAAAGAATCTCAACTAGAAAACAAACCAGATGAGAAAATACGAACGACTAATCTTATAGTATCTCTATAAGCCGTTTCTAACCAAACCAACCAACTTTTAACACATGCGTGATTCACGCCACGGGGGAATTGCGCTTTAAATGGAGGAAATCAAGATGAATGAACTAACTACCACACAAACGGAATTAGTGGAAAAAACAAACGCTTGTGAAACCAACTCTACAGCTATGGAGCTTATTTTAGAAAGAGCTTTACAAAGTGATGTAGATCTGGATCGTCTCAAGAGCCTTCTTGAATTGCGAGAAAAGGAGATAGAACGACAAGAGCGCCAGAACTTTGTCCGTGATCTTTCTGCTATGCAAATGGAATATAAAAACATCGAACAAAATGCTCTTAATACACATACTAAAAGTATCTATACAACGCTTGATAAATATATTGATGCAATCAAGGAAACTCTTGCAAAACATCACTTTGCCTTGTTTTCTCAGATCAAAGAACAGAATTCAAATGGCATAACCGTGGAAATGACTTTAAAGCATATATCTGGCAATGAAATATCAACACAAGGAACATTTCCCTTTGACGCTACAGGGAGCAAAAACAGCATACAAGCGGTTGGCTCTACAATTACCTATGCACGCAGATATCTGTTAGGCATGCTTCTTAATGTCGCAAGAAAAGAAGACGATACAGATGGAGCCACAATTCTTGCTGGTATCTCTTCTGAACAGATGAATGAAATCAAAGAATTAATGGAAAAGACACAAGCAAAGGAAAACGATATTCTTGCTTTTATAGGCGTAAAAAATCTCACACAGATGTCTTATAAACAAGCCCAAACCGTTTTGTTTGCTTTGAAAAAAAAGCAACGCTCGCAAATGAATAAAGCACAACAAGAGCAACCGGCGGTGTGAAATGGAACAAAGAACAGCAGAGTGGTTTCAAGCCCGTTTAGGTAAAGTCACCGCTTCAAACATTTATAACATACTTAGCAAAACAGCTAAGGGAACGCCTACAAGCAAATATGAAGAGTACAAAATAAAACTTATGACGGAGCGATTAACAGAGGAAATAAGCCAATCTTATATAACGCCAGCTATGCAATGGGGCATTGAACATGAAGAAGATGCCTTGAGAGAATATGCATTCATTTATGATACAGAGGTCACAAGGTGTGGATTCATCCAACATCCCACAATCCAAATGGCTGGTGCTAGTCCTGATGGGCTTATTGGTGAGGACGGTTTAATTGAGATTAAATGCCTACAATCACCAAACCATCTACGCTTTTTTATAGATGACACTATCAAGCCTGAATATCACGCGCAAATGCAATTCCAAATGGCTTGTACGGGACGTAAATGGTGTCATTTCATGAGCTATAATCCAAACTTTGTAGGTAAATCCACTAATTTGAGAATGAAGATCAAACGCGTCAATCGTGATGAAGAACAAATCGAACAAATCAATCAAGCGGTTGAAATCTTTTTAGGGGAAATAGAACAAGAGATGCAAAAGATTTTGACGAAAGCCGCTTGACATTATGGGGGTGCTTTCTCCTCCCAGCACCCCCACCCATTTACATAACATAAAAAATAGAAAGGTAATGAGATGATATTTGATGATGGTGATAGATATGTAACAACTCGTGAGTGTGCACAGCTTTTTAGTGTATCCACAACAACGATTCGCAATTGGGTGCTTCAGGGGTTGTTTCCGGAGCCATACAAGCTAGGGAGAGCAGTGAGGTGGAGAAAGAAAGAGATCTTAGCCTTTACTCCAGAGAAAAATAAGGAGCAAATAGGAGTAAATTAGATAAAGTTGTATAAACCGTAAAGGGTGGTCTAAAAGGTGGTCTTAAAAAAGACAATTAAAGAGAAAATCTATATATTTCAATATGTTTAAGAAATAAAACGGTGCCCCCAGAGAGACTCGAACTCCCGACCCCCTGATTACAAATCAGGTGCTCTACCAACTGAGCTATAAGGGCATAACCACGTAGGAGTTAGCACAAACTTACAAAAAGGAAAACAGAAAATTATCAATTTTTGTACATATTAAAAGAAAATTATATAACAAATAAAAAATAATCAGCTTATTTCTTTTTTAACGATGTTTACAGTAGCGTCGAAATATCCTTACTTATAGAATCTGATGATAGTCTATCGTTCTTGAATCAAAAGTCTGAAGAAGTCTGTTGCTGAGAAAGGTATTTTTCTAGCCAGTGAATATTATAATTACCGTTTGCAACATCTTGATTGTTAATGAGCTCACGAAAGAGAGGAAGTGTCGTTTTAATCCCATCCACGACAAACTCATCTAAAGCACGTCGTAAACGCATCATACATTCTAAACGGGTACGTCCATGAACAATCAGCTTTCCAATCATGCTATCATAATAAGGAGGAATTCGATAACCTGAATAAGCACCTGAATCAACACGAATTCCTAAACCTCCAGGGGTATGAAAATGTGTAATGGTTCCCGGTGACGGGGTAAAGGTAAGAGGATCTTCTGCATTAATACGGCATTCAATGGCGTGACCGAAGAAACAAACATCATCTTGTGTCACTGAAAGCTTGCAGCCTGATGCAATATGAATTTGTTCATGAACTAAATCTATACCTGTAATTTCTTCAGTTACAGGATGTTCGACTTGTAAACGCGTATTCATTTCAATGAAATAGAACTCACCATTTTCATAAAGAAATTCGACAGTACCAGCTCCACGGTATCCGAGTTGAGCACAGGCATTTGCAACAATACTACCAATTTTTTTTCTTTCAGTTTCATTAAGAGCAGGTGATGTAGCTTCTTCCCATACTTTTTGATGTCGTCGTTGAAGTGAACAATCACGTTCTCCTAAATGAATAGCATTTCCCGCACCATCACCTATAACTTGTATTTCAATATGACGAGGCTTTTCTAAATATTTCTCTATATAAACAGCGTCATCACCAAAGGCTGCTTTTGCTTCTGAACGCGTTGTTTTAAGAGCTATCGAAAATTCTTGTTCAGAATGAACGACTTTCATACCACGTCCACCACCACCGGCAGACGCTTTGATAATAACGGGATAACCAATTTCACGAGCAGTGCGTAAAGCATCTTCTTCTTCTGTGACAGCTCCATCTGAACCAGGAACGACAGGAATACCAAGTTTTTTGGCAGTTTTTTTGGCCTCAATTTTATCGCCCATGATTCGAATATGAGCAGCCGTTGGGCCGATGAATGTAATATCATGGGCTTCTAAAACATCTGCAAATTTTGCATTTTCAGAAAGAAAACCATAACCCGGATGAACGGCATCAGCTCCTGTAATTTCACAAGCAGCTATAATTTGCTGAATACTCAAATAAGAATCTCGAGCAGGAGGAGGGCCAATACAGACACTTTCGTCTGCAAGACGAACATGCATTGCATCTGCATCAGCAGTAGAGTGAACAGCTACAGTTTTTATACCAAGTTCTTTACATGCACGCAAAACGCGAAGAGCAATTTCTCCCCGATTAGCAATGAGGATTTTTCGAATCATAGCTACCCCTCGCTTTATTCAACAATAATAAGTGGTTCACCAAACTCAACAGGTTGGCCATCTTCGACAAGAATAGTGGTTACTTTGCCTGAGCGTGGTGATGAAATTTGGTTCATTGTTTTCATCGCTTCAATGATTAGTAACGTCTCTCCTTCAGAAACATTTTGCCCTACTTCTACAAATGGTTGAGCACCTGGAGAAGGGGCAAGATAAGCTGTGCCAACCATTGGAGAGGTTATGGTATTTTTTGATTTATCTTCTTGGAGAGGCTGTATGGGAGATTCGGTTGTTGGGACTTGAGAAGATGTTGCAGAAAAGCTAGGAGTGGCAACAGGGGAATAAATTACTTGTTCGGAAGAAGTTGAGTTATTTTGGCGTGAAACACAAATACGAAGTTCTCCTTGTTCAACTTCAATATTTGTTAAATTCGTATCATTCAAAATTTCAGCAAGATCGCGAATAATTTTTGTATCAATTGCGGTATATTTTTCCGAATCTATTTTTTTTGTTGCCATTTTAATTCTAACTCCTTGATCAATAAAGATCGCCATTATCTCATTTTATGACTGAACATCTCTAGATTAGGGATGATATCTTTTGAGGCTTTAAAGATTTTTATTTCCTTTAAGTCATTATACTTTGCAATTTTAAACTCGTCTCTGCTGTATGCAAAATTGCATTTATAAGCCTGTTATCAAAAAAGAGAAAGCATAAAATCACTTCATTTATAGTATTCTTCCTAAAATGGATCAGGTATAAAAAAGCTATTCACTGTATATTGTCTATCGCTTGCTTTAGCATATCCTGGCTGGCTGCACCGATGAGTATTTTATTACCGATAATGTAAGAAGGCGTTCCTGTAATATGAAGTGCAGAGGTAATTTGAATATTTTCTTTAAAGGTGTTTTGCAGATTAGGATCTTTTATTGCATTACGGAGTTTTTTTTCATCTGCTCCTAATGAAACAGCTATTTTTATAGCTTTAGCTTCATTTACACGCCCCTGATGTATTAAAAGCGTTTTGTGAAACTGTGGATATTTTTCTGGAAATTGTTTTCGAAATGCATAGGCAACAGTATGGACGGCTATAGAATCAGGTCCTAAAATTGGCAAATCCTTGATAATGACTCGTAAATCTGGGTATTCTTTTATCAAGTTTTCTATATTCGAATAGGAATTTTTACAATGTTGACAGTTGTAATCAAAAAAATCAACAAGTACTTTTTTGCCATTTGGATTGCCTAAAACAGCGTCATGAGGAGAGTGGAAAATCTCCTTTTTTAACGAATGGATGACAGAGGTTTGTCTTTCGCTTTCGTATTCATTCTGCTTTTCTAGCTTGTCTTGAAGGATAAGCTGCATTTCAATCATAATTTCTGGATGATTAAGAAGATACTCTCTCACAATTTGTTGAATTTGATGAGAATCAATATGGGAGGTAACTTTTTCCTTAAGCTTAGATAAAAAGTTAGAATCTTCCAGAAGTTGTATTTTAAGATTTTCTAAGTTTAAATGATTTTCTGTTTTGGGGTGTGATGTTGCATTTGATAAAGAAGGGAAAAAAAATAAAATACTTAATATAACAGAGGTTAAAATTTTTGAAACAAGTGTTACTTTTGGATTTTGAAGTTGATGAGTCATCTGTATCCCTTCATATTTTCTATCGTGTTATTTAAGTGAACTATATGAAAAGCGTTATCTCTGTGCAATAAAGCATTAGCTATAGTTGTTATTCACAAATGAGCAAAAACGTCAATTTTTCTCTAAAAAACTTTATATGATGCACATTTTTAAAGATTATGTTTTTTCGAAGATAAAAAAAATCTCTTTAATTTGTCAAATGTTGTTTTGATAAAAGGGTATCAAAAAGCTTTTTATGCGTATTTATTGTGGAAAAAAGCAGATTGATAATACAATGAAACGCACTTGTATTGATTTTTTAATGTTACTTTATTGAGTAGTGTGAAACAAAATTAAATCATGAAAAGTAAAATTATGAAAACCATAACGCATTATGAGCTGTTTATCATTGGAGGAGGGATAAACGGGTGTGGATTGGCAAGAGATGCAGCTGGACGCGGTTTTAAAGTAGGATTAGCTGAAATGAATGATCTTGCATCGGGGACATCGAGTGCATCAACAAAGCTTATTCATGGGGGGCTTCGTTATCTTGAACACTATGAGTTCAAACTTGTTCGTGAAGCGTTAAAAGAACGGGAGATCATTTTACGTATGGCTCCACATATCGTGCGTCCTTTGCGTTTTCTTCTTCCTTATCATAAAGAGTTGCGTCCTGCTTGGATGTTGCGTTTTGGACTTTTTATTTATGATTATTTAGGGAAATGGAATCAGAAATTGTGGCGCAGTAAAACGATTAATTTTTCAAAAAAGTTTTGCTCTATACTGAAGAAAGAATATCAGAGAGGTTTTGAATATTCTGATGCCAGAGTCGATGATGCCCGTTTAGTCATTGCCAACGCGCGTGATGCAGAAAAATGCGGAGCAGATATAAAAGTACGGACAGAAGTTCTCTCTTTAAAAAAAGAAGAGAAAAAATGGCGTATCATTCTACAAGATAAGTTAAGTGGCAAAAAATACAGTGTCACAGCCTCTTATGTCGCAAATATGACAGGTCCGTGGATTGATCATGTTTTGACTAGCATATTAAACTGTAAAGAACATCCACCTGTACGGCTTGTTAGAGGTTCTCATATTTTGGTTCCAAAGCTTTATACGCATGATCGTGCTTATATTTTTCAAAACGGTGATGGACGTATTATATTTACTATTCCCTATCAAGAAGATTTTACTTTGCTTGGAACTACAGATTGTGATTATCAGGGAAATCCAGCCAATGTTCATATTACAGATGCAGAGATTAGTTATATTTGTGCAGCAGCCAGTGAATATTTCATACAACCAGTGTCGCCTAAAACGATTGTTTGGTCTTACTCTGGAGTTCGTCCACTCTATGATGATGGGGCTTCAAAAATGCAAGAAATTACGCGCGATTATGTTTTGAAAGAAATAGGAACAGGAAGTACACCAAAAATTCTCAATCTTTATGGTGGAAAAATTACAACTTATCGTAAATTAGCTGAAGATGCGATGAAATTTGTTGAAAAAGCGCTTGGTAAAAAGGGGGCATCATGGACGGCTAATGCAGTTCTTCCCGGCGGTGATTTTCCTTATAACCAATTAGATACAATCGAAAATAGGATTGCTTTTTTGACGCCAGATTTAGATGCTTTTACACATCGCAGACTTGCACGCTCCTATGGTACAGAAGCATTGGTGATATTTGCTGATGGTAAGGCGAATAGAGGAAAAAATTTTGGACATGGACTTTATGAAATAGAAGTAAAATGGTTAATGGAAAAGGAATGGGCAAAAACATCTGAAGATGTGTTATGGCGTCGTTCAAAACTTGGCCTTTTCTTTAATGAGCAAGAGGTTGAGATTCTTTCTTCCTATATGCAAAGCCAAAAAGAAATTGAAAAACATTTATAGTCGTTTAACTTTAGCAGGTTTTATCTGCAATATTGTAAAATATTTTTCTTCAGAAGATCTTAATACAATCCATAAACATTGAAAAATGCTGTTTGTCTATATTCTTAATTTAGTTTTTTGTAACAGCCATAAAATGGCAAAATTGGATGGAATATTTAGAATGAAATTTGTTTATCCTATGACGGAAAATTTAATAAATACCACCAAGAAAAACGCATTGAGAGAAAATAATTTATAATCGGATTTGTATGGAAGAAGAAATTTTTGTTTTTTATTGGAGAAAAAATAAAAGCACTTTCTATTGCGTTTGTTT
The DNA here is from genome assembly GCF_028618435.1 of Bartonella sp. MM73XJBT.G. Lineage (GTDB taxonomy): Bacteria > Pseudomonadota > Alphaproteobacteria > Rhizobiales > Rhizobiaceae > Bartonella. Next base: position 20,384 of record NZ_JAQISW010000002.1, read on the forward strand.
TACAACGAATTGAAAAAGGCTAAAGAAAAATAAGCCTATCGTGGAAAATTGTGGAATGTTTTAGTTTATTATTTTAAACTCTCTGGTAAAATCCGTAAGGATGAGAAGTTAATGACATAAAAAACTTTAAAATGAGTTTTTTGTACATTACAGGTGAAGATCTTCTTTTTTCATGTTTATATACTTTAGCGTTACTCTATAAAAATTGTGGTTTAATATGCTTGATTATCGTCAACCTTTATATCAATTGAATAAAGGCGCTGTTGGTATATTCATAATGGTTTCAGAGAATAAAGCTTTCTGTAAACTAAAAGGTAAGTATTTTCCTCTGTATAAAGAGAGATACTGGGATATAAGAGCAGTGCCCTCATGATATTTTACAATGTTCCATCGCCTGTAAAATTTGCAGTAGCACCAATGTTGGACTGGACAGACCGACATTGCAGATTTTTTTATCGTCTTTTAACAAAAAAAGCACTCCTTTATACGGAAATGGTGGTAGCAGATGCCGTCATTCATGGTGTTCGCAAACAATTGTTGGCTTTTAACCATAAGGAATGTCCAGTTGCATTACAATTAGGGGGAGAGGATCCGAAAAAATTAGCAGAGGCTGCACGGATTGCTGAAAATTTTGGTTATAATGAAATAAACCTCAATGTTGGTTGTCCATCAAATCGTGTTCAAGCAGGTGTATTTGGAGCTTGTTTGATGTTATATCCTGATACTGTGGCAAATGCTGTGGAAGCCATGAAAAAAGCAGTTACGATACCTGTAACGGTCAAATGTCGTCTTGGGGTTGACGAGCAGAATGAAGAATTAGCTTTAGATCTTTTAGCAGAGAAAGTTTGGAATGCAGGATGTGATGCCCTTTGGGTTCATGCGCGTAAAGCGTGGCTAAAAGGATTAAGTCCAAAAGAAAATCGCAATATTCCACCCCTTAATTATGAAAGAGTTTATAAATTAAAACGTAAATATCCTCATAAATTCATTGGGATAAATGGTGGAATTAAATCAATTGATGAGATAAAAGAACACTTGATTTTTTGTGATTCTGCCATGGTTGGGCGCCAAGTTTATCATGATCCAACTTTGTTAAAGCATATTGATTTTGAACTCTATGGTGAGTCGCAGAATAATTTGAGTGAGAGTGATCTTATTGAAATCATGTGTGATTATGCGGCTCAACATATTGTATCGGGAGGGCGTCTTTCTCATGTGACGCGTCATATGATTGGTTTATTTCATGGGCGGGGAGGGGCTCGTCGATGGAGACAAATATTATCTAATGAGGCGACAAAACCAAATGCAGATATCTATATTTTGAAAGAAGCTTTTTCTGCACTCATGGGATAAAAGCAAGACATTAACATGTGTAAAGTTCAGATCCTTTGTATTTTGATCATTTGGATTTTATAGTTTGGGGAAATTTATAACTTTTATTATGAATAAGGATATTAAAGTTTATATATTAAACGGCATGTTGATGACATCTATTAGACAGAAAAATAGGTTAAAGATATCCTGTAAAGCTCGTCATAACGTCTTGATGCTATTTTGAATCTTGCATGTTTCTTATTGGGGTAGAAAATGGAATATAGAAGTCTTCGCTATAATATTTAATATTTTAAAAACACTATTTAAAAAAGCAATAAATTATTCATACCCTATCTATATGACGTGATTTTCATTAAACATTGTAGATTTTAAAAGGTATTCTCATGACAGCTCGTCCATTTGATGATTTTCGTACTTTACTTACAAATTTACCTGTTGCTGATGAGTTTTCGATAATTTTAGCTAAAAAACGGCAAGAAAACTTAACAAAAGCGCGAGGATCATTAGGAAAACTAGGAGATATTGCTGTTTGGTATGCGGGGTGGAGAGGCACAGAAAAACCTATCGTAACGCGGCCTTTGGTCGCTATTTTTTCTGGAAACCATGGTATCGTAGAAGAGAATGTTACGCCATATCCACAATCGATGACACAAAAGATGGTTCAAAATTTTGCATCTGGTGGTGCTGCTATCAACCAAATTTGTATAGCTTATGATCTTGGATTAAAAATTTTTGATTTAGCACTGAAATATCCAACAATAAATATTACAAAGGATGCCGCAATGGATGAGCGGAGTGCGGCTGCTACAATGGCATTTGGCATGGAATCCATTGCTGGTGGGACAGATCTTTTATGTATCGGTGAAATGGGGATTGGAAATACAACAATAGCTTCAGCTTTATGCTTTGCATTATTTGGGGGAGAAGTTGAAGAGTGGACAGGAAGTGGTATGGGATCGGAAGATGATTTTTATCAGCGTAAAATAGCAGCGATTAAGACAGCTGTCGCTTTGCATAAAGAACATTTCAACGATCCTTTTGAGATAATGCGTCGCTTGGGAGGGCGTGAAATTGCTGCTATGGTTGGTGCTATTTTAGCAGCAAGAATGGAAAAAATACCCGTTATTTTAGATGGTTTTGTGGCAACAGCTGCTGCTGCTATCCTTTATAAAATGCATCCAAGAGCTCTTGAACATACCCTTGTTGGACATGTTTCTTCTGAGGAAGCTCATCGTAAACTTTTAAAAAAAATTGGCAAAGAGCCACTTCTGGATTTGGGAATGTGCCTTGGTGAGGGGGCCGGAGCCGCTATGGCTGCTGGTATCGTCAAAGCTGCTGTTTTAACACATGCGCAAATGGCGGTTTTGGAGCAAGAAAGTTTGAATACTTAAAAAAATATGAGAAGGACATAAAAAAAACTTTTAAGTTTGTTCATTCGCCTTTTCATGTAATTTAATATAATTAAGTGGAAGTTCTGTTGTATATTTAATCTGTTCCATTGCAAAAGAAGATGAAACATCACGGATATCAATTTTAGAAATTAATTTTTTATAAAAAAGATCATAAGCTTCAATATCGGGAACGACAACACGCAATAAATAGTCAATATCCCCGCTCATTCGATAAAATTCAATGACTTCACGGAATTCTTGCACAATCTTTGAAAAGCGCTTAAACCATTCATGACTGTGGGTGTTTGTACGAATAGAAACAAAAACAGTAACGTGCGCATTTACTTTTTCTGGAGAAAGAACGGCAACGCGACGCTGAATAACACCTTCTTCTTCAAGTTTTTGAATTCTACGCCAGCAAGGAGTGGTCGAAAGCCCCACTTTTTTAGCAATATCAGCTACAGAAAGTGTCGCATTTTCTTGCAAAAGATGTAAAATTTTTCGGTCAAGACGATCCATATTTTTTCTCAATATTTTAATCTATAAAAATTTACGTACTAAATGACGCAAATATACAATAAGCTCATCATTAAACCATGGATTTTTCTGTAGCCAAGCAGTATTTCGCCATGATGGATGAGGTAAAGGCATAACATTATAGCCTCGAGGCTGAGAGATGGAAAGGATATTTCTCCAATCACGAACAGTTGCTGAAACGGTTTTATGTTTTAATTCTGTAATATGCCACTTTTGTGCATAACTGCCAATAGCAAGAACAAGCTTTATTTGAGGCATCGCTTGAAATATCTTCTCATGCCATATTTCTCTACATTCACGTCTTGGTGGCAAATCAGTTTTATTTTTGTCATAACCTGGAAAACAAAATCCCATAGGAACAAACGCAAAGAGAGATCTATTATAAAACTCTTCTTTTGTTACGTTAAGCCAATCACGTAATCTTTCACCAGAGCGATCATTAAAAGGAATAGATGTTTCATGAACACGCAATCCTGGGGCTTGTCCTGCGATTGCAATTAAAGCCGTATGGGATAAATAAACAACGGGATTTGGTTCATGAGGAAGAGGAGAGAAATAATATGGTTGTTGGATACAAACCCGACAGGAATAGATTTCTTTTTCAAGTTTGATAATTGGGCTACATTGTTTCATTAGTCAATAAAATTTAAAAATATTTTTTACTCTGTGCGAGGATGTGCTTTGCGCCATTCTTTGGGTCGTTGAAAACTTGATGCCCATATTCCTCTTTTTTTTCTTCTGGCTTCTTGCTCTTCTTTGGGGTAATCATAATAGCTTACAGCCCAACCATTCTGTACAAGTGCGGCATTGATATCGCTAACTTGTTGCGTTTGACATGTTGCAAGGATACGGCGATATTTATCTGTTTTATGCCAATGACATGTAACAGATTGGTTTTCTACCAATTGTTCTAAATATTTTTTTGCCTCAAGTCCACAAGGGTATCGTAGCTTTTCTTTTCCACAAAATTGATGAAGTTCAGGAGCATCAATGCCAACTAGCCGAATCTTAATGGAAGAAATCATGATGGAATCGCCATCAATGACAAGAGTCTTTCCTTCAATAGAATTTTTAGAAGAAAATTTTTCTTTTTGGCGCAACGTCTGAGTCGGCTTAAAATAAGTTGTCATCATGATAAGAATGCTAGCTGTGATAAAAATACTAAAACCGATAATTTTATTTAAGCTTCTTAGATTAAAATGGGAAAAGTTTTTTTTCATGAAATAAAGAAACTGCTACTATCATTATAACGCATTCTATTGAGCATTGCTTATCATTCTTTCAAAAACTTCATTCACATGACGAAAAAAGCATTCCGTTTTAATGATAAAATTTCGTTAGATATTACAAAAATAAAATATGCATTCAGTATAATATGTAAGCAACTTAAATAATAAATCAACTTAGCTAAATCCATATAGGCCAATACAAATTTAAAGTTATACAGATTTCAAAATAAAAACAACAAAAAACACTCCTCAAAAAATAACTTTGAAGAGTAATAATCCCGCATTTCTTTGGGAGTATAAAACCTATCAATAATGATTGGCTTATTTATTTAATTTTCGTTTCTTTAAATTCAACGTGTTTTTTTACAACTGGATCATATTTACGTTTGCTCATTTTATCTGTCATTGTACGGCTGTTTTTCTTTGTTACATAGAAAAAACCAGTATCTGCAGTTGATAAAAGCTTGATCTTAATGGTTGCTGCTTTAGCCATAATGCAAAAATCCTATTTATACTGAAAAAAATATCATCGCTGTTAGAACTTATTTCCAACATCATCAAATTTTCCGGCAACAGTACGGATGTTCTCAAAAAAGTCAAGAGCTGATTAGTTTTCTCATAAGTTGGGTAAATACCAAAATGACATATAAACCAAAAAGATCAAAAATATCCATGGATTTTCCGATAAAAGTTGGTCCTATGAACATACCAATTCCATAGCAAAAAGTAAAAGCAGAATTAGCAGCAGCAAGTTCTTGCCCCCTAAGACGTGCACCACCTAGATGTGCAAGACCAATTGTATAAAGGCTCGCTGATACACCACCTAGAATAAATAGATCAAACATCAGAATCCATAGATATTGAATAATCCATGGTACTATAAAAATTTCCACAAATCAGCGGATAGCGCCTATCTTTGGCATAGTCGCTTAACATACTGATAGGAATTAAGAGAAAAATATTCCCGAGTGCAAGGGTTGCCATAAAGTGTGCTGCTTCATTTTCATTATAACCAATGGATAAACTAAAGGGGATTATAAGCGTTAATGTGCCCATTTGAATGGCCCCATAAACAAGAGCCGCCATCATCGCGTTTGGAACCTGAAAAAGATAACGAAAAAATGGCGTATATTGATTTTTTTGAAATTCTGGACTTAATTTCCAAGCTGCAAGAATTGGTATAGTAGCAAGTATAATAAGGCTACAGCCAACAGCAAAAGGAATAAATCCTTGTGTTCCCACTTTTGCTAACAGTGTTAGACCTATCACAAACCCTAATTCTAAGACAATAGCATAAATAGAAAGGATCAAACCGCGTTTTTTGGGAGGAGCATAACTGTCATAGTAAAATGCAATATAAACTTTAAAATAAACCAATCCCATATGAATTCAAAAAAAATAGAATCCTAAAAAACTTAGAGATCCTATCTCCATCATAAGCAATATTGTCTGAGCGACGCTTAAACATAAAGCAATTCGAGACGTAAAAATAGCTGCAATAATTGTGGCGATTCCACCAACTGTTCCACTATAGCCGATCGTACTGTTGGAAAGCTCTTTCTCTGCCATAAGAAGAGAGACAAGTTGTGTTCTCATTGCTAATGCTGTTCCAACAATGCCAATGGTTGCAATAGCGGCAATAATTGCACGCAAGGGATTATTTTGAGAGTTTTTTTTCATGAGAATGGCTTAAGGTACTTTTGTAATGAAGAGGCAAGCTGAAATGAAAGAAAGATCAAACAAACCTTTGCAGATTCTCTCTCTTCATTGAGTATAAAAAAAACTCTGCAATACTTTTAATACAAAATAAAACATATGCTCTTAATATGTCAAAGAAAGCATATTGTATACAAAAATGATATAAATATTCAATATTATAGACAGTTTCTTAGTTTAAATCATTATGATATCATTTATTATTAACTATTAAAGAGTGAATGAAAAGCTTTATTATTTTTCAATAAAAATTTAAGAAATATTTTTTACTTTTAACTAATATTTTCTTCTTCCATAAAAATGGCGCTTTTGTTTTTTTAATTTGTTTTTATGGTAGGATATCGATGAAAATTTGATTGGACGGGGCTCTGTTAAAAGCTCGAAGCTTAAAGCACCAGCAAAAGGCTGTACGGTTATAAGTTTTACTTCTACAATATCACTAAGCTGATAGCCTTTATGGCTATGTTGTCCTATAAGAATATGTTGCGCTTCATCGAAATGATAATAATCATTTTTAAGTGTAGAAATATGGACAAAACCATCTGTATTGAGTTTATCAAGAGAAATAAAAAGCCCTGCTTTTGTGACTCCAGAAATACGGCCTGTAAAAATACGGCCAATTTTATTCGTTAAATAGTGCGCAACAAGCCGATCAATCGTTTCTCTTTCAGCAATCATTGCACGCCGCTCGTACAAAGAAATTTGCGTAGCAATTTCTGCAAGGTTTTGTTCTTGTGTATCCGTTAATTGATCATTTCCTAGTTTGAGAGCTTTAATGAGTGCTCGATGAATAACAAGATCAGCATAACGGCGAATTGGTGATGTAAAATGTGTATAGTTTTGCAAATTCAAACCAAAATGTCCACTATTTTTAGGATTGTATTCTGCTTGTGATTGTGAACGCAATATAACTTGATTGACAAGTTCTTGTTGTTCCGTATGAGCAACCTTTTCTAAAATTCTATTAAGACGTGCTGATGTTAATTCAGCACTTTTTGAGAGGGATATTCCTAAACTTTGAAGGAAATTCCGCAATATTTCTTGTTTGGCAAGAGAGGGTTTGTCATGAATACGATAAATGAGGGGCTGATGATGTTTTTTTAATGTTTCAGAAGCTGCAATATTGGCTTGTATCATAAACTCTTCAATCAAATGATGGGCTTCTAAATGTTCTTCACTCACAACATCTTGGATGCATCCATTTTGATCAAGAATAATCTTTTTTTCTGCTATTTCTAGTTCTAGGGGCTGTCGACGATTTCGAGCGATTTTAAGACATGCATAAGCATTCCATAAGGGGTGCAAAATATTCTCAAACAGGGAAGCATTTTTTTTATGGATATGTTCTTTTTTTGCCAATTGTACTTCTTGATAGGAGAGTTTGGCTTTTACACGCATCATAATACGATGAAAACTATGTTTTAGTTTATTACCATTTGCATCAAAAATCATACGAACGGCTAAAGCTGGTCTTTCTTTTCCTTCACGCAAAGAACATAAATCATGAGAAAGGCGTTCAGGTAGCATTGGTACAACGGTATCAGGAAAATAAACAGAATTTCCACGTTTTAATGCTTCTTTATCTAAAGCGCTTCCTGTTTTGATATAGTAAGAAACATCTGCAATAGCTACAATAATAATCCAACCACCATCATTTGTAGGATCCTTATCCTTGCTTGCATAGACTGCATCATCATGGTCTTTTGCATCTGGTGGATCAATCGTAATAAATGGTAATTGTCGCCAATCTTCACGATTATCCATATTAGCAGCTTTGATATGTTTAACTTCCTCAAGAACTCTTTCAGGAAAAATATAAGGAATTCCTTTTGAAAGAAGAGCAATCATTGAGAGTGTTTTCTCACTCTTAATATGCCCTAAAACATTTTTTATTTGCGCACTTTTAAGTCCATAACCAGTATTTTTTTTTATTTCAACTTCAACGAGATCATCCGTTTCAACCTTCATTTCTGGAGATATTTCAACGATGAGCTCATTGGTTTTGCGGTCTATAGGTTCAAGACGCCATTGATTATTTTCTAACTTTCGTACAACACCAAATGTGTTCTTTGGGGATATATCAATTTTACGAATAATTCGCCCCGTATAAGGGGAATTTTGAGAATTTTTATTTCGAAAAACTTTTACAAGAACATGATCTCCAACACCAATGCTCCCTCCCTTTATGTGACGAAAAGAGTGTATTTCAATATTAGGTTTTGGCGTATCTTCCCATTCAAAAGGTTGTGCAATAAAACCCCCATCTTTATCACGGCCGCTAATTTTTACTAAAGTAACAGGGGGTAATTGTCCTTTGTTTATTGCTCTTTTGCGCTGTTTAGATATAAGATTTTGATCCTTTAATGTACGTAATATATCTCTAAGCCAGATACGAGAATTGCTTTTTAAGTTAAAAGCTTTGGCGATTTCTCGTTTACTTAATCGGTTAGGGTTTTCATTGATAAAGGAAAGAATTTCTTTCCTATTGGGCAAATTTCCCCCCCTGACTGAGGAGAGGAATTTTACGTTTTTTTCACCTTTAGCCAAATTTTATGTCTCTTTTACTTTTACTTTTGCTTTTGTTTTGGAAGAAGCTTTTTTTGACGTTGTCTTTTTACGCGATGCTTTAGCCGATATAAGTTCTAATGCCTCTGAAAGGGTTACACTAATGGGATCTTTATCTTTTGGCAATGTTGCATTAACTTTACCCCAATTGACATAAGGACCATAACGTCCATTGCGCACAGTGACAATTCCTCCTTCGGGGTGCTCTCCTAATGTTGCAAGTGCTGTAGATGTTGTTCTACTTTGCTTGGTTTTATTTTCTTGGTGTTCTGCCAATACTGTAATAGCACGATTGATACCAATATCAAAAACTTCATCCGCATGAAGAAGGCGCGCAGATTTTCCATTATGACTAAGGTAGGGACCATAGCGTCCAATTGTCGCTGTGATCATTTTGCCTGTTTCAGGATGCGTTCCAATTTCACGGGGTAGGGAGAGTAAAGCCAAGGCTTTATCAAGAGTGATATTTTCCGCCTGCCATTCTTTTGGTAATCCCGTACGTTTGGCTTCTTTGCTTTCACCAAGTTGAATATAGGGACCAAAACGGCCATTGCGAAGAGAAATATCTTTTCCTGTTTGAGGATCAACACCAAGCATCACAGGTTCCTCATTGTGCACAGCTTTATTTTCTTCTTCTGTATCTGTCCCAAGTTGGCGTGTATATTTACATTCTGGATAGTTGGAACAGCCAACAAAAGCACCATAACGACCAAGTTTTAAGGATAATTGACCATTTTTACACAGAGGACAGGAACGCACATCACTTCCATCTTCGCGTTCAGGAAAGGCGAGAGGTGCTAATGTTACATTTAAAACATCAAGGACATTGGCGATACGAAGCTCTTGGATATTGCTAATAGATGCATTAAATCCATCCCAAAAATCACGCAATACGTCTTTCCAAGAAAGTTTGCCATCAGAGATAAGATCCAGCTTTTCTTCAAGATCTGCTGTGAAACCATATTCTACATAGCGATTAAAAAAATTTTCAAGAAAGGCTGTAACAATACGCCCCTTAGCATCAGGAATTAGCTTCCGCTTATCAATGACAATATATCCACGATCACACAATGTTGCCAATGTGGAGGCATAAGTTGAGGGGCGACCAATTCCCAATTCTTCAAGTTTTTTAATTAATGAGGCTTCAGAATAACGGGAAGGGGGCTCTGTGGTATGTTGTACAGATTCGACTTTTTCTTTCGTAAGTGCTTCACCTGTATTTATTTGTGGTAAACGTGTTGATTCATTTTCTTCATTATTTTCTTCGTCTCGTTGATCTGTATAAACGGAAATAAAACCGTCAAAACGAACAATAGATCCTGTTGCTCGAAGATTTGCACGGTTGTCTCCTTGCTGGGCTTCAATTTCAACGGTTGTACGTTCAATTTCAGCAGAACGCATTTGGCTGGCAATAGCGCGCTTCCATATCAACTCATAGAGCTTTGCCTGATCACTGTCGAGAAAATTGCGAACTTGGTTGGGGGACCTTTGAAAATCTGTTGGACGGATTGCTTCATGTGCTTCTTGTGCATTTTTTGCCTTTGTTGAATAAAAACGTGGTTTTTCAGGAACATAGTCATTTCCAAAAGATTCATGAATTACTTTTCTTGCTGTATCAATGGCTTCTGGCGCTATTTGCACACCATCGGTACGCATATAAGTAATAAGTCCCGCCATTTCACCGTTAATTTCAATTCCTTCATAAAGCTTTTGGGCAATTTGCATCGTGCGAGAAGCTGAAAAGCCTAATTTTGAAGAAGCCGCTTGTTGTAGTGTAGAGGTAGTAAAGGGAGGAAAAGGATTTCTTTTTGTAGGTTTTGCTTCAACACTGAGTGTATGATATTGGGCCTTCTCCAACATAAGGCGAATTTGATCTGCTTGTTCTTGAGATTGAATATCAAGTTTGCCAATCTTTTTTTGATTAAACATTGTCAATCTTGCTTGAAAATGATCATTTCTGATGGTTTTTAACTGTGTTGTAATGGACCAATAATCTTCTTTGATAAAATGTTCTATTTCTGCTTCACGGTCACAAATAATCCGCAAAGCAACCGACTGAACACGTCCAGCCGAGCGTGCACCAGGGAGTTTACGCCATAAAACAGGTGAAAGTGTAAAACCAACAAGATAATCGAGAGCACGACGTGCAAGATAGGCATCGACAAGTGATGTATCAATATCCCGCGGATTGTTCATAGCATCAAGCACAGACTTTTTCGTGATGGCATTGAAGACAACTCTTTTTATAGGTTTATCTTTTAAAACTTTTTTTTGATGAAGAACATCCAGAATATGCCATGAAATAGCTTCCCCTTCACGATCAGGGTCTGTTGCTAAGATAAGGCTATCGGCCTCTTTAACGGCTTTTGCTATTTCATTTAAACGTTTTTCAGCCGCAGAATCTATATCCCATTTCATTGAAAAATCTTGATCCGGTAAAACGGAGCCATCTTTTGCAGGCAAATCACGAACATGTCCAAATGATGCGACAACTTTGTATTGAGACCCAAGATATTTATTAATTGTTTTTGCTTTTGCTGGAGATTCAACGATAACGATATTCATAATTTTACCCGAATATTGAAATAAAAACTTTTTTATAAACGCCTTTCACGTGAATAGCTAATGGCAATTGCTTAAGAACACATAAAAAAAATATTAGCCATATAAAAAACATGAATATTGTACAACTTGTGATTGTTATTATTAAAGCGCACCCTATATAGAATTACACGATTTATTTTTAACTGTTATTACAAAAGCGTACGGCGAATTACTAAAATACTAAGATGACGTCTATTGAGAGGTGGAGGGGAAATGCTCAAGGATAGAGGATTATGTTTATAAATCATTTGAAAGTTATCCAATATATTACAGACATGTCAAAGCAAATGAATCAGATGGCGCGTCAGGCGCATAGTCCGCTTTTAGCATTGCTTTTGGATATGGTTGCCAAAGAAGGGCAAAGCATTATTAATAGTGCTGAGGCTCTTGGGGAAGATCAAGATTCGACAATGACACACAACCACCAGAGTGTCGAATAAGCTTTCCAGCAAGCTCGAGTTCTACCAATAAGAGGTAGAGAGTTGGGAGTGGAACACCTGCGTGGGTACTGAGTGTATCTATGTCGATTGGCGTTGTCGAAAGAGCAGAGAGAATTGCTGCGCGTGCTGCATCATCATCACCCATTAAAGAGGGATGAGAGTTTTTTTCGTCTACTGAATTACAATCCTCCTTTTCAAGTTGTAAAGAGGATGGTTCCTCAAAAAAATTGAGTTGGGAATTGGGAAGCGATGAAATTAATGGCGTAAGTGTTTCTATGATGTCAGAAGGATGTGTGGTGAGGAGAGCGCCGTCCTTTATGAGGTTGTTTGTACCAACAGACCTTGGATCAAGTGGAGAACCGGGAATAGCAAAAATCAACCGTCCCATTTCAGCTGCTTGACGTGCGGTAATTAAGGATCCTGAACGCAGGGCAGCCTCCACAACCAAGAGACCGAGTGAGAGAGCTGCAATAATACGATTTCTTCTTGGAAAATCGATAGCGCGCGGCTTCCAAGAGATGGGCATTTCGCTGATGATGGCTCCACCGTTGGCGATGATATCTTCATACAACTTTTTATTTTCAGGAGGATAGATATGATCAATTCCCCCAGCCATGACTGCAACAGTTCCTGTTTTTAAACTTGCTTGATGCGCAACGCTATCAATTCCACGAGCAAGCCCAGAAATTGTTACAAAGTCTTCTTCTCCGAGAAAATGCGCAAACTGAGCTGTAAGTTTTTTTCCAGCAGCTGAAGCATTTCGAGAGCCTATAATTCCAATCGAAGTTTTTTGAAAAATTGAAACATTACCTTTGATAGCAATAAGTGGCGGAGGAGCTTCTGTAACTTTCAGAAAAACTGGATAATCTGGTTCTCCCATACCAATAAACCGAATACCTAATCTTTCAGCTTCTTGTATTTCTTTTTCTGTATCTTCTAAGCTTGCTATTTTAATAGATGCAGAACCGCCTCCTTTTCTAATAAGTTCTGGCAGCGCTGCTAAAGCATTTTCTGCTGTTTTATAATGATCAATGAGATTGCGAAAACTAACAGCTCCAATATTTTCACTGCGCAATAACCGTAACCAGCTTAGACGTTGACGATCAGTAAGCAGGATTCCTTTATTTATCTCTGTTTTGCGTACCAATCTTACTTTCTTCCCCACTTAATAATCTACTGATATTTGCACAATGTTTTATGAACACAAATAGGCTCATCGCGATCAGCATACAACAGAAATAAAAATTGGAAAAATAAAAAACGAATATCGGCGTGACTGTAACAGCAATAAGCGCAGATAATGAAGAATAACGCATGAGAAGAAAAATTGCACTCCATACAATAATAAAAATAATTGCTGCGGGCCAATATCCGCCTAAGCAGACCCCTAAATAGGTTGCAACACCTTTACCACCTTTAAATTTAAGCCATACGGGAAAAAGATGTCCTAAGAAAGCAAAAAAACCCGCTAGAGAAATAAGAACACTCTTATCGAGCGGATCATTAAAGAACTTTATAACGAAAATAACGATAGCTCCTTTCAACATATCACAAAGAAGTGTTAGAGCAGCAACTTTTTTATTTCCTGTTCGTAAAACATTTGTTGCTCCAATATTTCCGGAACCAATTGCTCTTATATCGCCAAGTTTGGCCAATCTCGTAAATAGAAGACCAAATGGAATCGATCCGATGAGATAAGATACGAGGAAAATAAACCATGGAGTAGACTGAAAAAATATTTTTGCTTCATTCATTCAAGAATCTCATTACGTTTGTCGGTCAAGTTTAAAAACGGATTTCCCTTTTACAAAGGTTTGAAGTACACGTCCTTGAAAACGTGCATTTTCAAAAGGCGTATTTTTTGAACGTGAATAAAACTTCTCTGTTGAAACAACCCATGGTTCTTCAAGATCAACCACAATAAGGTCCGCATAAGCACCTTTTTTGAGTGTTCCTGCATCGAGTCCAAAGAGCTTTGCAGGCGTTGTTGACAAAAGCTCAGCTATTCGGAGAAGAGATAGGCTCTCATCATGATAAAGACGCAAAGCTGCACTCAATAAGGTCTCCATACCAATAGCACCAGCTGCTGCATCATTGAAGGGTAAATGTTTTGTGTCGATACCTTGAGGATCATGGGAAGAGACAATGATATCTATCGTCCTATCTCTTATTGCTTCAATCAGTGCTATCCGGTCTTCTTCTGTACGCAATGGGGGTATAAGATGGAAAGAAGTTTGATATTGACCAATATCATTTTCGTTGAGAGATAAATGATTAATCGATACACCAGCTGAAATTTTTTCACTGCGCTGCTTGCTTAAGCGAAGAGCATCAGCAGAGAGCGCTGTTGATATCTGGGCGGCATGATAGCGGGTTTGCGTTAATGTCGCTAAGCGCAGATCCCTTTCAAGTGGGATAACTTCTGCTTCACGGGGGATTCCAGAAAGCCCTAGCCAACTGGCGAGCAACCCTTCATTCATGACACCTTTTCCTGTAAGGTCCTTATCTTGTGTTTCATGTATCAAGGGAACATCAAAATCGCGTGCATAAGTCATTGCACGTCGCATAACAGATGAATTTTGAAGTGTTTTTTTTCCTTCACTAAAAGCAACAGCTCCTGCATCTTTGAGCAAACCAAATTCGGTTATTTCTTCTCCGTTGAAACCTTGTGTGATTGCTGCAACGGGATAAATATTGACCGATGACATTTCCCCTGCTGTGCGCTTAATGAATTGAACGAGGACAACATTATCAATAACTGGGTGCGTGTCGGGCATCATAAGAAAGGAAGTAATGCCGCCTGCTACCGCTGCTTGACTTGCAGATGCAATTGTTTCACAATTTTCGTTTCCTGGTTCTCCAACAAAAACACGTGCATCAACAAGTCCAGGGAGAATTGCTTTGTTTTGTGCATTAATAATTTCTGCTTCTGTAGGCATTCCCTGATTCAAAGCTTCTTTTCCAGCGGCTATAATCCGTCCATTTTCAACAATAACTGTACCAATTTCATCGATTGTACGTGAAGGATCAATAATACGAGCATTTTGAAAAACAATTGGTTTTATCATTTTTTTTCTCCATTGATCTTCAAGCGTGAATCTAATAAAGCTTCCATGACGGCCATACGCACTGCAATTCCCATTTCTACTTGTGTATGAATCATACTTTGTGGTCCATCGGCTATATCGGATGCAATCTCCACACCACGGTTTATGGGACCAGGATGCAAAATAATGCAATCATCTTTAGCATAAGCCAAATTTTCTTTATGTAAGCCAAAATAATGAAAATACTCACGTATAGAGGGAATAAAAGAGCCTGCCATACGTTCATGTTGTAAGCGTAACATCATGATAACGTCAGCATCTTTAAGACCTTCTTTCATACTGTTAAAAACCTCAACGCTCATATCGACAATCCCTGTGGGTAAGAGTGTGGAAGGTGCAATAACACGAACTCGGGCCCCCAAAGCATTAAGACTGAGGATATTAGAACGCGCGACACGCGAGTGCAAGATATCTCCACAAATGGCAACCGTTAATCCTTCAATACGACCTTTTGCTCTTTTAATGGTGAGAGCATCTAATAAAGCTTGGGTTGGGTGTTCATGAGAACCATCACCGGCATTAATGACACAACAATCAACTTTTTGTGCTAATAGAGCTGCTGCTCCCGCACTGCTATGGCGAAAAACCAGTATATCTGGCTTCATCGCATTAAGTGTTGCAGCCGTATCAAGTAACGTTTCCCCTTTTTTTACAGATGAGTTGTCGATCGCTACACTCATCACGTCTGCTCCCAACCGTTTGCCTGCTAATTCAAAAGAAGATTGTGTTCGCGTAGAAGCTTCAAAAAAGAGATTAATTTGAGTCCGCCCATACAAAATAGATTTTATTTTATCAACTTTGTTAGAAAGAATAATGTTTGCTTCTGCACGATCAAGCAATGTATTAAGATCTTGTACACTCAGATCTTTAATAGCTAAAAGATGTTTATGAGGGAAAAGTGGAAAAAAATTATCTTGAATCATAGCATTCTTCTTTATCTCTCTTTAAAACGGATTTAACAAGCATTTGTTTGAATATGATAAATGTTTCTTAACTCTAAAAAGACAAATAGTCTATGATATGAATGATTTGAATATAGGAATAGACTTATGAGTGCTGTCTCTGCGCAAAATGCTCGTCGAAAAAATACATTTCTTAGCGATACGCTTATGTTTCGTATAGCCTCTACTTTACCTAAGTTTTTACTAGCAAGCTTTGAAGAAATAGGGGATTTTACTGCGAGTCGAGAGGCATGGAAGCTTTCTTGCTTAGCGAATCATTATAAGCCTTTGTTGTATTATAACGATGAATGGGGGCAACAGGTAGAAAAATTAGAAATACATTCTTCCTATAAAGATCTTCAAAAATATTCTAGACAAGCAGGGTTGGTCACTTCACTTTGGGAAAATACTTCTTCAGAAAATGGGGTACGCTATCAAGCACGTGCGATTCGTTTGGCTTTATCTGCTGGTTTAGAAACAGGGCATTTGAATGAAGTTATTATAACGAGTGCAGCGATTGCTGTTTTAATTAGTGATAGTGACATCTTTAAAAAATGGCAAAATGTCCTTTTGTCACGCCAATATGATTCCTCATCAAAGCCTATTGATCATAAAAAATCTGCTTCTCTAACGTGTGCTTTTGATGACATTGAACAATACGCTTTCAATTTTCCAAGTGTTAAGAAAATTTCTTTTGATGAAAATATGGAACGTGATCTGTATCGTTTAAATGTTGTAAAAACTAATGTTATTAATCCTACAGCTGATGGATATCTTGTTAGTGCAGATTTAAATGGTCATTTAAGTTGCTTTTTTGTTCCACGTATACAGGAAAATGGTGCATTAAATGGACTGATATCGATTCGTCATTTAATTCAGCGTTCTGGAGAACATTTAACCCCAGAGGGAGTTGTTGATTTTCAAGGCAGTTATGGCTGGCTTTTGGGAAATGCTGGAGAAGGGCTTAAAGTTATTAAAGATATCGAGACGATGATGCGTTTTGATCAATCTGTCATATCGGCAGGTGTTTTGCGTGCTGCTCTTCAATTTGGTATAGATTTTTTCCGCAAAAAAACACCAAATCAGCCTTTACCACCACTAACAGAACGTATTTTTGCAGATATTGCATTAGATATTGCTGCTTCACAAGCATTGGTTTTGCGTTTAGCGCGAGCCTTTGATAATGCAGCAAATGACCGTTCTGAAGCCGCTTTCGCTCGCATTATGACACCTATTATTGCTTATCACGTCAGTCAATTGGTTGTGCCTATTATTGGCGAAATTATTGCACAACTTGGTATTGAAAGCTTTATAGAGAACAATCCATTATCACAAATGTTGCATAATGGACCTGCGCGAATTGTGAGAAATAGTTCGGCTAATCAATTGGTAAAGGATGCCATTCTTATTGCTGAAAAAGCGCCGAGTTTGTTTCAGAAATTGTTAGAAAAAATTGCTCTTGATATTGGCCCAGCAGGACCACGTACCATTGAAATTATTAAGTCTGCCAGTGATATGGCCGCGGCAAATGAAGGAGCAGGAAGATTTTTTGTTGAACAAGTAGCTTATGCAGCAGCTGCTGCATCATTATGTTTTACGGATATAGAACACGTTGCAAATGCCTATATGGAAAGCCGCCTTGGTGGACAATGGAGATCTTCTTATGGGATGCTTATTGCGCGCTATAATGCAGGGCATTTGCTCAATGTTCTCTATCCTTCCATATGATGAAAGTTTTGAATTCTATTGAGAGCACCTTGTAATATAAAAGCAGCAGCTGCCGAATCAATTCTGTTTGCTCTTTTAGTACGTGATACATTCATTTCTAAAAGAGAACGTTCTGCGGCAATGGTTGATAAGCGTTCATCCCAAAAAACAAATGGAATTTCTGTATGTGCTTTCATATTACTTACAAAAGCCTTAGTTGCTTGAACACGAGAGCCACTGCTTCCATTCATGTTAAGAGGTAAGCCAATGATAACAACGCCTACATTTTCATGATCAAAAATTTTAATCAGTGTGCGAGCATCTTCTGTGAATTTTTTTCGCTGAAGTACAGGACGGGGATTTGAAACAATTAGCCCCATATCAGAAATCGCAATTCCAATCGTTTTTGTCCCTAAATCCAAGCCTGCTATTGTTTGTCCAGGCAAAAGATGTGTCATAACTTCATTGATATTAATAACAGCCATAAGAATTATAATACGTTTTTTAATGTTTCAGATCTATAATTATATTCTTTATTTATGTTATCTAATATTCTTGCGCTTGCAAGTGCAGCCTTGTATAGCCAGAATAAAGATTAACAAATAAAAGAAAACAGAAAGGCGTAAAGAGTATGTCTGTTGATCAAGAAACCGTTAAGCGGGTTGCACGTTTAGCGCGGATTGCCATCCACGATAATGAGATAGAACCTATGACAAAAAAATTCAATGTTGTTTTAGGTTTTGTAGAGCAATTGAATGAAGTTGATGTCAGTGAAGTTGAACCATTAACATCTCTGATACCGATGACTCTACGAATGCGCGAAGATCATGTTACAGATGGCAATAAAGTAGCGGATATTATCGCCAATGCCCCTGTTACAGAAGAAAATTTTTTTCTTGTCTCAAAAATTGTTGAGTAACTTTTTATATTTTTGAAATTTGAGAACCAATATGACTGATTTAACAACTCTCACAATTGCACAAGCTCGTGATGCTCTCATAAAGAAAAAGCTCAAAGCAACGGAACTAACAGAAGCCTATTTAAAAGCTATAGAATTGGCTAATCCTACTTTGAATGCTTATGTAACAATAACAGCAGAACAAGCAAGAAAAATGGCTGCTGAATCAGAGGATCGCTTGGCGAAAGGAGAGGGGCGGCTTTTAGAAGGGATTCCCTTAGGAGTTAAAGATCTTTTTGCAACCCGTGGTGTTCATACTCAAGCTTGTTCAAATATCCTTGATGGTTTTAAACCGCGTTATGAATCAACCGTTACGGCTAATTTATGGCAAGATGGTGCCGTAATGCTAGGAAAACTTAATATGGATGAGTTTGCTATGGGGTCCTCTAATGAGACATCATATTATGGTCCCGTTATTAATCCATGGAGAAAAAAAGGCTCGAATGAAAAACTCGTTCCTGGTGGTTCTTCGGGGGGATCGTCTGCCGCTGTTGCCGCACAAATTTGTGCGGGTGCAACAGCAACAGATACAGGTGGCTCAATACGTCAACCAGCAGCTTTTACGGGGACTGTAGGAATAAAGCCAACTTATGGACGTTGTTCACGATGGGGTGTTGTCGCGTTTGCTTCATCCCTTGATCAAGCTGGACCTATTGCTAGAGATGTTCGTGACTGTGCTATCTTACTCAGATCAATGGCCTCTTTTGATGAAAAAGATTCTACTTCTGTGAATTTACCAGTTCCTGATTATGAAAGTTATCTTGGTCAATCAATTAAAGGAATGAAAATTGGTATTCCAAAAGAATATTATCTGGATGGAATGTCTTCTGAAATTATTAAACTTTGGCAAAATGGAATAAATTGGTTAAAAGATGCAGGCGCTGAAATACACGATATTTCTTTACCCCATACAAAATATGCTCTACCTTCTTATTATATTATAGCTCCTGCAGAAGCCTCTTCTAATTTAGCGCGTTATGATGGTGTCCGTTTCGGTTTGCGTGTACCTGGAAAAGATATCATTGAAATGTATGAAAAGACACGTTCTGTTGGTTTTGGTGATGAAGTCAAGCGGCGTATTTTGATAGGGACTTATGTTCTTTCATCAGGCTATTATGATGCCTGTTATCTAAGAGCTCAAAAAGTAAGAACACTTGTAAAACGTGATTTTGATCAATGTTTTGATTCAGGCATTGATGCTATTCTTACACCAGCAACACCAACACCTGCCTTTGGTATTGCTGATGAAAAAATAAAAAATGATGCTGTCGCAATGTATCTTAATGATATTTTTACTGTGCCGGTTAATATGGCTGGTTTACCAGGAATTTCTGTTCCTGCTGGTTTGTCATCAAATGCTTTACCCTTGGGATTGCAATTGATTGGTAAACCTTTTGCTGAAGAGGTCATTTTTCAAATGGCACATATTATTGAACAAGCTGCAGGAACATTTTGTGCAGAAAAATGGTGGATATAATTATCAAACTGAAAAGCATTTCTCATCAGTTATGAGAAATGCTTTCTTAAAAGTGAGTAGGGGTGGACTCTATTTCCTTAATTTTTTGTCTTTATCCACCAAGATAGGCTTCTTTAACGCGCGGATCAGAAAGCATAGCTTTTCCTTCACCGTGAAATAAAATATGCCCTACCTCTAAAATATAAGCATAATCAGCTATAGAAAGTGCAGCAAATGCGTTTTGTTCAATAAGAAGAACAGTTTTTCCCATATCATTAATTTTCCGGATAATCGAAAAAATCTCCCGGACAAGAAGGGGGGCTAATCCCAATGAGGGCTCATCTAATATAACCATATCAGGATTGCTCATGAGTGCGCGCCCTACAGCAACCATTTGTTGTTCTCCACCTGACATTGTTCCTCCCAACTGTTTTGATCTTTCACGTAGACGCGGGAAAAGATCAAATATCCATTCAATATCACGAGAAATTCCCTGTTTATCATGACGGATATAAGCACCCAGATGGAGATTTTCTAAAACAGTGAAATGGGGCATAATACGTCGCCCTTCAGGGCTTAGAGCAATCCCTAATCGCAAAATCTCTTCTGGTGATTTTTTAATAATTGATTCACCATTATAGGTAATTTCTCCATAAACAGAGCGATTAAGTCCTGTAATAGAGCGTACAATACTGCTTTTTCCTGCACCATTCGCTCCAATTAAAGTAATAATACTTCCTTTTTTTATGGACATGGAAAGATTTTGGACAGCTTTAATGGCGCCATAATGAACGTGAAGATTTTTTATTTTAAGAATATCCATAAACATCTCCGCCAAGATAAGCTTCAATAACTTTTGGGTCATTACGAATTTCATCTGGTGTGCCATTGGCAATGCAACAGCCATATTCCATAACCAAAATATGTTGGCAAAGTCCCATAACTACTTTCATATCGTGCTCAATAAGAAGAATTGTAAGATCAAAGTCCTTTTGCACTTTTGCTATGAATTTTCTAAGATCTTCACTTTCTTGCGGATTCATGCCAGCAACAGGTTCATCAAGAAGAAGCAATTTAGGCCTTGTGGCTAACGCACGTGCGATTTCTAAACGCCGTTGTACACCATAAGGTAAAGCTGTTGCCAATTGATTGGCAAGATGATCAAGTTGTAGCCGTTCAAGAAGTTCCATGGAATTTTTATAAACTTCTCTTTTTTCTCTCATTGCTTTTGAAAAAAAGAGAGCCGAATAAAACCAAGGATATTTTTGACGGACATGAGCGCCTACCATAACGTTCTGTAAAACCGTCAACCCTGAGAAAAGACGAATATTTTGAAATGTTCGGGCAATATGACGCCTGCAGACAATATAAGGAGGTTCTCCAGAAATTTTTTGCTCATCAAAAAGAATGGTACCACTTGTAGGGGCATAAAATCCAGAAATCATATTGAAAACTGTTGTTTTTCCGGCACCATTGGGACCAATTAATCCAGTTATGCTTCCTCGTTTAATGGCCATGTTAACGTTATTGACAGCAATTAATCCACCAAAACGCATTACAATATCATTGAGTGAAAGAAGAATGTCGTTCATAGCTTTCCCTCAGTATTAGAAAACTTTTTGCGTACCAAAAAGCTATAAATTCCATTCCATGAGAATTCACGTTGTCCCATCAACCCTTTTCTCCAAAATAAAATAATTACCAGCAATAAAAGAGAGAAAACAA
Source organism: Bartonella sp. MM73XJBT.G (assembly GCF_028618435.1). Classification (GTDB taxonomy): domain Bacteria; phylum Pseudomonadota; class Alphaproteobacteria; order Rhizobiales; family Rhizobiaceae; genus Bartonella. Next base: position 42,095 of record NZ_JAQISW010000002.1, read on the forward strand.
CCATGCGAAGTCCTGGTGTTTCTGGAATATGTATAAAGCCTAAGTCAAATGGACTTTCAATAATACGAAGCCATTCAAGCATGACGGTAATAATAATGCTGCCAATAACGCTTCCTGTAATTGAGCCAAGACCACCAGCAACGACAATCATCAAAATATTAAAAGTGAGCAAAAAATTAAACATTTTCGGATCAATGGTTGAAATAAGAGCAGCCATTAATGCGCCACCTACACCTGCAAAAAACGCTCCAACAGTAAAAGAAAAACTACGGTAGAAAAAAGCATTAATTCCCATAGTTTTCGCAGCAATTTCATCATCACGAATAGCCCGTAATACATTACCCGTATTGCTTCGCAGTAAGAGAGCAATAAAGAGAATTGTAAATGTTAACCAACCATAGTTCCACCATAATGTTGCATTTTGAGGTATTCCTTTGATTCCCAAAGAACCATTTGTGAGAGATGTCGCATTCGTAATGACAATGCGGATAATTTCTGCAAAACCCAATGTTGCAATTCCCAGATAATCGCCACCAAGACGTAATATTGGCAAAGCAATTAATAAACCGATAATTGCTGCACACAAACCACTGATAACAACAGCAACAAAAAAAGGGAATTGCAGATGAGATAATGGTTCAGCTATGGGGTCAAGAATCCACATCATCTCTTTTTGTTCAGGGGAAAGAAGTAAAATTGCACAGACATAAGAACCAATAGCCATAAAGCCAGCATGTCCAAGGGAAAACATACCTGTAAAGCCATAAATCAAATTAAGTGAAATTGCCAATATTGCATTAATAGCAATTAGATTGATGATACGAAGTGTATAATCATTAAAATGGTTATCCGCATAGAATAAAAAACCTATAAGAACGAAAATACTCATACATGATAAAAAGGTTGTCGCTGACTTTACCATTAGATTTTCTCCTGACTTTTTTTACCCATTAATCCCGTGGGCAATACCAATAAAATCAGAATCAATAAAATGAAAGCGAAGGCATCACGATATCCAGATAGCGCGGGAAAAAATGCGATAATCATAATTTCAATAAACCCTAATAATAATCCTCCCAACATTGCCCCTGGTATTGAACCAATACCTCCGATAACAGCAGCGATAAAGGCTTTAAGACCAGGAAGAACGCCCATATAAGGCTGAATTTGAGGATAACGTAAAGACCACATAATGCCGGCTATAGCAGCAAGTGCTGAGCCTATCCCAAATGTAAATGCAATGACTTTATTGACAGAAACCCCCATCAAACGTGTCGTTTCAATATCATGAGAGATTGCACGCATAGCAAGACCAGGCTTTGTTTTATGGATAACCCATAACAGTAAAACAATAAGAATCAATGACACAATGGGAACAATCAATGACATGGGAGCAATTCTAATGATACCTTCTGCTTCTGATCCTAGGTGCCATAAAAATGGTGTTACCAGAAAATCTGGTTGTTTTACACCTTTGGGAACACCACTAAAGAGTACAGTAGCAAGATTTTCAATAAAAAAAGAAACACCAATTGCACCGATAAGAGCCGAAATACGCGGCGCATGACGTAGAGGTTTATAAGCGAGTTGATCAACAATAATCCCCACTGCACTTGTAATAAAAATGGAAAAACAAAGAGCTAAAATCCAGATTGGGGTAAAATCTTGTGGAGAAATTTTTAAATAATAAACAACCCCTAACGTAAAAATTAAAAAAACAGCAATCCAATAAAATGAAGGACGCCTTCTAAAACCTATAAATACTGAATAATAGATAAGAGTAGCGAGGAACAAAAGAAGAAGTGCGGCCCACGCAGGCATAAAGCTAATTGTGGAAAAGAAAACAAAATAGGCTCCCAGCATAAAGATATCACCGTGAGCAAAGTTAATCAGTCTCAATATACCGTAAATCATGGTGTACCCAATAGCGATAAGCCCATAAAGAGACCCCAATGCCAGTGCATTAAAAAAATACTGGATGAACATTTCAGTGCTCATCTCTCATCCTTCCACATTCGTTAATTTACATAGGATAATAAGATTTTTTAAACTTTTGGTTGAGAAAAATATTCTCAACCAATTTTTGCATTTCAATTTTAATACGTACAATTCTTAAATTAAAAAGCAGGTTTAACTTCTTCTAAATAAACACGTTTTCCATCCTGTATTTTAATGATACCAATAGGAATTCTAGGGTTATGATTTTCATCCATCGACATATCACCAAAAGGCGTTTGAAAATCTTTTAACTTGCTTAGCGCAATCGTAATTTTCTCACGATCAGCGCTGCCAGCATTTTCAATGGCCTTCATAAACATCATATAACTCGTGTATCCCAAAACTGAATTGATATTGGGCTCTTTATCAGGATAAGCTTTTTTCCATTCCTCTGTAAACTTTTGCGCAGCGGTTGACATATTTGGCATATCCTCACTATAGGGGAGTGTCGTATGTAAGAAACCTTCTGCCGCACTTCCTGCAATGGTAATGGTTTCTGGATTATCCATGGCATCTCCACCCATAATTTGAAACTTCGCTCCTAATTCACGCGCTTGTTTCATGATGATGGCACCTTCAGAAAAGTAAGATGGAATGAACAAAATATCAGGTTTTTTTGCAATAATCTGTGTGAGAACAGCTGAAAAATCCTGATCTCCAGAATTATAATTTAAGTTTGAGATAACTTCACCACCTAATTTTTTGAAAGCTCGCGTAAAATAACTTGCAAGCCCAATGGCATAATCACTTGAAATATCTTTGAGGATAGCGGCTTTTTTTGCCCGTAAAACTTGGCTTATATAAGTTGCAATGCCGATTCCTTGATAGGAATCAATAAAACAAGCGCGAAAGTAATATTTTTTACCCTGTGTAACAAGGGGACTCGTTGAAGAAGTTGCTATGGTCGGAGTCTTTGCTTTTTCAGATATTTCACCACCTGCTAGTGAGAGTGAAGAACCATAGCTACCAATGATTCCACTTACCTTTTCACTTGCTGTTAAACGCATAACAGCATTTGCCGCTTCAACTTTATCAGATTTATTATCAATAATAACAAGCTCCACTTTGCGTCCCAAAATTTCTGGGACTTGTTTATGGGCTAATTCGATCCCTCGAATTTCAAGCTGACCTCCAAAGGCATTTTGACCACTTAATGGAAGATAAACACCAATTTTGATAGGTTCACTCGCATAAACATTCGCTGTAAATGCCATAAAAGTGGCGATTGTCGTAAGGATTTTCTTCAATTGCATTGCGCATTTTCCTTAATTGAATTGTTGTTCTTGACCTTATATTGAACTTCTTCATCACGCAAGTTACACATTAATGAAAATATCATTATGTGAAAAACTTTTATATGAGCTTTTTTGTTTGGTCCCTTTTTTAGGATATGTAAAGCTTACAATCAAATAGTTTTATAAATATTTTTTATAAATTTCATGTTGATATTAACGTGTAAGAGATACGACAATATGGGGAAATCTTATCTTGGGGCTTGCGTGTTGATACAAGAGCAATGTTTACTTAAACCTAGAGAATCAATATTGTACAATTTATAAGCTACAGGATCACGTTATTATGACGAGTAAGGATGCATTAAAAGATTGTTCCCTATCTGAGGAGAGTATAGGTACTTGTGGGGAGATTATCGAAATCAGTGGTGTCATTAAGTGGTTTGATGGTAGTAAGGGCTATGGATTTATTGTACCTGATTTGCCTCATTTCCCTGATATATTATTGCATGTTACAGTCATGCGAAGGGATGGTTTCCAAACAGCTTTGGAGGGCGCTAAAGTTATTTGCGCTGTGGAAAAAACTGAGCGAGGGTTAAAATGCGTTCAAGTGAAATCCATCGATTGTTCTTCAGCAGTTCATCCATCAGAAGTTCCTGCCCGTACTCATGTTGTTGTTACTCCAGAAAGTGGTCTAGAGCGTGCAATTGTTAAGTGGTTTAATCGTGACAAAGGTTTTGGTTTTCTTAGCCGTGGGCAGGGGACAGAAGATATTTTTATTCATATGGAAACGTTGCGCCGTTTTGGTTTAGCAGAGCTTCGTTCAGGGCAAGTTGTTCTTGTCCGATTTGGTAAAGGGGAAAAAGGTTTGATGACAGCAGAAATTTATCCAGATATAGGATTTCCTTTTGCAACAACACATTAAATCGCTACTCATTGAATTTTACGAATGAAGTCATTACATTTTTGTATTTTTAAAAGGGTGTTATTGTATAAATAGCTATAGAGGGTCTTTGTTATGGCTCTTGTGAGTTTATAAACTAAGTAAGAAAAATGCGTGTACTTATTGAAAAAAATAAGGAAAGCAAGAGAACAACTCTCTAGTTTTTTGGCTTTTAAACTCTGATATTTTTTATTTTAGAAACAAAGTATAAATTTTTTTGTGGTAGAGACAAGAGTGTTACAGCCTTTTAAAAAAGGATATATTGTTTTATGGGCGATGCTTTTTATGTTAGAAATGCGCGTTGTTGTCGCGAAGGAGCCCATAGAGATTCCTGTCCATTCGGTTCTTTTAGAAATACACACAAGCCAAGGTATAGTTTCTTATAAGGTAGAGATTGCTTTTACTCCCTCTCAAGCAGCAGCGGGTTTAATGTATCGGACTGATTTTCCACGCGATCGTGCAATGCTTTTTAAGCAGAAGAAAAATTATCAATCGGGAGGTGAACAAAAGCTTTTTATGTGGATGAAAAATACACCATTGCCCTTAGATATGATTTTTTTAAACTCTAAAGGGGTTATTGTATCGATTATTGAAAACACTTCTCCATTTTCAAAAAAAATCATTTCTTCAGGCGTTCCGGCAGCTTTTGCACTTGAGATTAATGCTGGTGAGGTTTCTGAAAAACAGATACAAAAAGGGCAACATATTATTCATCCTGTTATTTGTGGAAAGTGTAATAAACAATGACAGCTGAGGACGTTCGTTTTTTTGAATATGATGGTTTGCGCTTTGCTTATCGAGAAGAAGGGCAAGGTGCACCTATTTTGTTGATTCATGGTTTTGGATCTTCTGCTCGGGTGAATTGGTATACAACGGGTTGGTTTCGTATTCTCACTGAAGCGGGATATCGTGTTATTGCTCTTGATAATCGAGGGCATGGAGATTCAGTTAAAAGTTATGATCCTAGCTTTTATACACCTCAAGCTATGGCTGGCGATGCGGTCAAACTCTTACAGCATTTAGAATTATCTAAAGCCCATGTTATGGGGTATTCTATGGGAGCTCGTATTAGTGCTTTTATGGCTCTTTTATATCCAACATATGTGAACAGCGTTATTTTTGGTGGTTTAGGTATTGGTATGGTAACGGGTGCAGGAAATTGGGAACCTGTTGCTGAGGCTCTTTTAGCGGAAGATCCCTCTACCATTACCAATACGCGTGGTTTAATGTTCCGTAAATTTGCTGATCAAACGAAAAGTGATAGACGTGCTCTGGCTGCTTGTATTATCACATCAAAACAGGAGTTAACGGCGTCTGAAATTTATAAAATTGAACAACCCGCACTTGTTGCCGTTGGTTCATTAGATGAGATTGGCGGTGCTGCAGAGCCATTAGCAGCTTTGTTGCCTTGTGGTGAAGCTTTATCAATTCCTGATCGAGATCATATGCTTGCTGTAGGTGATAAAGTTTATAAAAAAGGTGTTATCAATTTTCTTTCTCGTTATCCTATAAAATAAAAATTTTGATAGGTCTTAGCATTTACAAAAATACCCAATATTTTCGTGTATAAACTCAAAAGCTTGTTTAAAAACTTCTCCATTTTGACATAAGTTTTTTTCACTTATTTTGTATATTTTTTAAAATATGTAATTCTTTTAAAGCTAGATAACTATATTTAAAATTTGTTGAACAGAATTGTTTTTGAGTGACGTAATAATATTTTTTGCTAAAAAATCTAAGTTCAAATAAAAATTATTATTATTTTATTTTTTATAAAAGGGACAAAATTATAAATCGTTGATTAATTTTTCTTCTAAATATGTATTCATAAATACAGATGCTAAAACTGGAGATAAAGTAAAATTATTTAAAATATACAGTTTTCTGCCATTTTTTTATCTATACGAGTATATTTAATAATGATAGACTCCTTTTATAAAAGTTCTTTATGAATATATAAAGAAAAAGTTGTAAATATATGTAATATTAAGCCAATATTCAGATTAAGCTTTTTAACTGGCTTTACAGAATCAGATAAGTGTCTTATTCGCGCGACATGCGGTTATTTAAATTGTTTCAAAAAAACAGGAGAGCATAGTGAATGCTGATGAAATAAAAAAACTTGATAATTATTTAAAAAATACATTCCAAAACTCAGCATTGCAAGTCAGAGCACGGCCTAAAAAGGATGATTCTTGTGAGGTCTATATGGGGGATGAGTTTTTAGGCGTTATCTATCGAGATGAAGATGAAGATGAGCTATCCTATAATTTTTCAATGGCTATATTAGATATTGATTTAGAAACTTGATTGGCTATTCATCCTTGAATGAAGTCTTTTTTCCCCATAAAGGTTTATATGAGTTTTAATGCTTTAAAGCTTGTATGGTTGTGGCGTGCAATAATAAGGTGATCATGAACCGTAATACCTAATGCATTTGCCGCGTCTTTTAATCTGTATGTCATTGTTATATCTGCATCAGAAGGGGTAGAATCACCAGAAGGATGATTGTGGACTAAGATAAGTCCTGATGCGGATAACTCTAAAGCTCGAAAAATAACTTCACGAGGATAAACAGGGGTATGATCAATGGTTCCAGTTTGTTGGACTTCATCAGCAAGTAAGCCGTTTTTCTTATCGAGAAATAAAATACGAAATTGTTCACGTGTTTCGTGAGCCATAACAGCTTTACAATATGCTAGTACTTTATCCCATGATGAAAAAATATCGCGTTTAAACAACTCTGAACGAGCAAGACGTCCAGCAACATCTGAAATAATTTTTAAATCAATTGCCGTTGCGGGACCACATCCTTGAACCTCTTGAAGTCGATGAATATCAGCTCCTAATACATCAGCTAATGAACCAAAATGTGCTATCAAATTTTTAGCTATAGGCTTTGTGTTTGCCCGAGGTATTGTGCGAAAAAGCAATAATTCAAGATATTCATAATCTTCAAGAGCATTTCCTTTTGACTTTAAATAACGTTTTCGAAGACGCTCACGATGTCCTTGATAATGTTTATCAAGCTGTGTGTTTCTCTTAAGTTCTTTACTTTTTCTTTCTGATACTGGGGTGGGTGGAGAATTTGATGTTAATGCAAAGTGAGTACTTTGAATATTTTCCTTTTGATTTATTTTTTTAACCATAACATCTCTACAGTGGATTAGATCTGCGAATTTGGAATATAAAAGATATTTTTAGGCGATTGTGTAAATATTTCATACCCTTCATTTGTGACACCAATTGTATGCTCATATTGTGCTGTCAAAGAGCGATCACGAGTAACAGCAGTCCAACCGTCAGATAAAATTTTAACTTGTGGCTTACCAAGATTAATCATAGGCTCAATTGTAAAGATCATCCCTTGTTTTAATTCGATTCCTTCTCCAGGATTTCCATAATGAAGAATATTGGGGGTATCATGAAACAGTTGACCGATACCATGTCCGCAAAAATCTCTCACAATTGAGCACCGTTCAGATTCTGCATACTGTTGAATGGCAGCACCAATATCCCCTGTCGTTGCTCCAGGTTTAACGACAGCAATGCCCCTCATAAGACTTTCATAGGTTATTTGTAAAAGGCGTTCTGCAGCACGTCTAATTTTTCCAACAGGATACATCCGGCTTGAATCACCATGCCAACCATCAAGAATAAAGGTCACATCAACATTCACAATATCGCCTTCTTGCAAGGGTCTTTTATTAGGAATACCATGACAGACAACGTGATTGATAGATGTGCAGCATGAATGATTGTATCCATGATAATTTAGGTCAGCAGGAAGAGCTCCTTTTTGGGCACCAAAAGTAAATACAAAATCATCAATTTCTTGCGTAGTGACACCAGGTTTAATAAGATCCGTAAGTGCATCAAGACATTCTGCAGCAATACGACCAACTTCACGCATTTTAGCGAAAGCATAGTCATCGAAAATGCGAATTTTCCCGTTAAATTTTAAAGGGGCTTTATTATATTCAATATATTCAATCATTGTTTTTTCTGTTTTCTATTTTTACTCTCTCAATCGGAAAAATACCTTCTACACTTAACTGACATTTTACAGCATAACATTCTACCCCCGATTTTAATGCTAAATCAAATTTACGTCCATAGAGTGGATCAAGGTCATGACAGATGGTAAAAGCTGCACAATCTTCTCGTTGAATAACATAAAGCATAGCAGCTCGTTTTCCTTGTTGTACGACCTGTATGAGCTCATCAAGGTGACGGGCTCCTCGTTTTGTTACGCTGTCTGGAAATTCTGCTAATCCTTTTTGACGAATAAAATGGACATTTTTGACTTCTAGGTAACAATCAGGAAGAATGTCATCCCGTAAAAGAAAATCAATGCGCGATTGTGTTCCATAGCGTTGCTCTTTTAAAATTGTTTTATATCCACTTAATTCAGGTATCAATCCGTTTTGAATTGCTTCTAATGCAAGTTTATTAGGTAAAGCGGTATTAATACCAACTAAAGTATTATCAGATTCGACAATTTCTAATTGATAGGCATATTTTCTCTTGGTATTTTTATGATATGAAAGCCAAATATTGGCGTTGGAAGCTGTCAATCCAAGCATTGATCCTGTGTTTGGTACCGACACAGTGAAGATGTGTTGGTCATCCTGTTTAACATCTGCAAGGAAACGTTTATAACGACGGATAAGCTTTGCAGGAAAAAGTTTGGGAATAAAGTACATATTTCTTTTTTAGGATTTATAATTTCATAATTCAACTGAGATTATGATTTGTAAGAGCTATTCCCATTTAAAAAATAAAATTGATGTAAAAAACGCCATGATATCTTATATAAATTGTTATAAACTTCATCGTTCACTTTAATGGCTTTTAAAATTTTTATGAGAGAAATCTATACTCTTTGAATGGAAGGATAACATTGCCTATAATTTATTATTAAGCAACATTAGAGTACTGTGAAGAAAGTTACGTTAAAAAAATAGTGGAGAGAGAAATCGTTAAATGAAACTAGGTAAGGTTGATGGCTGGAACGAATAAGAATCGTGAAAATTTAACAAATGGACCCATTATTATTTTAGTTGAACCGCAGCTTCCAGAAAATATTGGCATGGTCGCAAGGGCAATGGCAAATTTTGGGCTTTCTAAGCTTCGGCTCGTCAAACCTCGAGAAACATTTCCAAATGAAAAAGCTAGAGCTGCAGCAAGTAAAGCTGATCATGTCATTAACAACACCGTGATTTTTGACACATTGCGTGATTCAATTGCAGATTTACATTATGTTTTTGCGACAACAGCCCGTGAAAGATGCGGATTTAAAACTGTAAAAAGTGCTGTCGAAGCAGCAAATGTACTCCGTCAGCGTGAGAATATCGGACATAAAACAGGTATTGTCTTTGGAAGAGAGAGATGGGGACTAGAAAATAATGAAATTAGCCTTGTGGATGAAATCATCACTTTTCCAGTTAATCCTGCTTTTGCGTCACTTAATATTGCACAAGCGGTTCTTTTGATGTCTTATGAATGGATGAAAGCAGGTCTAGAACATGTGAGCGATACGGCATTTCATGCAGTAAAGATGGAGCCTGCAAATAAAGCAGCCTTTCATGGTTTTTTATCTCAATTGGAAGAGGCTTTGGATATCCGTGGGTATTTTAGGCCCCGAGAACGAAAAGAGGTTATGCTTACAAATTTACGCTCTGTTTTTACGCGTGCTAACTTTAGTGAATCTGAGGTTCGCTTATTGCGAGGCGTTATATCTTCATTGGATCATTTTTCTCCACAATATCCACGGGGGAGTAGAGCCCCTAACGAGCGTGATCGTCAAAAAATTAAAAACAAGTGTGAAAACTAATGGATGTACGACCTGTTCTTTTTTTTGATAGTGGTATTGGTGGTTTAACAGTGTTGAGGGAAGCGCGCATTTTTATTCCTGAAATACAATTTATTTATGTAGCTGATGACGCAGGGTTTCCTTATGGTAATTGGGAAGAAAATGTTCTTAAAGAACGCATTTTAAAGATTTTTACAAATCTTTTAGCACGCTATAATCCCGCCTTATGTGTAATTGCTTGCAACACTGTTTCTACATTGATGATGGCAGATCTACGACAGAATTTCCCTCATGTTCTTTTTGTGGGAACGGTTCCTGCAATTAAATCAGCTGCTGAGCAAACGAAATCTGGTTTTATTTCCGTATTAGCGACTCCTGGAACTGTTAAACGTGCCTATACAAATGAATTAATTAACTCTTTTGCTGGACAGTGTCATGTTAAGCTTGTAGGAAGTGAAAAGCTTGCTGGATTTGCTGAAGATTATTTACGGGGAAAATCTATCAATTTAGAAGTGTTAAGAAAAGAAATCTTGCCATGTTTTGTGGAAAAAAATGGCAAATATACTGATGTTATTGTTTTAGCCTGCACGCATTATCCTTTTTTGATTAACTTCTTTCGTGAACAAGCTCTATGGTCTGTTGACTGGATTGATCCAGCAAAAGCGATCGCCAAACATATCAGGTCATTATTGCCCTTGTCGAAAAAAATACATCAGACCCCCGTAAAGAAATATCAAGATTTTGCATTGCTGACATCGAAAAATATCACTTCTTCAACGGAGAATTTGTTAAAAGGATTTGGCTTAAAACTGATGAAAAGAGTTGACTTTGGGATACGGGATCAATAAAGATACTCCAGCTTTTTCTTTCAAGAAAATAGCTGTCATTGACGTGTCCCGTGGATAGCTTTGCATAATTGGTATGTTAAGCTATTCTGTCAGTCTTTTATGTTTAAAGGCAGAGGAGGGCGCGTTTCCTTGGGATCTTCAGATCTCGTGTTTTATTTTAAAGGAAATGCGATGAGTAAACGCGAAACAACAAAATATAAAATTGATCGACGTATGGGAGAAAATATTTGGGGTCGTCCAAAATCTCCTGTCAATCGTCGTGATTATGGTCCAGGTCAGCATGGGCAGCGCCGTAAAGGAAAACTTTCTGACTATGGGGTGCAATTGCGCGCTAAACAGAAGTTGAAGGGGTTTTATGGCGATATTTCAGAAAAGCAATTTCATAAAACTTATGTGGAAGCTGCTCGTCGTCGAGGTGATACAGGTGAAAATCTTATCGGTCTTTTAGAATCGCGTTTGGATGCTGTTGTCTATCGTGCAAAATTTGTGCCTACGATTTTTGCTTCTCGCCAATTTATTAATCATGGTCATGTGAATGTAAATGGGCGACGTACAAATATTCAATCGTATCGTTGTAAGCCAGGTGATGTTATTGAGGTTCGGGAAAAATCAAAACAACTTTTGTTGGTTTTAGAATCAGTACAGTTAGCGGAACGTGATGTTCCCGATTATATTGAAGCAGATCATAAACATATGAAAGCGACCTTTACACGTATTCCTGCCTTTGCAGATGTTCCTTATGCTGTGCAAATGGAACCTAATTTGGTCGTTGAATTTTATTCTCGATAATTTTTTATGAGAAAAGTTGTTTCTCTTCTATTATTATAATTTCAAACTGTTGTGTTGTTTTTATAATCTTTGAAGTTAGAAAATATTTTCAAATGGTTCTATATTAAGTTTATTACACTATTCTAGTGTTATAAGCTTATATAGTTCCATTTCTTTTTTTCGTATCTGTTTTTATAAAGTTAAAAAACTTAAATGTAAGCTTGCTTTATATTTATTTCTATCTTTGCAATATGAGCTATTACTTGTGCAGGATATGGTCTTATGAATGATGTTTCCGTTGAATATCAGGCAATAGAAGAAAACGAAGAGGATGATCTTTTGGCAAGCAAAGCAGATGATTGTCATCCAATATTTCGGCGCGCTCCTTCAAGTGTGGAATTTAATAAATTGCGCAAACGACTTTTGCGTCATATGCGACAAGCTTTGGATGATTTTTCTATGCTTTCTACTGGAAAAAAATGGCTTGTTGCTTTATCGGGCGGAAAAGACTCTTATGGCTTATTAGCACTTCTTTTAGATTTAAAGTGGCGTGGTCTTTTACCTGTTGAAATTCTTGCTTGTAATCTTGATCAGGGGCAACCAGGTTTCCCTAAACATATTCTTCCAGACTTTTTCACTTCTTATAAAATTCCCTATCGTATTGAATATCAAGATACTTATTCCATTGTTACAGATAAATTGGTAGAAACACAGACATATTGTTCACTTTGTTCTCGATTGCGACGTGGTAACCTCTATCGCATTGCACGTGAGGAGGGCTGTTCGGCATTAGTTTTAGGGCATCACCGTGATGATGTTTTGGAAACGTTTTTTATGAATTTGTTTCATGGTGGTCGATTAGCCGCTATGCCTGGAAAACTTAAAAATGATGAAGGTGATCTTTTTGTGTTACGTCCTCTTGTCTATGTCGCTGAGGAAGATATGGAAAAATTTGCTCAAGCAATGCAATTTCCAATTATTCCTTGTAATCTTTGCGGTAGTCAAGATGGTTTACAACGTAATGCAATGAAAGAAATGCTGAAAAATATAGAAAGACAAATGCCAGGACGTAAAGATACAATGATTCGCGCTTTAACGAATGTACGCCCAAGTCACTTACTTGATAAGAAGTTCTTTGATTTTAAAATGTATTAATAAAAATGAGATCTAAAAAATAAGTTTAATCAGTTTAAGATAAGGTACTTATTTATAATGATAATTTATTGCTTTGCAATTTAACAATCGTAGGAGTTTTATTTTAAATTTTCTTATTTTATCCATAAAAAAACATCCACCCACATATCACAAGTGAAGCTATTGTACTTATAAACACAATTTAAAAAGCTTTCTTTAAATAACCAATAACTATCATAATATTGAAAATGGGAACATGATATAAATTATTGGTTTTCTCTTTTTTAATGTAAAAATGAGAGAATTTTGTAGATTTTATCTTATCCTGTTGTGCCGTAAATCACCATTATTTAGAACAGTAAACCAAAATTGTTTTAAGAACTTGATAAAAATAAGTATTTTTAGAATGTACAGTGATCCTTCAGGGAAGGGATTGCTTATAAATTCTCGTGAAGTGAGTCACACAAGTAACCCAACCCTATTGTAAACTGGTGCTTTTTTATAAACTAACTCTGATGGAAAACTTCGTCATTGGGATGAAAATAAGTTCAATTTTTAAACGGCTATACCATAAAGGTCATAGGCATCAGATTGTTCAATTTTAACGGTGACAAATTCACCGACACGCAAGGGGCGTCGTGATGATATGTGGACAATACCATCTATTTCTGGAGCATCGTATTGACTACGTCCTTTGGCAACTTTTCCTTGACTTTCATCGATAAGGACTTGGAGTCTTTTTCCAATTTTTTTCTTTAAAAGATGTGTAGAAATTTGTTGTTGTTTTGCCATAAAGCGATGCCAGCGGTTTTCTTTTATGTCTTCAGGAATATTTTCTAATCCCAAATCATTTGCAACGGCTCCTTTTACTTCTTCATATTTAAAGCATCCAGCGCGTTCAATTTTCGCTTCTTCTAACCATTCTAGAAGCATATTAAAATCCTCATTTGTTTCGCCTGGAAATCCAACAATAAATGTTGACCGTAAGGTGAGATCTGGACATATTTTTCGCCACTTTTCAATTCTACGGTTTGTTTTTTCCATAAGAGCAGGACGCTTCATATGACGCAAAACAGTCGGTGATGCATGCTGAAAAGGTATATCCAGATAAGGGAGAATTTTTTTTGCCGCCATAAGTTCGATAATCTCATCCACATGGGGATAAGGATAAACGTAATGCATACGCACCCAAATGCCCATATTACCTAGTTCGCGACAAAGGTCAAAGAATTTTGTTTTGATTGTTCGACCTTTCCAAGAATTTTCGAGATATTTAAGGTCAATACCATAAGCACTCGTATCTTGTGAAATAACCAAGAGCTCTTTTACACCTGCTTGTACAAGTTTTTCAGCTTCTCGAAGAACATCACTGATGGGACGTGAAGTGAGATCACCACGCAGTGTAGGGATGATACAAAAACTACAGCTGTTAGAACATCCTTCAGAAATCTTTAAATAGGCATAATGGCGTGGTGTTAAACGAATACCTTGGGGAGGAACTAAATCAAGAAAAGGATCATGAACAGGGGGAATTGCTGTATGAACAGCTTGTATAACACTTTCATAAGCTTGTGGTCCTGTAATGGCCAATACATTAGGGTATTCTTGGCAAATAACCTCAGGATCAGCACCAAGACACCCTGTTACAATCACTTTTCCATTTTTTTTGAGAGCTTCATCAATATTGGCTAATGATTCTTTTCTGGCAGAGTCAAGAAAACCACAGGTATTCACAATAACGACATCAGCTCCTTGATGTTGACGCGAAATTTCATACCCTTCAGAACGGAGACTTGTAATAATTCGCTCAGAATCTACAAGTGCTTTTGGGCATCCAAGAGAGACAAAACTAATACGAGGTGCTATCATGATGATCCTATAATTACTGTGAACGATTGCGTTTCGCTTTTATTGACTTTAAAAGTAAGAAATGTTCTTTATTTTTATAGATAACAATCTGTTATAAATTTATTTTATTTTTTTCTAGATTATTTTGTGTGTGCTTACAAATTTATTTTATTACACTGTCAAATGCTGTTTTGAGGGCGATGATATTAAGACAGACTCCTTCAAAGCATTCAAGATCTTTTAGAGTATTTGGTGAATATTTTAAAGCTTACTTGTCGAGCCTTGTATTAAGTGAACAACATATGAGAGAAAAAGAGAACCAAAACTTACTCGATAAGGTTTTAAATTTGTTTATAAACCGAATTGGTTGAATCCTTTGGTTGTAGGAAGAAAGTCAACTGCGTGTGGCACAATATCAAAAAATACTCAGCAGTTTTTTACTACATTTTATTGCGATATTTATCGCGTATATAGGTGTATTTTTTAATATTTGCGAATAAGTCCGGTAAGTTTACCTTGTATTTCTACACGTTCGGATTTGTATGTACGTACTTCGTAGTGAGGATTGGCGGCTTCTAATGCAACAGAGGTCCCTTTGCGTCGATAACGTTTTAATGTTGCCTCTTTTTTATCAATAAATGCGATAATAATTTCACCTGATATTGCTGTATTTTGACGTTTCACAATAATCGTATCTTTATCAAGGATACCAGCCTCCACCATAGAATTATCTTTAACTTCTAATGCATAGTGCTCACCTGTATTAACCATATCGTGTGGAAGAGAAAGTGTGCTTGTTTGTTGCAGTATAGCAGAGGCGGGTACACTCGCAGAAATACGTCCCATAATGGGAATTGTGGTATTTTTTTTTTCTTCTTCCTCAAAATTTTCAAGATTAGCTAAGTTTGTTGATATTTTTCTTTTATTTTTTTCTATCATACTGGGAGAAATCTTACGTGCTAAAGAAAGGCTAAATGTTATTTTCTCAGGGAGTCGAATCACCTCTATTGCACGAGCACGATTGGGTAAACGACGTATAAAACCTCGCTGTTCTAAGGCTACAATGAGCTTATGAATGCCAGACTTTGAAGAAAGTTCTAAAGCATTTTTCATTTCTTCAAAAGAAGGGGGAACACCTGTTTCTTTTACATGATTGTGAATAAACAAGAGGAGCTCATATTGTTTACATGTCAGCATTCAATGTTCCAATCAAAAGAATAAAAAAGATTACAGTAAAAAAACAAGTGTATATTATAATAATTCTAAATTTATTTTGCTAAATCAAAATTATTTTCTTTAATTTTTTATCTTATAAGTGAAGTTAATGAGGTAACATGTTTATTTATAGACATATTTAAATATGATAAGTATGAAATTTATTTTAATAAATTTATCATAATATTATTTATATATTATAAAACTATACTAATATTAAATGACATACAAAAAATATTTTATAGCTCTGAATGAATTATTCAATATCCAATTTTATGGTCAGAGTTATTCCTTTATTTTTTGTATATCTACGTGTTTTATAATTTTCTCATATAAAAAGTTAAATAAAATACATTCTTTCAATAGCGTGACGGATCACTTTATGTATATTTAGAATCATTTTTACATTGTTTCTGTTTTTTTATTGTTTAGTCAAATTATCTATAGCTAGAATAATAAGCATAATTTAGAGTCATGTCAGATATTTTCAATGAGGCCAAATTTTTCTGTTTAACATCTGCTTTATTCTATAAAATAGCTGGCTTTCGTTATAGAATCATCGTGCCTGAATAAAAGCCACCTCCTCAAAATGCCATTGTTGCTCATTCGCATATTTATTAAAAATAAGATATCTCTTAATGTGCCGCTTTCCTCAAGATGATCTTGCAAATAACATAAGATCTATTGTGCAACGCTATCTTTACATCTCAAAAGCTTTACACTACCATACCTATTTTCCGCCCCTCATGTTATGATAATTTTTGCTTATTGAAAGAAAATACAAAAGACATTTTCATTTCTTTTTTAATCGATTTATTCTTCTCTTTGTATTGAGAGAGAAAATGATAAATTATTATAAATCAATGTTTTATTTTATAAATCTCGTTCATGCTTAAAAATTAAAACATAAAGATATAAAAGTAATATAGAGTAGGAAGTATTTTTCTGCTCTATCCATAATGCTTAATAGCCTATGTGTGGAGAGAGGGGGTTTTTGTAATTTGGGCATTTCTAATCTATGAAATATTTTTTATCGTTAAATTATTTTCGCATCGAGATTTCAAAAAGAAGATCAAAGAGCAACTCTACAATGACGAAGAAAGGGAAAAAACGGAAAATTATTGATAACTAAAAAAAATAATAATATTTTTTTCAAAAAGTGTTGACCAAATGAAAAGTCAACCGTATGTTCCCTTCACTTTCTGCAAACTAGATAGTCTGCAAACTAAATAGCTTGTGTGAGAGCGCGTAGCTCAGCTGGTAGAGCAACTGACTTTTAATCAGTAGGTCCAGGGTTCGAATCCCTGCGCGCTCACCAACTCTAAAGGATCTCAATAGGCTATACAAAAGTTTGAGAATCTTTTTTATTTTAATTCTTTTTATTTTTTTAACTGCCCTAATTTTGGGAGATCTTTTTTATTGATTCTGTAGCCAATCCTTTTCTCGTAGCTTTTTTCTATAGAGTTCTCCTCTGCCCAATCCGAAAGTGCTTTAAAACTTGCGATATAATTACACCTGCGCTGATAGCAAGTGTGGCTACACGTTTTCGTAATTCATGGGCTGTTTTTAATACCCGCCGCATTACATGAAATAAGTTGGTAAAATCGTCATACTTATTTACAATTTGTATTTATTCACAACTTATCTTATAAAGTAGATTTTCTATAACGTATTGATTTATATATTTTTTATTTTTTTATACTTTTATATAGCGCATTTATTTTTTATGACAATCATAAAATGGTTAACAATATGTTAATTTTTTGATAAAAGAGGCGAATTCAAGGATGGTATATGCGCGAGGGATATCATTTAAAAGCGTGAATTCTTCT
Organism: Bartonella sp. MM73XJBT.G; assembly: GCF_028618435.1. Lineage (GTDB taxonomy): Bacteria > Pseudomonadota > Alphaproteobacteria > Rhizobiales > Rhizobiaceae > Bartonella. The sequence continues at coordinate 59,728 of NZ_JAQISW010000002.1, forward strand.
CTCGCGTGCAAGAAGCGTGATGTGGTTTTTACAGCAGTACTTAACAGAAATAAGTGGACTGAATAGATGCCTTCAAATAGTAAAAAGAAATTTACTTCTATTATCAAAAAAACATTTCAATTATTTTCTATGATCGTTATTTCTCAATCATTGGTGTCTTGTTGCTCAAGCGAAACCGCACATTTTTCAATAAAAGATTTCTATCATAATAAACCAATTGACGTAAATACTTCTGTTCTACCGAAAAAAATATCCAATAATAAAAATCAATCAGAAACCAAAAAACGTGGGCGAGCGATTGTTGGTAAACCTTACCAGATAAAAGGAAAGTGGTATTATCCTGAAAATGATCCAACGTATGCACGTGTTGGCGAAGCATCATGGTATGGTTCGGATTTTCATGGGCGTTTAACGGCAAATGGTGAAATTTATGACATGAATCTTTTGACTGCTGCTCATCCTACAATGCCTTTGCCTAGCTATGCTCGTGTTACTAATTTGAAAAATGGATCTTCACTCATTGTTAGAGTGAATGATCGCGGACCTTTTATGAAAGACCGTATCATTGATTTATCAAAGCAAGCTGCAACAATACTTGGTTATGTAGATAGGGGCGTCGCAGATGTTAAAGTAGAATATATTGCTGAAGCACCTATTGGTTATTATGATGATGCATATTTAATGGCCTCTTATACTCCTGGAAATGCTGCTTCATATTCATTAGCGTTAGAAAAGGTTTCGAAAAAAAGAGAAACTGTTTTGTTCAAGGAGCACAATATAGAAAACAAAGAAAAGTTAGCTAAAGCAGATTCTGTTTCACAGGAGAAACATAATAAAGCTGTTGCAGTAAAATTACCAGAAATTGGTCCTATCATGGTTAATAAGCCAGTGCCATTTGATCAAGTTGCTTCTGTAAATAAACTAAACAAAAGAACAAAGCTCAATTGGTTACAACTTTTTTAAAGAAATCTGTTGATTTTTAATCGATATCATTTTCAAATTAAACTATTAAAAAAGGGGAAGAGTGTTACTATTAATAATTTAAGGTATCTCTCCAATCCGTTGCCGATCTTTTTTAGTTTTATGACTGTATTTGCTCATCAAACACGAACTTTTTCTGCGGTGACAGCTTTTACCAAATGAAGGTAAGAGGATTGTATGAACCTGTTGGTGTAATTATCTGAAATGATTGCACAGTCTAATTGGTAAAGAATATAAAAGCTAAAAAGCAAAAAATATTCCCTTTTGATTTGACTTTGCGGCCTTCGATAGCCACCCAAGGTAATAATACCTTATGAAGAGATTATGTATTTCCTCATGCTTTTTTACTGATTTCTTAATGGAGTAACTCTCTTCACTTAAACTAAACACCTCAAACAAAATACCCTTTTGCGTTGTCAATTCACACGTGCTCGTTTTAAGGAGACATATCTGGCTCTCAAGCCTATTTTATGACAGCGTTCGTAAAGAATAAAATTGTAAAGCCATTAGGCATCCCCCTTATTTACACGTATGAAACTTAAACGAAATACCATCATACATTTTGCAAAACTCTTATGTTTTGCAATAATCCTTGGCAGTTGAGAAATTTATAAAAAGTATTTTTACTCTCTCTTTAATAATCTTCACCTTATACTAACTCTACTTATAGAGGGTAAAAGAGTGATTTTAATTGATTCAAAAAGGAAAAAATCAAAAGAGAATTTTACAATATTTGGGTCAGCTTTAAGTTTAAAAAGTGATCACTTGTCATAAATAAATTAATATCCTACCCATGAAAAAGATAAAGCCTCATGTTGTCAATAATTTCTCGATTTACAGAAATAAAAGAGTTTTTTCCTATATAATGATTCTTTGTATTGATTTTGGGATGGGAGGAGCGGCTATGTGTACAACATTAAGGGTCTTATTGACCTTATGGGGAATATTAGCATTTAACCCGTGCGGAAGAGCACAAGATTTTCAAACTTCTGCCTCACAAGTGTTGTTACTTGATGATGATACAGAAACAATACTTTATGAAAAACAAAGTGATATTCCTTTTTTTCCTGCTTCATTAGCAAAATTAATGACAGCGGAAGTCGTCTTTCATCAATTAAAGGAGGGATTGTTAAGAAGTACCCAAAAATTCAAGGTTAGTGAAAATGCTTGGCGCAAGGGTGGGGCACCTTCCGGTACAACCACTATGTTTGCAAAAATAAAGACAGAAATCAGAGTGTCTGATCTTTTGCGTGGTTTAATTATTATGAATGGAAATGATGCTGCTATTATCCTTGCTGAAGGAATATCCGGAGATGAGTCTCATTTTACAAAGCTGATGAATCAGCGCGCTAGAATAATTGGACTATCTGAAAGCCATTTTGTTAATGCAACAGGGTTTCCCGAAGAGGGACAATTTGTAACAGTGCGCGATATGATTACATTAGCGCGTTATATTGCTAAGGAATATCCAGATTATTATACACTTTATCGTGAGCCTCATTTTACGTGGAATAATATTTTTCAACGAAATAAAAACCCTCTTATTTCTAGGGAAATAGGTGTAGAAGGATTTGGTTTTGGCTACAGTGAAAAAGAAGGATTTTCAATGGTTGCCACCATTTATAAAAATCATCGGCGTCTTTTTTTAGCAATCAATGGTTTGCAAGATGGTAAAAAACATACAAAGGAAATAGAACGTATTCTTCAATGGGGAATGACAGCTTTTGATCTCAAAACGATTTTTACAAAGGAAAAAATGGTTGGTCGTGCTTCTGTTTATGGCGGTAAAGAAAATTTTGTTCCACTTATTGTTAAAAAGCCGATAAGTTTTATGCTTTCAAATGAAAAAGAAGTCAATGTTAAAGCAAAAATTAAATATCATGGCCCATTGAAAGCACCCATTATTTTAGGGCAATCAGTTGGGGTTATTCAAATTTTAGAAGATAAACAGGTTCTTTTGGAAAGACCAGTTTTTGCCGGCGAAAATGTTCGAGAAGGAAGTTTCTTTACAAAAGTAAAAGATGCATTCTATGAAATAACAATTGGATGGTTACGGAAATATTTATAGTTACGCGCTAATAGGATTAAGGTTTATACGTGTCAGGTTATTTTATCACATTCGAAGGAGGGGACGGGGTAGGAAAAACAGTGCAAATTTCTTTACTTGCTGAATATCTCTCTTACCAAGGTTATGATGTTGTTACAACGCGAGAACCAGGAGGAACACCAGGGGCTGAAGCAATCCGGCATATTTTGTTGTCAGGGCAGGCACAACAATATGGAGCGTTGATTGAAGCTGTTTTGTTTACAGCAGCACGCACCGACCATGTTGCCGAGATTATTGCGCCTTCTTTGCAAAAAGGTAAAATCGTTTTATGTGATCGCTTTATTGATTCTACACGCGTTTATCAAGGACTCAATGAAACCGTCAATTCTTCTCTTCTTTCTATTTTAGAGTGTGTTGCACTCAACGGTATCATGCCTCATTTAACATTTTTATTAGATATGCCAGCAGCGTGTGGTATAAAGCGTGCAAATTTACGAAGAAAAAAAACAGAAGCAATCGATTATTTTGAAAAAGATCAGTTGGAAATCCAAGAACAAAGGCGTCAAGCTTTTCTTCAATTGGCCCAACAAGAGCCACAGAGATTTCGCGTTATTGATGCGAGTGTCTCGGTGGAAGTCGTTGCTAATCAAATAAAAAAATTTTGTCATCAGATATTGTTGGATCAATTTTCATGAGTGATGTCATAAATATCTTACGCCAATATGATGATATTGATACAATTTTATCTCCGTCCCAGAATAACGTTATTTTTGGTCATGAAGACGTTCGTTACTTTTTGACACAAATGCTTAAAGAAAAGCGTTTGCATCATGCGTTATTATTTGAAGGAGAATATGGAATTGGAAAAGCAACATTAGCGTTTCATCTTGCTTGGAATATTTTAAGTTGTCAAAAGGGAATTTTCTTAAAACCCGATCTTCATTCTATTCCATGGCGCCAAATTACACAGGGGAGTCATCCTGGTCTTTTGTATGTTTCACGTCGATTTGATGTAAAAACACAAAAATTTAAAACAGGAATACTCATTGATGATATCCGTGATGTTATGCATTTTTTAAGCCGAACATCGCAAGATAATGGATGGCGTATTATTATTATTGATTCTGCAGACGATATGAATAGAAATGCAGCCAATGCAATTCTTAAAATACTTGAAGAACCTCCTGCAAAGACTCTTTTTATTATTATCGCGCATTCTTTAGGAAGATTACTTCCAACCATTCATTCACGGTGTCAAAAAATTTCTTTTCGCCCGTTGAGTCATGATGAAATGAAAAAAGTCATTACACATATTTTCAGCAATCAGGATTTACCTGATGAAAAAACGATTGAAATAATTATTAAAAAATCCAAAGGAAGTCCTCGAAAAGCGGCTTTACTTATTTGTCATGGTGGTTTTGAAATTATTAAAACAATTGATGCTCTCCTAGAGCAACCTATTTGTAATGCAACGATTGTACACACGCTTGCTCAAACACTTTCATCTGCTTCTTCCCCATTCCAATTTCAACAATTTTGTGATGAAATTCTTGATAAAACTCAACAAAAAGCTCTCACGCTCGTTGAAAAAGGAAATTTATTTCTCTCAAAAAAATATGCGCAAAAATGGCAGGAGATTCATCAAGAAATAGAGGAAATACAATTGTTTAATCTCGATAAGAAGCAGTTTGTTATTAACTTACTTTTTAGAGTTCATAAGATCATTCATGAGGTTTAGTTTTTCCGTGACAATGTGATGAACAAGCGTTATGTCATTATATCTTTTATTTATGGCGTTTTACAACGAGTACGACATGTGTGACACATATTACATAACAACTCCCATTTTTTATCCTAATGGTAATCCGCATATTGGGCATGCCTATAGTGCCATTGCAAGTGATGTCTTAGCCCGTTTTCAACGATTAAAGGGAAAAAATGTATTTTTTCTTTCTGGTACAGATGAGTATGGTCTAAAGATGCAACAGACCGCAGCAACATTAGGCATGACACCTCAGCAACTTGCAGATCGTAATAGCGCTGTGTTTCAAAAAATGCTTACGGTATTAAATTGTTCTAACGATGATTTCATCCGCACGACAGAAGAGCGCCATTCTCAAACGTGTCAAGAAATTTGGAAAAGGATGGAAGAGAATGGCGATATTTATCTTGGCCGTTATAAGGGTTGGTATTCGGTTCGCCAAGAAGCCTATTATGAAGAGAAAGACACGGAAATTGGACCCGATAATATTCGTCGCGAGAAGGAATTAGGTTCTTCTGTTGAATGGAATGAAGAAGAAAGTTATTTTTTTAAACTTTCTCGTTATGAAAAGGCGCTTATTGAATATTATGAAAAACATCCTAATTTTATTGCTCCCTTCGAGCGGCGTAATGAAATTATAAGTTTTATCAAATCGGGTTTAAAAGATATTTCTATTTCACGGACAAATTTTAATTGGGGAGTTTCTGTTCCTGATAATCCCAAACACGTGATGTATGTTTGGGTTGATGCGCTTACAAATTACCTATCAGCAATTGATTTTTTTAATAAAAATTCAAAAAAACGTGATTTTTGGCCTGCAAATACGCATATCATTGGTAAGGATATTATTCGTTTTCATGCCGTTTATTGGCCAGCATTTTTAATGTCTGCTGGAGTTGAATTGCCTAAAAGTATTTTTGCACATGGTTTTTTACTTAATCGTGGTGCAAAAATGTCAAAATCTGTTGGAAATGTCGTTGATCCTTTTGAAATGGTTGATCATTATGGCCTTGATCAGGTTCGTTATTTTCTGCTTCGTGAAGTGCCCTTTGGACATGATGGTAGTTATAACCATGAAAACCTTGTGAGCCGTATTAATGCCGATCTTGCTAATGATCTTGGTAATTTAGCACAGCGTTCTTTATCTATGATTGCCAAGAATTGTGATGCAAAGGTTCCTAAACCCGCTGCATTTTTAGTTCAAGATAAACAGCTTTTAGAACAATCTCTTCAAGTGCTTGAAACTGTAGACCAAGCGATGTCTTCTCATAGTATGCATTTAGCTCTTTCAGCTATTTTTTCACTTGTAGCAGATGCCAATCGCTATTTTGCCAACGAACAGCCTTGGAGTTTACGAAAGAATGATCAAGAGCGGTTTTTTACAGTTCTTTATATAACTGTCGAAACCTTGCGACGAATAGGAATTATGCTTTTGCCTTTCATTCCCCAATCAGCAACAAAACTTCTTGATAGCCTTGCGGTTGCTGAAAATGATCGGTTGTTGTATCATATAAGCCATACAAAAATTCAAGAAGGGCTTGATCTTCCACCACCAGAACCAATTTTCCCTCGTTATCTCTTGAAGAAAGAAGATTCTCATCATGCTCATTGATACACATTGTCATCTTGATTTTGAAGATTTTTCACAAGATTTGGATAATGTTATCCAACGGGCTTTTGATGCTGACGTTAGACGTATGATCACAATTTCAACCCATGTTCGTAAGTTAGATAAACTGTTAGCTATTGCGCAAAACTATGATCAAGTCTTTTGTTCCGTTGGAACCCACCCTAATCATGCGCATGAAGAACAAGATATTACAGCCAAAGAGCTTATACAACTCTCAAAACACCCTAAAATTGTTGCATTTGGGGAAGGGGGGCTTGATTACCATTATGATTATTCTACACCAGAAGAGCAAAAGAAAGTATTCCAAGAACATATCATTGCTTCTCGAGAAACACAGATTCCTCTTGTTATACATTCACGCAATGCAGATATTGATATGGAGAAAATTTTACGCGAACAGATAAAGCTAGGGGCTTTTCCTTTTATTCTTCATTGTTATTCATCTGGAATGCAGCTTGCTCGTGCTGGCATTGAACTTGGGGGTTATATTTCTTTTTCAGGTATTCTTACTTTTAAAAATGCATTTGAAATCCGTGAAATAGCAAAAATTGTGCCCCATGAGCAGTTGCTGGTGGAAACAGATGCACCATTTTTAGCCCCCACTCCTTACCGGGGTAAAACCAATGAACCATCTTTTGTATGCTATACAGCAGCTATTTTAGCTGAAACAATTGGTTTAAGTATTGAAGAAACAGCGCAGATAACAACCCGGAATGCTTTTCGTTTATTTAGCAAAATGAAATAAGGCAAAAGCTATGTGCGATCAGTACCGATTTACAATATTAGGCTGTGGTCCCTCTCCAGGTGTCCCACGCCCCAATGGTGATTGGGGTATATGTGATCCCAATAACCCTAAAAATAAACGCTACAGAAGTTCTTTATTAGTTGAACGCATTAAATCATCAGAAAAAAAAACAACGGTCGTTATTGATACAGGTCCAGATTTTCGCTCACAAATGATCGATGCCCGTGTAAGTCATCTTGATGCTGCTCTTTACACGCATTCTCATGCAGACCATATCCACGGTATTGACGATTTACGCAGCTATGCCCTTGCACAAAAATGTTTAATCGATATCTATGCAGATAGGTTTACATTAGAGCATCTCAAGAATGCTTTCGGATATTGTTTTCAAACACCAAAAGATTCCTCTTATTCACCCATCTTAAAAGAACATCTTATCAATGAAGATAGCCAGTTTATTATTCAGGGGCAGGGGGGCAAAATAAGCGTTAATACGCATTTACAATACCATGGAAATATTCATTCCTTAGGTTTTCGTATTGGAAATGTTGCATATTGTACAGATGTTAGTGAGTTTCCTGCAAAAACATTATCCAAATTAATGGATTTGGATGTTCTTATCATTGAAGCCCTTCAATTTAAACCTCATCCGAGTCATTTTTCTGTTGATCAAGCATTACAATGGATAGAATATTTAAAGCCCAAACAAGCCATACTTACACATATGGACAGATCGCTAGATTACAATAAGGTTGTCAATTACGTTCCTGCTTATGTAAAGCCTGCATATCAAGGTCTTATTTTTGAAACAGATATATAAATAAAAAGTACCTTTTTAAAATTATCCTTTATTTTATCTTATTTTTGTCATAATTGGCATTTTTGGATTATCTTCTTATTTATCTTAAAGATGAGGTTTTTTTATGCATAATGTTAAGCAAGTAATGTATATTATAGTTTTAGCAGTTTTCTTGTCAGCATGTGGTGGGCGTTTAGAAAAAAATATTTCAGTTACTACAATACATGATGGAACAATGAGTTGTGCTGATATTCAACGAGAGTTTCTTGCTAATAAACGTCAAATCGATGCTACAATTGCAGAGCGTTCTAAAACAAGAAAGAAAAATGTAGCTTTAGCAGCTGCAGGTCTCTTTTTTCTACCTGCCTTTTTCTTTATAGATGCAAAATCAAATGAAAGTAATGAAATTTCAGCTTTAAATAATCGTAATGCTGTTTTGAGTGATCTTGCACATATGAAACGTTGTAAATTAGTACAATAATTTTTCTTGTTGTTTTTTGGCTTTAAGTAGTTTTGTTTTTTTACTTAAAGCCAATTTTTATCATAATCACATTATCGCATAATATATATTATGGAACTTTTAATGAGAAGGTACGTTTTATAATTGCCAGACAACACATATATTTAAAGAAAAAGAAAGAATGGTTATCATTTTCGAACACGCTGAACTATAGCGCGCATTTTTTAATTTTAAAAACTTGGATGATTTTATAGTTAGATAGTTAGATTGAAAACCGATGCTGTTTTATTCTGGCTCGAAAGTTTCAATCACAATCGTTTTTTATTTTTTATTCTTTCAAAAAAAATCATCATAATTCGTAGGATCACAAAGACTAAAAATAATATTCCATGAAATAATGGTACAAACGGCTGATAAATAAAATTAGAATAATAGATTGTTATTATTTCAATCAACGCCGCACTACACCATAAAATAATGCCCCATAATGAATACATCCAAAGTCCAATCAAGGCAATAGGATAGAGAATAGCCAATATTGCTGATGCAAACTGCCACTGCCAAGGCATAAGATCAAAACGCCATAGAGTACCTGGAAAGACACCAACTAAGCGTATCCAATAAAAAACACTCAAGCTCAAGCAAATAAGCGCCAAAAATCGTAAATAACAGTTATAAATTAAGTTGATTTTTGAAATCCGTTTGTGTGAATTATTTTTCACAATAATAACTCTCGTTCAACAGGTTGGAAATAAGCCTCTATCATTTCATCTGTTACATTTGAAAGTTTATCTGGCTGCCATTTGGGTGTTTTGTCCTTATCGATTAACATAGCACGTATCCCTTCATAAAAATCATGGGAATTAATCATATGATGTGCGATGCGGTTTTCAATTTTTATACAATCTTCCAAAGTTCGAGGTACATTTTGTTTCATTTGTTTCCAGATGACTTTTAAACTTATCGGAGAACGTGCCTGCAAAATATCATAACATTCTTTAGCAAATAAAATACCTTCATTACTTTTTTTATAAAGCAATTCAAGGCATTCTTCTAATGTCTGCGCACTAAAACAAGTGTTAATAATACACCGTATTTCATGACTCGTTTCATAATTTTTTGTAATTGCGTGCTCATTTAAAGCTAAAGTAGGATCTCCTTGCTCAATAACTGCTTTCCTAATAATATCGAACTTAACTTCAGGAACAGCATGTGTTGCTAATCCTAAATTTAAACAATCTCCCCATTTTATATTTGCACCGGTCAATGCAAGATAAATACCAAAATAATTAGGAAGAGATGGTAAGAAAAAACCTGCACCAACATCTGGAAAAAATCCAATCGCAGCTTCTGGCATAGCAAAAACTGTATTTTCTGTAACAATTCGATGAGAACCATACAGCGAAATACCGACCCCTCCTCCCATCCAAATACCGTTTAAGAAAGAGATATAAGGCTTTGGAAAACGTTTAATATAAGCATTTAAACTATATTCCTCTCTAAAATATTGATAAGCAGAGGCACTTTTCCCCATCTGATAGATTTCTACAACATCTCCACCAGCACAAAAAGCACGTCCCTCTCCTTCAATTAAGACACATGAAATATCACTATCCGTTTTCCACGTCTTGAGAGCTTTTTTTAAAGCGGAAACCATTCGTTGACTAAGAGCGTTTAATGCTAAAGGGCGTGTGAGCTTTATAATACCAGCATACCCTTCTTTCGCAAAAGAAATATCATTATCTGCTCCAAAATCAATTTTCATTTCACACCCTTCTTAAAACCTTAAAACAACTAATCTATTGTTTTTTTTATACTTTTTGCCCCAAGTTGGGGAAATATTTGCATGATCGCGCCAATACAATATATATAAATCCCTGTTATTGAAATTCCTATTTTAACCCAATATGGAGCCTCTAGTTGATAAAAGAAAGCGACAACACCAAAGAAACACCATAAGAGAAAAATTGGAAAATTAATTCTCCGCAAACGACAGACTCTTACAGGGTGGATGAAATAAATTGGTAAGAAAGATATAATGGCCGATAAAACAATAATGATAAAGGTAATCCACTCCTCTGGTCTTACGACAAAAAGTGTAAAAACCATCATATTCCAAACAACAGGAAATCCTTTAAAAAAGTTTTCTTTGGTTTTCATACCCGTATCAGCATAATAAATAGCCGATGAAATAACAATGACTGCACTCAATGAAAACGATAACCCTACCCTCATAAAACCACTTTGATAGAGGGCAAAAGCAGGAATTAAAACATAAGTTACGTAGTCAATGATATTATCTAACAACTCTCCAGACCATGTTGGAAGTACATATTTAACATCAAGTTTGCGTGCAATGGGTCCATCTATACCATCAACAAGAAGTGCAAGCCCAAGCCAACAGAACATAGCTGTCCATTCTTTTTGAGAAGCCGATATAAGAGAAAGAAACGCTAAAAATGATCCCGAAGCTGTTAGTAAATGAACAGAAAAAGCCTTTGCTTGTGGCATTGTTACTTTTTTATGGCGTAATAATTTAGCATTTGTTTTGATTTTTTTTGTTAGTTTACGTTTCAAGGTTTTCTTATCCTCGTTTTTACAGTCTTCATCCATCTACCAATACGCCATTTTTACTCATGATATGACTCAGCATAAAAAAATTATAAAAAGGTTACTTTTTTATATCGCATTATTTATTACATAATATAATAGAAGAACTTCATACAATAAAAAGAGAGCAATCATTTAGAAATGTTAAAATATTTGCTCTATTGAAGAAAGGCTTAACTTGTTGTGATCTTTGAAAAGAAAGAACATAAAGCTATTACTGTTATTGGTGCAGGTCCTGTCGGGATGTTAGCCGCGCTAAGGCTTGCACATAAGGGTTTTTTTGTTTTTCTTGTTGGCCCCCCTGCTCATACAGATGAGTTACGGACAACAGCTCTTATGATGCCTGCAATACGCACACTCCAAAAACTTAATATTTGGGATAGTCTTCAAAAACGAGCTGCTGCTTTATCGTACATGAGAATTATCGATATAACTTCTAGGATTGTGCGTGCACCTACGGTGCACTTTTCTTCTGCTGAAATTGGTGAAAAAGCTTTTGGATATAATATACCCAATGCAGAATTGAACTCTGCTTTAGTCGATGCTGTTGCACAGATGCCTAATATTAAAAGGTTTGTTTCTGAAGCTAAATCTTTTCATCACACGAAAAGCCATGTATCTATTACTCTTGCTGATGATAAAGTCATTCAAACACCTCTTGTTATTGCTGCTGATGGACGCCACTCTCTTACCCGTGCCGCAGCCGAGATAACTGTTAAACAGTGGAACTATCCACAAAAAGCTCTTGTTCTCAATTGTTCTCATGAATTTTCTCATCAAAATACATCAACTGAATTTCATACAGAACATGGCCCATTTACACAGGTTCCACTCCCTGGACGAAGATCCAGTCTTGTATGGGTTGTTCACCCTTCTCGTGCTGAAGAATTATTGAATATAGAAGCAAAAGCAATTACAAAAATAATCGAAAATAAAATGCAATCAATGCTTGGAACACTAACCTTAGAAACATCAATTCAAGCATGGCCGCTTTCGGGGCTTCTCGCTCATCATTTTGCTGCAAATCGAACGATTTTAGTCGGCGAATCTGCTCATGTTTTTCCCCCTATTGGAGCCCAGGGACTAAATTTAGGATTCCGTGATGTTCAAACTTTGATTGATATTTTACCCAATCAAATATCCGATTCTAACTCTGAAATGGTTGTTACACAATATAACCAATACCGCAAACCAGATATATTAATCCGTAGTAGCGCTGTTCATACCCTCAACTCTGCTTTACTTTCTCATATGTTTCCTGTTCATATCATGCGCAGTATTGGCCTTGGTCTATTACATCATTGCTCACCATTACGTAATTTATTTATGCGCGAAGGTATGTATCCCGGTTACGGCTTCAAAGAAATGATGTCAATATTTCCAATAAAATCACCTAAATAGCTCTATTGACAGATAAGAGATAATAGCTAAAAATAAATGCTAATTTTGTATCTGACGTACTCATGTAAACTAAAAAAAATAATAATAAGTATATAACCTATAAATAACCAAAGAAATGGTTATTTATAATAATGTATTTTTTAATTACATTTATTTACTAAAATATAATATTATATTATAGAATAAAAAGAATTTAATTCATTATTTTAGGACATAAATATAATTCAAAGCTTTATCAGTTTTGTAAAATTCATACTAGAATGTTTATTCTATTGATTTCCGTGCTTGTTTTAAAGTAACATCTTGCATTTAAGCTCGTTTCTCGCAGTAGCACCTCTGCATTAATAATATAAATGAAAAACTATTAAACACTATCACTTTATCTAAAAAATTACTCTATATATTTAGTATATTGATATGAAGTAATTCATAAAATATATATTTCTTATAATTCTGTATTAAATATAAAATTTATATATAAAAAACAATTTTAGTTAAGCAATAAATTTTCAAATTTTTTATTAATTATAATATTAAAAATAGAACCATCTTTGGAACCAAGTTAGCAATACAACAGTTAATAAAGTGTTGTTTCAACAGAGAGTGACAAGATGAAACTAACTAATATTTTAAAGTTAAGTATTTTTTTTATGATGATTGTATATGTTTTATCGATCGTCACTACTTCAATCAGTGAAGTTTTTCATCTTCCTTATTGTCAAGCCTTTACCTATAGCTCTAATCAAAATGTCACTAAAATAGGTCAAAATTCATTTACTGCTTCACAAATTAAAAATTGTCTTATGCAAAATGGTTTTGAAAACATTAAACGATTGCGTTTAGATGACAAAGGTATCTGGCGTGCTTTAGTAAAATTTAAAAAGTCTCATTTTTTCGTGTCCGTTGACTATTCAGGAACAGTTAGCATTCAAAATGAAAGAAAAAAATATGATTGAGTTTAAAACTTACAGTAACGTTTCTATTCATCGTTGTAAGAATTTTTTTTTCAAAAAGTGCTATCATTCTATTAAAGAATTTGCTTTCATTGGCGGTTTAAATGGTAGCATATCAGGAGCAATCGCAGCAACTCTTGCTACTTATGGTTATATTGCTCTTCCGGGATTTGGTCCACTTATCGCAATGGGTATAGGAATAGCACTTTCTACCGGAACGATAATAGGAGCACTGATAGGATCCGGAATGGGGGGTGGTGTTGGTATATGCTGTATTTTATGGGAAATTTATATTAATCATAGTACTTTCTTCTCTTATAAATTTCACAATGAATAGAAAACTATTATCATTTTTCTATAAACAGAACATTAAAACATCAACAAATTATATGCTCTGCTTTTTGCTGAAATGATCATTATATTATTAGCTAACTTATTAAAATCGCTTGATTAATTTCTTAATATATCTCAAAAAAAATATTTTTTTAAGCATCCCTTGAAGAAAGGTAAGCGAGATATAATTATCCATCTGTAAAAGCTACATTTTTATAGAAAAAAACAGAAGTTATGTTCAAAAATATACTTTAATCTATTCTTTATAATAGTTAGTATTTATGTATATTTTATTTTTCTTAAATTAAATTTATAATATTTTTATGTATTTAATAATATATATTACTAATAAAATATTTTAATTAAGATTATTTTTATAAATAATTTATTTAAAGTAATTATAAAGGTATTTTATGAAAAAAATATTATTCTTATTATTCGTTGTTATGGCATTTCTAATACATAAAAACTTTGCATTAGCTCTATCAGCAACAGTGAATATTTATAAACTAGAAGATAATAATTCAAAAAAGGCTATTGGTAGCATTAAAATTGAAGAAAACACATACGGTTTGGTTTTCATCCCTAATTTATCGACTTTACCAGAAGGGCTGCATGGTTTTCATGTACATGAAAACCCTTCATGTAATACAAAAGATGGCATAATTGGTGGGAGCGCAGGAGGACATTATGATCCTGAACATACCGGAAGACATTTTGGACCTTATAATGTTGATGGTCATCTTGGTGATTTACCAGCACTTTATGTTGATAAACAAGGATATGCTACGATGAGCGTTCTTGCTCCACGATTGAAAAAAATCTCTGAAATTACAGGGCGCTCATTAATGATTCATTTAGGGGGTGATAATCAATCAGATAAACAGTTACCGCTTGGTGGAGGTGGTGCACGCCTGGCGTGCGGCGTTATTGAATAAATAAGAGAACATTGTTGTAAGTGGTATTGTATACACTCCCCTTATCATAAAATATGATAGAAATTTATTTTTAAGCCCACTTCAAGAGATTAAAATAACCTTTGACAATATTTTATAAAATTCATATTTCTCTTTAAATGTTTAATATAGATGATAAAGACTTAAATATAATCAAGAGGAACAACAATCGGGACTAACAAAATTCTGCGTGAGAAAACTTCAATATGAGAGAACATATATATTTCAATGCTTGATGTAAATAAAGCAAAAAAGTTGAATTTAATTCTCTATAATAGAAAATTTGTAATAAATTATAATCATTAAGTCTAATATCTAATGAAATACCCTACGCGCAAAATGGAACAGGTTTTAAACAGAGTTTATTCATTCCCACTTGATGCGTATGCAAAAGTTTCGATTGATTAAATATCGATATAAGATGGTTTGAAATGATTGAATGTTACAATATTCTAATCTCTCATTTAAGTTAAGTGAGACTAATTATCATTATAAATCAATATAATCATTCAAATAAAACAGTTATAGTAATTTTTTATCACTCTGAAAAAGAAACTTTTAAACAATAGAATCTTTTTAAAATAACCTTCATGGCCCCATATGATCCCAATCGGATGGACGCATCTCACCGGTTTGATAAAATTGACGAATGAGCTTAATATAATGAAGAAAGTCTTTGTTTTCCTCCACTAATCTATTAGCAATATCCCAATCAATATCTCTCCGTTCTTTAGCTGGAATTATGATCTCACTCTCGGAAGCATTTTCCTTGTCAAGTCTTATAAATCCAATTCCGTGCAAGCTTGAAAGCATCCGAAGCTCTTTTAATGTATCAACACCTTCAACTTCACTCGCAACTAAATAACTAAAATTTGCCCATGAAGAATTGCTTACTGTTTGAAAAAATGCTTTTCGTAAATTTGAACGATTAATGAGAATTTTAACTTCAAAAGACCAAAGCTTTGTTTTTTTTATCAAAATATTGCAAAATGCAATCTTTGATTTCACGATTCCATTCTTTACTTAAATCCTGTATTCCTACGAGATCTGGATAAAGCCATTTATTCCCTCCTGTACCACTTTTATTACGAGAACATTTCTCATTAATGCGCTTGCTATAAACTGCAAGCTCTGACCATAAAAATTTAGATAATAATGGATAAAGATCATGCTCTTTAATAGAGCCATCTTCTGTCCTACTCTCTGTATTGTCCTCTACTGCATCAATTTCAGCACTATCTGTTTGTTTTGTAAAATAATACTGCCGCGGACGTCCTTCAGTGGTCTTAATTTCTGGATAATGCTTTTGTAACTGAGGTCGCTGAGATCCTATTTCAGCGACAATTTGCTGAATAAGTGCTGTATCATTCTTAAGAGGAGTGATTGTTGCCGTTGAACGCTTTTGTTTTTGGCGGCATTTTTCCGGATAATTTTCAAATATCCATTGTGCAATTTCTCGAGCTGTAAATTTTTTTGGCGGCATTTTTCTTTAAAAAATTAAAAACAGTGTTTGTTAAATTCAAAGTCATACGTAAAATTATTTTCTTTTATCTTCTAGATATCCCATTATATTCAGACTTTTCAAAAGATAGAATCATAAACTGATTAAGTTTTTTTTGAAAAAAGTTGTTTATAAAATTAAGATATTTTTTAATTTGTAACGATAAACTTACTGTTTTTTTCATATAAAGAAAGTAAAATTGTATATTTTTTTATTTAAGAAATTCCTAATATTTTTAAATTAATGATGCAATAGTGTAAATTAAAAATAATATTCAAACATTTTATTGAGCCTCACATCTGTCAATAAAAAATTTATGCGTTTTATTTTTGAAACAAAAGGTTATGGGCTCCCAAGTATAGATTCTGAAATGGTAAACTCTGCGCATAAACCTTCAAAACTACTATTTGCTTTAATAGCATCATGGGGAATAAGAACATAATACCATTTTTTATCGCCATAAGTCGCCGCATAGCGCGTTGCATGACAACACCATTGAACTGCTGCTTTTCTTTTTTTCAAAACAATAGCATTTTGTATTTCAGAGGCTTTTTTAGGCTCACAAAGATATTTGGCATCCTTCGTTTCTACAACAAAGTCCGGTTCATAAGTTGATCCTTTATCATATTCTATTCTGAAAAAACCGCGAGCGGGTTTCATCCATTTCAAGACTTGTGCATCATCCTCTAATATTTGAGCAAATCGTAATTCCCCTTCTACTGAATCAAACTTTTGTAAAGGATAACAGCATTTTCTAAAGCCGCTGAATACAAGTTTTTTAATATCACTTTTAATGGCAGGAATGTTACGAAAATCAAGAGGAGACGTCCCTTGCGGTAACACATAATGGATAGGTGATAAAGTTGTAAAACCTCGTGTAACTTTAATCGCATAATCTTTTTGTGTTTCCCATTGATGTTCTCTTAATTGTGCAACAATAAAATTATTAAGTTTATGCTGATAATGAATTAATACATTCTCAACGGCCGTATCATTGGGTAAATAAGATCGGAAATGCTCGACCATCTGACCAGCCAATTTTCGTAATAACAGCGTATGGCTATCATAATCGATAAAGTCATTATCAATTAAATCACGAATGATATAATTTTCAAGATGAGGCTCTTTGACATATTCATTCTTAGATGTGAGAAAAATGCTTTTATGTGTCCGCAATTCTCGAATTAAAAGTTCTTTACTAACAGGTTGAAAATTTAAGCTTTCTAGATTTTTTAAATCAAAATCATAAAAACCATAAGTAACATCACGCGAAGGTATGAGTATAATATTTGGAATATCTATTATCAGTTCTGTTAATTGTTTTGTCAGAATTGTCACCACTTTTGATACAAGAGACTTTTGTGATGAAGGCTTAATATTCATAACTTTATTAGCAATTTTTTCTTGTATCTGTGCAGAACAAAGCATTTGAGAACTTGGCAATTTATTATTCTCTTTAATAAGATCCCACGCGATCGCTGCAATTTCTTGCTCTTCAGATGTTAATGTAGGGGAATCTGTATTACGTAATATGATACCTTGTAAATCAGAAGATGCTCCATTTATATCGGAATTACGTGTTACCATCGTTTGCATCAATAAAGCTTCTACTTGGCTTGGAACTGTCACTATATCGGTCTTTTCAGAGGGGATATTCCCTCCTGTTCCAATCTCAATATGCTTTTTTATAATTGAGTTTGGATCGTTTGCACGATCAATAATATCTTGAAAACGATCATGCGCAATAATTGTTAAACGATCAATAGCTTCCACGCCTGTTCTATATCCATAAGGCAAACGCAATCCACGCCCAATTGTTTGCTCTGTTAAAATTTCTGAAGCCGATGCACGCAACGGTACAATAGTATAGAGATTCGTAACATCCCACCCCTCCTTTAATTTATTAACGTGAATAACAATTTCTGTTGGTTCATGAGGATCCTCAATCGCAATAAGCTTTTGAATATTTTGATCTTCTTCTATATTGGACTGTTTTGTATGAATCTCTGCGACTTTTCCCTTATAAGCCCCTGCAAAAAAATCATCTGATTCCAAAAAGTCACGCAATTTCTGTGCATGATTTGTATCTTGAGCGACAACTAAAATAAAAGGCTTAACGAATTTTTGATTATAATCCTTGGCATAGGTAATTAAATCTGTTTTTACATTTTCATGGGTATGAATCGCATCTTGTAATTTAATATATTCTAATTGCTCAGATGTATAATTTTGAGGTTGAAAGTCTTTACGTGTAGCAACCGCAGGTTCTTTTACAAAACCATCCCTCATAGCCTCTGCAAGTGGATAATGATAAACAACATTTTTAAAATTTACAGGTTTTGCACCTATTGTTTTTGGTGTCGCTGTAAGCTCTATTCCTAATATGGGTTTTAACTCATTAATTGCTGCCGCACCAGCAGAAGCACGATAACGATGTGCTTCATCCATTAACAAAACTAAATCAGGAAGATTTGCGAGATAATCAAAATAACTTTCACCAATCGTTTCTTGTAAGCGTTTAATACGCGGAACACTAGATTTTAGTGCACCTTTTTTATTATCCGTTGTATTAATTTTAGAAATATTAAAAATATTGATAAAGGCCGTATCTCTATTCTCAAACAAACGCTTTTGTCCTTCAAAATGGTGTTCATCAACGCGAATACCTTTACCACTTTCATAATCTTCACCTGTAATAATAACGGGTCTATTGGCAATAAATTCACTCATTCCACTGAAAACATACTTCGGACTTTGGGGACTAAAATCCTGTTTTAACTTTTCATAAATAGTCAAATTTGGCGCTAAAACAAAAAAATGGCGACTGCGACCTGTTAAATAAAGATAGCTAATAAAAGCCCCCATAAGTCGCGTTTTCCCAACACCTGTTGCTAAGGCAAAACAAAAAGAGGGAAAGTTTCGTTCAAAATCTTGCACAGAAGGATAAAGATTTTTTATCACTTCTAACTCTGCAACCAAATCAGCATTTTTAGAAAGCTCTATATTTTCTAAGATTTTTACCAAAATATTTAAAGATTCACGTTGAGGATCACGTAACGATAAGCGAGCAGAAATCCTTTTTTCAACAGTGTTCATGAAAAACTCCGCTTTTTATATATTATTCAAATAGATCTAATTCTGCTTGCGCAATATCTTTATTTTTGTTGTTTTCTTTTACTACAATCACTGGTTCAAGATTGGCTACATTTAAACTGTAATCGTCCCTTCCCCATTCGCATTTTTCTAATATTGCACGGGGGATTTTAGTGAGTGTCAGATTTTCAAAGGATGCTGATTTTGTATCAAAAGCGGTGCAACAAATCAGCAACGTGCGATGAGAGCCTACCTCTTCACTCATTATACGGAGTTGTTCATGGGTCATAGCGCTTGTTGTGACATAAATATAATCTGTTTCGGTTGAATACCCTTGCATCCAATAATGATTTTCATCAGGTGCGTAGGTAAATCCCATATGTTTGCACATTGCTTCTGAAAGCATCGCAGCATTATATTCGCGACTAATAATCCATTGTCCCCATGGATCTTTTTCTAACAAAGAAGGTGCAAGACGATAATAACGGAACCCACCGCCACCTTGCCAATTGACACTTTGGGAAATTCCCCCTTGATCCGTTCCATCAATGACTTGTTTTAAACGAGGGATAATGTGGGTGTGACAATGTTCACCAAGTTCAATCATAATCCACTTTCTTCCCATTTTATGAGCAACAGCACCGGTTGTGCCGGAACCCGCAAAGGAATCTAGGACAAGATCACCGGGATTAGTGGCAAGTTGAATAATACGCTCTATGAGCTTTTCAGGTTTAGGAGTTGTAAAAACATCATCAGAATTAAAGGCTTTGACTTCTCTTTTGGCATCTTGATTATGTCCCACTTCCGTATAGGGCCAAATAGTCATTGAAACCATACCATTTTTTACTTCTGATAAAAAACGCTTAATACGGGGTACTCCATTATTATCTCTTCCAAACCAAATACGATTATCTTTTAATAATTCAGAGAATTTTTTTTCACTTATAACCCAACTTCTACCATGAGGAGGCATTACCTTTCGTCCAGAAGGTGTGGTGATTTCATAAATATCTTTAAGAGTCACCCTTTTTACGGATAAATTATCTGATTGCCATAGACCACGCGGATCATTATCAGGATTTTTATAGCGGGCATCCATATCTGTTGAACGAGGAAGTAAATTAGGGCGCCAAATCGTTTTATCCTTAGCATAAACCATTATAAAATCATGGTTATCCGAAAGCCATTTTGTATCATTTTGTGGAGCATATTTCTTTTGCCAAATAATATTGTTGATGAAATTTTGGCGACCAAAAATTTCATCCATCATTACTTTAAGATAGGCTTGTTCATCATCATCAATCGATATCCAGATACTCCCATCATTTACAAGTAAACGATGGAGGAGTTCCAACCTGTCTCTCATAAGACTAAGCCATATGGAGTGCTCCAAACCGTCTTCATAATGTTCAAAAGCATTGCCTGTATTATAAGGTGGATCGATATAGATACATTTTACCTTCCCCATATATTCTTGTTCAAGTGCTTTGAGTGCGAGCAAATTGTCACCAAAAATAAGTTTATTATCAAAAATGTCCTGAGATGATATTTGATGCGAAGCGTGATAAGATTTTTCAAGATCTTCTAATAAGATACGAGGCTCTAGTTTTGGGCGTTTTTCTTTTCCAATCCAGTTAAGTTCTAGTTTTTGTTTATTATAACTCATGCGATCGTCCTTAAATTCAAACGCTTGTGAAAAGTAAACAGCTTATTCATGAATGGCTAAATTAGAGTCTCTTACCAATACTTTTAGTACCATCCGACAGCAATTTGAGCTTCTTCTGACATACAATCAGGTGTCCATGGTGGATCAAAAGTCATAGTGACTTCAACATACGAAACCCCTTCAACTGCACTGACTGCATTTTCTACCCACCCCGGCATTTCACCAGCAACAGGGCATCCCGGTGCTGTAAGAGTCATTTCAATTTTTACTGAACGATCATCTTCAATATCAATACGATAAATCAGTCCTAGCTCATAAATATCAGCAGGAATCTCTGGATCATAAACTGTTTTAAGAGCAGCAATAATATCATTCGTCATACGATCAATTTCTTCTGCGGGAATTGTTGATATGTAAGATTTTTTATTTTCGCTTACAGTTTCAGCAGATTCTGTAGAATGACGTTCTTCTATTAACTCACCCATTAAAAAATGTCCTTGTTTCTTTCAATGCTTTGACCAATTGATCTATATCTTCTTGAGTATTATACATGGCCAACGATGCACGACAAATAGATGTTAAACCAAAGCGCTGTAATAAAGGCTGTGCACAATGAGTTCCTGCACGTATTGCAACCCCTTTTCTATCAATAAACATAGCGATATCATGAGCGTGAATACCTTCAATTGTAAATGATATAATCGCTCCTTTATTGGGAGAATGGCCATAAATACGCAATGATTCAACTGTTTTAAGCTTTTCATGCGCATAAGCTGAAAGAGACATTTCATGGGCATGAATTGTACTGAGACCTCTCTCTTGTATATAGTCAATGGCCGCAGCTAATCCAATAGCTTCAACGATAGGAGGTGTACCTGCTTCAAAACGATAAGGAGGAGCATTATAAAGAACCTTATCGGTTGTTACCTCTTCAATCATTTCACCTCCCCCTTGAAAAGGATGCATTTCCTCTAACCGATGTTCTTTACCATAAAGAACGCCAACACCAGTGGGACCATAAAGCTTATGTCCTGTAAAGACATACCAATCACAATCGAGATCTTGTACATTAACGGTTAAATGTATTGCTCCTTGAGAACCATCAACAAGAACAGGAATAGAGTTTTGATGTGCTTGCTTAATCATCTCTTTAACAGGAGGCACAGTCCCTAATATATTAGACATATGCGTTATAGCGACAAGCCGTGTTTTTTCACTTAAAGCCTTTTGAAAATCCTCAATATGCAGAACACCATTTTCATCAACGGGAACAAAAATAAGCTTCACCCCTTTTTGTTCACGCAGAAAATGCCAAGGGATAATATTTGCATGATGTTCCATGATTGTTAGAACAATCTCATCACCTTCCTTGAGTTTGGGCATAGCCCAACCATAAGCAACCGTATTAATCGCTTCTGTTGCATTTTTCGTAAAAACAATTTCTTCAGCTTTTTGAGCATTTAGAAAAACACGAACAGTTTCACGAGAATTTTCATAGGATTGTGTTGCTGTATTGGCTAAAAAATATATTCCCCTATGCACATTAGCATAACAATGGTGATAATAATTATTCATTGCATTGAGTACTGATTGCGGCTTTTGTGCAGAAGCACCACTATCAAGATATGCTAATCGCTTTCCATAAACTTGATGATGCAAAAGAGGAAAATCACGTCGAATTTCGTCGACATTATAATTGAGCGTTTGTACGTCATTTTCCATTTTTTCTCTCTTAAACATTTTTTTTAAGCCATTGACCAATGATATTTTCCAAAACAGTCTGGATATCACCTTGCTTGATGTCATCAATAAGCTCGGCAATAAATCCTTTAATCAAAAGAGCACGAGCCGTTTTAAAGGGGATACCGCGTGCCATAAGATAGAAAAGATAATCATGATTAATATTTGCAACTGTTGCGCCATGGCCGCAGGCAACATCATCAGCAAAAATCTCCAATTCAGGCTTTGCATTAAATTCTGCATCATCTGAAAGGATAAGGCTATTGCAAGCCATGCGTGCATCGGTTTTTTGCGCTTTTTGAGCAACACGTATGATCCCCTGAAAAACACCCACAGCCTTATCTGTAACCACATTGCGTATAATTTCAGTTGATGTTGAATTTTCTTCCACGTGACGAACAGTCATTGTAAGATCACTATGTGTTTGTCCTGATAGTAAATTTATAACGCGTAATTGAAAATCAGATTTTTCCCCCTGTAACTCAATATCGACTTCCTGACGATTAAGTTGACTCCCTATATTAATGACATAAAGTGATAATTTTGCTCCTTGAGCAAGAACAGCACGCAATCGACCAAATTGCGTAGAATTAAAACCACGATTGCGAATAAGAATCCAAGTAACATCACTATGGGCGGCAATATTTAATGAAAATATTGAACTGACAAAAGCATCTTGATCATTGCCAACCTGATGTTCAACAAATATAACTTGACTATTTTTATCAACTTTTATGTCTGAAAAAGTATGAGATTGTCCTCCCATTTGTATATTTTGTAATTCAAAGCATCTATTTAACTTTGTATTTTCAGGAATGTGAAAAAGCCAACCATCTGTAACGAAAGCTGTATTTAATTGCCCAATGAAGTCCTCATCAGAAATGTTTTGACCTATCAATACAGAATTATCTTCTAATGCATCTGAAAGGCGTTTTACTGTAATTTTGTCTATCTTTGACCGCGTTGCTACTTTTCCATTGTTCATGGAAAAAACAGCGCTTTCTGAAAGTAATGTATCAACCGATTGATTGTCTTGATCTTTTGAAAAATTGCTCACAGACTTCAGTAATGTGCGCAGATTGGTATAGTGCCAATTTTCGATTTTACGAGAAGGAAGACGTGTCGTTAGAAACTGATCAATAGCTTTCTTGCGGATTGCACACACGGCTTTACTACCCGGTAGCTCATTGATATACTGATTAAAATTACTAAGTATATTTTCTTCAACCGCTAACAAGTTTTGTTGTACCTTCATAATACCTTCAAACTGCCTCCCTGATAAGATCAGCATACCCATTTTGCTCTAAATAAAGCGCTAGGGATTTATCTCCGCTTTTAATAATTCGTCCTTTATAGAGAACATGTACCGTATCTGGAATAATATAATTAAGCAGCCGTTGATAATGGGTAATCACTAAAAATGAACGTTTTGAATTCCGAAGTTTATTAACACCATCTGCAACAATTTTTAATGCATCAATATCTAAACCAGAATCCGTTTCATCTAAAATGCAAAGTTTAGGTTCAAGAAGTGCCATTTGTAAAATTTCAGCACGTTTTTTTTCTCCCCCTGAAAAACCTACATTTAATGGACGTTTTAGCATGTCCATATCTATTTCAAGCTTAGCTGAAACCTCCTTAACATATTTTATAAATTCAGGAATTTTAAGCTCTTCATCACCTCGCGCTTTGCGTTGAGAATTCATCGCGACTTTTAAAAATTCCATCGTTGCTACCCCTGGTATTTCCATTGGATATTGAAATGCAAGAAAAATACCATATGCAGCACGTTCTGCTGGATCCATTTCTAAAATTGATTGTCCATTATAGAGAATATCGCCTTCTATTACTTCATAATCATCACGACCAGCAAGCAAATAAGATAAAGTTGATTTTCCGGCACCATTTTGTCCCATGATCGCGGCAACTTCTCCATCTTGAACCGTCAAGTTTAAACCACGAATAACTTCCGTATCGGTCCCAGCAATACGGGCACGTAAATTTTTTATCTCTAACATCATTTAATCCTGTTCTGGCTGCTTTTTTCAGATACTAATGCATACTATTTTTTCTTAGCACCCATCTCCTTTTGTAATCACCATAGAAGTTATTTTTTTACATTATTGTCTACTATTACAGCTCTTCTTCAATTTATCTCATTAAATAGAATTATCCAACACTCCCCTCAAGGCTAATACCAATAAGCTTTTGAGCCTCGACAGCAAATTCCATGGGAAGTTTTTGAATAACTTCTTTTACAAAACCATTGACAATTAATGCAATTGCCTCTTCTTCGGGAATTCCTCTCTGCATAACATAAAAAAGTTGGTCATCAGAAATTTTTGATGTGGTGGCTTCATGTTCAAATTGAGCTGTTGCGTTTTTTGCTTCAATATAAGGCACTGTATGGGCCCCACAATCATTCCCAATTAACAAACTATCACATTGTGTAAAGTTACGCGCATTTTGTGCTTTTCGATGAGCTGTGACTTGTCCTCGATAAGTGTT
The DNA here is from genome assembly GCF_028618435.1 of Bartonella sp. MM73XJBT.G. Taxonomy (GTDB): domain Bacteria; phylum Pseudomonadota; class Alphaproteobacteria; order Rhizobiales; family Rhizobiaceae; genus Bartonella. The sequence continues at coordinate 84,913 of NZ_JAQISW010000002.1, forward strand.
ATTTGAAAAACCAGCAGAAATACCTTTGGAAATAATACGACTGGAGGTATTTTTTCCTAAATGAATCATTTTTGTACCGGAATCAATTTGTTGATGACCGTTTGCAACGGCAATAGAATAAAATTCTCCACGCGCGTTATCTCCACGCAGTAAACAGGATGGATATTTCCAAGTAATAGCAGAACCAGTCTCAACTTGTGTCCATGAAATTTTAGAGTTATGCCCTCGACAATCTCCACGCTTCGTTACAAAATTATAAATACCACCCTTTCCATCTTTATCGCCAGGGTACCAATTTTGTACTGTAGAATATTTAATCTCTGCATTCTCAAGGGCAACAAGCTCAACGACAGCAGCATGAAGTTGATTTTCATCACGTTGGGGAGCTGTACACCCTTCAAGATAAGAAACATAGGAATCTTCAGCAGCAATAATCAATGTTCGCTCAAATTGCCCTGTATTGCGTTCATTAATTCTAAAGTAAGTTGAAAGCTCCATAGGGCAACGAACTCCTTTAGGAATATAAACAAATGAACCATCTGTAAAGACAGCTGCATTTAAGGCCGCATAATAATTATCCCCCACCGGTACAACTGTTCCCAAATATTCTTTAATAAGCTCAGGATGTTCAATAATAGCCTCTGAAATAGAACAAAAAATTACACCAGCACGTGCCAGTTCTTTTTTAAATGTTGTCACAACCGAAACAGAATCAAAGACCGCATCAACAGCCACTTGCCCTGATATAGACACACTGTCATCAAATGTAGAGGGATCAGACTGTTTTCTTACCCCAGCTAAAATTTCTTGTTCTTTAAGAGGAATGCCAAGTTTTTCGTATGTTGCTAATAACTCAGGATCCACTTCGTCTAAAGATTTTGGTCCTGTATGATTTTTAGGAGCAGCATAATAATAAAGCTCCTGAAAATTAATTTTAGGATATTCAAGACGTGCCCAATGAGGCTCTTGCATTGTCAACCAACGGCGGTAAGCTTGTAAGCGCCATGTTAGCATCCATTCAGGCTCATTTTTTTTAGCAGAAATAAATTTAATAATATCTTCATTCAAACCTTTCGGTGCTTTATCCGTTTTAATTTTCGTTTCAAAGCCATATTTATATTGGTCAACATCTATTTCACGGACTTGGCGTATCGTTTCTTCTACTGCCGGCATAAATCTTCTCCATCTTTTGGCATCAAAAACCGGTAACTAAAAGTCTTGTTTTACAAGATTAAAATTAAGTAAGTCATTTCCTAGGCTATAGGCAAAGTGCTAAAATTTCAATCAAAGTTATTTTATTATTTAAAATAATTCTAATTTTATCCCTTTTTCTTGCTTATCATTTGAGAAAAAAATAATAGAAAATCATCAATATCTTTAGAGGTTGTGTCACGTCCCAGCGAAATGCGAATGGCACCATTTGGAACATGATACCCCATTGCTTCCAAAACTTTACTTTGTTTTACTTTTCCCGAAGAACAAGCAGAACCAGATGATACTGAAAAACCTTCTAAGTCAAAAACAATTTGCATGGTTTCAGCTTTTATATTTTTCACGGTAAAGTAAGTTGTATTCGGCAAACGTTGAACTCTTTTGCCAAAAATTTCAACATTTTGGCTTATTTTTTGAAGCCCATCTTCTAATTTATTACGTAAATATAGTAACTGTTTTATTTCTTCCTGTGTGAGACGATCAGTCATCGCTGCTCCAAAAGCAGCAATAAGAGGCAATGCTTCTGTTCCTCCCCGTAAGCCCTTTTCTTGTCCTCCTCCAGTAATAAGAGGATGTGGCATGAGGAGATTGCCACATGAAACAAAAGCACCAACGCCTTTAGGACCACCAACTTTATGTGCAGAGAGTATAAAAAAGTCTCCTCCTAGCTGATGAATATCAACAAGATTTTTATCGATATATTGTGATAAATCAACAATAAGAGTACCACCTAAATCACGAACAATAGGCGCTATTTCTTTTAACGGTTGAATAACACCCGTTTCACTATTTGCTGCTTGAATAGCAACAAGAGGTAAACCTTTTGTTTTATCGTGAGCCCTTAAGAGTGATGCTAATTTATCTTGTTGAATAAGCCCATCTTGATCAACAGCAATGACACTTATCAATTCTCTAGAAAAACGCCCTCCCTCTGCAACAGAAGGGTGTTCAGTTGCTCCTCGGTAAAGATGAGAAAATTGAACCTTTGCATTCCCCATCGTGTAAAAAGGTGTTAACAAAGTCATTGCTGCTTCACTCGCACCAGAGGTAAAGACAACGTTATCTGGATCTGTTTTAAGATTTTCAGCGATTTGTCGACGCGCCTTTTGCAATAAAGTTTTAGCAGCACGCCCTTCCCTATGAACGGATGATGGATTACCAAATGTCTCTAAAGATTCCAGTAACGCTATCCGCGCTATTTTCTTGAGTGGTGTTGTTGCGTTATGATCAAAATATCGGCGTTTTATAACCATTTTACATCGCAATCATTAATCTTATAATTGATTAAAAAAAATAACGCAATTTTCTTGAAAAGTGCACTTAAAAAAGAATATCTAATGATTATTTAGGATTCTATGGTAAAAGTCGACCAAGGTCAATGAGAGCCTTTTATAGCATTTAAGGAGCATTTTATGCCAGAAATTATTTTTAACGGTCCCGCGGGTCGGCTCGAAGGACGTTATCAACCTTCCCAACAAAAAAATGCACCCATTGCAATCATTTTGCATCCTCATCCTCAATTTGGTGGAACGATGAATCATAAAATTGTCTACGATCTCTTTTATATGTTCCAACAACGTGGCTTTACAACTTTACGTTTTAACTTTCGTGGTATTGGTCGCAGTCAGGGGGAATTTGATTATGGAATAGGAGAACTTTCAGATGCTGCAGCAGCTCTCGATTGGGTGCAAACACAACATCCAGACTCTAAAAATTGCTGGGTAGCAGGATATTCATTTGGAGCATGGATTGGCATGCAACTTTTAATGCGCCGACCGGAAATTGAGGGTTTTATATCTGTTGCCCCTCAGCCTAATGTTTATGACTTTTCATTTCTTGCACCTTGTCCCTCCTCTGGGCTTATCATTCATGGTGGTATCGATAAAGTTGCCCCCCCAAAAGACGTTCAAATGCTTGTTGATAAATTAAAAACACAAAAAGGTATTATCATTACACAAGAAATACTAGAAGGAGCTAATCACTTTTTTAGTGGATGCCATGAAGAACTTATTGAACGATGTGCCCACTATTTGGATAATCATATCACCAATGAATTTCTCGCTCCTCCTCCTGAAATACTTTCACTTACTTAGGAAAATACAACAGATTTATAAAAAGTCAGCAAAAACCATCCCTGATCATAACAATGTTATTTTTTTAGACTGTATTTGCGATTTTTCTAAGTTTTATTTTAGGATAGAAACGAAGATAAAAAAGTGTCTTTTTTTATTTACTGGTTTTTGTTAAATTATCTTTTTAAGCGTAAAAAGGGAATGATACTCGTATTATTATCTTCATTACCAATATGTCTAGTTCTCTTGTGATATATGTCATTTATGGTAGATAAAGCATGAATGATCCATTAATAATCATCTATTATATAAAATGATTGCTCTCTTAAATTAGGAAATTAACTCTGTGTTTGCCTTTAAATCTGATTTTTTACATATTATGAGTGAGCGTGGTTTTATCCACCAAATTTCGGATGAAAAAGGCTTAGATAATCTTTTTTCAAAAGAAACTGTAAGTGCTTATACTGGATTTGATCCAACAGCATCAAGCTTACATGCTGGAAGTCTTCTTCAGATTATGATGCTTTATTGGCTACAAAAAACGGGACATCGCCCCATTGCTTTGATGGGCGGAGGGACAGGATTGATCGGTGATCCTTCCTTTAAAGATGAAGCACGACGGCTTCTAACACAAGATGATATTGCAGCTAATATTGATGGTATTAAAAAGGTATTTGCTAACTATTTGACATTCGGTGATCGAGAAACCGATGCTTGTATTGTGAATAATGCTGAATGGTTGTGCAATTTAAACTACTTAGAATTTTTGCGTGATGTAGGAAAACATTTTTCTGTCAACCGTATGTTGTCATTTGATTCTGTTAAACTCAGACTTGAGCGTGAACACTCTTTGTCCTTCTTAGAGTTTAATTATATGATTCTGCAAGCTTATGACTTTGTTGAACTTTATAAACGTTACGGCCTGCGTATGCAAATGGGGGGCTCTGATCAATGGGGCAACATTATTAACGGAATCGAATTAGGGCATCGTTTAGGAACACCACAATTATATGCATTAACATCACCATTGCTGACGACCTCTTCCGGTGCCAAAATGGGTAAATCATTGAATGGTGCTGTGTGGCTTAATGCTGATATGCTTTCGCCTTATCAATTTTGGCAATATTGGCGCAATACAGAAGACGCTGATGTAACACGATTTTTAAAGCTCTATACCACATTACCCATGGATGAGATTCTCAAACTTTCTCTCTTACAAGGGACTGAAATTAACGAAGCAAAAAAAATTCTTGCAACAGAAATTACCGCAATGTTGCATGGGCGGACTCTTGCCGAAGCAGCCGCAGAAACTGCCCGCAAAACGTTTGAAGAAAAAACACTTGGAGAAAATCTTCCAACAGTTGAAATGAACACAATAGAATTAAAAACGGGTGCTGGATTACTCTCTCTTTTAGTAAAAGCAGGACTTGCAAAATCAAACAGTGAGGCACGCCGTCATATTCAAGGTGGAGGGATACGTGTTAATGATCAAGTCATAAAGGATGAAACATACCTTGTTATTGAAAAAGATGTCACAGCAGAAGGAATTATTAAACTTTCTTTTGGTAAGAAAAAGCATGTATTGATCAAAGCTCTATAATCTATTGATGTTTCATTCATTCTATAGATTTTTATTCCATGAGAGTGATGTTTTTTGCACCTCCTTTATTTAATTTTTATGAAAGAATAATTTCTATATGATAGCAAAAAAACTTTGAAATAATTTTCTTCTAAAGAGTTGAAACTTTATTCCTTCTCTGTCATGCTGCTAATTAATCTTTTAACTCGAAAAAAAAGATAGAACATGACAAAATCAATGAAAGGAACTCTTGCACCTGATTTTAGCTTGCCACGTGATGGAGGAGAGATGGTTTGTCTTTCTGACTTTAGGGACAAACCTGTTGTCTTATATTTTTATCCCAAAGATGACACGAGTGGATGCACAAGCGAGGCTCTTGATTTTACGAAATTAAAGACGAAATTTGATGAAATCGGTGTTGCTGTCATTGGCATCTCTCCAGATAATGTAAAAAAACACGATAAATTTAAAGTGAAACATGGGCTTGATGTCATTTTGGCTTCTGATGAAGAAAAAACAACCCTTGAAGCTTATGGTGTTTGGGTAGAGAAAAGTATGTATGGACGCAAATATATGGGTGTCGAACGAAGCACTTTTTTAATTAATGCAAATGGAAAAATCATAGAAGAATGGCGCAAAGTGAGCGTATCTGGACACGCTGAAAATGTTTTAGCAGCAGCAAAGCTTTTACTATCGTCATAATGACATATGAGCTAGGAGTATACGATATTTAAAAGCAATGGCGTTCCTCTTCAATTGATTTTATTTTTCCAAGGAATTCAATTTTTATAATATGTTAATTTATAAGATTAGCTGGTTATTTATTCTTTAAATTAATCCTCATGATATCGTAAATTCTCTCCTTTCAGATTTTTCTTATCTTAAATGAATCAAAAAATTCACGTGTTCCTGTCATAAGCAGAATTGACTTGTGAGAAAAGACTTTGAAAAAAGGAACAAAAAAACACCTCTTTGAATCCTTCACCTAGCAAGAGTTATCTATATATCACAGCATTAATAAAACAAGCAATTTAAGAAATAAATCTACACAGCTTGAAGGAGGGCTATATCATTAGTGAATATCTTCAATTTCTTTGTCTTTTCCATAAATACGTTGAGAAAGTGCAGCCTCTATAAATGAATCTAAGTTCCCATTAAGGACAGATTGTGGATCAGTACTTTCAATTCCTGTACGCAAGTCTTTTACAAGTTGATAAGGTTGAAGAACATAAGATCTAATTTGATGTCCCCATCCAATTTCTGTTTTAGAAGATTCAACAGCATTGGTTTCTTCTTCTCTTTTTTTGAGCTCCTCTTCATAAAGGCGAGCACGGAGCATTGACCAAGCTGTGGCGCGATTTTTATGCTGAGAACGCTCCGTTTGACATTGAACTACAATACCTGTTTTCATATGTGTGATACGAACGGCAGAATCTGTCGTATTAACATGTTGTCCTCCTGCTCCCGATGCACGATAGGTATCAATACGCACATCTGCTTCTGAAACATCAACTTCAATATCATCATCAATAACTGGATAAACCCAAATGCTTGCAAAAGAGGTATGGCGCTTTGCATTCGAATCAAATGGAGAAATTCGTACTAAGCGATGAACGCCTGATTCTGTTTTTAACAATCCATAAGCATTATGCCCTTTTACCAGAATCGTCGCTGACTTTATTCCTGCCTCTTCTCCATCATGAATTTCTAAAACTTCAACCTTCATTTCATGGTATTCAGCCCAGCGCATATACATACGCAACAACATAGAAGCCCAATCTTGGCTTTCTGTTCCACCCGCCCCTGCATGAACTTCTAAATAGGTATCATTAGGGTCTGCCTCTCCTGAAAGAAGCACATCAATTTGCCTTTTATCGATCTCACTTTTAAGATTACGTATTGAATTTTCCGCATCAGCGATAATTTCAACATCACTTTCTTCTTCACCCATCGCAATGAGCTCAATGCATTCTTCAAGTTTTTTTGTAAATGATAAAAGAGCACTGATTGAATCATCAAGACGCTGACGCTCACGCATCATATCTTGTGCTTTTTGTGCATCATCCCAAAGTTTAGGATCTTCTGCTTTTTGATTAAGATATTCGAGACGCTTTAATGATTGATCCCAGTTAAAGATGCCCCCTTAGCAACTGAATTGCTTGTCGGATTTCATCAACTAATGTTTCTATTTCTGCTCGCATAATTTAACACCGTATTTTTTTACACTCTTTCTGGTATGTTCTTAACATTTTACACAAATTTAATAGCTTTTATCAAAAAAATGGAACGGATCCATCTTTCTATTTACAGGGCCAACACTATTAAAAAACAGATAAAAACTAAGACTCATAGAAAAGGAGATTTCGTTGGTTAATACAGCCCCCCTGTTCCACTTTCAAGAGCTTTATTAACTTGTGGAGAAGTGGTTATTGCTGGAACACCTTCTTGAAAAGAATCCGTCCCCCCAATGACTTGATATATATCAGCAGGACCAGTTCCTGGTTTAAATGCTTCTATAATGACATCGTGATCTCCTCTTTCCGCAAGCATTCCTGTTTTTCGATTAATTGGCATTAAAATCATACCCTTCGGCATCTTAAAAGGAACATCCGGTTTTCCTTTAAGAGCATCTTCCATAAATTCACCAAAAATAGGTGCTGCCAATGAACTTCCCGTCCCGTTATATCCCAACGATGCTGGTTGATCGTAGCCAACAAAAACGCCAACGACGAGGTCAGGGGTAAATCCCATAAACCAAACATCTTTGGAATCATTGGTTGTTCCTGTTTTAGCAGCAATATGCCTATTGAGATAACGTAAACGCGCTGCAGTACCACGCTGAACAACCCCCTCCATCATCGATGTAATCTGATAAGCTGTCATAGGATCAAGAACTTGATCTCTCTCATCAATTAAAGTGGGTTCCCTTTGATTATTCCATGAATTCGCATTACAATTTTCGCAAATACGATCATCGTGACGATAAATTGTCTTCCCATAACGATCTTGAATTCGGTCTATCAAAGAAGGTTTAATAGAGCGTCCTCCATTAGCTATGACAGAATAAGCTGTAACCATTCGTAAAACTGTTGTTTCAGCGGCTCCTAGGGCCATGGGGAGATAAGGTTGTAATTTATCGACCACGCCAAAACGCTCTGCATATTCAGCGACAAGAGGCATTCCCATATCATTGGCAAGCCTTACTGTCATAAGATTACGAGAACGCTCAATACCATAACGCAACGTTGAAGGTCCTGCAAAAGTACCACCATAATTTTTAGGTTGCCAAACCTCACCATTATATTGGCGAACTTCGATGGGACCATCTAAAATAACCGATGCTGGTGTATACCCATTATCAAGTGCTGCTGAATACACAATGGGCTTAAATGCAGAACCAGCCTGACGATAAGCTTGTGTTGCACGATTAAATTCAGATGCTGCAAAAGAAAAACCTCCCACCATTGCAAGAACGCGCCCTGTGTGCGGCTCCATAGCAACAATCGCACCTTCAACCTTAGGAATTTGTTGTAAACGATAAGTGTTATTTGTATTGGGTAGCTTTTCAACAAAAATGACATCCCCAACTTGCAGAACATGAGACAAGCTCTGAACAGTTCTTCGATAACCATTTTCTTTCACAACATGGAGTGCCCATTTTGAATTAGCTTCAGATAAAACAGCAATTTCTCGTTTTTTTGAGAGCATACCAGAAGCTTCGCGCTGCGGTTGTAAACCAATCTCTATTTTATTGGGATTTGCAGAAAGAACAACCGCTAAACGCCATTCAGGAACATCACTTAACCCTGTGATATTTGCAAGCTCAGCCCCCCAATCATCATCTTTCTTATCAATATGCGCATAAGCTCCACGCCATCCGTGTGCATGATCAAATTTAATTAATCCATTTTGCAAAGCCCGCCGAGCAATTATTTGTAAATTCGGATCAAGCGTTGTACGGATGGACAGCCCACCTTCATAAAGTGTTTTAGCCCCATAGCGATGCATTAAACGCCGACGTACTTCTTCAGTAAAATAATCAGCTGCAAAAACATAGCTATCACTTCCACGTATTCTCGCTCCCAAAGGTTTAGCTTTAGCTTTTTCACCTTGTTCACGGGTTATATAACTATTTGCAACCATCCGATCTATAACCCAATTGCGCCGATCAATAGCACGCTGTGTATTCTTAAATGGATCATAATTTGCTGGTCCTTTTGGAAGTGCAGCCAAATAAGCACATTGTTCTAACGTCAGATCATTGACGGATTTATTGAAATAAGTCAAAGAGGCAGCTGCTATACCATAAGTACCACGCCCCAAATAAATTTCATTGAGATAAAGTTCGAGAATATGATCTTTTGAGTAAGTTTTCTCAATACGCATTGCTAAAATAGCTTCCTTAAATTTACGCTCTAACGTTGTTTCTGAACTTAAAAGGAAGTTTTTAGCGACTTGCTGCGTTATAGTTGATGCGCCTTCAGGACGTCTTCCAGAACCAATATTACGAATATTATTGATCAAAGCGCGAGAAAGTCCTTCGGGATCTAAACCAAAATGATGATAAAAATTTTTATCTTCAGCTGAAATAAAAGCATCTTTAACAAGCTTTGGGATTGATTGAATCGGTAAATAGAGGCGATGTTTTGTTGCAAACTCTGCCATAAGACTGCCATCAGAAGCATGGACACGAGTCATTACCGGTGGCTCATAAAGTGAAAGAACTTCATAATCAGGAAGTGCATTTGCTTGACCTCTGGTCATAACACCCCATGTTATTGCGCCACAAAGTCCAGTAGCAACAAAAAAACGAGGAAGATATTTTAAAAAAATCATCATAAAAACGGCTATCGCTTTCTTAAGAATTGATCAAAGAAAAAATATGTAACTTCAATCACACCACGTGGATATCACCACACAAGATTGAGAAAAAGAAAATTTGTTTTCTATCTTTATATTTATACTAGGGTAAATTAAAATCCCATATTAATTACTCTATTTTCTTAAAAATTTAAAGAGGCTGTACCATTTTCTGTCTATATTCAGCGAATTGACGAATAGAATGAGCAATTGAGAGAGCCATTTGTTTTCTCCAATGAGGATCGTTTAATAATTTTTCATCCTCTTTATTGGATAGATACCCGATCTCTATCAAGACAGAGGGAATATCTGAAGCTCTTAAAACTTGAAAATTAGCATAGCGATGAGGATTATTGATTAAGTTGATATGACTCTTTGATAAACTTGAAATAACACTATTTGCAAAATTAACCGAAAATGTATGCGTTTCACGTCGTGTAAGATCCAGCAAGATATCTGTAACTTCAAGCGTTTCATCTGCAGGCAAACCATCAAGCAAATCAACTTTATTTTCACTTTCAGCTAAAGATTTAGCAATGGCATCAGAAGCTTTATCTGATATGGTATACACTGTGGCTCCACGAAGGGAATGAACATCAATTGTATCTGCGTGAATGGATATAAAAAGATCAGCACCAAACTCTTGTGCTTTTTTTACTCTTTCGCTTAATCTTAAAAAAACATTAGAATCACGTGTTAAAGTAACGCTAATATGTGGATCTTTTTGTAATTCTTCTCGCAATGCACGTGCAAAGTCTAAAGTTACATCTTTTTCTAAAATTCCAGTAACCCCCCGTGCACCACCATCAATACCACCATGACCAGGATCAAGAACAACACGAAAATTTTGCGCCGGAATTAACGGTAGTTTTGTATCAAAATTGTTCCTTTGCTGGCTTTTTAACATCTTATCAAATTTTTCTTGCGTACTTTTACGAATATCAACCAGCAACTGCCATAAACCATTATCTAATTTTTTTACGATACTTTTTTCAACAACAAAAGCTGTTTGACTTGTCAAAATAATGCGTGAAGTTTGTATGTCAGAGAAAGCATAACGCACATCTGAGAGCATAACGGATAATGCATTCTGTTTCTTTAAAGACATATTTTGCATTGAAAAGTCAATTGTAGGTAAATTGATAACCAAACGTGCTGGCCTATCCAAAATCTGCAAACGAATATCTGGTTTTGAATTGAAAAGCGCAATTATACGTGTATGAGCACTATCACCAATGGTTCGAAAATTGATAAGTCTCAAAGGATCCGCAGCTTGAACAGAGGTTTGACATAACAAAAAAAATAATAAAAAGCATATGAACTGCACAATAACGTCCCAATAGGCTGTTTTCAGCTTTTGGGTCAAAAAAAATCTCATCATAAGCCCTCTTATCACAAGCAAATTATTCTACAACGATATTTGTAATAATTTATCTTGGTTATATAAAAAAGATACACTAAATTTATTGTCTATTTTTCAATAAATGCTAAACTTCTCCATTATAAAAAACGAAATTAAGGTAATAAAAATATTATCATGATACATGATTTACATTGTTACTTGCCAAACGCATGATATCAACATAAAAGAATATTGGTGCTTCCTAGCTGATAATAGATCCAATTATCTGTAACTGATAGTAAGTTGTCTTTAAAGGGGTTGTTGCATATTATCCGTTGAGACTTTGTTATGGATGAAAAATTTCTATGTTATAAAATTAGGATTGCATTATTTAAGATTCGTTAGTTCGGATATCCGAACTGTTTTAAAGATTATTTTATCAGAGACTTTTTTAAAATATGAGTCATAAAAAACAGATGGAGATAATGATGAGAAATGGTGTAAATGCAGTCATGCATCTACATGTGGTGTTCCGTCCTGTTTTTCTGGTACTTCCCTTTTATGGCAGACAGCCCTTTACGTCTATGAATAATTACACCGTTCGTTTGAATAAAGTTGTGCATGTCGCCTTCAGGATATTAACTTATGTCAAACAAAATGCTTATAGATGCCTCTCATCCGGAGGAAACACGTGTTGTTGTTGTTCACGGCAACAAAATTGAAGAACTTGATTTTGAATCAGAACATAAAAAACAGCTCAAGGGGAATATTTATCTTGCACGTATTACGCGTGTAGAACCATCTCTTCAAGCAGCTTTTGTCGAATATGGTGGAAATCGACATGGTTTTTTAACATTTTCTGAAATTCATCCTGACTATTATCAAATTCCTATTGCTGATCGCCTTGCTCTTCTTGAAGAAGAGGAAGCAGCAGCTATAGGGGAAAATCCAGCAGATGTTTTTGAGGAAGAAACAACTAAAAATAAAAAACGCTCTAGAAGAACAAAAAAAAATGCGAAAAACAATGTCATAGCAACCAATGTTGAAAATGATATTGCATCCGAATCTGTAACAATTAATCATACAGAAGAGATATTAAATGCCGATGTCTCTTATGATGAAATCGAAATGGTTGGTGCTGAAGACATCCGTGAAGAGCTCCCAACATATCAAAGAAAACAAGGGCGCCAATATAAAATTCAAGAAGTGATTAAACGACGTCAAATTTTGCTGGTGCAAGTTATCAAGGAAGAACGTGGAAATAAAGGCGCTGCCCTTACAACATATCTCTCTCTAGCAGGTCGTTATTCTGTTCTCATGCCCAACACAGCACGCGGTGGTGGTATTTCACGAAAAATTACGAATGTGCAAGACCGTAAGCGTCTTAAAGAAATCGTAAAAGAATTAGCTGTTCCAAAAGGTATGGGCGTTATCTTACGAACGGCTGGCGCTAATAGAACAAAAGCTGAAATCAAACGCGATTATGAATATCTTATGCGGTTATGGGATACGATTCGTACTTTGACACTCGAGTCAACGGCACCATGCCTTGTTCATGAAGAAAGTAATCTTATAAAACGTTCTATACGAGATCTTTACAATAAGAACATTAGTGAAATTCTTGTCTCTGGAGACCAAGGATATCGTGAAGCGAAAGACTTTATGCGTATGCTTATGCCAAGTCATGCAAAAGTCGTGCAACCTTATCGCGATCCTACGCCTATTTTTGCAAGAAATAATATTGAAATTCAGCTTGATAAAATGTTGCAACCGCAGGTTTCTTTAAAGTCTGGGGGGTATCTTGTTATTAATCAAACAGAAGCACTTGTTGCTATTGACGTTAATTCTGGACGCTCTACGAGAGAATTCTCTGTTGAAAAGACAGCTTTACAAACAAACCTTGAAGCTGCAGAAGAAGTAGCACGTCAATTACGCTTACGTGATCTTGCTGGTTTAATCGTGATTGATTTTATTGACATGCTTGAAGAACGCAATGTGCGACTGGTCGAAAAAAAATTAAAAGACTGTTTGAAAAATGATCGTGCTCGTATTCAAGTTGGCCATATCTCACACTTCGGCCTTTTAGAAATGAGTCGTCAACGTATTCGCATATCAGTTTTAGAAAGTACAACACACCCCTGCCCCCATTGCGCAGGAACAGGAAGTATACGTTCTGAATCATCAATTGCCTTACATGTCATGCGCTCAATTGAAGAATATCTTCTTCATAATTCGCAATATAATATTATTGTGCGCACACCCGTAGCGACAGCGCTTTATGTGTTAAATCACAAACGCAACATTCTTGTTAATTTAGAAACACGCTTTAAACTCAATATTAGTATTGAGGCAGATGATAGTATTGGAACACAACATCTTGTTATTTCTAAAGGCACAATAGCAGAAAGCATTTCTCGATCTTCATTGGAAGATGACAATAAGCAAGAAATTGAAAATTCTGTTTTCATAAAAAGTGAATCTATTGAAAATCCTCCTTCCATTGAAACAAATCAAAAACGTCAACGCAAAAATCGCTACGATGAAATTGCTGATCATTCTCTCTCCGACGTTCATAAAAAAGAAGATACGTTGAGTGATGATTCTTACCGTCGAGGACGTCGTCGAGGGCGTCGTGGTGGTCGACGAAATCAAGATAATAGTTTTCATCAGGTTCGTATTCCTTACGCAGAACCCGTCGGAGATTTTGCTAAAAAGGCTTTAGCAGAAATTAAAGCAGTGCTTCGCAAAGGTCGTGGTTCATCGGCTAAATCTTCTAAACTTGAAGAAATAAAAAACAATACACAAGCTCTCGAGGTACAACAGCAAGATGAAGCGATAAAAGTTGATGATACAAGAGGTAAACCTAAAAAGCGTAAAACACTTTCTTCAAGGGCGGCAGAAAATAATCTTTCTCTGGAGAATGATCAAAATATTGTAGAACAAAAATCTCTTGAAGAAAAACCTAAAAGCAGTTCGGCACGTAAAATTAGAACAAAAAAAGCAAATAAATCTCTTCATGAGAATGAGGATAAAACTCCTGAAAATACTAAAAAATCAACACGTAGAACACGTAAAAAAACATCCTCTCAAGAGGCAACAGAAATACAAAAAACATTAGAGCAAGAAACTGATATGAAGATGGAGAAAGCTGTCGAACCTTCTCCTTCCAAAATTGAAGAAACAATTAACCAACCCGTTGTTATTTCATCAACGTCTAGTGATTCTCCTAAAACTGCGCGTATTGGTTGGTGGAAGCGCAGAACTCTTTCAAAAAATTAATAATAAAAAGAAACCGCCACAAAAAATTGTGGCGGTCTAAATAAACAAGCATAGAAAAAGTTTTAACCAATTCTATGGTGTGTGTGTATTATTTCTGCTTTGCTTTCTCTTGCTCAGCCCGCATACGCTCTTCAATTTCTTTTTGATTTGATTGAATAGCTTGCTGCAGCTTTATTTGCTCTTGTTGGAAATCTCTTTCTTCCATACCAGGACCGGTATACGCTGCTGTAAATCCATTAAGAGAAAATTCAATAGGATTAGCTGAACCACGGAAATTAACAGTGGTTACAACCATTTTTGTACCACTTTTCATAGCTGCAATAAGCTTATCGTCTAAGACATCATTGGCAATACAGCTTGGTCCATTACAAATGATATAAGGAATTTTTTTAGAGAAACCATCACCTATTTGAATGTGAACACCTTCTGGTAAAAAGCGACCTGTAGGCACTTGAATACCTATACGTTTTTCATTTTGCTTTCCTTTTATTTCAACAAGATTAAAAGCCGTTAAAGGTTGTCCTGTATTTGATAATACAGTATTCATTGTATTACAAATATCAACATCATTCTGTTTACTGCAAACTTTGTACCAACCCTGCGATAAAGTCTGCGCATTTGCCGAAATACCAGCTATAAGAAAAAGGGCAGCTGCTCCAACTAATACTGAGACAGCAGAATAAAAATTTTTATGCGACATGATTAAGTTAATCCTTTCAACGCGCTTTAAGTAATTAAAAAATATTAAGTATAATTTCAATTTAATTGTATTAGATTATAATGAAATAAAACTTAATTTTATTATTTTTACTTCAATATAAAAAAAAAAGTCAAATGTAGAGAAAAAACTACGACGATCTATGTAAACTTTTATACAGCCATATAGCTTTCCCCTCTTTATCACACAGGGGGATGATGCAATTTATCCATAAAACACCTCTGTGCCTTCGCACTAAGATTACACAAACGAATCAATATTGCAATATCAATTAAAATAAACTCCGATGCACTTCTAAAAATCTTACAAATTTACACTTAAATAAATAATTCTTGAGCTATGTTATAGAGTCTTTGCAACAAATATTACAATGCACGAAGCTTAAAAATATTGAATAAATTTTACTGTTTGTGATCGACGAAAATAAAATTATTTATTATGGTATTATTGAAACATTTGATGGATTAAAGCTGCTAATTATCTGAAATTCCTGAACAATAGAAAGAAAGCTTTTTGCTAACAGACTGTCTTTTTTGACAAAATAATAGCAATATATCTTTTTCATAAAGCTATATTTATTTTTCTTGCTAAAAAAGTAAAATCAAATGACGAAATGTATGTGAGTTATCTTTTTTATTAATTAAAAGACATATTTTTTTGCTGGAAAATCGATAACAATTGAAATCTTTTCAATTTATAATAAACCTATTTTAAAGATAGAAAAAGTTTTATCTCTCTTATGAAACATATAGAATTATCTGAAAAATTTTAAAACTCCTTTTCACTCAAAACTTATAAATTTATACTTCTTTGGCTCTCATATACCTCAATGAAGAGAAATACATTATGAATCTGATGATTTAAAAATGAATTGAATAAAATCATAAAATTTTATCTCAATAGCATTGCATATATATCATATAAATAAAACAATCCGAAAACATGCTCTTGATAAGAGAATTATAAAGAGAAGAAAAGTCCTCTTCATAAGAAATTAAATAATTTCAAGGTCATCCAAATAGAATATTTTTGACAAAACATAATGTCTTTGAAAGCTTAAAAAAAATAATTGATATTTTTATTGCCCTCCTATGCTTTTACGATCCATAACAGACATATTATGAAAGAAAAGTTTGAACCGCTATTGATTTCAGAAAAATTGTTTTTACATATCTTGCTTTTTTAAAAGAAGGTAAGCAAAGCTTTATAGAATTTTTTTGACTCTTAAATAATATCAAAAGATTATGATCGCTTCTTGAAAATTATCGAAACACTATAAACATAAAAAGCATTAATACTCTAAGCGGTTCTTTCTAAAGTTATAGATGGGGGGGATATGTTTAAAATAAATAGATCAGAGGCGATTGATAACTTAAAAATCTTTAAAGCTGTATAATCAAAAATTTCTATAAGAAGTAAGCTTTATAAAAAAATGGGGGTAGTCTACCCATAATCTATCTTTTCAATTTAAAATTATGTTCACCTCTAATAAGAAAATAAGAATAAAAGTCATTTTTTTTAAAGTATTTTATTGGGTCTTGTATTTATTTTAGAAGAAAAGCTATCAATGATAACCAAATCAAAACATTTTTTAATGTTTAAAACTAACATAATTATAAATAAATTAAAAACTTCTCTCTCATCATAAACTGGATAAACAAACTGTTAAAGTTTATTTCTTTAAAACTTAAAGGGAAAATTAATTTTTCTGAGATCATTAATCTCCCTATAAATACAATCCTAACAGCGATGCTTTATACATATTTAGATGTCGACTTAATTGCATCATTCGTGATTTAAAACAAAGCTCTTTATTTCTAGCGAGTTAATGCTTTTCATTTCCTAAACAATAGATAGCTCTATAATTATCTTAAATATGCGCATAATGCACCACTTTATAAATATAGTTTTTCAACTTTGTAATGTGCGTAAAAATAGCTGTGGAAATTAGCAACAAAATCATAATAAATAAAAATTAAAAAATATATTATAAATAACCTATTTATTATAAATTATAATTTTACTCCATTCACCTAAGAAAACTTTTGATTTAATATTATTATAGCGCTATTTTTCATCAAACTTTTTAAGTATATTATTATGATAATAATTAGATATTATTCTATTTTTCACACATTGTAAAAAAAATCCGTCCTTTAATTGAACCATTCTTCGACATGAGAACGGATACGATTTATGGTATTATTTCTTTTATTTGGAAGCATTATATTATGTAATTCTTTTATAGTTCTACAAAACATAGGCCCACTTTCCACAAACCAACCATTTACTATAATATCATTTTTTACATTATCAAATATTTTTTTTCATAGCTATAAGAGCCATCTGTTAGTAATTCTTTAATGTCCCTGACTAAACTAGAACTTATTGAATGAATTGCATCTTTTGCCCAATTAAAATCCTTATCTTTCCAATCAAAATCTTTACGCAAAATAGCGCCTATATCACTCTGCAATATATCTTCTAACGTTTTACAACTAATAACGAATATGAGATAATTTTTCATTATCTCATATTCACCTCCATTCTTCTCATTCATTTTCCATTCGTTAAATAATGGAGTTTTTTTCAAATACTCTTTTGCTTTAATCAGCTTTTCTTCATGTTCTCCTACTTCGTACTCTCTCGCTATATGTACTCTAGAGATAAATTTTTGTTTTTAAAACGTTGGTATTGTTCTTCAGAAAATAACTCAGCATGAGTATCTTTTACGCCATATATGCAAGGCAGTAACAAAAAAACTACCGTTAGAAATTTTTGTAATGAAGAAAGCATGTTATTTTGATCCAAATTTTTCTTATTATATCAATATGTATTATAATAAAGGACCTAAAATAAATATATAATAGATTATCTTTATTATAAACTTAAATTTTATTCTTACAAAAAATAAATAAGTGGTTATTATTTATAGAATAATTTTACAAGCATAAGAAACAGTTCTGAAAAGTAGAGAAACTGCTTTAAACAGAATGTTGTTCTGCCATTTCCACAAGCTGTGTCATAATCGTAGCAGCTCCAATAAGTCTTTCATCAACGGTAGACCAATTCCGAATAAGAGCAATAGTTTGATCTGGACGAATTTTTGCCATTGAACCTTGTTTTTCCACCCATTGAACAAGAGCAATACTATTGGCAAAATAGTTATTGCGAAACTGTATGACAATACCCTTTGGTCCAGCATCCAATTTTTCTACATGGGCTTTTCGACACAATATTTTGATATGAAAAACTTTAAGGATGTGTTGAACTTCAAGGGGCAAAGGACCAAAACGATCGATTAACTCCGCTGCAAACTCATCAATCTGTTCTAAATTTTCGAGTTCTGTCAAGCGTCGGTAAAGTCCCATACGTAATGATAAGTCAGGCACAAAACTTTCTGGTATCATTACAGTTGTAGCGAGCGAGATTTGAGGTGACCATTGCTTATCCTCACTTAGCTCTCCATCTTTTAATTCAGCAACAGCTTCTTCAAGCATTTTTTGATAGAGTTCAAATCCAACTTCTTTGATATGTCCTGATTGTTCTTCACCTAAAAAATTTCCTGAACCACGAATATCCATATCGTGACTTGCCAATTGAAAGCCAGCCCCTAATGTATCAAGAGATTGTAACACTTTAAGACGACGATCAGCCGCAGATGTTAAAACTTTACCAGAAGGAAATGTAAAAAGTGCATAAGCACGTTGTTTTGAGCGCCCTACCCTCCCTCGTAACTGATAAAGTGCAGAAAGACCAAACATTTCAGCACGATGCACAATTAATGTATTGGCTGTTGGAATATCAAGACCGGATTCAATAATGGTTGTCGATAGCAAAACATCATATTGTCCATCGTAAAATGCATTCATAATATCATCAAGTTGTCCAGCCGGCATTTGTCCATGTGCTATAACGAATTTGAGCTCTGGAACATGAATTTTAAGGTATTCTTCTACAAAAGCCAGATCAGAAATACGAGGACAAACATAAAAACTTTGTCCACCACGGTAGTATTCTCGAAGTAATGTTTCTCGTATAACAAGGGCATCAAATGGAGTAATAAAAGTACGAACTGCCATTCTATCAATGGGTGGAGTGGTGATTAATGAAAGTTCACGTACTCCCGATAATGCCAATCCTAAAGTTCGTGGTATGGGGGTTGCTGAAAGTGTAAGAACATGAATATCACTTTTAAGCTGTTTTAAACGCTCTTTGTGTTTTACCCCAAAATGTTGCTCCTCATCAATGATGAGAAGACCTAACCGTAAAAAATCGACTGCACCACTTAAGAGTGCATGGGTTCCAATAGCAATATCAATCGTACCATCTGAAATCCCTTTTTTGGCTTGTGTGAGTTCTTTCCCTCTCACAAGCCTTGATACATGACCAATTTTAACAGGTAATCCTTGAAAACGCGAAATAAAAGTCTTGTAATGTTGACGTGAAAGCAAAGTTGTCGGTACAACAACAGCGACCTGATATCCATTTAATGCTGCAACAAAAGCACTTCGAATAGCTACTTCTGTTTTTCCAAAGCCAACATCACCACATATCAAGCGATCCATCGGCTTTCCTGAGGCTAAATCATCTAAAACAGCATCAATGGCATTCATTTGATCCTCTGTCTCTTCATAGGGAAAACCAGCAACAAACTCATCAAATGGTCCAACTGGTGGAAGTAAAGCAGGCGCGGCACGTGTCGCACGCTCCGCAGCTATACCAATTAATTGCCCGGCCATTTCCAATAAATGTTTTTTAAGCCGAGCTTTACGTGCTTGCCAAGCAACACCCCCTAATTTATCTAAAGCTACCTCTGTTCCTTCTGAGCCATAACGTGAAAGAAGTTCAATATTTTCAACAGGTAAAAAGAGTAAATCACCTCCAGCATATTTAATTTCAAGGCAATCTCGTAAAATTCCAGTGGTTGTGATGGTTTTAAGACCAACAAATTGGCCAATACCATGATCGATATGCACAACAAGATCACCAGAATTTAAAGCAGAAAGTTCAGAAATAAAATTTGTATTATTTTTACGCCGCTTTGGCGATCTAATGAAGCGATCACCTAAGATATCTTGCTCTGCTATAATAGCTAAATCTTCAGCCTCAAAACCATGTTCTATCATGATAACAGCTGCTAATATGCGATCTCGTGGGGTTGCTTTAACTGTTTGCAAAGATTTTACAACTTCTATTTTTTTCAATCCATGCTCATCAAGAACTTGTATTAGACGATTGAGAGATCCTTCACTCCAACATGCTAAAAGCACTTTTTTACCAGCAGCGCGTAAAAAAGCGATGTAATCAATAACACTTGAAAAAACATTTTTTTCCTGTGCATTCCGCTCTTTTACAAAATTATATCCCTGTTTAACTTGTGCGTGAATAACTGTTTGTTCCAAACTTTGTGGAATATTAAAAGGCGAAAAATCAATACGCTGTGAAGATTGTTGCACATATTCAAAAACACGCTCTGGCGTTAAATGGAGAAGATTAGGATCTATCGGATGATAAGACGTCGTATTTTCTTTATCATTTTCGCGCTCTTTACGCGCGTTATAATAGTCTTCAATAAGACGATAGCGCTCAACAAAAACTTCTTCTATAAGATGTTCGAAAACAAGCGGTAAATTACCACAATGATCAAAAAAAGTATCAAGGTTTTCATAAAAAAATGGAAGCCAATGTTCCATACCAGCAAAACGCCGACCTTGAGCAATTGCTTCATAAAGCATATTATTTTTTTGTGATACACCAAATGTACGGGTATAATTGCTTTTAAAACGGCTGATGCATTCATTTGTCAAAACAACCTCGCTCATTGCCTGTAATAAAAATTCAGTTTTTTGGCGTGTTGTTCTTTGATTTTCTGGATCAAATACACGAATGCTTTCTAGGGTATCTCCAAAGAAATCAAGACGTAAAGGCTCAATATCCATAGGAGAAAATATATCTAGTATTCCTCCTCTTACAGCAAATTCACCAACATCACGGACAACCGTAACGCGTTCAAAACCATTGGTTTCTAGGAATTGAATAAAATGCCCCATATTATGGCGTTGGCCAACATGTGCGTGAATAAGCTGAGCTTCTATCATTTCACGAGGAGGCAATTTTTGCATAATTGCATTTGCTGTTGTTAATATAATTGCAGCCTGTGGATTTTGACGTAAATTGGCCATGCGTGCCAATGCTGATAGTCGACGTGCCATAATAGCAATTCCTGGTGACACGCGATCATAAGGCAAACAATCCCATGCAGGAAATTGAAGGACGGGTAAATGGGGCTCAATAAAATTTAAAACTTGTTGTAAATGCGCAATTTTTGTTCCGTCTCGGACAACATAGATGAGTGGTTTACCTTGTGCAATTTCTAATCTTAATTTGGCAAGGGCAAAGGCTTCAAATCCATCAGTAACGCCATCAAAAATTATATGAGCAGAACTATTGGGGGGAATGATAATTTTCTTAAATATAGGCATTTAAATCAATAAGTTAAGTAATTACGATAATTGATAATATCACGAAAAAGAGGACTATCAATTTCAGGGGGAGGTGACATTTCTCCGGTAATCCATGTGAGTAAGTCGCGATCATCAAAAGACATAATATACTCAAATTCAGAGAGTGTTTTATCATTCATTGAAGTAATATTAGCATTAACATAATGTCCAAAAATGAGATCCATTTCACGAATACCGCGATGCCATGCACGAAAAATCAACCGGCGACGACGTATATCCAATTGATTTTTGTCAACGACAAAAACTGTCATAAAAAGTCTCCTTGAATAAAGTAATATAAACCATTCAATTAGTCGTATAAAATTTATGCCTTGCCTTTAAGGAAGTTCAATAATCTTCTGTTCTTTAAGTGTAATTCGACGATGCATTTGCTTTGCCAAAGCGTAATTATGTGTTGCAATAAGAGCAGAAAGACCAGACTGACGAACAAGAACAGATAAAGCTTGAAAAACATAAGCTGAAGTTACGGGATCAAGATTTCCAGTAGGTTCATCCGCCAAAAGAACCGAAGGGGCATTTGCTACGGCACGTGCAATAGCAACACGTTGTTGTTCTCCTCCCGATAACTCTGAGGGACGATGATTCGCCCGATGAGAAACACGTAAATACATCAATAATTTACGCGCACGATCTTCTGCGATGGACTTGTTTAATCCTGCTATCATTTGCGGTATCATAACATTTTCTAAAGCAGTAAACTCTGGAAGTAAATGATGAAATTGATAGACAAAACCAATATCATTTCGTCTGATAGCTGTTCTCTCACTATCAGAGCGCTTTGCACAAGAAACGCCCCGTAACATCACATCACCGGCTGTTGGTTTTTCTAATAACCCAGCAATATGAAGAAGTGTTGATTTCCCGGCACCAGATGGTGCAACAAGTGCAACAAGCTCTCCACGATTAAGAATAAAATTTGCTTTATCTAAAACAATGAGCGGCTTATGACTCTCAAAAAAGCGTCTTTCAATCTCTACAAGCTCTAAAATCGCTGTCATTATTCGTACCTCAAGGCTTGCACAGGATCTAGCTTAGCAGCACGCCATGCAGGAATAAGCGCAGCAAGAAATGATAAGAATAATGCCATAATAGCAACCAAAACAGTTTGTTTCCACTCAATTTGTGCAGGCAGTTTTGTTAAAAAATAAAGTTGAGGATTAAAAACATCGACATTAAATAACCAAGAGATAAAGTCTTGGATATGATTAATATTCGCGGTCGCGATAACACCTAAAATTAAGCCTAATATCGTTCCAATAAAACCAATCATCATTCCTGTAATAATAAATATACGCAAAATCGCACTCTGTTGTGCACCCATTGTGCGTAGAATTGCGATATCATGACTTTTATCTTTTACAAGCATAATAAGGCCTGAAATAATATTTAAAGCAGCAACAAGAATAATCAGAGAAAGAATAAAAAACATGACATTCCGTTCAATCTGTAAAGCTGAAAAAAAAGCCTGATTACGAGTACGCCAATCAATTAAATAGACCTGTTGATCAACTGCTTTTTCTATCATTGGTTTTATTTGATCAACAGCATCAGGATCGTTTAAAAATAATTCTAAAGACTGAACTTTATCGCCTAAATTAAAAAACATTTGTGCTTCATGGAGAGGCATAAAAACAAATATTGAATCATATTCAGACATACCAACTTCAAAAATAGCAACGACTTTATAAGCTTTTACACGTGGTGTAACGCCAAAAGGAGTTTCATCACCATCAGGAGTAATAATACGAAGATCCATCCCAACTGTAAGCCCCAATTTTTCTGCTAAACCACTTCCAATTGCAACACCTTCTTCTTGATCAAACCGAGAAATCGAACCTAATTTAATGTTTTGAGAGACTGTTTTAAGTTTTTCTAAATCTTGTTTGCGCATACCACGAATTAAAGCACCAGAGCCACCTTGAGCTTCACCTTGAACAAGTGCTTGACCTTCAATAACAGGTAAAGCAAACTTCACACCATTTTTAGATTCTAAAGAAGAAATAAGAGTCTTATAATCAGAAAAACCAGCATCAATTGTTTGAACAATAAGATGCCCATTCATACCAAGAATACGGTTAAGAAGTTCTGTACGAAAGCCATTCATCACCGCCATAACAACAACCAGAGCGAAGACTCCCAACATAATCCCAATAAGAGAAATAATTGAAATAACCGATGCGACGACATGTTTTTTATTGGGAATCATATAACGAAAAGCAATTATCCACTCATAAGATGAAAACCATTTATTTTTCAGCCTCTTCATAACATTTCCTATTAAATTATAGAAAGTTGGCTGAGCACATTTTCAACCGTTAGAGATTTTTTTATACCAGTTTTTCGATCTTTAATTTCAACTTCATTCTGTGCAATGCTGTTAGGACCAACAATGATTTGTGTTGGCAAGCCAATCAAATCCATTGTTGCAAATTTTGATCCAGGACGTTCATTTCTATCATCTAATAATGGATCAAAACCAGCATCCTTTAATCCCTGATAGAGAAACTCACATGCTTTTGTACATTTTTCATCATCGGGTTTCATATTGATAATTCCAAAATCAAACGGTGCCATCGACTTTGGCCAAATAATACCCTTTTCATCATGAGAAGCCTCAATAGCAGCCGCAACAAGGCGTGAAGGTCCAATCCCATAAGATCCCATAGAGACCACATGCTCTTTTCCATCTTGTCCCATAACTTTTGCTCCCATTGGAACAGAATATTTCGTTCCAAAGTGAAAAATATGCCCGACTTCAATACCACGCGCTGAAAGACGATTTTTCTCAGAAATTTTAGTCCATTCTTCTTCATTATGCATTTCTTCTGTCGCTGCATAAAAAGATGTCCACTGTTTAACAGTATCATCTAAAACAGCTTTATCACTAAAATCGATTGAACTGTGGAGAACGTTCAGTTCAAGAAACTGTTTATCACAGAAGATAGCGCTCTCTCCCGTTTCAGCTAAAATGATAAATTCATGACTGAGTTCCCCTCCTATTGGGCCTGTATCTGCACGCATGGGAATAGCTTTTAAGCCAAGGCGAGAAAAAGTGCGTAAATAAGCCACAAACATACGGTTATAAGATGTTTTAGAGCCTTCATAATCAAGATCAAAAGAATAAGCATCTTTCATTAAAAATTCTCGTGCCCGCATCACACCAAAACGTGGACGAATTTCATCACGAAATTTCCATTGAATATGGTACAAATTAAGTGGAAGGTCTTTATAAGAACGAACATAGGAACGAAAAATGTCTGTTACCATCTCTTCGTTTGTTGGACCATAGAGTAAATCACGCTTTTGACGATCTTTAATGCGGAGCATTTCTAAACCATAATCATCATAACGGCCACTTTCACGCCAAAGATCAGCAGATTGAATTGTAGGCATCAATATTTCTATTGCACCAGCACGTTCTTGCTCTTCACGAATAATTTTACAAACTTTATCTAGCACTTTTTTTCCCAAAGGAAGCCAAGAATAAATCCCGGATGTTTGTTGTCGAATCATCCCGGCACGCAACATGAAACGATGAGAAACAATTTCTGCTTCTTTAGGATTCTCTTTTAAAATTGGAAGGAAATATTGAGAAAGACGCATTGAAATAATTAACTCCTACTCAGATCTATCATATCGGAACAATTTAACATACCCTCTCTATTTATCTATAGTCGCATTCTGAATACTTACAAATATAACGATCTTATTGTTTAAAAAATTATTGTGCTTTATTCTCTATTTTTCTTATTGAGCAATAAAATAAGAATGCTCTTCTTTTTAATAACGTAATATAGAAATGCTTTATTTTGATCGATGTAAAAAAACTGTACAGAGAGGTTTTTTTTGCCAAATTTCATAAACAGCCGCTCTCACTGCACGTCGTGTTGCCTCTCGAATAACTTCATTATTTTTTCGCTTCATGCGTGGAATATTATAAACTGTATTTTCCACAACCTCTAAAAGAATATCTTTTAATTTTTCCCCCTCTCCATTATTCTCAGGGAGTCCCAATATGCTTAAACCGACATCACCAAACAACTCATGCTTGCTATTCATATGGAGAGAAACAGCAACATGACCAGCGTAACTTAATTTTCTACGCTCACGAATCCCTAGCTCATACTCATCTCCAAGAAGACATCCATCTTTATAGAGACGACCAACAGGCACTTGATCAATAACTTCTACAGGCGTTGGTGCAAGACGCAGCATATTACCATTTCTAATATTCCTAACAATTTTAATCCCTGCTTGACGCGCTAAAGCGGCTTGAGCAGTAAGATGCATTGCCTCACCATGCACAGGCACAAGGATCTGTGGTTTTATCCAATCATACATCTGTAAAAGTTCTGAACGACGGGGATGACCTGAAACATGAACAAGTGCATCTTCATTCGTAATAACTTTAATACCTAAATCGATGAAGCGATTTTGTATATCAAGAATCGCTTTTTCGTTTCCTGGAATACTTCGTGATGAATAAATAACAGTATCTCCAGTGGAAAGCGCAATATTCCTCATTCCCTCACGTGACAGCTTAGCCAAAGCTGCACATGGCTCACCTTGGCTCCCTGTGACAATTAAAACAAGTTCTTTTCGTGGGATGTAACCATAATCATCTTCCGTTACAAATGGCGCTAAGCCATCCATATAACCAAGCTCTTGTGCAACCATAATACTTCGCTTAAGGGAACGCCCAATAACAAGAACCTTACGCCCAACAGCTTGAGCAGCTAGAGAAATAGAACGTATCCGACCAATATTAGAAGCAAAAGTTGCTATTGCAACACGTCCTTCAGCTTTCGAAATAATGTCAGAAAGACTGGTTTGGACCTGCTGCTCTGATGGAGATATACCATCCCGACATGCGTTTGTGGAATCACAAAGTAATGCTAAAACACCTTTATTGCCTAAATTTCGAAATCTTTTTTCATCTGTTACAGCTCCAAGCGAAGGAGTATGATCAATTTTCCAATCACCCGTATGGATTACAGTCCCTAAAGACGTTGTAATGGCTAAAGATACAGACTCTGGTATCGAATGGTTAACAGCAATAGATTCTATGGCAAAGGGACCAACATGAAAACAATCCCCTACTTTAAAAATATTAAATGGCATTTTATGAGATTCAAAATCTGATTGCCTTTTACTCTCCAATAACCCTGCTGTGAAAGCTGTACAATAAACTGGAATTTGTAACTTTGGCCATAAATCAAGAACAGCTCCATAATGATCTTCATGTGCATGTGTTAAAACAAGACCATGTATATTATGTTTTTCACTTTCTAGAAAACGAATATCAGGAAAAATAAGATCGACCCCCGGTAATTCAGAGCCAGCAAAACTAACGCCCATATCAACAAGCAGCCATTCACGAAGATTTTGGGAGCCAAATCCATAAGCGGCTAAATTCATCCCTATTTCACCTACACCTCCCAGAGGTAAAAAAACAAATTCATTCTTATTGGTTGCAACCATAAACATCTCCTAAATCATTAAGATAATCTGATGGTAAAATAAAACTTCATAAATTAATAACGATTTTCATGAACAGAAGCTGCCAAACCAAAATGAACATCTCCAGCTGTTATAATACTTGTCTCACCATTTTTTTGTTTTATGATGCAGTTAAAATCATGATCAAGCCCCTCAAAAATACCCTCAATAATTTTTTCATCATTAGTTATTTTGATGTATTGCCCAAGGTGAGCAGAATATAAAAGCCATTTTTTGCGGATTATATCACATCCTCCAAGCTGCTTCCAAAGCAGATAATTTTTAGCAAAATACTCCGTCAAAACTGTAAATAATTGTGCTGGTTCAATATTTAAACCAATATTCTTTAAGCTTGAAGTGAGATAGGGAGCATCTTCATAATGATGTTTCACATTTATTCCAATACCAATAACCAATACATCTTGTTGTGATGGTAATTTTAGAATTTCGAGCAAAACTCCAGAGCTTTTTGCTCCTCTGAGCAAAATATCGTTTGGCCATTTTAAGCTTACAATATTGTTTGTTTTCTTTTCATCTTTTATAAATTGTTTTATTGCCTCTGCTACACTGACTCCAGCAACAAAACCAAGTTGAGCAGCGGTTTGATGAACAATATTATCCATTAACAAAAGACTAGAATAAAGGTTCCCTTTTGGACTATTCCATACCCTCCCTCTCCTTGCCCTTCCCTGTAATTGCTCTTGCGCAACAATCCAAAGATAACCTTGATGTCCAGTTTGCGCTTTTCGTTGCGCAATGAGATTTGTTGAATCAACGCTGTCGTAGGCTTCAACAGTGTATCCTTGTTTCTTTGCAAAATCTGATAAAATATAGACCATAATTAAAACAATGCAGCAGCTGCTTTTTCTGCCAATTCGGCAAACCAAATTCCAAAAAAGGTATAAAATAAAATAAATAATGCGGAAAGGCTAAGACAAAACTGAAGCTCTTTTGATAAAATAACGAAATGCGTTTTTACGTCATCAAACCACATAATTTTAATAACTCGTAAATAGTAAAAAGCGCCAACAACGGACGCTATCATACCGACAATAGCAAGTGGTGTCAGACCAGCATGAACAGCAGCAGAAAATGTATACCACTTCCCAAAAAAACCAGCCATAGGGGGTATACTGGCTAGCGAGAAAAGCTGTATTGTCATGACAATCGCCATAAACGGATTCGTCTTTGCTAATCCTGAAAGATCATAAATATTTTCAACATTACCACTCTGAGATCGCATTCCAAGGATAAAAGCAAATGAGCCAAGAGTAACACCAAGATAAATGGTCATATAAAGAATAACACTTTTTATCCCAAGCATATCTCCAGCCGATAAACCAACAAGTGCATAGCCCATATGGCTGATCGACGAATAAGCCATTAAGCGCTTAATATTATTTTGACCAATTGCAGCAAACGCACCAAGAATCATTGATGCAATTGCCATGAAAACCAAAATTTGTTGCCATGCAGGCATCGCGCTATCAACACGCCCTAGGGGAATAAAGGCCGTAACAATCACACGAATAATGAGCGCCATTGCAGCAACTTTAGGCGCCCCAGCAAAAAATGCTGTAATCGGTGTTGGGGCACCTTCGTAAACATCAGGTGTCCACATATGAAATGGAACGGCAGAAATTTTAAAAGCCAACCCCGCTAAAATAAAAACAATTGCAAAAATGACCCCCAATTGTAAGCTTTCACCTTTTAAAGCAATGGCTATTTCGTGAAAACCAATTTGACCGGAAAAACCATAAAGCAAAGAAATGCCATAAAGCAGCATCCCTGAAGATAATGCTCCTAAAACAAAATATTTTATACCGGCTTCAGAAGATTTTACATTATTACGATTAATCGCTGCTAAAACATATAAAGCTAAGGACTGTAGTTCTAATCCCATATAAAGT
The DNA here is from genome assembly GCF_028618435.1 of Bartonella sp. MM73XJBT.G. GTDB lineage: Bacteria > Pseudomonadota > Alphaproteobacteria > Rhizobiales > Rhizobiaceae > Bartonella. Next base: position 113,911 of record NZ_JAQISW010000002.1, read on the forward strand.
GACAGCATATTCCCCGCTGAAATCATCAGCATCATGCCAAGAGTTGCTAAAAGAACAAGCACTGGAAATTCAAATATATTGAACTTTTGCGCATTAGCAAAACCAACAGACATAATAAGAGCAAAAAGTGCACCAATAAGCGTTAAAACTTTCATATAACGACCAAAAGGGTCAATAATAAGCGCATTGGTTTGAAATAAGCCAGTCTTTGGAAAAACGATGAGAATAATAATGGTTGCCACAAGAAGAGCCATAGCTAAACCTGTCACCGTTAAAGAAGCGCGTGCATTGGAATAAACACCAACCAAAAGCAACACTACTCCCCCTAATGCAATTAAAATCTCTGGAAGAATTAAGACTAATTGTGTTATTATTTGACTTTGCATGAGAATTCTTCCCTTATCTAGTGTAATTTATTGATGAGGGCTTCTACAGAAAACGCCGTCGCTTTAAGAAGTGGCGTTGGATAGATACCAAAGAATATTGTAAGAATAACCATCGGGTAAAGAATAAATTTTTCCCTCGAAGAGAGATCTACCAATACTTTTAAACTTTCTTTATCCAAGGAACCAAAAACCACACGCCGATAAAGATAAAGGGCATAGGCTGCTGATAAGATAACACCTGTTGTCGCTAAAATAACAACCAATTTATTCACTTGAAAAACACCTATTAAGGTTAAAAACTCACCCAAAAATCCTGAAGTTCCAGGGAGACCGACATTTGCCATCGTGAAGATTAAGAAAACAACAGCATATTTGGGCATATTATTCACTAAACCACCAAATGCTGAAATTTCACGCGTATGCAAGCGATCATAGATCACCCCAACACAAAGGAATAAAGCTGCGGAAACAATTCCGTGCGATAGCATCTGATAAATAGCCCCTTGTATTGCCTGTTCATTCGCAGCAAAAATACCCATCGTTACATATCCCATATGCGCTATTGAGGAATATGCAATAAGTTTTTTGATGTCACTTTGAACAAGTGCAACCAATGAGGTATAAATAATTGCAATAAGCGATAATGTGAAAACAAAAGGGGCAAAATCTGCTGAAGCAATAGGAAACATAGGTAAAGAAAAACGAAGAAAACCATACCCACCTAATTTGAGTAAGACACCAGCTAAAATAACAGAACCTGCTGTCGGTGCTTCCACGTGAGCATCAGGGAGCCAAGTATGAACTGGCCACATCGGCATTTTAACAGCAAAAGAAGCAAAAAATGCAAGCCATAACCATATTTGCATATGGGCAGGAAACTGATAATTGAGTAAAGTTGGTATATCAAGTGTTCCTGCCTGCCAATACATAGCCATAAGTGCAACCAGCATAAGCACTGAACCAAGTAAAGTGTATAAGAAAAACTTGATACTTGCATAAACACGACGTGAACCACCCCACACCCCTATAATGATAAACATTGGAATGAGGCTACCTTCAAAAAAAACATAAAATAATATTGCGTCAAGAGCACAAAAGACTCCAATAATGGCAACTTCAAGAAGAAGAAAAGCAATCATATAAGCTTTTAATCTCTCTTTAACATTCTCCCAACTTGCTAAAATACAAAAAGGCAAAAGAAAAGCTGAGAGAACAACAAAAAGAATAGAAATACCATCAACTCCCATATGATAGCTAATACCATCCCCTAGCCAACTGAATTTTTCAACCATTTGAAAATTCGGGTTTCTAGAATCAAATCCTACCCAAATAATTAAAGAAATAATAAAAACAAATATCGTCGTAAAAAGTGCAACATTGCGTATATTATGGCGCGCAGCTTCACCATCATCTTTGATAAATAAAATAAGCAGTACACCCACTAGTGGCAAAAATGTAACCGTAGAAAGAATAGGCCAATCGGTCATTAGTTCACGCCCCCGATCATCATCCATGTAATCAGCAATGCAATACCTATCAGCATCGCAAATGCATAGTGGTAAAGATAGCCTGTTTGCATCCGAACAACTCTATTTGTAATATCAACAACACGCGCTGCGATACCATTAGGACCTAGACCATCAATAATTTTACCATCTCCAACTTTCCAAAGAAAAGAACCAATCTTAAAGATAGAACGAACAAACAAAAAATTATATAATTGATCAAAATACCATTTTTGGTAAAGAAATTGATATACTCCTGGCATAACACGAGCCATTTTCTTGGGAAGAGATGGAAAAGAAATATAAAACAAATAGGCAAACATAAACCCAAAAACCATTGCTATAAATGGCGACCACTTTACCCAATTAAAAACATGGTGGGCATCATGAAGAATATGATTGTGGCTGCTTATAAACAATGCTCCCTTCCAAAAAGTATCATATAAGTCACCAAAAAAATAAGGTTGAAAAATAACACCAGCAAATATCGCCCCAAAAGATAAAATAAATAGTGGCATTAACATAATTGGCGGTGATTCATGCACATGATGCATAACATCAACTGTAGCTCGTGGTTTACCATGAAATGTCATAAAGATAAGCCGCCATGAATAAAAACTTGTTAAAAACGCTGCAAAAACAAGAAGATAGAAAGCATATCCTGAAGCAATATTATGCGATGCAAAAGCAGATTCTATAATCGCATCCTTAGAGAAAAAACCAGCTGTCCCCAAAACTGTTCCTGGAATTCCAACCCCTGTCAAGGCAATGGTACCGACCATCATCATCCAATAAGTTATCTTTATATGTTTGCGTAACCCGCCCATTTTTCGCATATCTTGTTCATCGGAGACAGCATGAATGACAGAACCTGCACCAAGAAATAATAAGGCTTTAAAAAAAGCATGGGTAAAAAGATGAAAAACAGCTGCTCCATAAGCTCCAACACCAAGGGCGACAAACATATACCCGAGTTGTGAACATGTAGAATAAGCAATAACACGTTTAATATCATTCTGCACCAATCCTACAGTTGCTGCAAAAAACGCAGTTGTGGCTCCAATAATAACAATCACTGTCAAAGCAATCGAAGAGAGTTCAAAAATTGGTGACATACGCGCAACCATAAAAACACCAGCTGTGACCATTGTAGCAGCATGAATAAGAGCTGATACAGGCGTTGGTCCTTCCATAGCATCAGGCAGCCAAGTATGTAAAAGAAATTGTGCTGATTTTCCCATCGCACCAATAAATAATAAAAGACATGTAACAGTAATTGCTGCTTGTCCATCAAGCTGCCAACCTAAAAATGTCATATTTTGTATAAAGCTATTGTCTGCGGCTTTTGCAAAAATAGAAGCAAAATCAACCGATTGGAATAAAACAAAAACACTAAATATTCCTAAGAGAAAACCAAAGTCTCCAACACGATTGACCACAAAAGCTTTCATTGCAGCTTTATTCGCAGAATCTCTCTGAAACCAAAAACCAATAAGCAAATAAGAAGCAAGTCCTACACCTTCCCAGCCAAAAAACATCTGGATCAAATTATTGGATGTCACCAACATCAGCATCATAAATGTAAAGAGAGAAAGATAAGAAAAAAAACGCGACCTTGAAGGGTCATGATGCATATAACCAATTGAATAAATATGCACTAATGCCGAAACACTGTTTACCACAATAAGCATAACAGCTGTTAATGTATCAATATGAAGAGCCCAGTCAAAGCTTAAATCACCAATGGTAAGCCAATGTAATACGAATACATCAATCGCTAAAGTATAACCAAGTGCAAGATTGAAAAATGCTATCCACGACAATATGGCAACAATCACCATAAAGCTACATGTTATCAACTCGCTTGCACGTTCTCCTATGGTTTTTCCACCTAATGCTGCAATTAAAAAACCCAAAAGCGGAAGAAAGACAATCGTATAATACATCACGGGTTAGCCTTTCATTACGTTAACATCTTCAACCGCAATGGAACCACGATTACGGAAAAAAACGACAAGAATTGCTAAACCAATAGCAGCTTCAGCAGCTGCGACGGTTAAGACAAATAAAGCAAATATCTGACCAACGAGATCATGAAGAAATGCCGAAAATGCGACAAAATTTATATTAACGGAGAGTAATATAAGCTCAATAGACATCAAAATGATAATCACATTTTTTCTGTTGAGAAAAATTCCAGCAATACCAATTGTAAACATCAAAGCAGAAACAGTAAGATAATGCGCAATATCGATATACATAACCATAGCCCCCTTAAATACCTTTACCTGATTCAACTTGCTTGATTTCAATAGCACTTTCTACTGTTCTAGAAACTTGCTCTGCGATGGATTGTCGTTTAACTCCCGATCTATGACAAAGTGTTAAAACAATAGCACCAATCATTGCAACTAATAAAATTATTCCAGCAATTTGAAAATAGAAAACATAATCCGTATAGAGAATATCTCCTAATGCTTGTGTATTTGTTCGCTGCCCTAAATCTGGCATTGGCTGTGTAACATGCGTTTTAAGAACTGGAGAAAAATGGCTACTCACAAAAACAACAATCAATTCTACAGCGATAATAACGCCAATAAGAGCTCCAATAGGCGCATATCGAAGAGCGCCACTCTTTAACTCAGCAAAATCAACATCGAGCATCATAACGACAAATAAAAATAAAACAGCGACAGCTCCAACATAAACAACAAGCAGAATCAGTCCCAAAAACTCTGCTCCTGCAAGCAAAAACAAAGCTGCAGCATTAAAAAATGCCAATATTAAAAATAAAACAGAATGTACAGGATTGCGTGCTGTAATAACAATCACTGCACTTGTTAGCATAATAAAAGCAAACAAATAGAAAAATGCCGCCGCTAGATCTGTTAGCATGGGCTTCTCCTTAATTATTTAAATAATTGGTACAAACTTCATACCAGATTACAATTTATCGGAAAAATTATCCGATACCTCAAATGATACACTTAACGGTAAGGTGCATCCATCAATATATTACGAGCAATTTCTCGCTCCCAGCGATCTCCATTGCTTAAAAGCTTTTCTTTATCATAATACAGTTCTTCTCGCGTTTCTGTGGCAAATTCAAAATTTGGCCCTTCTACAATAGCTTCAACTGGACAAGCTTCTTGACAAAAACCACAGTAAATACACTTAACCATATCTATATCATAACGGACAGTCCTCCGTGTACCATCATTACGCCTCGGTCCTGCTTCAATGGTAATTGCTTGTGCAGGGCAAATTGCTTCACATAATTTACAAGCAATGCAGCGTTCTTCACCATTTGGGTAACGACGAAGTGCATGTTCTCCACGGAAACGCTCAGAAACAAAACCCTTCTCATAAGGATAATTAATCGTAGGCTTTGGTGCAAAAAATTGACGCATAGCTAAGAAAAAAGCACTCATAAACTCTAAGAGAAGAAGTGACTTTGCTGCCTGAAAAAAAACTGACATCATAAAAACTCCTCTTAAGAAAAACCACTATACTTTAAAAAAGCAGCAGTTATGACAACCATTGCTAACGAGAGAGGAAGAAAAACCTTCCAACCAAGCCGCATGAGTTGATCATAACGATAACGTGGAACAAAAGCTTTGACCATAGCGAACCCAAAAAATACAAAACAAACTTTTAGAACAAACCAAATGATACCGGGAACCCAATTAAGCCACCAAACATCTAAAGGAGGGAGCCAACCGCCTAAAAATAAAATGGTTGTTAATGCGCACATTAAAACAATAGCAACATATTCACCAAGAAAGAAGAGCATATATGGCGTTGAAGAATATTCAACCATATGACCAGCAACAAGCTCAGATTCTGCTTCCACTAAATCAAAGGGAGGACGGTTTGTTTCTGCGAGCGCAGAAATAAAAAAGATAATAAACATTGGAAAAAGAATGAGCCAATTCCAATCGAGAAAACTATTAAAAGGAAGACCTAGAGTTGTACCAAGTCCATGATTTTGTTTAAGAACAATGGTTGTGAGATCCAACGAACCACTTACTAAAATAACAGTCACAAGAACAAAACCAATAGAAACTTCATAAGAAACCATTTGTGCTGCTGAACGAAGAGCTCCTAAGAAAGGATATTTTGAATTTGATGCCCATCCCCCCATAATAACACCATAAACTTCAAGAGATGAAATGGCTAAGATATAAAGCAATCCAACATTAATCTTTGCAACTTCCCATCCCTCATTGACAGGGATAACAGCCCAAGTTGATAAAGCAAGTGTTGCTGAAACAAAAGGAGCTAAAAGAAAAACCCCCTTATTTGCACCTGCTGGGATAATAGGTTCTTTCACAACAAATTTAATTAAATCTGCAAAAGACTGTAGTAATCCCCACGGACCAACAACATTGGGACCACGTCGCAATTGTACAGCAGCCCAAATCTTTCTATCTGCATAGAGAAGATAAGCAACTAAAATCAACAGAACGACCAAAAGAAGAAGCGTTTTTCCAACGACAATAAGTAATGGCAACAGCCAAGTCATAAAGAAATCATACATCATTATTCCTTTTCCTTTGCCCTTACTCTACAGCTTGCATAGCACGGCTTTTTGCAAGAGATGAACATTCAGCCATAACGGCAGAAGCACGTGCTATCGGATTTGTCAAATAAAAGTCTTTAACCATAGAAGTAAATGCTTGACTTTCTAGGGAAACCATTTTTGAACCAAGCGCCTTAAGACCACTTATATCAGAAGGCATTATATCATCAATGGCACAAAGATGTGGGTAATCATTAAATAAGCATTGTCTTAATTGAGAAAGAGAATCAAAGGGGAGTCTTTGTCCTAAAACATCCGATAAGGCACGCAAAATAGCCCAATCTTCTTTTGCTTCACCTGGAGCAAAACCAGCCCGATTTGTCATTTGAACACGCCCTTCTGTATTCACATAAAGTCCTGATTTTTCAGTATAAGTTGATGCAGGTAAAATAACATCAGCCGCATGCGCACCATTATCACCATGGCTACCAATATAAATTTTAAACGCTTTTATATTGGTCAATTCCACTTCATCAGCACCAAGCAAAAATAAAACTTCACAGGTTTTAAGAATATTTGCAACCCCAAGCTTAGAAGTAAAGCCTATATCTAACCCTCCAACGATTGACGCTGCATTATGAAGAATCCCAAATCCATTCCATTCTTCACTAAGAGCACCAATATTATCCGCTAATTTAGCAAGGTTTTTTAAAACAGATAACCCTTCATTTCCGCAAATCGCCCCCTCTCCGATAAGAATAAGAGGTCTCTTTGCTTTTTTTAAAACATTAAAAAAAGCATCCTCTCCACCAATAAGTGTATTTAAAGCATCACCCCCAGATCCAAGATAAGAATAAGGATAACGTAAATCCACTTCCTCTCCAATGAGCGCAACAGGAAAATTTCCCATCCGTTGGCGTTTTAAAATACGCGCATTTAAAACAGCAGCTTCATGGCGTGGATTAGAGCCCACAATGAGCAATGCATCAGCTTGTTCAATCCCCGCAATTGTAGGATTAAAAATATAACTCGAACGTCCAAACTCTGGCGACAAAGCAACTCCTTTTTGACGACAATCAAAAAGCTTTGAACCCAACGAGATCAGTAATGCTTTAAGGGCATACATTTCTTCAACAGAGGCAAGATCCCCTGCAATTGCCCCTATTTTTTCTGGCAAGGTTTTAGAAACCACCATTTTAATCTTTTCAAAAGCTTCTACCCAACTTACAGGCTGAAGTTTTCCATCTTTGCGTACATATGGTCTATCAAGACGCTGAGTTCGTAACCCATCCCAAATAAAACGCGTCTTATCAGAGATCCATTCCTCATTTACATCTTCATTCGTACGCGGCATGATCCGCATCACTTCACGGCCGCGGCTATCAATACGGATCGCACTGCCAAGCGCATCCATAACATCAATCGATTCTGTTTTAATCAACTCCCAAGGACGTGCATGAAATGCATAAGGCTTTGAAGTTAAAGCTCCTACTGGACAAAGATCAATAACATTGCCCTGTAACTCAGATGTCATAGCTTTTTCAAGATATGTCGTAATTTCAGCATCTTCACCACGACCGATCAATCCAAGCTCAGAAATACCTGCTACTTCTGTTGTAAAACGGACACAACGTGTACAATGAATGCAGCGTGTCATAACCGTTTTGACAAGAGGACCAATATATTTATCTTCTACAGCACGCTTATTTTCTGTATAGCGAGAACAATCACGTCCATAGAGCATTGCTTGATCTTGAAGATCACATTCTCCTCCCTGATCACAGACAGGACAATCCAAAGGATGATTGATGAGAAGGAACTCCATCACACCTTCACGGGCTTTCTTTACCATCTCTGTATTGGTAAAAATTTCTGGTGCTTCACCATTAGGCCCTGCACGCAAATCACGAACCCCCATCGCACAAGAAGCCTGAGGTTTTGGAGGTCCTCCCTTAACCTCAACCAAGCACATGCGACAATTTCCAGCAATTGATAAAGTTTCATGAAAACAAAAACGTGGTACTTCAGCACCAGCTGCCTCCGCTGCCTGAAGCAACGTATAGTAATCAGGGACTTCAATCTCTTTACCATCAACTTTGATATTTATCATCACTCATCCAGCCTGCGGATAATCCACTTAAACTTGCATTTCATTGCTCTTAAAACAAAAATCTCTATCCAACCGCTTCCAAAGCAATATTTTTCCTTTGCACAACATTTCGTGTATAATCATCAATTCTACGCTCAATTTCTGGGCGAAAATTTCGTATCAATCCCTGTATAGGCCATGCTGCTGCATCACCAAGAGCGCAGATAGTATGACCTTCAACCTGTTTAGACACTTCAAACAAAAGATCAATTTCACGTTTTTGAGCTCTTCCCTCAACCATACGCCCTAAAAGACGCATCATCCACCCCGTACCCTCACGACATGGCGTACACTGACCACAACTTTCATGTTTGAAAAAAGCTACTATACGCCAAATTGCCCTGATAATATCCGTTGATTTATCCATAACAATAACACCACCGGTACCAAAAGAAGACCCGACATCGCGCATCCCATCAAAATCCATGATCGCATCAACCATATCCTCTCCACGAACAACTGGACAAGAAGCACCACCTGGAATAACTGCCAAAAGATTATTCCAACCTCCACGAATACCACCGGTATGTTTTTCAATTAACTCACGAAAAGAAACACCAAGAGCTTCTTCAAATGTACAAGGTGCATTCACATGCCCAGAAACCATAAACAATTTCGTTCCAACATTATTTGCACGTCCAATTGATGAAAACCAGGAAGCACCCCGACGCAAAATCGTTGGAACAACGGCAATAGATTCTACATTATTAACAGTCGTTGGACATCCATAAATTCCCATATTTGCAGGGAATGGTGGTTTAAGCCGAGGTTGTCCCTTTTTTCCCTCAAGACTCTCAAGAAGAGCCGTTTCTTCACCACAAATATAAGCACCCGCACCATGATGAATAATAATATCACATGCATGACCATATTTTGTTTTTTTACCTAGTAAACCGGCACTATAACACTCATCAACAGCCGCTTGCAGTGCTTCACGCTCACGAATATATTCACCGCGAATATAAATAAAAGCAACATTTGCTCCCATGGCAAAAGTAGCAATTGCACATCCTTCAATGAGAGTATGGGGATCATGGCGTAAAATATCACGGTCTTTACATGTCCCAGGCTCTGATTCATCAGCATTTACAACCAAATAATGAGGACGACCATCACTTTGTTTGGGCATAAATGACCATTTCATTCCTGTAGGAAAACCAGCACCACCACGCCCACGTAAACCTGACGCTTTCACTTCATCGATGATCCAATCACGACCTTTATCAATAATCTCTTTCAGACCACTCCAATGCCCACGCAACATCGCAGCCTTTAACGATTTGTCTTTTAAACCATAAATATTGGTGAAGATACGATCTTTATCAGCGAGCATACCCCACCTTTTTCTCTATTACCCGTAGCATTTTTAGCTTTTCCTCAAATGCAATTTTTTTAAATTTCTTAAAAACTTTCTACTTTTAATTAAACATTGTTATAATGTGGATAAAATAATGAAATATCTTTTCAAAAAAATATCTCACTCACCCCCCATTCCTTTATGATCCTTTTTTCTTTGAAGATTTGAGAGATTTCCTTTTTTCTTCATCCTCAAGAAGAGAGGTTAAACCACTAATCGGCTCCGATGATTGACGACTGTTTTGTGGACCAACCGCTATTTCAGAACCTTTTCCCGCTTCAAATGCATCAATAATTTCTTCAAGACGCTCAGCTGTAAGATCTTCATAAGTATCCTTGAAAATCATAACCATGGGAGCATTAACACAAGCGCCAAGACACTCTACCTCTTCCCATGATAATGTTCCATCCGGATTAGTAACGAAAGGATCATGATGAATTTTTTTCTGACAAACTTTAATCAATTCATCAGATCCACGTAACATACAGGGAGTTGTACCACACACTTGAATATGTGCTTTTGTCCCTACAGGTTTAAGTTGAAACTGAGTATAAAAAGTTGCAACCTCTAGAACTCGAATATAAGCCATAGAAAGAATTTGGGCAATATGCTCAATTGCAGCACGCGTAACCCAACCATCTTGCTCTTGTGCACGCATGAGTAATGGAATAACAGCAGACTGCTCGCGCCCTACAGGATATTTCTCTATGGTATTCTTCACCCATATCTGATTTTCCTTTGTAAAAGAAAACTCTGCGGGCTGTGAGATATCATCTGCAAGACGGCGCACGGACATTAGCGATCAACCTCCCCAAAAACAATATCAATTGAACCCAAAATAGCGGTAGCATCCGCCAACATATGCCCTCTGGTTAAAAAGTCCATAGCCTGAAGATGAGCAAACCCAGGAGCACGCAACTTGACACGATAAGGCTTATTGGTTCCATCAGAAACAAGATAAACTCCAAACTCACCCTTTGGAGCTTCCACAGCAGCATATACCTCACCAGGAGGCGTATGAAAACCTTCTGTATAAAGTTTAAAATGATGAATAAGCGCTTCCATCGAACTTTTCATTTCGCTTCGCTTTGGGGGTACAATTTTACGATCTAAACTCGAAACTGGTCCATTTTTTTCAGTACTAAGCAAACGATTCACGCATTGGCGCATAATTTTTGCTGATTGCCGCATCTCTTCCATACGAATCAAATAACGGTCATAACAATCACTATTCTTACCTACAGGAATATCAAATTCCATTTCATCATAACACTCATAAGGTTGGCTCTTACGCAAATCCCATGCTACACCGGCTCCACGAATCATAACCCCAGAAAAACCACGCGCCCAAGCCTCATCAATACTCACCACACCAATATCTACATTACGCTGTTTGAAAATCCGATTTGGTGTTATAAGTGCATCCAGTTTACCCAGAGCAACAAGAAACGGATCAATAAAATTACCAATATCCTCAATTAAGGATTCTGGTAAGTCTTGATGCACACCACCGGGGCGAAAATAATTGGCATGAAGACGTGCCCCGCACGCACGTTCATAAAAAATCATCAATCTTTCACGTTGTTCAAATCCCCAAAGTGGTGGAGTCAAAGCACCAACATCCATCGCCTGTGTCGTTACGTTAAGCAAATGATTAAGAATACGTCCAATTTCAGAAAACAAAACACGTATTAATTGCCCTCGCTTTGGAACTTTAACCCCTAATAATTTTTCAATAGCAAGTACAAAAGCATGCTCTTGGTTCATAGGAGCAACATAATCTAAACGATCCAGATAAGGGCCAGCTTGAAGATAGGTTTTTGTTTCCATTAATTTTTCGGTACCGCGATGCAATAATCCAATATGCGGATCTACACGCTCAACAACTTCACCGTCCAATTCCAAAACCATGCGCAAAACCCCATGCGCTGCAGGATGCTGCGGTCCAAAATTGATATTAAAGTTCCGAACATTGACCTCAGCCACAATCAACCCCTTGCTTTTCTAAAAAACTTGATATCAAACGTTAACAAAAACTCTCATTATACCTAAAACTGGTATTTTTAAAGACCCACACCCTAACCTAAAGATTTATCAGCCCCCATATCATTTCTTGACATCTCCTTTTTCATCACATGGCAAAACATATTGTGCTCCTTCCCAAGGAGAAAGAAAGTCGAAACTGCGCATCTCTTGTCGCAAAACAACAGGCTCATAAATCACTCTCTTTGCTTCATTATCATAACGACATTCAACAAATCCAGTTACGGGAAAATCTTTACGTAAAGGATGCCCTTCAAATCCATAATCCGTTAAAATCCGCCTTAAATCGGGATGCCCTGAAAATAAAACCCCGTACATATCGTACGTCTCACGCTCATACCACTCTGCTCCAGGATAAATAGAACACGCAGAAGCAACAGGAGTATTTTCATCTGTACGAACCTTAACACGTAAACGTAAATTCTCACGAGGAGACAATAATTGATAAGAGACATCAAAACGCTTATCGCGAGATGGGTAATCAACTCCACTAATATCCGTAATATTAATAAACTGACAGCGAGAATCATCACGAACAAACATTAACACATCTGTAATTGCATCAAGACGCGATATAATCGTTAATTCACCAAATGCAAGAATGGTTTCTTCAAGCTTATCGCCTAATTTGTCTTTCAAATAGGTAGAAAGTTCAACCAATGATTCATTCATCATAATAATGAACCCCCTATCGCTCTATGGAACCCGTACGACGGATTTTTTTCTGCAGCAATAATATACCGTACAGCAACGCTTCCGCTGTAGGAGGACACCCTGGAACATAAATATCCACAGGCACAATACGATCACACCCACGTACAACTGAATAAGAATAATGGTAATATCCACCACCGTTTGCACACGATCCCATAGAGATCACATAACGCGGCTCCGGCATTTGATCATAGACTTTTCTTAGAGCTGGTGCCATCTTATTTGTTAGAGTACCTGCAACTACCATCACATCTGATTGGCGGGGCGAAGCGCGTGGGGCATACCCAAAGCGCTCATTATCGTAGTGGGGCATGGAACACTGCATCATTTCAACAGCACAACAAGCTAAGCCAAAACTCATCCACATGAGAGAACCAGTGCGCGCCCAAGTAATCAAAGAATCGGCTGAGGTAACTAAAAAACCCTTATCTGATAATTCTGCATTAATATCACAAAAAAACTTATCATCTGATCCTATCAATTCACCGGTATTGGGATCGATGATTCCTTTTGGTTTTGGAGCTGTAATCGTTGAATTATTAGATATTAATTCCATTCAAGCGCTCCTTTTTTCCATTCATATATAAATCCAATAGTCAAAATCGCTAAAAACACAATCATAGACCAAAAGCCAAATATACCTATCGATTCGAATGAAACGGCCCAAGGAAAAAGAAAAGCAACTTCAAGATCAAAAATGATAAACAAAATTGAAACCAAATAGAAACGAATATCAAACTTCATGCGTGCATCACTAAATGAATTAAATCCACATTCATAAGCCGATAACTTTTCAGGATCGGGAGAACGGTATGCTACAATGTACGGTGTAATCAACAAAACCCCAGCAATAACTGCTGAGACAATAATAAAAATCAAAACTGGTAGATAAGAGCTCAATAAATAAGCCATAACCCTCTTCCATCGTAACAAAATACCTGAACTTAACACAATGACTCAATATTGCGAGGTCAAACAGATAAATTCAAATAATCGCTCTATTCATTCTACTCATAATGCTTAAAAGGTATACAGAGCGATACTTTTCTTATCGGCATAGGTAACGCAGAGCAACGAAAGACGCAAGCCCTATTCTTATAAACCATGTAAAAAGGAAGAAAAAACATATCCCCCAAAAAGTAGACACTTCACTACCTAATCCATAGCACATGAATATCTTAAAAAGAAATCCCATAAGGAAACAAGAAATGGCGCGAGTGACGGGGCTCGAACCCGCGACCTCCGGCGTGACAGGCCAGCACTCTAACCAACTGAGCTACACCCGCGCATTCTTTACACCAACTTATTCTTGGTACAAGCGGTCGTGTAAGGGGTTCACACGTTTATGTCAAGAAGGATTATGCATTTTTTTAAAAAATTATCAAATACCATCTTTATTCTTGCGTTTAGAAAATTTTTTCCTTAAAGAGGGCCCATCCAATTGCTGATCATTGCATTGGGCGATTAGCTCAGCTGGTAGAGCGCCTCGTTTACACCGAGGATGTCGGGAGTTCGAGTCTCTCATCGCCCACCATATGCTTTCACCTTTTATGTAACTTATTTATTTTTCATATGTTTTTTAGGGTTAGGGGAGCTAGAATAAAGGTGAGGGAATAGGATTTTGCAACATGCCTCTCAATTATTGCGAATCAGAACTTCTTTTCTAGGTATTTTTTATGAGAACTTTAGAATAAAAAATCTTACGATATTTCTCTTTTCCTAAATTAAGAGGAAAACTAGTATCATAATTTTTGGCTTTATTTTTTCTACTATAATGATGACTACCTAGAAGAAGATCATTTAAAATTTCTTGCCATTGAAGATTCGTTCCTGATGTTAAGAGGCTCTCCTGTGCTAAGCTTGTATCACCATTATGATGAGTTTTTAAAAATCTAATTCTATTAGGAATATCAAACATAAATCTTCCTTAACTCTTCGTGAGCCACTTTTTAAAGTGTGAGAAGCTATTTTCTATGGCATCGATGAAACGGGACAAATCCATTACAAAGATAAAGATAATGAAGGTAATCCACCTCATAATGCCTGACATCATCTTTAAGCCTTGATAGGTTTCTATCATCTCGTGAAGCAGCCGTCGTTCTGTTTCCGAAAGGTTTTTTCCCCGCTTACTTTGATTGCTACTCATTTTGCCACCCACATAAGCGTGCTCCCTGTTGAGTATGCTTTAAAATATCTCTTGCTAAATTGGGACTGAGAGCGTTCAGATCTTGCTTGTCTAAATAAATGGGCAACCAACCAACACAAGAAACAGACCTATTGGCCGCACATCCAACGAGACAAAGCAGCACGCACACCAGCATCACTTTTTTGATTAATTTCATTTTCTACCTCAAGGCGTGTTCTCGCTTTCTTTAATGCTGTCTCTGTTTGTTTTTGCCGCTCGCTTTTCTTGCCAAGCTGAAAAGCTTTGCCTAAAATCATAAAAAAAAACGGCTAAAGCCGCTAACAGAAGAGACAGATTTCTTTACGGATAAGGTTACGGATTGCCTCTCCGGTACCACCACGAGTTCTTTGATCTTTTGAAAAGTTTCCATTGTTTCCACCATTGTTGTTTGTGTTTTTTGTTTTTTCTAAATCATCAATCGCCTTGCGTACCCAGTTACGCCATTGTTGCTTGCCAATCGATTTTGATTGCATTTGCACCGGCTTTTGAACGCCAGTAGTCACGAAATTTTGCCATTTCGACTTTGATACGCTCTGGAGGCAAGCCCTCTGCAAGTGCAAAATCATAATTGGGTTCAAAATCAGCAGGCAATCGACAACCTCGATCAGTGTTAACCTGCTTGGCTTTTTTCGGAACGTTTTCTTGCTCGTGAATGGGAGGTGGGGGTTCTGATGATGTTGTGTTTTGTTCTGATTGGCTTTGGAGGGTATCAACCTCTGTTGGCTCTTGAACCAAATCGTTTGTTTCTAAATTTTCAGAATTAATTTCTTTTTTGCTAAAACGATAGTTTTAGTTTTTTTATATATATTCTTATTCTGGTTCTTTATAGCTTGATTTTGCTTGCGCACCTTTTTACCAGCTTCACTACGAACTTGCGATATGTTGTCTTTTTTATCAGCAAAATCGTTCAGCTCTTCTTCAACGCGCGTATTCCACAATCCATTATCTGTCTCAACAAGTTTATCATTCCTCATTAGTATTCAACAATAGCTGCAAATTTTTTCTGCGAACAATAACAAATGCGTGCAAGCGTTTGAAAGTCTGTTTTAAGTGGTTCTTTTTTTCATACATGCAAACGAGAAGGGTTATATAAACGCCCCGTTGTTCAAGTGTCATTCCATTTGTACCACTTATCCAGTCATACAAATAAAATCTTACCCATGGCATACCATTAGACATGTGTACCCCCCCCTTCTTTCATTAAATATAAAATTGCCAAAGCATCTGCTTCATTATCATCTTTAGGCGCGCGCCCTTTTGCACAAACCGCTTTAATCATTTCTCCTTTTGAAGCATTACCCTTCCCTGTTGTCGCTTTCTTAATCGTACCAACTGGAATACCTTCGTACGGTATCTGATGATGTTCACACCAAGCCGTTAAAGTTGCTAGAAAGCCACCGTAAACATGCGCTGCATCAGTCCCCACATGCCGGCGTACTTCTTCAAAATACACCGCGTCAATTTCATCAACAGACCTCTTTAGTTCAGAAAGCCACTTCTTAAAGCGCAGATAACGCATACCACCGCCTTCAAAACGGCGTGATTGAAAATGTTCTGTATCGCTTGTTATGTGACCATCAGCACCGCATATAGCCCAGCCAGTCTTGCTACCTAGATCAAGACAGAGAATCGTGTTAGTCATTTTAATGTTCCATTAGTTATTTTTTAAATGAGGGGGGGAAATGTTAACGATATTTGAATACTTTTCTACAATATCTCTCGCTGCTATTGCTATTCATGCTAGTGTTTCAGTTTGGACAGATATGAAAACGCAAACAACAATCTCTAGGGCCTAAATTACAAATTAATTATACAAAAACGCTAGCAAATGTACCTTACGATTCAAATGAAAATCCCACATTCAAAGTAGATTTAACCTTCTACAATCCCACAAAACAAGCAATTAAGATAAATAATATCTGGCTAGATCCCCAAAATCCGTTTCAATTTGTTGAAGCTCTCTATCCCAGTCCAAATCACAAAATTATTAAAGAACAAAGCGTCAATATCCCTATAAAACCTAAACACATCAATTTAATAGATCCTCAGTTAAAACCGGAACCAGAGAGTACATTTGACCTGTTTAATGTAGAGAGTAAGAAGGAACTTACAATTTTATTGACTATTCAAGCTATGCAACCAGATATAGTAACTCCTATAAATATTATTGTAGAACATACTTTCTCTAACTATCCCAATAAAACACTTAAAGCTTTTTATTGCATTGGCTTTTTTCGTTTTTCAGAGACGCAAAGATTGAATTTTTGGGCTAAGATATCCAAGACAGAACGCACTCTATATCGTTCCCTCACTCGCGATGAATAAAAGATTAAGTAAAGAGTTATACACTAAAAACAAGCTGTAAGGTCTAAGTCTTTAGTTATCTTATTTTCTTCTCCTATCTGTTATTGTACCAATGAAAAAATACAATAATATTCAAAACCATAATCGATATGGACAGTAATGATATTGCTAAACCGTAATCCATCTTTATTTCCTTTCTTCATATTGAGGTTGTACCATCTTATTTTGTTCACACGGCTTTTCACTCAAACTGAAACCGTTGACAAAAGAAGACGTTGGAGGTGATTGTTTATTCCATAACGCTTCGAGAAGATATGCAACGGCTCCCCTTGAAAGAACACCATATTTTCCCAACGCCATACTGTTGATATTTGTTGACGCCTAACCGTTCTGCCATTTCTTTCAGAGTTAAATTCAGATTTTTACGTAACTGTTTTACTGCTATTTTTCCCATAAAAAATAATATGCATTATGACTACTTAAAAGTCAAGTCGAAATGCATACCGATTATATGCAATATGAATATATTAAGGAGATAAAAATGCTTAGTAACACGATAGACCAATCTGCTAGATTAATAAAAGCGCGTTTAGCGCGTGGTTTTAGGAGTGCAAAAGAAGCAGCTAGATATTTTGGCTGGAACTACTCTAGCTATATACAGCACGAACAAGGATTAAGAGGAATATCACGGGCATCTGCAAAATATGCAAAAGCATTTAGAATTAGTGAAGGGTGGTTATTAACCGGAGAGGGAGACGGTCCCTCCTTTCCAATCCCCGCGACAAAACAAACCGTTGATGAGCAAATTATTAATCTACTACAAAAAACAACTCAGCCAGATAAAGAAACAATTCTTCACCTTTTAAATCGCCTGCATGCAAAAGAAAAAAAATAAAAGCTTTTTTCTTTCATTACTAAATGTAGAAACCAGCTGCATAATTTTGTTATCTAATTCTATATCACTTTTTATTGTTTTCATAACCATTCACTTTCTCCTTTCATGAGAATCGTCATTTAGAAAAAATCTTCTTACAAGATTTTTATATCGTTAAAAATAAAATATACATAATGCATATTTTATTGTTGATATGTATGCATTATGCGTATTGTATATATTCCATAAACCACGCACAAACAATTACCAAGAGGTGTTAGGGAGGAGAAATTATGGAAAATCCAATTCTTATAAATTCTGATGAAATTTTATTAGTTACCTACGATGATGATCAAAACATTGCAGAGTCTGGACCACTTGATGAAAGCCAAATTCTAAGCATTGTTGATGAGGGAGATGATGCAATCCAAATCTTTCGTATAAATCCTTCTGAGAATAGTTGTGAAGACATTTCTGAAGATATCGCGGAATTTTATCTTAGAGAAAGTGAAGAACAGTGTTTCAACGAAAACATATCTCACGACTTTATTTTACACAGCACAGCATACGGTTTTTTTTAGACGATATAAAACAGCGTGAATATGACGATGCAATGTACGGTTCTTACGAACAACAACACCGTTTGCGTACTTGTGATGTGCTTTAAATTCTGAAGGGCGCATTTAAAAGCGCCCCTTTCATTCATCAAGTCCCGTCAATATGAGGTTCGTAATGGAAAAGCCTATTGCTATCCAACAAAATACAATCAAACACGAAACCGTTCAAACGGTCAACGCACGTGAATTGCATGCATTTTTGGAAGTTAATTCCAATTTTAGAGATTGGATTAAAAATCGTATTAAAGAATATAATTTCCAAGAAAATCAAGATTTTATAATTTTCGCTAAAATTTTAGCGAAATCCTTAAGAGGGCGTCCAAGCATGGAATACCACCTTACCTTAGACATGGCAAAAAAACTTTCCATGTTAGAGCGTAACGAAAAAGGTAAAGAAGCCCGTCAATATTTCATTGAATGCGAGCGGCGTGTAAAACAATTCCCTCAATTAAATCTTGCAAACGCTCTAGAAAATCCTCTCTTTGTGAAAAAACTGCTTTTAGAAAGCGTCACACAATTAGAGACCTTAAAAAGTGAAGTGGTACCCTTAAACCAAAAGCAGCTGCACTTGAAAGTTTACAGCGCCATGATGGGCTCTTTGGTCTTACAGAAGCCGCGAAAATACTCGAGATGCAACCAAAACAGTTCATTCAATTTTTACAGAAAAAAGGTTGGGTTTACCGGCGTGCAGCAGGTGGAAATTTACTTCCTTATCAAGACAAAATCCAAAAGCAACTGATGGACTGTCCAACCATCACACTTCCAAACCGCCAGTGGAATAGAAAAAGTCATTCCTTGCGCAAAAATCACAGCAAAAGGAATTGGTGTGCTGTCTCAAGAGCTTAAAAGACAAAGCATGCATTAAGAGGAGGTTATCATGATAAAAAAGAAATACGAATTTACTGATGAGACAACTTGGATATACGGAAATAAGTTAACTTATCGTATCCGTGCATTGAGAGATTTTGCTTATATCAAAGCTGGTACCTTAGGTGATTTTATTGAAAAGGAAAGAAACTTATCACATGATGGCAATTGCTGAATATATGATAATAATGCTGCTGTTTATGATGATGCTGTAGTTTATGACAATGCAGAGTTTTTTGGGAATGCTAAGATTTTTGGTGATCACTCATATAAAAGTATAGAAAAACAACATATTCTTGATGCTGTAGACAGAAGGCGTGATACTCCCGCAGCAGCAAGACACTTTTTAACTTCTCTAAACGGTCTTTTTAATTGGGCGGTTAATAATGCCCTTTTAAATAGAAATCCTGCCTTTAATATAAAAGCACCAAAATCTTTGAACAGAGAGGGATTACTGCCATGGCTAGAAGAGGACATAGACAGATATTATCACCATTGCTCCCATGGTACACATGAACGTGTATGGATTGACGTCCTTTTGTATACCGGCTTGCGTCGTGGTGATACAGTTCGTATCGGCTGGAAAGATGTCAAAGATAATATCATCCATCTTAAAACAGAAAAGAGCCAATTTAAAACAGACGTTTTTTTACCAATTTTACCTGAATTAGCAGAAATTCTTAAAATTGGTCCTATTGGTAATGAAACATTCATCTGCGGAAAAAATGGAAATAAACTCGTAAAAGAAAGTTTTGGCAATCTATTTCGTAAGGCGTATAATGCGGCGGGTATTAAAAAATCAGCGCATGGATTGCGAAAATTAGCGGCCACCCGCGCAGCTAATACCGATGCTACGGTTTCACAAATGAAAGCGCTTTTTTTGGCTGGACAGAAGATAAAATGGCATCCCTTTATACCAAAACAGCCGATAGTAAACGCCTTGCAATAGAAGCAATTAAAAAACTTCAAAAAAACTAAGGCAATGGATAGCAACTACAAATAAAGCAAAGCATTAGAAAATTATGAATAAAATCAAATAGTTGTTTGATTATCATCAGAAACTAGAGGAGAAATAGGTGGTTGTGCTTGTTGCATTGTTTGCCATAAATTATAGTTTGTTTGCATATCTAACCAAAATTTTGCTTTACTAAAACCAGCCAACTCTAATTTAACTGCAAGCTCGGTACTCATAGAAGCATGTCCGTTAATCACTCTTGAGAGAGAAGCTCTTGTCATATGGAGGTGATCAGCTAATTTTTGTATTGATAGCCCCATTTCTTCCAAAAAAGCTACTTTTAGAACTTCGCCTGGATGTGCAGGATTATGCATCATTTGTTTTTGCTCCTTTCATCAATGGTAGTCTTGATAATCAACAAGCTCCACATCTGTTCCTATAAAGCGAAAAGTAACACGCCAATTTCCATTCACCCATATGGAATAGTATTCTGTAAGTTCACCTTTAAGAGGATGCATTTTAAAGGCAGGTGCTTTCAACATTTCAGGCGTCGTAGCACTTGTTAAAGCTGTCAAGATAACGCGTAATTTTCTACGTGATCTGGTCGAATCGCTTTTGTGGAACCTGTTGTATAAAATAATTTTAAGCCCTTATGTTTGAAACTCACAATTGCCATTACCGCCCCTTATCGTATATCATAACTATACGATTAATAAAAAATAAGAGTCAAGCAGCCTGCTAGTAAATCCAGTTATCTAGATAAAATGATTGAGAATAAACTATAAAAGGTTTGGGATAGACAGAAAAACAAGCTAATAAAATCAATAACCATAAAATTCCCTAACCTTTATATAACTTATTGATTTTATATAAACACAGCATCCTCCCCATCACAGCTTAAAGTACTTTTAGGCTGGATAGAAAACAGCATGGCATCATTTTATACACAAAATTTTATACACAAACAACCAATAAAAAACGGCAATAGCATTAATAAAAAACATGAAAAGACTCAGGGGGGAGACATAAAATAAATTAATAGAATGAAAGGAAAACTCTTGAATACTTCTATCTATTAATTTTCTTAAATATGGTGATCCCGACAGGATTCGAACCTGTGACCCACGGCTTAGAAGGCCGTTGCTCTATCCAGCTGAGCTACGGGACCAAACACCCAACTGATTATTTTCCCAATCTAAAATAGCATCTCTAACTTAATGTGTCCAAGATTGCTGCCGATTACTGCGAAAATTATCAGAATAAGAAACGGCACGCCGAATCGACATATGTGTTTTTTCTACACGATAAGGGATAGCATTCTTGCGTGCAAAAGCAATGGCTTCTTCCTTTCTATTAAATTGGATTCTTACCTGACTATTCATATCAGATGTCGCTGTGTAACCCATAAGAGGCTCTAGCATTTTTGCTTTTATCGGCTCATACTGTAGAATCCAAAAGCCTGTATTCCCCTTACCTGACTGCATAGCTGTTTTAGCAGGACTATAAATACGTGCGACCATGCCTCTTCCCTTCAGATTATACAATATTTTAATGATTGCTTTTCACCACACGTACCCAATTGGTTCATCCTCATACACCTCATCAAATATGGTCGGAGCGATAGGATTCGAACCTACGACCCCCTGATCCCAAATCAGGTGCGCTACCAGACTGCGCTACGCTCCGCTATCTAACATCTATTTGATGCACATTTCCTAAAATTTTCACAATAGAAGTGCAAGAGAAAAAACGTACTTTTTTTCAATTTTGTTGCATTTCTTTACAAAGAAGAATGTTTTTAAATTTTTTTCTCCTCAATAACACATTTATTCGCAAAAATAGAATCCGTACAAAAATCTAACCGATGTAAAAAATAATGCACCTCTTATAAGGGTTTCATAATTTTATTCTGCTTTAAGGAAACTATCCACTGTATCAGAACACATTCTACAGATAGAGTTTAAAAAACGACTTAGATATTACAAAAAAATTTCCTAAAGAAAATATAATATTTCCACTGTACTTACTATAAAATCCATCTCTATTAAGCATTTTTCTCCCTTTTCTATTCTTCCAAAGATGAAAAAACTCTCGCTTTTCCTATAATTCAAGTCCATAAACAATAAACATTTTTTCAAATGCAAAAATATATAGCTTGTAAAAGTGATGAAAAAAATACTCATCCAATAAAATCTCAAAGCCATTTCTTGCACGCATGAAAAAGTAAAAATAATATCCTTTACTTTTAACAGATATTAAAAGCAGAAAACTTAAATGACGTGTCCTTCCTTATATTCAAACAATAATAAAAGGAAGAACATGTAAAGCCATGATAAGAAGTATTTACGTTTTTTTTCTATTCAAAACTTCGGCAATCACAGCACGCGTTATTTTTCTTTTTCTTTGTAACGCCAATTGATCAACAGAATCAATAACATGTTTCAATGAAAATAAAGAACGTTCACAACGGCTGATAAGATAATAAACTGTATCTGGATGTACAATAAGCTGTCTATCGGAAAAAAGCTTAAAGGCAACAGCTGTTAACAATGCATCATCAGGCTGATTAATTTCAACTAACATCACCGAATTAAGACGACTTTTTAGATCATTTAACTTTAGATTCCAAGTAGAAGGGAGTGTTCGTGCCGTCATCAATAAAGTAGCTTGTCGCGCATCAACATTTGTTTGCTTAACACTGTTAATTAAATGAAAAAGTTCTGTTTCACTAATTTCACCAGAATCAATATCCTCTATTAAAAATGATCTACCTAAAGAAGCCATAGCAACAGCTTGATCAATTTTATTATGCTGAATCCTAAATGCATTTGCTTTTTGCAGCCATATACTCGAAAAGTGCGTTTTTCCAGCTCCTTCTTTTCCAACCAAAACGGCAATAGGTAAGCGCCAATTGGGCCAATGATCAATAAGCTGAAAAGCCATACGATTGCTATCCGTCACGACTAAATCATCAAATTGAAAAATCGGTTCATAAGGAAAATTTAAAGATAATTGCGTTTCTCGCCCATTCATTTTAGCGGCTCCGACTTTCCACTTCGCGAATACATCTGAGAACTAAGATAAGTATGTAGGGCAAAACGAACTAAAACACCCACAGCCGCCGCTGCAGGAACAGCAACAAGCATACCAGTAAAACCAAAGAGTGAAGAAAAAGCAAAAAGCGAAAACATCAACCACACGGGATGTAATCCCACTGATGAACCAACAAGTTTTGGTTGAAGAATATAACCTTCAATAAACTGACCAATTAAAAAAAGTACCATCACAATAATGATTCCCCCCCAATTATTGGGATAAAACTGGACCCATGCAATCCCAACAGAAAGGAGAAAACCACTCATTGTTCCGATATAAGGAATAAAGCTAATAAGGCCAATAAACATACCAACCAAAAGACCAAAATTGAGCCCTGCAATCGTTAAACCAATAGCATAATAGCCCCCCAATATGAGGCAAACGGTTCCTTGTCCACGAACAAAGCCTGCTATAGCTCTGTCCATTTCATGAAAAATACTTCGAACGGTTTCAAGATGATCACGTGGTATTAACGAATCAATTGCTGTCACCATACGTGGCCAATCTAATAACATATAAAATGTTACCACAGGTGCCACAACAAATAGACTAACGATATTAACGATAGACTTTCCTGATTTCAAAAGTGAATTCAAAAGAGATGTAATAAAATCAGAACCTTCTCCTAAAAGCCCTTTAATATTACTCCGTAATTCATTTGGATCACTTCCAAAATAGTGCCTTATCCAATCAAAATCATGTTCAACAAAAAAGGTTTGAATACGATTAATATAAACAGGTAAGCCATCACTCACAAATTGCTGTATTTGCGAACTAATAATAGGAATCAGAATAACTAAAGCAGCAACAAAGATAATAACAATAAATAAGGTAATGAGGACAGTACCAAAAACACGACGAATACCAAACTTTTCAAGCAATTGAACAATGGGATTAAGAAAATAAGCCAACACAATTCCTGCTACAAAAGGAAGCAAAATTGATCCAAAAACGAACATAAAAAGAATAAAAAAAATCAGCGCTCCCAGCCAAAAAAAGATTTGTCTTTTCATATTATTCGGCAAAGGTAATTGCGTATATGCAGGCACATAAGTCTTATAACGGTTACGGGATGTGTTCTCACTCCCTTTCTTTTTCATAAGTTCCCACGAAGACTGTCCATGATTATCTGATATCTTGCTCATAAAATATCCTAAAAAAAATTCTTCACAAAAATTATAAACATCTTCAAAATAAGGTACAAGTAAAGTTGCTTATTTTCTTTCCAATATCTCTTGCAGAGAAAATTCTATCATGGCATTGAATAATATTAAAACCTGATTTTCCACTAAAGGAAGGCTCCAATGAGCAATCAAGATCTTACAAATAATAATCTTACCTACGCAAAAGCCGGTGTAAACATCGATATGGGTAATGCTATGGTAGAAAAAATTAAACCCTTTATACGTGCGACAAAACGAGCCGGAGCAGATGCAGAAATTGGTGGTTTTGGTGGCCTTTTTGATTTAAAAGCAGCCGGGTTTGCAGATCCTATCTTAGTCGCAGCCAATGATGGAGTGGGAACAAAACTAAAAATTGCCATTGAAGGTGGACACCATAATACTGTTGGTATTGATCTGGTCGCTATGTGTGTCAATGATTTACTTGTACAAGGGGCGGAACCTCTTTTTTTTCTGGATTATTTTGCAACTGGAAAACTTGATCCTGAACAAGGTGCGGCAATTGTTTCTGGCATTGCAGAAGGATGTAAACAAGCCGGTGCTGCTCTTATTGGGGGAGAAACCGCAGAAATGCCAGGCATGTATGCAGAAGGTGATTATGATCTAGCAGGTTTTGCTGTAGGCGCATGTGAACGCAGCATGCTGCTCCCTTCAAAAGACTTGACAGAAGGCGATATTATCCTAGGTCTAAGCGCCTCTGGAATTCATTCCAACGGCTTTTCACTTGTTCGACGAATCATTCAACAAAGTCATCTCAAATGGAATGACCCTGCCCCTTTTGCCCCCCAAAACAGCCTTGGTACAGCACTCCTGACACCAACACGCATTTACGTGAAATCGCTTCTTCCCATCATGCGAGAATACAAAGGAATTAAAGCTCTAGCGCATATTACGGGTGGAGGCTTTCCTGAAAATATTCCACGTGTCATTCCCTCTTCTCTTTGCGCTGAAATTAATCTTTCTAATATCAATGTTCCCTCCGTATTTTCATGGATTGCCAAACAAGGTAAAATAGAAGAAACAGAAATGTTACGAACATTCAATTGTGGTATTGGCATGATCATTATTGTAGCACAGCATACCGTTGAAACAATTACGCAAGCTCTTGAAAAAAATGGAGAGACTGTGACACCTCTTGGCACTTTAACAAAACGCGAAGATCAAAATAAGGGAATACTTTATAAAGGGGTACTGCATTTATGAAAAAACAAATCGTCGTTTTCATATCTGGTAATGGGTCCAATATGGTCGCCCTTGCCCAAGCAAGCCAACAAAAGGGATATCCTGCTGAAATCGTCGCAGTTATTTGCGATAATCCACGCGCAAATGGTATTGAAAAAGCACAAAATCATAACTTACCTATTCATATTATTGATCGTAAAATCTACAACACAAAAGAAGAGCATGAAGAAGGTATTTTCACGATTTTAGATCAATATAAACCGGATTTTCTCTGCTTTGCGGGGTATATGCGCCTTATCTCATCGCGTTTTGTAAAACTTTATGAGGGACGAATTTTAAATATTCATCCTTCTCTTTTACCTTCATTTAAAGGCTTAAACACACATGAAAGAGTTTTACAAGCAGGCGTAAAAATTACAGGTTGCACTATTCATCTTGTTACAGAAGACATGGATGCTGGAAAAATCCTTGCCCAAGCAGCTGTTCCGGTCTATCCTGATGATACCTCTGAGTGCTTAGCGCAAAGAGTTCTTAAAGCAGAGCATAAACTCTATCCAGAAGCCTTAAAAGCATTTATTGAAGGAAAGAGTGGTATAGCTGATACGCAACAACAACTCTTATCCTTTTAAGGATATTAGCGATCTATAACATTTTTTAACGTTGTAAATAGAGTTTATCTTTAGATCTATAATAAAAAACTTTAAAGTTTACCAGGTGAAGTCTATTTCTTCATAAATTCTTGCGTAGAATGTGCAATCTTCTTTGAGTTTTATTTAAATTTCCAAATCGTTCTTCTTGATTTCGTTTTCTGGACATTACCATGCGCTCTCTATTGATCAAAATACTCTCTATTTTTCTTAAAAAATCTTAAAACATCAATTTTTTTATTGCATCTATTTTTGTGTCATGATGAAAGTGTTTCTTTAACTGTTAGAGCTAACTGTTTGAGTGTAAAAGGTTTAGATAAAAAACCAAAAACAGCATCTTTGGGAAGATTCTTAGCAAAAGCATCTTTTGCATATCCAGAAACGAAAAGAAACTTGATATCAGGATAGTTTTTACGGACTTCCTTCAATAAAGTGGGCCCATCCATTTCTGGCATCACCACATCGGAAACAATAATATCAACAATGCCTTTTTTTTCCTCAAGAATAGAAAGGGCTTCCACCCCACTTGCCGCCTCTAAAACTGTATATCCTCTCATTTGAAGAGCTCTTACCCCCCCCATTCTGACCGCATCCTCATCTTCAACCAATAAAACAGTCGCAGATCCTGTTAAGTCTATATCTTTCTCTTCCTCTTTTTCAATATTTTGAGAAATTTCTCCTTTTATATCTGGGATATAACGGGGTAGAAAAATATGAAATGTTGCTCCTTCTCCCTCTTTACTTTCACAATAAATATACCCACCACTCTGCTTGATTATTCCATAAACCATGGATAAACCAAGGCCTGTTCCTTTTCCAACTTCTTTGGTTGTAAAAAAAGGCTCAAACATTTTTTCTTGTATAGCAGCAGATATCCCAGTTCCTGTATCTGAAATAGTCAATTGCACATATTCACCAATTGCTAAACCAAAATGATTAAATTCAGCACTTTGTTGTTTTGTAACATTGTTTGTAGCAATCGTAACAATACCTCCATCAAACATGGCATCACGCGCATTAATAATCAAATTCATAATCACACGCTGGAAAGATGCCTGATCGACTTCAACGCTCCACAAATCTCTTCCATGGATAATTTTTAGCTGAATATTATTCCCTAAAAGTGGTAAAATCAGATTGCGAATATCTGATAAAAACTCTGTAAAATCAACTTCTTCAGGTCTAAGTGTTTGCTTTCTAGAAAAAGCGAGTAATTGTTGGACAAGAGCAGCTGCACGATTAGCATTATTTTTAATATTGATCAGATCAGCATGAGCAGGATCAGAGCTACGATGCGTATTTAAAAGAAGATCACATGACATTAAAATTGCTGTCAAAACATTATTAAAATCATGAGCAATGCCGCCTGCCAATTGTCCAACAGCTTGCATCTTCTGACTTTGCATCATTTTATCTTCAAGTGTTTTTTGTTCTGTTGTTTCAATGACAGAGATAATAACTAAATCTTGTAGAGTATCACCATGATAGGGTGGTATAGACATCACATGGAGGCGTAAATGGCGTTCTTCATTCTTTTCTAGAACCGTTTCCAAAGAAACAAAATAATTTTTATTGGTCGCAATTTTTTGAAAGGCACGCTCTAACTGTATACAATCACGACGAGAAATAATATCATAAAAATTGATAGTCTTATCCATAGATTCCGTAAGTGATGAAAAAGCATTATTCATGTGAATCAATTGCCCCTCCTGATTTACCACAGCTATTGCAAAAGGACTCGCATCAAAATATTCTTCTAATATGCTAGGTAATTTTGATTGATCATCCTCTTCTTTTTTTATTTGTTGTGGAATAATCACAATACGATAAACGGCTTCCTCCTCTAAGAGAGAAGAAGCAGAAATAAAACAATGAAATATTTTCTCTCCTATCGTCTGTGAATTTAAACATAATGAAAATCTATAAGGTAAAGAGTAACCTGAGTTTTGATATCTGTTGGTTTGTAAACAAATATCACTCCATGAACTCTTAGCGCCAACGCTCTCAAATAATGGATCAAAATGATATTGACCAACCGAAAAATTTGCTAAATCAATAGAGAACCATTCAGCAAAAACCGCATTGGCATAAAGAAGTGTACCTTGTGTATTAATGGATATAAAACCAACAGGAGCTTGATCTAAGTGATTAATCGCCTCTTGAAGGTTAGAGAAAAAAACTTCTCGGGTTTGTTGTAAATGCGAAATATCGCTAATGCGCCAAAATAAAAGCTTTTTTTTCTGTTTTGTAATAGGTTGAACAGAGATGTTATACCAAACAGATTTTTTTTGTGTAGAATCGGTAAAAATTGGTTGCTCTACTCTTAACTCTTCTTGTGCTGAAAGATTATTACAGGCTGCAACTTTTAGGCGATAGGAAAGTGCACCAGCTCCTGGAAGATCAGCAATAACCCTATAACAAGACCCTTCAGGCTTATAGGTTAGAATTTTTTGATAGTTTTGATTAGAATAATAAACAAAACCAGAAAGATCAGAGATTACAACTGCATCATCGCCCTTATTAAAGATGTTAAAATCAAAATCCTCATGCTGCCACGATGCGTGGTACCTTAAAATTCCCATTCCACTTAAAATGAGTGTTGCAACACCGATCGTTGCTAGAATCAAAAAAGATGCTACCACAGCCTTTTGCAAATAACTTTGTGGATAAAAAAAGTCTAAAATGCCCACAGTGAAAAGGAAAACGAAGATAAAAATAATACCTAAAATCACAACTCTCCGACGCACAGAAAACGAAGACGCTGATCTTTCATTATTCTCAAAATCTTTATCCATCTCTCTTTGCCTTAGATTTAACTGTTTCTTATATCAAGAAACTTCCTTTATATTCATTGTTATAAAATATATACTATGATATCATCTTTCTAAGGAAGCTCACTTAATGTTAAAAAGTTTATTTCTTGTCTTTAAGTGGATCTTTTAAGGGTGTGTTTATAAATTTATCTCAATAAAAAACGGTAGTTTACATACCATAATGGGAGAAAATCTATGGTTATCTGGTTATCAGACCAAATAGGTGTATCTGCTGCAAACATAACGATAAGTTTTTTGTTTTTTATAATAACAATCATAGCTCTTATGGTAATTATATTGTTTTTACGCCGTTTAAATATGAGAAGGTTCAACACTAATAGAAAAAAAAGTCTATCACGGTTAGCATTATGTGAATCAATTTCTATAGATCGAACACGCCGCCTTGTTTTAGTCCGTTGTGATAATAAAGAACATTTACTCCTTATTGGTGGATTAACAGATATGGTTGTAGAATCCGATATTACCAGCACATCCAGAACAGAAAAGAGAGAAATCCCCCCCCATCCTATTCCCTCTCTTACAGAAGGAAACGATACGCCAGATAAAGTCTCCTCTTCTTTTACGAATCAAGCAGTAAAAGATTCAGCCATCACAGCCGAAATTGAAGGGAGGCAAGAGCCATCTTTGTTTATTCCCACCACTCCAAAATAAAATATACAATTTGATTACTCACGTAACTTCATTCGTTTATCGTTCTCATGATTTTAATCATCAATCATCACGATAAACTTTTTCACGTCGTTCGTGACGCTCTTGTGCTTCCAGTGACAAAACGGCAATCGGCCGAGCCTCAAGACGCTTTATACTAATAGGCTCGCCTGTTTCTTCACAAAAACCATATGTCCCATTATCAATTCGCTCCAAGGCAGCATCTATTTTTGCAATAAGTTTCCTTTGACGATCACGAGCACGTAATTCAATTGTACGATCAGTTTCACAAGATGCCCGATCAGTTAAATCTGGTTGACCAACATTCTCTTCTTGCAAATTTTCCAAAGTCTCACGCGCTTCTTTTAAGATATCATTTTTCCAAGAAACCAATTTAGCTCGAAAATACGCCTTCTGACGTTCATTCATAAAAGGCTCATCTTCACTAGGGCGATATTGACCATCAATCTCTTCGCTCATGCAATAAAAAAAACCTCCACATCTGCTCTGTGGGGTCTATATATTGTGCAATACTCCTCAACACAAGAGTAAAATGTTTTTTCATAACAATCTACAAATATGTTCAAATGCTCTTATTTTATCTTGATTATTTTTTTGTCTAAGTTTGGACTTTTGATCAAAGATCATCCCAAAATCATCTTTCTCATTTATTGAGAAACCTCAAAAGAAGAAAAATTAAAGTTCAGAACCATCCCCCCTCCTCCTTCTTCAGTGCACTAAATTTAAATGGAATACCAATGAATCATTTCATCCATGCAAAAAAAATAAAAATCTTTATAAAGGCAAAGTGTGATATCCACGCTTCAAATACATCAAAGCATCTTTTTCTTGACTACGATTGATTGCAACAACTTCACCAATCAATACACAATGGGTTGCATGTTCATGCCAACAAATTAAACGACAGTCAAAAGATGCTAAAGCATCTGAAAGACTAGGTGCCCCTGTTTGCAAAGTTCTCCATTGAGCCATATCAAAACGCTCATTTTGTGTAACATTGCAACGCCTCGAAAAAATATCTGCTAATGGACGATGTTTTCCTGCCAAGCTATTAACACAAAAAATTCCATTCTCCATAAACACATGATTCTTCATATTATGGCGCATGAGACAAACAAGAAGAGTTGGAGGATCATCTGATAAAGAGCAACACGCTGAAACAGTCACCCCACGCTTTCCTTTAATGCCATCTGTTGTCACAATATGCACAGCGCCTGCAAAATGGCTCATAGCATCTCGATATTCTTGCGAAGAAACGGTAATATTATCTTGAAGTTCAGGCTTCAAACATGTTTTATGATTCGACATATCTTTCACTTATCAAACTTTAAAATTTCAAGCGATCTTTGTATAAAAAAATCTATAATACGTATTTTTCTTTTTCGTCATAACACAAAAGATATTTGTGTATACACAGCGACATGATAAAACAGCCAATCAAGGAGATTTTTATGCCCCATTCTCATCTCATTTCACCTTCGCTCTTGGCGTCTGATTTTTCTAAACTTGGGCAAGAAATATTAGATGTTGTTGATGCTGGTGCAGATTGGCTCCATCTCGATATTATGGATGGACACTTTGTTCCTAATATCACCTTTGGCCCTGAAATCGTCAAGGCTCTGCGTCCATTAACTAAAGCAATATTTGATGTCCACTTGATGATTAAACCGGTTGATCCTTATTTGGAAGCTTTTGCAAAAGCGGGTGCAGATATTATAACCATTCATGCTGAAGCAAGTCCCCATATTCATCGTTCACTCCAAACAATCAAAGCAATGGGTAAAAAAGCAGGAGTTGCACTCAATCCAAGCACTCCTGAACATGTCCTTGAATATTTGCTTGATCAATTAGATCTCATCCTCATCATGACAGTCAATCCCGGCTTTGGTGGACAAAATTTTATTCCAGAAATAAAAGATAAAATTAAGCGCGTTAAAAGTATGATTGCAAACCGCCCTATTGATCTTGAAGTTGATGGTGGTATCACCGTTGATACAATTGGAATAACTGCAAAAGCTGGTGCAAATGTATTTGTCGCAGGCTCTGCAATTTATAAAAACGGAAACAAAGAGCTTTACAAAACACGCATGAGTGCATTACGCCAAGCCGCACTTCTCTCACAATAAGGAAAAAATAATGATCGCACGTTATTCCCGCCCTGAAATGGTAGCAATTTGGTCCCCCGAAACGAAATATCGTATTTGGTTTGAAATTGAAGCCCATGCCTGTGATGCTCTTGCTCAACTGGGAGTTATTCCGAAAGAAGCCGCTAAAGTCATTTGGGAAAAAGGAGCGTCCGCTGAATTTGATGTCAATCGTATTGATGAAATTGAAGCCATTACCAAACATGATGTTATTGCTTTTTTAACCCACCTTGCTGAATTCATTGGACCCGAAGCACGTTTTATCCACCAAGGCATGACATCATCTGATGTTCTTGATACAACGCTGAGCATTCAATTGATGCGTGCGAGTGATATTTTGCTCAAGGATATAGACCAACTTCTTGAAGCCTTAAAAAGACGTGCTTTTGAACATAAAGAAACCATTACTATTGGGCGAAGTCATGGCATTCATGCTGAACCAACAACATTTGGAGTCAAATTCGCTCTCGCATACGCTGAATTTTTCCGTTGTCGCAAACGCCTTCTTGCAGCACGCGAAGAAATTTCTACTTGTGCGATTTCAGGCGCTGTAGGAACTTTTGCTAATATCGATCCACGCGTTGAAGAATACGTTGCAAAAGCCTTGAGAATGCGTGCTGAACCCGTTTCCACCCAAGTTATACCACGGGATCGTCATGCGATGTTTTTTGCAACACTTGGTGTTATTGCGTCCTCTATTGAAAGGTTAGCAATAGAAATACGTCATTTACAGCGAACAGAAGTTCTCGAAGCAGAGGAACATTTCTCACCAGGGCAAAAAGGCTCATCAGCAATGCCACATAAACGCAATCCAGTTTTAACAGAAAATTTAACGGGATTAGCCCGTATGGTCAGAGCATTTGCACTCCCTGCTATGGAAAATGTAGCACTTTGGCATGAACGCGATATTTCTCATTCATCTGTTGAGCGTTACATTGGCCCTGATGCAACGATTACACTTGATTTTGCTCTTTCTCGCCTCACATCCGTCATTGAAAATTTAATTGTCTATCCAGAAAATATGCAAAAAAATCTCAATAAATTCCGAGGTCTTGTTCACTCACAACGAGTACTTTTAGCACTCACACAAGCAGGAATCAGCCGCGAAGATTCGTATCGGATTGTACAACGAAATGCGATGAAGGTTTGGGAACAAGGAAAAGATTTTTTAGAAGAACTGCTCAACGACAAAGATGTTAGCAAAGCTTTAAGTGAGGCAGAGCTTCGAGAAAAATTTGATCTTTCTTACCACACCAAACATATCAACACGATTTTTAAACGTGTTTTTGAACAGCAGGAGAACAACATGGAAAGCCCAAATCTATTCCCTCTATGATCAAAAAAACTATTGTAACAAAGAAAATAATAATTCATGAAAGCAAATC
Organism: Bartonella sp. MM73XJBT.G; assembly: GCF_028618435.1. Taxonomy (GTDB): domain Bacteria; phylum Pseudomonadota; class Alphaproteobacteria; order Rhizobiales; family Rhizobiaceae; genus Bartonella. The sequence goes on from NZ_JAQISW010000002.1 coordinate 147,527, forward strand.
AACTCGATATTCTTATTATTCCTGGCTACAAAGGATCTGGTCCTGATCATTGGCAAACACGTTGGGAAAAAAAACTGTCGACAGCCCGCCGTATAGAACAAGCCCATTGGTCAAAACCTGTTTGTGACGAGTGGGTTAATGAAGTTAAAACCGCCATTGCACAAGCTCAAAGGCCCGTTATGATTATTGCTCATTCATTAGGCGTTCCTACCGCACTTCAAGCAACTGTACAAAATGCAGAAAAAATTTGTGGCGCTTTCTTTGTGGCGCCTCCCGATGTCGCTAATGAAAAAATACGTCCCAAACATTTAATGACATTTGGCCCTTATCATCGTCAAAAGTTACCTTTTCCTTCTATTATCATAGCAAGCCGCAACGATGAATTTTGTCAATTTTCAGTAGCAGAAAAAATCGCCCATGACTGGGGTTCACTCCTTGTTGATGCTGGCTATTCTGGCCATATTAACGCCGAATCTGGACACGGACCTTGGCCAGAAGGGCTTATGGTTCTTTCTCAATTTCTTGCAAAAATCTGATCCAAAACTTGCAGAAATTTGATCTCAAAAAAGGTATCCTTTTTCTCATTGCTCTGTATCTCTCTCTTTGAGTCGATATACTATGACAAAAATTATAAAAATATCATAGCAATATCATTGAGAATTTCGATCAATTAGGATACTATCACTTAACTAATGTTATTAAAAACCTCTCAAGATAAATAGAGAATTATAATGAATCGTCGCCACCGTATTTATGAAGGCAAGGCTAAAATTTTATATGAAGGGCCTGAACCAGGGACTTATATTCAGTTTTTTAAAGATGACGCCACGGCCTTTAATGCAAAAAAACATGAAATTATTGACGGAAAAGGGGTTTTAAACAACCGAATTTCGGAACATATCTTTAGCCATCTTGGACGTTTGGGAATCCCAACACATTTCATCAAACGCATAAATATGCGCGAACAGCTTATTAAAGCGGTGGAAATTATTCCATTGGAAGTTGTTGTTCGCAATGTCGCGGCTGGCTCTCTTGCAAAACGTTTAGGACTAGAAGAAGGGACCCCACTTCCGCAGTCTATCATTGAGTTCTACTATAAAAATGATTCTCTCGATGATCCAATGGTGACAGAAGAACATATCACTGCTTTTGGGTGGGCTGTCCCACAAGAGCTAGAAGATATCATGCAACTTTCAATTCGTATTAATGATTTTCTTTCTGGGCTTTTTGCCGGTGTCAATATCCAGTTAATTGATTTTAAAATGGAGTTTGGCCGCCTGTGGCAAGATGAAACAATGCGCATTGTTCTTGCTGATGAAATTTCACCTGATTCTGCACGACTATGGGATATGCAAACACGAGAAAAGATGGATAAAGACCGTTTTCGTCGTGATATGGGAGGACTTATTAATGCCTATCAAGAGGTTGCCAAACGCCTTGGTATTATGAATGAAAATGAACCAACACGGCCAAGTGGTCCTGTCTTGGTAAAATAAGAAAACGAATCAAGATAAAATAATTACTCCCTTCTATCAATACACCTCTCTTCAAAGAAAAGGTTCTTTTAAAAACAGGAAACAAAAAATGAAAGCACGCATTACAGTTACTTTAAAAGAAAGCGTCCTTGATCCACAAGGAGAAGCAATCGTCGGTGCTTTAAAAAGTTTAGCTTTCGAAGGTATTCACTCCATTCGTCAAGGAAAAGTTTTTGATATTGTTCTTGATGATCAGCCCTCTGAAATAGCAAAGAAAAAACTTGAGAAGACGTGTGAAGAATTACTCGCAAATACTGTCATTGAAAATTATACTATCGAACTTCTTTAAGTAGAACACCCATGAAAACTGCCATCATTCAACTTCCTGGATTAAATCGCGACCGAGATATGATTGCAGCATTGCATCATATAACAGGAGTTGAGCCGTTAAAAATTTGGCAAACAGAAACAACAATTCCAGATGTAGATGTTATTATTATTCCAGGTGGTTTTTCTTATGGCGACTATTTGCGATGTGGGGCTATTGGAGCGCGAACCCCCGTCTTAAAAGCTCTTCGTGAAAAAGCACAAAAAGGGATTACGATAATAGGTGTTTGTAATGGATTTCAAATTTTGTTGGAAGCTGGATTATTACCGGGAACTTTAATGCGTAACGCTTCCTTAAAGTTTGTTTGTCGTAAAGTCAAACTTGAAGTCGTTAACGCCAAGACAAAGTTTTCTCGATATTATTTTAAAGGACAAATTATTCGTTGTCCTGTTGCCCACCACGATGGAAATTACTTTGCTGATAGCGAAACATTAAAACAGATGGAAGATAATGAACAAATTGTTTTTCGCTATACAGAAAATACAAATCCTAACGGTTCGATAAAGGACATTGCTGGTATCGTCAATAAGGCTGGTAATATTCTTGGTATGATGCCTCATCCTGAAAACTTTATTGAACCTGCTCATGGAGGGATTGACGGTCGTTTACTTTTTCAAAGTGCTTTAGAATTAGTCAATAGGTGATGCTAAAAAATCCTTGTGCTCGATAACTTAAAAAAACAAACGTCTATATCCTTTCTCGTGTTGTAAACTTATAAACAGAAATTCTATACAAATAACAATGGATATTATTCTCTCAAAACATAATTATTTAAGATTGTTTTTGGTTTTGAAACCCATCCAACCTAACGAACGAGATCTTCAGCTTATAGATGAATATTTTTTATTAAACCACATAGTTTTCCATAATCTAAGCTGCTAGATTAAAAAAATTAAAATGCTAAATTTCGATTAATTTGACGGGTAAATACTCATGAATCCTTGTAATAACATTATAATTACACCAAAGCTCATTGCACAACACGGCTTAAAAGAGGATGAATATCAACGTATCCTGACATTAATCGGAAGAGAACCAACATTTACTGAACTGGGAATTTTTTCTGCAATGTGGAACGAGCATTGTTCCTATAAATCCTCTAAGAAATGGCTCAAAACGCTTCCCACAGAAGGAAAGTGTGTTATTCAAGGTCCTGGTGAAAATGCTGGTGTTGTTGATATTGGTGAGGGGCAATGTGTTGTTTTCAAAATGGAAAGTCATAATCATCCTTCTTATATCGAACCTTATCAAGGGGCTGCGACAGGCGTTGGTGGTATTTTACGTGATGTCTTTACAATGGGTGCCCGTCCTGTTGCTGCGATGAATGCATTGCGTTTTGGTGCTCCTGATCACCCTCGAACACGCCATCTTGTCTCTGGTGTTGTGTCTGGAATAGGTGGTTACAGCAATTCTTTTGGTGTTCCAACAGTTGGTGGAGAAGTCAATTTTGATGAGCGCTATAATGGCAATATCCTCGTTAACGCTTTTGTTGCCGGTATTGCAAAGACAGATGCTCTTTTTTATTCCAAAGCACAAGGAATCGGACTCCCTGTTGTTTATCTTGGTGCAAAAACAGGGCGCGATGGTGTTGGTGGAGCAACAATGGCTTCTGCTGAATTTGATGATTCAATCAGTGAAAAACGCCCAACCGTTCAAGTTGGTGATCCTTTTACAGAAAAATGTCTTCTTGAAGCATGTTTAGAGCTCATGGAACTTGGAGCCGTGGTTGCTATTCAGGACATGGGGGCCGCAGGTCTCACCTCTTCTGCCGTTGAAATGGGTGCAAAGGGAAATCTAGGCATACAGCTTAATCTCGATAAAGTTCCCGTTCGTGAAGAAAACATGACAGCCTATGAAATGATGCTTTCTGAAAGTCAAGAGCGCATGCTCATGGTCCTTAAACCAGAGCTAGAAAAACAAGCAGCAGCAATTTTTCATAAGTGGGGGCTTCATTTTTCCATTATAGGAAAAACCACTGATGATTTACGTTTCCGTGTATTTCATCAAGGAGAAGAAGTTGTTAATCTTCCCATCAAAGAACTTGGTGATGAAGCACCTGTTTATGATCGTCCTTGGAGTGAACCTGCAAAAAAAACACCTCTGAAAGCAGAAGACGTCAAAAAAGTTGAGAATCTTGGTGATGTGCTTTTGACTTTATTGAATTCTGCTAATCAAAGTTCACGACGATGGGTTTATGAACAATATGATACGCTTATCCAAGGAAATAGCCTTATTTGTCCAGGAAGTAACGCAGGCGTTATCCGCGTCAGTAATAAGAGTAAACGAGCTCTTGCTTTTTCTTCTGACGTAACACCGCGCTATTGTGAAGCAGACCCTTATGAGGGAGGAAAACAAGCTGTTGCAGAATGCTGGAGAAATATTAGCACGACAGGTGCAACACCACTAGCTGCGACAGATAATCTCAATTTTGGAAACCCTGAAAAATCTGAAATCATGGGACAACTCGTTTTTGCAATTAAAGGCATCGGAGAAGCTTGCAGAATCCTCGACTTCCCTATCGTTTCAGGCAATGTTTCTCTTTACAACGAAACAAATGGAGAAGCTATTCTTCCTACCCCCACAATTGCTGGTGTAGGCCTTCTAAGTGATTGGTCAAAAATGGTAACAATAAGTGGTATGCAAAATGGAGATAGTATCATTTTAGTGGGAGATTGCGGCTCTCATTTAGGACAATCAATCTATGCACGTGACATTTTAAATATTGATGCAGGAGCCCCTCCCCCTGTAGATTTACAACTTGAAAAAAAGCATGGTCAATTTGTCCGCGATGTCATTCATAACGGTTTTATTCATGCCGCTCATGACATTTCTGATGGAGGACTAGCGATTGCGCTTGCAGAAATGGTCATTAAAGCAGGTAAAGGAATCAAGGTAAAATTAAGCAATAAATCTCCCCACCATGCAGAACTTTTTGGAGAAGACCAAGGGCGTTATCTTTTAGCCGTCAAGCCTGATGCTCTCAACAGTCTTAAAGAGCATGCACAAAACCATGCCGTTTCTTTAATAGAGCTAGGTCACGTTGAGGGAGATTCCCTTAATATAGATGAGATATTCACACTTTCAGTAAAAAATCTTACACAAGCTTATGAAAACTGGTTTCCACAGTTTATGGGTGAAGCGTAAAAAATTATTCTTTCTCTTAAAACAACTCTTGCAAAAAATGAACGACATAGGAGAATAACGATGGCAATGAGTGCCCATACAATTGAAAAGCTTATTCTTGAAGGTATTCCTGATGCTACTGTAACAATTCGTGATCTTGCTGGAGATGGGGAACATTATGCTGCAGAAGTTATTTCTGAAAGTTTTCGTGGTAAAACCCGTGTTCAGCAACATAAAATGGTCTATGATGCCCTTAAAGGTAATATGGGAAATGAACTTCACGCCTTAATGTTACAAACAAATATCCCAAAATAATCTAAAATTTCTTCTTGCATTCATTCATTCAATAAGATTAAAAAATAGTACTAACATTATGCACTTATAAAAATCTGAAATATTGAGGGATAAAAATGACCACTATTCGTGATTTTATTGACAACGAAATTAAAGCAAACGACGTCATTTTATTCATGAAAGGAACACCTGATGCTCCACAATGTGGTTTTTCAGGGCAGGTTGTTCAAATCCTTAACTATTTAGGATTAAATTATAAAGGGATTAATATTCTGACTTCCGACGAATTGCGTCAAGAGATCAAAGACTATTCGAATTGGCCAACAATTCCACAGCTTTATATCAAAGGTGAATTTATCGGAGGCTGTGATATTGTTAAAGAAATGTTTCAAAACAATGAGTTACAGAAAATTTTGAAAGAAAAGAATATTCCTTGTAATCAGTCATAGGTATCTTTCATTTTATTCAGACTCTTAAAAAGAGCTGTTTTCAGAAGAAATTTTTTTATTTCAAGGATGCCATATGTCATATTCAGTTGATGAACAAACGCATAGTGATGCGATTAGAAAAAAAATTGGTTATAAAGAATTTGTTATTCTAATTGCTTCACTCATGGCTATTAACGCTATAGCTGTAGATATCATGTTACCAGCTATGCCCAATATTTTAGAAGGTTTAAATGTTCTCAACGAGAATGATCAACATTATATCATTTCGAGTTATCTTATTAGTTATGGTATTGCTCAAATATTTTTTGGTCCAATAAGCGATCGATATGGGCGACGTAAACTTATGCTTATTGGGCTTGCTTTTTATTCATTTACAGCGATTGGTTGTGCCTTTGTAACTGATTTTTCTCTCTTACTTATTTTGCGTGTCTTGCAAGGCATTGGAGGAGCCTCTATGCGCGTTCTTACAGTTTCTGTCGTCCGTGATCTTTACAGTGGTCGTAAAATGGCAGAAGTCATGTCTATTGTTATGATGGTTTTTCTTGTTGCGCCAATGGTTGGTCCCGCAACAGGACAAATCATTTTACTGCTCGGGCACTGGCAATTTATTTTTGTTTTCATGGCAATGATTAGTTTTGGGTTGATGATTTGGATTCTATTTCGCTTGCCTGAAACACTCCATGAACAACGCCCTCTTTCCTTTTTTTCAGTCAGACATAACTTATGGATTGTTGTGACAAATCGTACAACACTTTGCTACACACTCGCAACGTCCATCATTTTAGGCTGCATTTTTATTGCTGTTAATACATCACAACAAACCTATGAAGGAATTTATAATTTAGGCTTTTGGTTTCCGATAGTATTTGCCATCGGTGCTGCATTTCAGGCTTTTTCATCATTCATGAATTCTCAACTTGTCGGACGTCTTGGAATGCGGCGTATTGCCCATACGATGCTTTTGCTCTTTTGTGCCACTTCATGCATTTGGTTTATTGGATCTATCTTAGCAGGTGGCGTTCTCCCTTTTCCTTTTTATATGACGTTATATTGTATATTAATGTTTACCTGCGGTGGTATTATGGCCAATTTCAATACACTTGCTCTCGAATCTGTGGGAGAAATTGCTGGTACAGCCTCTTCTGTCTCCGGCTTCCTCCAAACATCTATCGGTGCAGGACTGAGCTTTTTTATAGCCCAACAATTTAATGAAACAACCATTCCAAACTCAGCAGGATTTTTCTTTCTCAGTCTCGTTGCTATCCTTCTTGTCTTATGGGCTGAACGTGGTCATCTCTTTAGGCAATATCATCATAATCCTAACGAATAATCATGCTTAAGAGAAAATTAATAAAATCTTTCTTGAACAAGAAAGATACGCCTTTCACACAAAACAGAATGCCTCCAAATAGGACCCCCTTGATTTAAATATTTGTATATTTTTATTTATAGATAATACACTTCTCAAAGCATCAAATCATTTCACGACAGCCTTTATGAATGATATAAACTTTCTATCATTCTCACACTTATGAAGCGTGTAAACCTATTGCATTTATATTTCAGTTCCCAATCTTACAACAGCTCTTTGTACTTGAAACAAGTCATAAAAAAATTTAATACTTTTCTTTATAAATTTCTATTTACAATAATACCAATTCATTTATGGTGTACAAACAAATCATTTTGATTGTTTCAACATCAAGAAGGTTTAAATAACAAAACCTATAGATATTAGAGCCTCTTATTTGAGATAAGAATAATATTATTATAAATTAATATATTATCATATAATAAAAACATTCTATTATTTAATTGGTAAATTTTCCTGATTTTGGAAATCCTTTTGGAACCAGACGTCCGACACCCGCACGTGTTCCCATCCATTCAATGAGATCACCAGCTTGACGGTTAAAGATTCGTTCAGCGGTATCCTGCCAACTTAAGCCTTCTGATAAATTAAAAGTCTTGGCATCAACAATACCACCCTCTTTGTAACGTTGTAAACGAACCCCTTTACCACGATTCATTTCCGGTATTTGTTCAATAGAAAAAATAAGCATTTTGCGGTTTTCACCAACCACGGCAACATGATCACCATTGACCGAAACACAAAGCTTTACCTTATCAGAAGACTTCACATTCATCACTTGCTTTCCTTTTCGTGTATTGGCAATCACTTCTGTAGCAGGAACAATAAAGCCATTGCCCTGAGAGGAAACTAAGAGCAATTTTTCTTCTGCATGATGCACAAAAGCTGTAAGAACATCATGCTCATCATCCATATCAACGACAAGACGAATGGGCTCACCATGTCCTCGTCCTCCAGGCAAACTATTTACACCAAGCGCAAAAAACTTTCCACCAGTACTTATCAGCACAATCTTATCAGTCGTAAATGCAGGAAATGCTAACTTTAAACGGTCTCCTTCTTTAAAAGAAAGCGCTTTATAGTCGTTCAAATGTCCCTTCAAAGCACGCATCCATCCCTTTTCAGAAATAACAACAGTCACCGGTTCTTTTTCGATCATTGCTTGTTGAATATCGTCAAGATCATGTCTTGGCGCTTCTTCAAATGTCGTACGCCTTTTCCCTAAGAGCGTTTCAGGACCAAAAGTATTGCGAACTTTTTTAATTTCTTCTGAAATCATTTTCCATTGTTTTATAGGAGAACTTAACAAATTCTGTAGTTTTTCTTTTTCAACCTTTAAATTTTCAAATTCTTTACGAATTTCAAATTCCTCAAGCTTACGTAGAGAGCGCAAACGCATATTAAGAATAGCTTCAGCTTGATTTTCTGTTAATTCAAAACGCTTAATCAACTCCTTTTTCGGCTCATCTTCTTCACGAATAATCTGAATGACCTCATCGAGATTCAAATAGGCAATAAGATAGCCATGAAGAGTTTCCAATCGGCCATCAATTTGATCAAGCCGATAGTGAGAACGTCGAATGAGTACTTCTTGACGATGTGCAAGCCATTGTTGCAAACTTTCTCGCAACGAGAGAACATTGGGTCTTTTTCCCAAAGATAGAACATTAAGATTAAGAGGAAACCTTACTTCAAAATCAGTCAATTTAAAAAGGGATTCCATAAGAAGTTCAGGATCAACCGACCGATTTTTAGGAACAAGCACAATGCGGATATCTTCTGCTGATTCATCTTGAATATCCTCAAGCATTGGTAAGCGTCGCGCAAGCAACAATTCCGCAGTTTTTTCAATAAGACGTGACTTTTGAATTTGATAGGGAATTTCAGTTACAACAATCACATAAGAACCACGGCTACCAGTTTCCTGATGCCAACGTGAACGTAATCGAAAAAAACCCCGCCCTATACGATAAGATTCCTCAATACTCTTTTTAGCTTCAACCAAAATACCACCGGTTGGGAAATCAGGTCCCAGTACAAATTGATTTAAATCCTCATCACGCGTATCCGGATGCGCAATCAAATGCAGCGCCGCATCACAGAGCTCAGCAACATTGTGAGGAGGAATAGATGTTGCCATACCAACAGCAATACCTGAAGAACCATTGGCTAAAAGATTAGGAAAAGCACCTGGTAGAACAACAGGCTCTTCATCTTCTTCATTATAGGTCAAACGAAAATCAATAGCATTTTCATTAATTCCCTCAAGCAACAATGCAGCTACTTCAGTCATGCGTGCTTCGGTATAACGCATAGCCGCAGCATTATCACCATCAATATTACCAAAGTTGCCTTGTCCATCAACCAACGGATAACGAACCGCAAAACTTTGAGCCAAACGCACCAAAGCATCATAAATAGAAGCATCTCCATGAGGATGAAATTTTCCCATGACATCACCAACAATCCGCGCACATTTCGCATAAGATTGTCCAGGGTTCAGTTTGAGAAGACGCATCGCATGAACAATCCGACGATGGACAGGTTTCAATCCATCACGCACATCAGGCAATGCACGATGCGTAATCGTAGAAAGTGCATAAGCTAAATAGCGTTCCTGTAAAGCAGAACGTAATTCTATTGGCTCAATATGTTCATCATCAAAAGGTAAATTCATTTTATCAGACATAATGTTAGAACAAAAATTCCCACAATAATAAGAAATTATCGTGTAGGATTTATTTAATGAAAACTTTTATGAGTAAACTTTTTTATTAAAAGTCAACAACATAAAAATAAACGTTGTAATTAGAACATGAACAGAAAATTATATCAATTTGAAAAATTTATACATATCTCTTCCCTCTTGTTCTAAACAATATATGAAAATATTTTCATTGTTAAGGAAAGCAACAAGTCTTTTTAAATAAATAAAAATCTAAAAAACTGTGCTATTATTACTAAGCAAACTGGAGTTACGATATAACTTTTCAAAACGATGTGAAATAAAATTTTATCATTTTTTCGACAACAACAATTTCTTCCAAAAAATATTTTGCACACAGATTATTCTCAACAAAAATCTTATCGAAAGCTTTACTAAATCCAATGATATAATTTAACGGCTATAAAGAGCTATTCCATCCTTTTAGGGCTAACAAAAGCACCTTTTAAAAATCATCTTTTAATATAAAGGTGGATTGTATAACAACTTCATCCCGTTTTTCTATGAAAAACTTAAAAAATATTCAAAGCTTATAGAGTGCTTAAGATTAAGTTAATAAGAAGCTAAAATGCATTATTTTCATAAACACAAAGAGAGATAATTATCTTTTATAATCTTGTAAAAACTTCAACAAAATACAGATAAGGTATTGATATATAAAGATAATTTATTCATTTACAACTTAAAATAAAATCCCAAGTATTCTAAAGTTTTCTCATTTCCAATTTATTCATAATAAATCAATCACAATCACTTTCCTGTTTATCACAAAGGAAGGAGCGACTATCTAAGAAAGGAACCAAATACTGAGACCCTTTGCATACAAAAACCACCAGCAATATAAAAACCTAGAAAGGAAAATGACGAACTTATCCTTTATGAATAAAGATGGCAATGGCTTTTATATCATTCATGAGGTTTTCAATTATATTCTTTACGAGCGAGCATCATAACACAAGATCGACTACATTGAGAGATATTTTTTATAAAAAATGCCTCTTGAAGGATTAATATAATAGCATTTTTTACCTCTCTAAGTCCATAAACAACAGATATTCTCTTGAGATGCATCAAAGTTTTGCACTACTGAGAAAGAGACGACAACAATCTATAAATCGATTTTATGAATTATTTTTGTGAGGAGGAGCCATGCGGATTCCTAAATCACGTAATTGTATAGAAGAAACATCAGATGGCGCACTCATCAAAAGATCAAGTGCCTGTTGATTCATAGGAAATAAAGCAACTTCACGTAAATTTTTAACACCTTGCAACAGCATAATGATGCGGTCAATTCCCGCAGCCATACCGCCGTGAGGTGGAGCTCCATAATGGAATGCGCGATAAAGACCACCAAAACGATCTTTCACAACTTCCTTAGAAAGTCCTACAAGTTCAAAAACTTTAATCATCATTTCAGGTAAGTGATTACGAATTCCACCGGATGCAATCTCATAACCATTACAAACAAGATCATATTGAAAAGCTTTAAGCGTAAGAGGATCTTGACACTCAAGAGCATTTTCTCCTCCTTGAGGCATAGAAAAAGGATTATGGGCAAAATCAAGCTTTTTCTCATCTTCATTCCACTCAAAAAATGGAAAATCAACAATCCACGCTAAAGAAAAACTCTCTCTATCAACAAGGTTTAATTCTTCTCCTACCCGTGTGCGAGCTGCTCCAGCAAAAGATGCAAATTTTTTGGGATCTCCAGCTACAAAAAAACAAGCATCACCACTTTCAAGTCCAAGTTGCACACGAAGCGCTTCAGTTCGCTGTTCACCAATATTTTTGGCAATAGGCCCTGCTCCTTCATATTTTCCTTCCTCTTCACGCCAGAAAATATAACCGAGCCCTGGTTGCCCCTCACCTTGTGCCCATACATTCATACGATCACAAAAAGCACGGCTTCCACCCGTTTTAGCCGGAATAGCCCACACTTGTGCATTTTCATCATTCGCTAAAATCTGAGCAAAAACTTTGAAACTAGAATTGTAAAAATGCTGAGAAACATCTTCCATAATAATCGGATTACGCAAATCAGGTTTATCAGAACCGTATTTCCGCATTGCTTCATCATAAGAAATGCGAGGAAAGTTTTGTGTCACTGTTTTTCCATTTGCAAATTCTTCAAAAATAGAACGCATAATAGATTCCATAGTTGTTAAAACATCTTCCTGCTCAACAAAACTCATTTCAACATCTAATTGATAAAATTCACCAGGAAGACGGTCAGCCCGTGGATCCTCATCTCTAAAACATGGTGCAATTTGAAAATAACGATCAAAACCTGACATCATCAACAACTGTTTATATTGTTGTGGTGCTTGCGGTAGTGCATAAAATTTTCCCTGATGAACACGACTTGGAACCAAAAAATCACGTGCACCTTCCGGCGATGAGGCTGTCAAAAGCGGTGTTGTGAATTCCGTAAAACCATTATTTTGCATAGCCCGTCTCATAGCCGCAATAATTTCAGTCCGACGCATGATATTTTTGTGCATAGTCTCCCGACGCAAATCAAGAAAACGATATTTTAATCGGATATCTTCTGGATAATCAGGCTCACCAAAAACCGGTAAAGGAAGCTCTTCAGATTTTGAAAGAATTTCTACCTCTTGTGCAAAAATTTCAATCTCACCTGTTGGAAGCGTTGCATTAATAACCTCATCAGACCGTGCGCATACCTCCCCATCTACACGAATAACCCATTCAGAACGCACTTTTTCAATAACTTTAAAAGCCGGAGAAGCTGGATCCGCAACAATTTGTGTGATTCCAAAATGATCACGTAAATCCACAAAAAGAATTCCTCCATGATCACGAACACGATGAACCCATCCCGAAAGACGAACTTGTGTTCCTACATCACATCTACGAAGGGTCGCACAATGATGACTACGATAACGGTGCATGTTTTTTTGCCTTTGATTATAATATTCACATGCGTTACAAACGCTTTTTAATAACCATTTGTCAAGATATGAGAATAAAAACGCGAAAATAAAGTCAATAAAAGACAAATTTAAATTTATTGAATTATAATAGAATGATGAATCTTATTACACAAACAACAGATCTTGAAATTGCACTTAACACTCTACGTACCTCTGACTTTGTAACAGTTGATACTGAGTTTATCCGCGAAACAACTTTTTGGCCTCAACTGTGTTTAATTCAGCTCGCATCACCAGATGTTACAGTTCTCATTGATCCCATAGCGCCAGATATTGATTTACAACCCTTTTTTGACCTTATGATCAATAAAAAAGTTGTCAAAGTTTTTCATGCTGCTCGCCAAGATATTGAAACAATTTATCATCTTGGAGGTGTTATTCCTTCCCCTCTCTTCGACACACAAATAGCAGGATCAATTTGTGGATTTGGTGATTCTATCTCCTATGATCAAATTGTACAACGCTGCACAGGACATCATCTTGATAAATCCTCCCGCTTTACAGACTGGAGTTGTCGCCCGCTGTCTGAAAAACAACTGCTCTATGCCCTTGCTGATGTCACTCATCTAAGAGATGTTTACCTCCTCTTAAAAAAGAGGTTAGAAAAAAATCAACGTGTTCACTGGATGGACGATGAAATAACAGTCCTTTTGAATCCTAAAACCTATGATATGCCAGAAGATGAAGCATGGGAAAAGGTGAAAGGAAAAGTTAAAAAACCGCGTGAACTTGCTGTATTACAAAAAATAGCAGCTTGGCGTGAACGTGAAGCACGAAAATACAATATGCCCCGTCGCCATATCATGAAAGATGAATGTCTTATAGAAATAGCAACCCAACAACCAAAAGATGAAACTGCATTAAAACGATTGCGCAGTCTTAATAAAAATTGGGATAAACGCTCAATTGCACAATCATTAATTAAAGCTATCCATGAAGGTTTAGAGGTCGACCTTTCTACTTTACCTCCCATCCCCAAACATAGTCCACTCAATGATACGACAGCCGCTGTTATTGATCTGCTTAAAGTATTATTAAAACTTGTTGCAAACGAAAACAGTATTGCCCCTAAAATTATTGCAACATCTAATGATTTAGAAAAAATTGCTAATGGAGGAACGAAGAAAAATATCCCCGCTATGAATGGTTGGCGCTATGAAATATTTGGTCAAAAAGCCGAACAACTCCTAAAGGGGCAGATAGGTTTTTACTTTAATGATGGAAAAATAAGCACAAAACAGCTTTAATGGGCATTTCCCCCACATTCTAAGATTTCTATAAAATCTCCTAAAGAGGGCCCTATTCTATATTACGATGAGCGGAAACTCAAAAGAGAAAAATTTGTAATCGTACTTTATGAAATCAATTTTATTTGAAATAATATAAAAGAACTTTTGAGTAAATTTGAAATATTCTCATTTAAAAAATCCTTTACGCTCCTTATTATCTACATCGACTGGTATGCTCATAGGATAACACAAATAGAATAAATAAAATCTGCTGCTGACAAATTTAAAAACTTAAATAATAAACGCTTGCTAAAGAGGACAGCTTAATCTTTGTCAGATCAATCAAATAACAACCTTATTTAAAAAAAATCTAAAAAACACAAAGCTTTTCATAAAAGTTTTAAAAAGAAAAATTCTTAATCAAAATTGCAATCCAATAATTAAAAATGAGTGAGCATAAAAAACTTAAAATACCTAATCTTTTAAGATCTAAAACGAGAATAAATTAGGAGAAAAAATCAAGAAACTTCAAAAGCAAGAGGTTGATTTATTATTTTTGATAACTTCTTTAATCGTCCAAGAGGACGTTCTCCTAATAATCCAGCATAATTTTTTGGAATCTGCAAAACAATATGATCTTCTTTTTTAAGCCACAATAAATGAGGTAAAATCCCTGCAACAGAAGCGCTAAACAGATGAGCAATACGCATGGTTTCACCAAGAATACGTGCTTTCTCAATGAGATTTTGCTTTGCTAATTGAAAAATAGGAAGAGATTCTTTATCAATCAGTACACTGGTATTGCGAAAAAAAACAGCAAGCGCTGCATAAAGGCGCCCTTCATGAGAAATTCCCGGGTAAGACCCTAATGCTATCTGATTGGCTGCTTCATTACCCCGATAATCTGGATGTATACGCCAACCAATATCAGCAAGAAGACAAGCCGCTTGACGATAACGGCATTCATTCTCAGTTTCTGAAATTCCAAAAACATCAAAGGCATTCGTCGTAAAATTAATAAGCTCTTCTGCTTGTTTTGGGGAACGTGCCCGTAAAATAGCCATTTCTGTACAGGCAGCAATGAGAGGGTCTGAAAGTCGAATCGCCTGTGGCAAGCGTGAATAAAGAAAACCTTCACGAACGCCAGCACCAGAAAAGATTATCTTTTCAAACTCCATACACTGAATGAGTTCAATAAGGACAATTGCCCCATACGATAAAAGTTTCCGACGATTCTGTGAAACCGCCGCAATCCCCCTCATATTATCAATATTGCCGCTTGCTACAAAACGTAAAAAACTCTCCATTTCCATGGCATCAACTTCATAGCCATGCATAACAGGGAGTCGATAATGTTTCATTGCCATATGGAGTTTCGCCAAATTACGCCATGTCCCCCCTACTGCATAAAAATGACGTGCCATACCTTTACACGGACGTGAGACAGAAGATTTATAAAATTGCTCATGTACAATTTTTGCAGCAACAGCACTATCATTATTTGACATATACTGTAGTCGTAAACCACCCAATGGAAGCGTTATCCCTTCACCGACATCAGAATGATCAATATCAATAAGTTCTAGACTTCCACCCCCAAGATCTCCAGAAATACCCTTTGGCTGATAAAAAGTAGAAACAACCCCATAGGCTGAATACATCGCTTCTTCACTTCCTGAAAGCAGATATATTTTATTTTGTATAATATCTTCAGCACTTTGAATAAACGTGACACCATTTTTTGCATCTCGTGCTGCTGCTGTTGCTAAAGTATAGACCTCATCAGCTCCAATTTGTCGACAAAGCGTACGAAATCGCTTGAGCGTTTGCAACGCCAATTTCATCGCTTTTTCTTCTAAAAATCCCGTTCTTGCTACACCATGACCGAGACCACAAAGGATCTTTTCATTAAACAAAACCGTTGGTGAGCGAACAAGCCCCTCATAAATAACCAACCGAACAGAATTTGATCCAATGTCAATAACAGCAACAGGCTTACGCCCTTTTAACCGGCCTTGAGCATCTCTATATGTCATTGGATTTCAGTCTTTATAGATTTCAGCTCGTTGCCGGTGCAATGCAACCAAGCGTGAAATGGAAGATTCAAAAGACTCATTCTCCCCCGCGAAACCTGTATTGGCCATAAAATACTCCTGCGCATTAAACGGACTTTCACCTCTCTGCGGTGTGATACGTTTTGATGTTCCATCCTTGAGTATATCAAAGCTTTGTTGATTATCAATGAGATTAGCCACCATAATTTGTAAAAGAATCTGCCGCCGCACTATTTTATTAAAAACAGGAACCAATATTTCAACACGGTAGTTTAGATTACGAGGCATCATATCAGCAGAGCCTAAGTAAACAAGTGCATTTTCGTTAGGCAAATCTTGACCATTCCCAAAACAAAAAATACGACTATGTTCAAGAAAACGCCCAACGATTGATTTTACACGAATATTATCCGAAATTCCTGGAATACGAGGACGTAAACAACATATCCCCCGCACAACCAAATCAATCTGTACCCCTGCTTGACTAGCTCGATATAAAGCATCAATAATTTCAGGATCAACCAATGCATTTACTTTCATCCAAATAGCAGCAAACTTTCCTTGTTGGGCATGAGCAATTTCTTCTTCAATATGTTGAAGAATACGACCACGCAAAGTTAAGGGTGAAAACGCAATCTTCATTGTTTCATGTGGACGCTCATATTGCGCAATATAATTGAACAATAACACAACATCATGAGCGATATCATCGTTCGTGGAAAAAAAAGAAAGATCTGTATAAGTTTTAGCATTAACGGGATGATAATTTCCTGTTCCAAGATGAACATAAGAACAAAGACGTTTTCCTTCACGTCTCACAACCAGAGACATCTTGGCATGTGTTTTTAAGGTAATAAAACCAAAAATAACTTGAACTCCAGCACATTCAAGATCCCGTGCCCAACGAATATTTGCTTCCTCATCAAAACGTGCTTTAAGTTCTACCAAAGCAGTCACAGACTTTCCCCGTTTAGCAGCTTCAATCAAAGCACTAACAATTGGGCTATCATTTGATGTGCGATAAAGTGTTTGTTTGATTTCCACAACATCAGGATCGTGGGCAGCTTGACGTAAAAATTGGACAACAACATCAAATGTTTCATAAGGGTGGTGAATCACAATATCATTTTCACGAATAGCCGCAAAACAATCCCCATTATGTTTACGAAGAGATTCCGGAACACGAGGAATATAGGGGATAAATTTGAGCTCATCACGGGGAATAGAAACAATTTCTGAAACCATATTAAGTGCCAAAAGCCCATCAAGAACATGAATACAGTTATCAGGAACAGCAAGACAATTCGCTATAAATTGGCGTAAATTCTCTGGCATTTTTGCGTCAAATTCAACACGAATAACCTGCCCACGCCGCCGCCTTTTAAGTGCCTTTTCAAAAAAATGAACAAGATCCTCCGCTTCTTCTTCTACTTCAATATCGCTATCACGAATCACTCTAAATATACCAATTTCATTAATCTCATAGTGAGGAAATAGATATTTGATAAAAAGATAAATAACATCTTCAGATGCAATAAAACGAAAATCATGCCCTTCTTCTTGAGGAAGAAGAATAAAACGCCTCAAAAGCTTTGAAATGGGCAATAAAACTGTACATGTGTATTGATCTGCCTCTTCGGACAATTGAAACGCAAGACAAAGCCCTAAATTAGGGATAAAGGGAAAAGGATGTGTGGAATCAACAGGCAAAGGTTTTAAAACAGGCAAAATTGTATCAAGAAAATATTTTTCAAGCCATGATTTTTCAATTTCTGAAAGATCATCAGAACAAATAATTTCAATATTATTCTTTTTTAATTCACCACGTAAAACATTCAATTCCTGTAATTGATGAGCCTGCAACTGTGAAGTCTCAGCTAACACAACATCAAGTTGTTCCTGTGGAGTATACCCATCTGCACTGCACGCTGTAATATGAGCACGAATTTGAGCTACAAGACCAGCAACACGAACCATAAAAAACTCATCAAGATTTGTTGCTGAAATCGAAAGAAATTGTAAGCGTTCTAATAAAGGATGTTTCGAATTAGCCGCTTCCATCAAAACACGATTATTAAATTGTAGCCATGAAAACTCTCGATTAATAAACCGCACCGGATTTTTCATTGTTATATCCGATATAGAAATTTTATCTACCACCCTCTGTTCCATATATGCTCATTAATCTTATTTTATACTTTCTAAAATCCTTGATAAAATACCGCACATAACACTCTATAATATGTTATCATTTTCATAATACATCAATGTCTCATTTTTATTATTATGTTTCCATTTAATATTTAAAAATACTTAGAAACAAGTTACATACGCAAAGTGCTAAACACATGACAATTATTCTATATAGCATAAAAGAAGAGCACTTTTCCTTAAAAAGAATCTTGCATTATTATAAGCATTATTACAAACTCACGCTTGTAAAATAGAAGAGCCTTATCATAGCTGATGAAACAATTTATTCTGGAGTTTATACACCATGGCTGATCATAACATCCCCCATTTCCAAAATGATCTTGGATATAAAATAATTGAAATTGGTGTGAAAGAATTTATGTGTGTAGGGGCGACACAACCATTCGATCATCCCCATATCTTTATCGATATGGGAGCAGCAGATGAGAAAATCTGCCCTTATTGCTCAACCCTTTATCGTTATGTTTCTTCACTCTCCTACGATCAAACAAACCCAACAGGATGTCTATATCATCCAGAAGATCTAGTATAATGCGTTATCGGGCTTTTGACCACTCTTTTAGTTTTGCTTATTTAATATGAAATCATTTGTGGAGAAATCACCCATCATCGTTGGAGGAGGAATTGCTGGTTTAAGCACTGCTTTAGCACTTGCTCATAAAGGAATTGCAAGCACCATTCTCGAAAAGTGTAAGCAACTTGAAACGATAGGTGCTGGTATTCAACTCACTCCAAATGCAACGTCTATTTTTGCTCACTGGAACCTTCTTAACAAACTCACTGAAGTCGCAATAATCCCAGATTTTCTTGCGTTAAAAGATGGAATATCTTTAAAAACACGTCTACATGCTCATCTTATCAATCTAACAGAAAAATATTGGAAAGCCCCTTATATGACCATTCATCGTGCGGCTTTACAAAAAATTTTATATAATGCAGTAATTGAAAACCCTCTCATTAAATACAAAGCAGGCGAAACAATCATATCTTCTACCCACTCTGCAACCAACATTAAAATAACGACAATAAAAGCAGATACAGCAACAAAACAGCTTTATTCAACGCCCCTCCTGATCGGGTGTGATGGCGTTTGGTCAACATTACGGCAACAATCTCCTTTTCATGAAAAAGCAAATTTTAGTGGCTTTATTGCTTGGCGTGCAACAATAGCATCTGATAATCTTCCCCAAAACTTTCGTTCTTCGTTGCAAAATACGAAGACAATCACAGCGTGGATGGGCCCCAACAATCATCTTGTTGTCTATCCCCTTCAGTCATCAGAAAAAATTTTTAATTTTGTTGCCATCACGAATGGAGAAAGTTCAAAAGAAGGATGGGCCCATAAAGGAGATAAAGAAAAACTCAAATCTCTTTTTAAAGGTTGGAATTCAAAAATATTACAAATCTTTGATCATATTGATGAATGGAGATATTGGCCGCTCTTTCACATGAAACGAAATCGTTTTCTAGGCTTAGAGAGACAAGTATTTGTTGGCGATTGTGCGCATGCAGCTTTACCTTTTGCAGCGCAAGGGGCTGCTATGGCAATCGAAGATGCTGCAACATTAGCAGAAGTACTTTCATTGAAAGATCTTTCATTAACAAAAGCACTTTTGCTTTACGAAGCAACACGTATCCCCCGCATCACAGCAGTCAAAAAACGTGGAGATTTTAATATGTTAGCTTATCATGCAATCGGCCCCATAGCAATAGCCCGTAATCTCATGATGAAAATTCGTACACCTGAGAGCATTATGTCAAGCCTCCATTGGCTTTATATGTATGATGCGATGAATTCCATAAAAAGTAATGATAAAAATTTATAAAATTCTTTCAATACTTTGAATATTACCAAAGAAAGAGACTTTTTGACTTTATGACACTAAAAGTCCATCATAATTTACCCAAATAAAAGCAAGATCTTTCGAAATCACCTATCTGATTTTTAAAGCTCAACTTTCAACTTTTCCAAAAGCAAAAAAATTCCCCCAATAGCCTCTATCTTTAATCTCATTTTAACTCAATTCCACATCGACAATACCCTGAATTAATTTCATAGCATTTGCAACATGTGAATTGACCTTATATCGCTTTGGAAGTGCAATTTCCACTTCTCGCAATCCATCTTCTTGAATTAAAATAAGCCCAACCTCTCCATGTCCCCCAAGCTTTAAATTTTGTTCAATTTGTGGAAGCATATCAACTGTTTTTATAAAAAGACGCATCATTTTATGCTGCTGTAATGCTTCCTTTTCCAAAGACTGAATTGTCTCAATTCGCAAACTAATCCCTTCAGAGCGATTTTCTGCGCTCACCGTAATAATAAAAGATTTTCCAGGTTCTAACATCTCCTCATAATCCGAAAGTACTTCAGAAAAGAGAATAGCCTCATATTGTCCACTTGTATCAGAAAAATGAATAATTCCCATTTTTTTACCAGACTTTGTTTTACGTATACTTTTTGCTACAACGGTTCCAGCAAGCCGTGCAGCCGTTGCTCCTCCTTTAACAGCATTGGCAAAATTACTCCAAGTCTGAACACGTTTTTTGGTGAGAATAGCTTGATATTCATCCAATGGATGAGCAGAAAAGTAAAAGCCTATTGCTTGAAATTCTCTATAAAGTTTCTCAGCTAACAACCAAGGAGTCGTTTGGGATAAAATTAATGGTTCTTTTAATCCGCCTTCCATTCCAAATATATCAAACTGCCCACTAGAATTATCATCGAGAATACGAAGTGCCCGCGCATGAAGTGTTCCAAGATTGGCTAATAAAACCTCACGTGTAATATTAAAGCAATCAAAAGCACCAGCACAAACTAAACTTTCCATTGCACGCTTATTAACAATACGAAGATCAACACGTGCACAAAAATCTTCCAAATCCTTAAAAATCTTATTTCCACGACAAGTGACGATATGATCGACAACTGTTTCTCCCACCCCTTTAATGGCAGCAAGAGAATAATAAATACAATTATCAGCAACCTCAAAAATACGATGAGATGTTTGTATAGAAGGTGCAATAACTTCAATACCCAGCCTTAATGCCTCACGCCGAAAATCATTGAGCTTATCGGTATTCATCATATCATGCGTCATTGAAGCAGCTAAAAACTCAACGGGATAATTGGCTTTCATATAAGCTGTTTGATAAGAAACAATTGCATAAGCAGCAGCATGCGATTTATTAAATCCATAATCAGCAAATTTCGCTAAAAGATCAAAGATAATATCAGCTTGCTCTTTATCAACTCCACCAGCAACGGCTCCATTGACAAAACGTGTACGCTGTTTTTGCATTTCTGCATGAATTTTTTTTCCCATAGCACGACGTAATAAATCAGCTTCTCCAAGCGAATAACCAGCCAGCACCTGAGCAATCTGCATCACCTGTTCTTGATAAACTATAACACCTTGTGTTTCTTTAATCAGATGATCTATTTTAGGATGAATAGAAGCAATTTCCTCTTCCCCGTGTTTGCGTGCATTATAGGTTGGAATATTCTCCATGGGACCAGGACGATAAAGCGCAACCAGCGCAATAATATCTTCAATACAATCTGGCTTCATTCCAATCAGCGCTTTGCGCATGCCAGAACTTTCCACCTGAAACACACCAACCGTTTCACCCCTCGCCATCATAGCATAGGTTTCTTCATCATTCAGAGGGATATTTGACAAATCTATTTTGATCCCTTGTCTAGCAACAAAGTCAACGGCCATTTTTAAAACAGTAAGCGTTTTTAACCCAAGAAAATCAAACTTTACCAGCCCTGCCTGTTCAACATATTTCATGTTAAATTGTGTAACAGGCATATCAGAACGAGGATCACGATACATTGGGACAAGCTCCCAAAGCGGACGATCTCCGATAACAATCCCTGCAGCATGAGTGGAAGCGTGACGATAAAGTCCCTCCAACTGAAGTGCTATATCTAATGCGCGTCCAATGAGCGGATCTTTTTTCTTTTCCTCTTCAAATTTAGGTTCATCCTTAATCGCATCCGCTAATTCTACCTGACTTCCTGGCGTTGCAGGAATTAATTTTGTAAGATAGTCTACCTGACGATAAGGAACTTCTAAAACACGCCCTACATCACGTAAAACTGCACGGGCTTGCAACTTACCAAAGGTAATAATTTGAGCAACTTGATCACGTCCATATTTTTTTTGAACATATTGAATAACTTCTTCACGCCGCTCTTGACAAAAATCGATATCAAAATCTGGCATCGAAATACGATCTGGATTGAGAAAACGTTCAAAGAGAAGAGAAAAACGCAATGGATCAACATCGGTAATCGTCAATGCATAAGCAACAAGTGAACCAGCACCAGAACCCCGCCCTGGACCAACAGGAATATCATGAATCTTCGCCCATTTTATGAAATCTGAAACGATAAGAAAATATCCAGAAAATTGCATACGCGTAATAACTGAGACCTCATAATCAAGCCTCTGTTCATAATCTGCGATCGTATACCCTTCAGCCAATCCAATTGTTTCAAGTCGCATCTTCAAACCACTTTTAGCTTGATTTAATAACTCACTATCTTCTGCTTCTAAAGTAACTTCTGAACTAGCAGATTGTTCTATAAAACGAGGCAATATCGGTTTTCGAAGAGGCGTGGCAATATGACAACGCAATGCAATTTCAACACTATTTTCTAAAGCTTCTGGAAGATCAGAAAACAGTGCAACCATTTCATCTTGTGATTTCAAATAATGATCTGGGGTTACCCGTTTGCGATCTGGATTAGAGACGATTTGTCCTTCTGAAACAGCCATTAACGCATCATGGGCTTCATACCCTTCCCTATTCAGAAAAAAAGCTTCATTCGTTGCAACAAGAGGAACTTCATGCGCATAGGCTAATTCAATAAGATCTGCTTCTACCCCTTTGTCATAAGAGCCATGCCGTTGTAATTCCACATAAAGACGGTCAGAAAAAGTTTTTTTCAAATAAATTAAGCGCTCAACAGCGCGTTCTTTTTTTTCTTCTGCCAAGGAAAGATTAATAGGTCCTCCCTTACCGCCCGTTAAAGCGATTATGCCTTCACTGTGTGCCGCCAACCAATCAGCTTTAATATGAGGAGGATCAGTATCACATTTATCAAGATAAGCACGGCTTACAAGACGAACCAAATGAGCATAACCGGTTTTACTAGCAGCCAACAGAACGATCGAACAAAAATCAAAAGCATTCTGTCCTTTAACCAAACGTGAATGATTATTTTCATCACAAAAATCAATGGTAAGCTGACAACCAATAATAGGTTGAATCCCATGAGAAAGACAATACTGCGAAAATTCCAAAGCCCCAAATAAATTATTGGTATCACTAATAGCAACCGCTGGAGCATGATCTGAAATCGCCTGTTGAATAATTTGCGGGATTTTTAAAGCCCCTTCAAGCAAAGAATAAGCTGAATGCACTCTTAAATGAATAAAGCGAGGAAGAGAATTTTTGTCTTTTTGCAGTTTATTTTTATCTTTGATCACTCTCACAATTTCCTATTACAAACTAAATGCAAAACAGCACCCCTTAAAGAAAAAATTTCACATTAACATAACGTTAAAGCTATAAATTTATCATCCCACATAGGAAAACATCCCAATTTTACTGATCTTTATAAGAGAGTTCCATCAAGAAAAGACCTCTATTCACAGCAAATAAACGCCTAAAATAAAAAGAAGAAAAATATACCTCATATAAGCCCTTTAATTTTAGTATTCTTTTATTGTATTTCTCATTAAATATTCATTTTTCTTCCTAACACTCAATAAAGTTAATAAAACAATTTTCTCTTTATGAATTTATCCCCAAAAAAGCTCTTCTAAAGGTCTAGAAAAAACAAAAAGAGCAGGTTAAATTTCCTCATGCCTCCAAGTCTTCTTACCCCTCTTTTTAATTCTATTCGAACCCTTTCTGGTATTACACCTAAAGTCTATGGCTTACTGACAAAACTTTTAAATATTAATCCAACACAACGTGAAGCAACCCTTATTGATCTTCTTCAATTGATGCCCCATTCTGTTATAGACCGCAGAATGCGTCCCAGCATTGCTCATGCAAAAGAAGGAGAGACTGTTACGCTAGAAATTGTCATTGATCAACACCAGCCTCCACCCCGTGGTCATAATCGAATTCCCTATCGTGTTATTGCCCATGATCAAACAGGAAAAATAAATTTAGTCTTTTTTCATGCTCAGCCTCTTTGGCTCAAAAAACAACTCTCTGAAGGAAAAAAAGTCATTGTATCAGGAAAAGTTGAATGGTTTAATGGGCAACTTTCAATGGCCCATCCCGACCATATAATCCCGAGCGAACAATCAAATCAGATTCCTCTCATTGAACCTGTTTACCCCTCTACCGCCGGACTCGCCCCAAAGACGTTAAGACGTGCTATACAAAACGCTCTCGATTTTATTCCTCTTCTTCCAGAATGGATAGATGAAAATGTTAAAAAACAGCAAAATTTTTCTTCCTTTTCTGTTGCTTTACGCCGTATCCATGCCCCTATTAATCCCGATGATCTAGCTCTAGAAAGTACAGCACGTAAACGTCTTGCCTATGATGAACTCCTCGCTTGCCAATTGGCGCTAGGTCTTGTGCGTTTGAAAACCAAATCTCTTGTTGGAATTCCTCGACCATCAAAGGAAATTTATACGAAAAAATTGCTTAATGTTCTCCCCTTTCAGCTCACAAAGGGACAGATAAAAGCAGTGGAAGACATTGCCAATGATCTTTCTTCACCAGAACCGATGCTAAGATTACTTCAAGGCGATGTAGGCGCAGGAAAAACAGTCGTGGCACTGATGGCAATGGCACAAATTGCTGAAAATTCAGGGCAATCAGCTTTAATGGCCCCCACAGAAGTGCTTGCTCGGCAACATTTTGCCACCATTGCCCCTCTTGCCGAAAAGATAGGCTTACAAACAACACTTTTAACAGGACGAGAAAAAGGAAAATTGCGGACAAATATTTTGAATGATATTTTGTCAGGTCAAGTTTCTATTGTCATTGGAACCCATGCTCTTATACAAGACAGCGTTACTTATAACAATCTCGCCTTAACCATTATCGATGAACAACACCGTTTTGGTGTGCATCAACGTATTGCCCTTACAGAAAAAGGCAATAAACCGGATATGCTGGTCATGACCGCCACGCCCATTCCCCGCACACTTGTCTTAACAGCTTTTGGTGACATGGATGTATCCAAAATTACAGAAAAACCAATGGGACGACAACCCATTACAACAGCAATGCTTTCTTTAAAACGTATGCATGAACTTATAGAACGAATCGCAATTGCACTCGAAAAAGAAGAAAAACTCTATTGGATTTGTCCTTTAGTGGAGGAATCGACAGCTCTTGATCTCACTTCAATTGAAAATCGTTTTGCGTTTCTTCATGAGCGCTTTGGAGCACGTGTTGGGATGATCCATGGTAAAATGTCTACAGCAGAAAAAGAAGCAGCTATGGCATCTTTTAAATGCGGAAATACACGTATTTTAGTTGCAACGACCGTCATTGAAGTAGGCGTGGATATTCCAGATGCTTCGATTATTATCATCGAACATGCAGAACATTTTGGCCTTTCACAATTGCACCAATTGCGTGGACGTGTAGGACGAGGCGATAAAAAATCTTCCTGTATTTTGCTCTATAAAGATCCACTCACCAAAACAGCGGCAAAACGCCTGAATATTATCCGCAATACAGAAGATGGTTTTGAAATTGCCGAAGAAGATTGGCGCTTGCGAGGCGAAGGAGAACTTTTAGGAACAAAACAATCTGGAGTTCCTGAATTTCATATAGCAAATCTTGCTGTTCACAGTGATCTTTTGTCAATAGCAAGAAAGGACGCACGCTTATTTTTACAACGTGATCCTCATCTTTCTTCTGAGCAAGGACAAGCTTTACGGTTACTCCTTTATCTTTTCGGACACAACAACGCTACACGCCTCTTACGAGCAGGATAATGATAGAAAAGAACCTTTGGTAAAAAATAAAAATACTTCCCATGCAAATAGGCTACTCTTTCTTAGGATCATTCATAAATGATCTAACACACTCCCTACAGCATTTATGCTTCATGAAAGAATCAAAAATCAACAGCAGCATCTTCTCTCACAATCTGGATGACTCTTGCATTAAAGGAAGAGAAGCATAATATGTCCTTTTGAACTTCGTCTTCATACATCTAATCCATTTTTTGATCGTTTAAGAAAATATTTTTTATTCTTTTATTAAGGATTTGGAATGAAAAATCCTATCTTTGGTATTTTCTTTCAACTGAGAAAAATGGAAGAAGAAATTATCATTATAAATCAATTTATTACACATGATTATTTTCTTAAAGTTCAGAAATATACAATCTATTTTTATTCAACGGTGACTGATTTTGCTAAATTACGCGGTTGATCAACATCTGTTCCTAATAAAACAGCCGTATGATAAGCGATTAACTGAATGGGGAGCGCATAAATAATAGGAGCAATAAATTCTGGAACAACGGGCAAAGTAATCGTTGATAAAGTCTTAAGAGAAGCTGATTCTGCTCCTTTTTTATCGGTTATCAAAATAATACGACCATTGCGCGCTCCTACTTCTTGCATATTAGACAAAGTTTTTTCAAACCAGCGATCATAAGGAGCTACAACAATAACGGGGATTGTCTCATCCACCAGTGCAATTGGTCCATGCTTCAACTCTCCCGCCGCATAACCTTCAGCATGAATATAAGAAAGCTCTTTCAGTTTAAGGGCTCCCTCCAAAGCAATCGGATAAGAAGTTCCACGTCCCAGATAAAGAACACTTTTTGCATTCACCAAATCACGACAAAGAGCTTCAATTTTTCCTTCTAATTTTAAGACCTCATTTAAAATACGAGGAACTTCTGCCAATTGTTGAACCAGTTTCTGTTCCATTTGAACCGTGAGAGAGCCACGTTGTTTAGCGGCGCTAAGTGCGAGTGAAGCAAGTGTTGCCAATTGACAGGTAAAAGCTTTTGTTGAAGCAACACCAATTTCTGGTCCGGCTAGTGTTGGGAAAATAAAATCAGCCTCTCTTGCCATTGTGGATTGCTCAACATTCACAATTGTTGCTGTTTTTACACCCCGCTCACGACAATAACGTAAAGAAGCTAATGTATCTGCTGTTTCACCAGATTGAGAAACAAACAGCGATAACGCATCAGAGGTTATAGGAGGCTCACGATAACGAAACTCCGAAGCAACATCATTGTCAACACTTAAAGCGGCGTATTTTTCAAACCAATAGCGTGCAACTAAAGTTGAATAATAAGCCGTTCCACAACTCGCAAAAAGCAGTTGATGAATATTTTTCCAATCAATCAAATTTTCAAAAGATCGAACGGTATAATTTCCAAGATCAAGATAATGCGCCAAATTATGAGAAATCACTTCAGGTTGTTCAAACATTTCCTTGTGCATAAAATGACGATGATTACCCTTAGAAATCAATAAAGCCCCTTCAAGTAATGTTGTCATAGAACGTTTTACCGGTTGATTGTCTCCATCATAAATTGTGACGCCTTCTCGTGTGAGAACAGCCCAATCTCCATCTTCCAAATAGCTAATATGATCAACGAATGGAGCCAAAGAAATAGCATCTGATCCCACAAAAAATTCATCTTTTCCATAACCAATTGCCAACGGTGGACCAGACCGAGCCGCAATCATAAGGTTATCTTCACCTTCGAAAATAAGAGCAAGTGCAAAAGCCCCCTGCAGCCTTTTCCAACTGGTACACATAGCTTCTTGCGGAGAAAGACCACTTTTTAATGCACGCGTTATTAAATGTGCAATAACTTCCGTATCCGTCTCTGTTTCAAAGATATAACCATCTTCGATGAGTTCTTTTTGCAATTCTACAAAATTTTCAATAATACCATTATGCACAACCGCAAGCTTTTCGGTTATATGGGGATGTGCATTGCGTTCAACAGCAACGCCATGTGTTGCCCAACGGGTATGCCCAATCCCTAAATTTCCCTTCAGGGGTGTTTTTTTTAATTTTTCTTCTAAATGAACAAGCTTACCCTCAGCACGTACACGATAAAGATGCCCATTATAAACTGTTGCCACCCCAGATGAATCATACCCTCTGTATTCAAGACGTTTTAACCCCTCAAGCAAAGAAGATGCAACACAGCTCTTTCCAAGAATTCCAATAATTCCACACATTCAAAAGCTCCAACCCATATATCTTAAGGATTTAAATCTCATAAAACAATCTAACAGCCTTTATTTAAACGATAAATAATAAAATAATTTAAACATGGAGTACGGCAATCTTTAAGAATAATGCTCCTCTCCATCGTTAGATCGTACAAAACAAAGAAATAAACTGAAAATGGTCACTTTTTCTGTTTGTTTTTTGACAAGTTGTTCTCTAACAAACGCGCCCGAAATTTTGTTGCATAGCCTTCTTTTATAACCTGTCGTGCACGCCCAAAAGCCATACTGTTCATAGAAATATTTTCAGTAATAACACTTCCTGAAGCAACATAAGAACCATCCCCTATCACCAATGGAGAAACAAGCGCCGTATTAGACCCAACAAAAGCATGATCACCAATCGTAGTTTTATATTTGTTAAATCCGTCATAATTGCATGTAATCGTACCGGCCCCAATATTAGTATGTTCACCAATTTCGGCATCACCAATATAACTTAAATGATTAATTTTAGAAAATTCTCCTACCTTAGCTTGTTTGATTTCACAAAAATTTCCAATCTTTACGGATTTAGCCAACTCTGTTCCAGGACGCAAACGTGCATAGGGACCAATCTGTGCATCTTGACCCACCACAGCACCTTCGAGATAACTAAATGCATGAATCACAGCACCAGATTGTACTTTCACGCCCAATCCAAAATAAACATTTGGTTCTATAACCACCCCCGGTTCAATTTCTGTATCATAAGAAAAATAGACTGTTTCTGGTTTTAAGAGTATAACACCTGATAACATTAAATCACGCGCTTTACGTTTTTGCCACAAAGAATCAGCCTCAGAAAGCTCAAAACCGTTGTTAATTCCTACAATATTTTCAAAAGGAACTTCAACAACACGTACATCTAATCCTTCACGGGAAGCAAGAGAAGCAATATCGGTTAAGTAATATTCCTTTTTCATATTGTTATTATCAACCTTCTCTAAAAGAGGAAGTGCATGTTTTCCACGTATAGCGAGTATTCCCCCATTGCAAAAAGAAATCTTTTTTTCTTCATTGCTCGCATCTTTTTCTTCAACAATTGCGATCAATTGACCATTTTTCTCGAGAAGGCGCCCATAACCTGTTGGATCTTGAGTATGAAAACCTGCAAAAACAACATCTGCTCCATCAGCAAGCTGTGCACGCATTTGACGCAAAGAATCTTGCTGAATGAGAGGCGTATCCCCAAAAACAATGAGAATATCATCCACTCCCTTTTGCAAAGCTAAACGAGCTGATAAAACAGCATGCGCCGTTCCTAAACGCTCTTTTTGCTCAAAAATCATCACATCTTTTACAAATGACTGAACAATATGTACAACCTCTTGAGCACCAAATCCCACAATGACAGCCAATTGTGAAGATCCTGCCAATTCTATTTGTTTTAGAACATGGCATATAAGAGGCAATCCAGCAATTTTATGAAGCACCTTAGGGAGAGACGACTTCATACGCGTTCCCTCACCTGCAGCAAGAACAATAGAAAGACAACTTCTAACCATAAAAACACATAAAACTAACGAGAAAATCCAAAAAAGTTCATAATATCGTAGAAACGAATATCTTCAACATAACTCAATGAAGGGTAATGTTCTAAAAGCCAAAACGAAAGGTCCTGCATAGAGCCTGTTAAAAACAAAATTCCAGTAAGAATAAGAAAAACACCAATAATTTTTTCAACTTTCCCTAAATGAATACGAAAAGCTGCTAAAAACCGCATAAAACGACTGGAAAATAAAGCAGCCAATACAAAAGGAACAGCAAGACCTAATGCATAAACTGCTAATAGAATAGCGCCCTCACCAACAGTTTCTTTTGTTCCAGCAAGCGTTATAATAGGCCCTAAAATGGGGCCAATACACGGTGTCCAACCAA
The DNA here is from genome assembly GCF_028618435.1 of Bartonella sp. MM73XJBT.G. Classification (GTDB taxonomy): domain Bacteria; phylum Pseudomonadota; class Alphaproteobacteria; order Rhizobiales; family Rhizobiaceae; genus Bartonella. The sequence continues at coordinate 177,935 of NZ_JAQISW010000002.1, forward strand.
AGGCAAAAGCTAACCCAATAACATAAGCTCCTAAAGGACCAGCAGGTGTTTTATGAGTCTGAAAACGCGCTTCACGAAATAAAAACGAAATTTTGAAAAGCCCTAAAAAATTTAAACCAAAAATAATAATGATTACCCCAGCAGCAAGTGCAAACCAATCACGATAATAACCAATGAATTTACCAATTGTACTTGCACTAGCACCTAAAGCAACAAAAACAGTGGTAAACCCAAGAACAAAAGCGATAACAGAAGACAATAAAGCCCACCGTATAAAGACTTTCTCATCACGTTTTTCTGACCGAAAATCATCAATACCAATCCCGGCCATATAGCATAAGTAAGGAGGAACTAATGGCAAAACACATGGCGACAAAAAAGAGAGAGCCCCCGCAAAAAATACACCAACTGTTGAAATTTCAATCAAAACGCACACCCCATCTTTCATCACGGTTTAGTTCTATGAACAACGATCAATCTATATCTTCATCAATTCGTTGCATATTTTGTTCATTCGCCACCACGCTTATATCTTCATCATGACCAGAAACGACAGAAAAAACCTTTTGATAAATTTTATCTTTATTTTTAGCAATGGCAATATACTCTCCCTCGGCTAATACGAGTGAAACATAAGCCCCAACTGTTTCATAAACAATATCACCAGAATCATTAGCAAGAGACCAACTTGTATCTGCAAGCGCTTCTCCTCCTTCTTGTCGTACCAGTTTTAATACAATTTGAGCGGCCTGATGTTCAAGAGTAACTTCCGTTATTTTACCAGCCTCTACTTGAATATCCGAACGCACCGTCGCATTAATGGAGCCATAATGAGAAGCAACATGGTAGCGGCCAGCTTTTAAACGCACAACAGATTGAGGTTTAACGTTTGATAAAATTATCCCCGTATCATCATTTTCTTTTTCATCCTCATAGATCGTGAAACGTAATTCCTTTCTATTGATTTCACCATTGAGCAGTGTCGCATTTAAAATAAGTCCACCTGCCTCAAGATAAAAACTTTTCACAAGACTCTGCCCATTTTCTAGACGAATATAGCGCACAGCACTCATATGACCAAATGAAACATGAACAAGGTAGCTTCCTGATTCGAGATCAAAACGCGCACTTCCCCCCTTATAGCTTGCCACTAATGGTAATTTATTATCAATCCCTAAAATAGGGGCATAAACCCGCCACACAAGCCCTTTTTCAATATCTTGACGGCTATTTGTTAATCGAGCATTCAAAATGAGTTGTGCTTGAGATGCTAAACTCTCTTTTTCCTGCTCTTGGGGCTTTAGAATGAAACTCCGTGATGGTCCCTGCTGCTGATCTACTCCTTCTTCACAAAAAGCATAGTGGCTCCAGATCAATAAAGTAAGCACCACGCATAACCGCACACATCGGTGCACTGTTTTTATAAGATTAGCCATTTTTACATTGTTGACCAACATGATATTTTTTTCAAGAAACAATATAACAAAGTCCCCACTCTCAAATTGAAAAACTTACACCACAACCACATGATGAAACAGCATTGGGATTATGAATCTGAAAAGACTGCCCCATAAGATCATCAACAAAATCAATCTCAGCTCCTTCCATGAAGGGAATCGATAGTGAATCAATAAGTACAATTGCCCCATCTTTTTTGAAAACGAGGTCATCTTTACCCATTTCAGAAACCAAATCATATTTATAAGAAAAACCAGAACACCCCCCTCCTTCAACAGAAATACGTAAGGCTATTTTATCGGGTTCACGCAAAAGTATCTGTACAATTTGCTGAGCAGCAGCATCTGAAATTTTCACATTCATTTTATATATCCTTGCATTAAACCACCAAGAAAGAGTATCTCACACTATTAAAGAGAAAATTTATTCATCATAAACCACTCTCAATTTTAAGATGATAATGGACAGCTTGCAATGGATATAGGCACGATCAACTTCAATTACCAATCTCGAGCGCTCTACAGTGCTCACCCGCAAACAAGCCGTGGCCGATTATTCCATGAAATGATGAGCTCTACACGTTCACCCTTTCAACGAGATAGAGATCGTATTATCCATTCTAATGCATTTCGACGTCTTAAACATAAAACGCAAGTTTTTATTGCAGATGAAAGCGATCATTATCGTACCCGCCTTACCCATTCCATAGAGGTTTCCCAAATTGCACGAACCCTTGCTCGGGCTCTGTATCTTGATGAAGATCTTGCCGAAGCCATTGCTCTTGTACATGATTTTGGGCACACACCCTTTGGCCATGCAGGAGAAGAAGCTCTCAATGAAGCCATGGCTCATTATGGCGGCTTCGACCATAATGCACAAGCCTTACGTATTGTTACAAAACTAGAACAGCGCTATGCAAATTTTGATGGACTTAACCTTACATGGGAAACCCTCGAAGGACTTGTAAAGCATAACGGGCCTCTTTTAGGTCCTCACGCGAAGAATAAAGAAGTTCCCACCGACATTTTACAATACAATGCAAAGCAAGATCTTGCACTCGATTGTTTTGCAGGACTAGAAGCGCAATGTGCTGCGATTGCAGATGATATCGCATACAATGCCCATGATATTGATGATGGTTTACGATCGCAATTTTTAACCCTCGATCAATTTGAACAAGTTTCACTAACAGCAGCCATCTTAAAAGATATAACCGATGAGCATCCCCATCTCGACCAAGCACGACGCAGTTACACACTTGTACGAAGACAAATCACAACCATGGTCGAAGATGTTATCAAACAATCACATAAAAACTTAGCACGCATCAAACCAACCAGTATAAACGATATTTACCAAGCAAAACAAACTATTGTTACCTTTTCACCATCAATGACCGTTTACGAAAAAGAACTAAAAAACTTTCTTTTTAAAAATCTTTATTATCACGAACAAGTTCTTAGTCGTCGCAATACAGCAAAATGCATTGTACAAAAATTATTCAATTGTTATTATGAAAATCCAAATACAATGCCTGAAAGTTGGTGCAAAAAAACAGTGCACTTAAAAAATCAAGAGTTAGCACGTCTGATTGCTGACTTTCTTTCAGGGATGACTGATCATTATGCTTTACGTGAATATCACCGTTTATTTGACCATACAGATCATTTCGTTTAATGGCTTTTAGCATCATTATGGAAGCTCAATATGAACATCTTTAAAAACTTCGAAAAAAAAATTAAAAAATCAATTGAATTATCTGATATAAAAGAAAAAAGTAGAGAAGATCTAGATTTAACAAAAATCACCGTTGATCCCCCACGTGATCCCTCCCATGGTCATTTATCAACCAATGCTGCTATGGTGCTTGCAAAATCTATTGGGATGGGGCCCCGCGCTCTTGCCGATAAAATCATAGAACTGCTTAAAAATGATTCCTCTATCGAGAATATTGATGTTGCCGGTCCTGGTTTTATCAACATCAAGCTTACAAAATTATTTTGGCAAGATGCTGTAAAATCCATGCTTGAATTAGGTCTTTCTTATGGTCGCATCCCTATAGGACAAGGAAAACGTGTCAATGTTGAATATGTCTCAGCAAATCCGACGGGCCCTATGCATGTAGGACACTGTCGCGGAGCTGTTGTTGGGGATGTTCTCTCTAATTTGCTACAATTTACGGGCTATAACATCACGAAAGAATATTATATCAATGATGCTGGTCAACAAATCGAAGTCCTCGCTCACTCCGTACTGTTGCGCTATCGTGAAGCTCTTGGACAAAAAATTAATGAAATTCCAGAGGGGCTCTATCCTGGAGAGTACTTGATACCATTAGGTCAATCATTGGCTCAAGAGTTTGGTGATCAACTCCTCATCATGGATAAAGATAAAGCCTTATCTATTGTGAAAGAACAGGCAATTCAGGCAATGATGTTCATGATTCGCGAAGATTTGGCGGCTCTTAATATTTATCATGATATCTTTTTTTCTGAGCGAATGCTTTACGCAGATAATGCCCGCGCTATTCGTAACACCATTAACGACCTCACTTTAAATGGTTATATCTATAAAGGAAAACTCCCCCCTCCCAAAGGACAAAATATAGAAGATTGGGAACCAAGCGAACAAACTTTGTTTCGTTCAACAAATGTTGGTGATGACCAAGACCGTGTTTTGATTAAATCCGATGGTTCTTACACTTATTTTGCTGCTGATGTTGCTTATTTTCGGGATAAATTTAATCGTCATTTTGATGAAATGATTTATATTTTAGGTGCAGACCATGCTGGCTATGTAAAGCGACTAGAAGCCATGGCAAAAGCAATTTCTGGGGATAAAGCCAGACTAAGTGTTTTCTTATGTCAATTGGTAAAACTCTTTCGCAATGGTCAACCTGTGCGCATGTCAAAAAGAGCAGGATCATTTGTCACTCTAAGAGATGTTGTTGAGGAAGTTGGTCGTGATCCAGTGCGTTTTATGATGTTATACCGCAAATGCGAAGCTCCTCTTGATTTTGATTTTGCAAAAGTAACAGAACAATCAAAAGATAACCCTATCTTTTACGTACAATATGCAAGTGCACGTTGTCACTCAGTCTTTCGTCAAGCACAAGAAGTGCTTCATATTGAGAGTTTTTCAGAGGACATATTGATCCCCCATCTTCATCGACTAACAGATGACAATGAAATATTATTAATACGCAAACTTTCTGAATATCCGCGTATCATTGAACAAGCGGTCATTCATAAAGAACCCCATCGATTAGCGTTTTATCTTTATGATCTTGCCTCCTGCTTTCACACACATTGGAATAAAGGGAGCGAAAATCTCAATTTACGCTTTATTCAGCCTAATGATAAAGAGTTATCCTTTGCAAGATTGGGCTTGATACAAGCTGTTATCAATATTTTATCATCAGGACTTAGCATCATAGGAGTCGAGGCCCCAATAGAAATGCGTTGAAAAAGTTCTATAAATACATACAATAGATACTTTATTGGTAAACTTTTTCATGTATCCTTGCATGAGAGGGGGAAAATTTATAATTTTAATATAACAAATCAAAATTAACCATTGATTGCACGTGAGTGCAAATCATTATGTGAGAAAAGCTATGAGCGATAACGATCGCAAAAATCCGCACGAAACAAAACACGATCATGAACACCATGATCCTTTAGAAAGACTTACGCGCATTTTTAATCCGACCAAACAAAGCGGAAACCAAAATGAGCACTCTTCTTTACAGACAGATCGCTCGACATCTCATTCCAAAACATCATCCCCTGATGATGATTTTGATTTGTCTTTCCTAGAAGAAGAACTTGAAAATAATTTAACACACGACTTACCGTTTGATGATCAAAAAAAGCAATGGAACTTGCATGCAACCAGCGACGCAAGAGCCTCAGATATTGCACAAACTGATTCTTTCAACCATTCAAAACAAAATAATTTATCTGAAGAAAAATATTCTTCACCGACCAGTCATGATGAAGAACAAATTTTAGACGCGCTTTCTCCATTACCAATCCAAAAGAATCACCAAAAGAATCAATTGTCTCAACAGAAAAAAACAGCAACAAGTGCTCATTCTTTTTTTGAAAAAAGAAATTTTATCTCACAATCAGAATCAGAAAATTTCTTTTTTAATGAATCTGAAAGACTCGAAAATAAGAAAGATGAGACAGAAACTGTTGAAAGAACCAATCGTTTTTCACAAACGACCTCACAACAACCTGAGACTTCGAATGTACAAAAAACTTATGATGATAATCAAAACTTCTATGATCCTTCCAGAAACCATCCCTATAACATTTCAGCGGATCAAGAAAATTTACCCCAAAAAAATTATACGGATGTTTCCTCTTCTCCGGAAGCAAATAAGTCTTTTTCATCTTCTAACCTTGTGTCAGAAAGACAAAACACAGCAAAAAATCAGACAACAAGTGGCTTCTCCTCCCCTTTGGATTCAACACACGTTGACAGACAATCTTATTTAGAGGGATCTTCACAAGAAGATCATACAAACAATTATCCCCATTTTTTTGAAGAAAATCCTTCACAACAAGAAGCTTACAGTGAAAAAGTTCCAACATATAATGAAGCTCAAACCCAATACATCAATAAGCCTGAAAATGTCTCTAACCCAAACAGAGAAATTTCATATAACCAAAATAATTTAGACGAGTTTTTTTCCTCATCAAAACCTCTTAATACAAAACAAACAGAGAGCTTTTTTGCCCATAACTATACACACAGAGATACTCCCCCACCCAATGTTGATACTTATAAATTTTCGGAAGAAATCGTAGAAAAAACTGGTCCTATTATGGTTCCAGAAGTCCCGTATGAAGCCCCAGAATATGATGTACCAACAGGTGGTTTGGAAGAAGAATTTGCAGATGTACTCAATGTAGGACATGTTCCAACAGATAATTTTTCTCAAAAACAACAGAAAAATGAAACTTTCAACGAAGTTTTTCATCAAACTATGCAAAATTCAAAAGAAGGGATTTATATAAATTCTAAAGAGCAAAATGCCGACTATTTTTCTGATGCCAATATCGAATATAATTCTCCCTCTTTGAGTGAGAATTCACTATACACAGGGTCAGATGGAATCCCTACGCCTCCATCAGCACCTCCTCCCCTTAAAAGTTCTATTTTGAGTAAAGTTTTCATCAAAGGTATTTTTCTTCTTATTTTAGTAGCCATTGGGTTTACTGGTTATTATTATTTTTTCATGTCATCACAGAAAAATGAAGAAAGGGTCATTATCCACGCTGATAATACACCTTTTAAATTCAAACCAGAAACAACTGAAACGAAAAATGATGTTGCCCATAATTTAGATGTCTATAAACAAACAACTGGGCAGAATGACAAACAAGAAAATACACAACAATTTCTTATCGATAGCTCTGAGCAACCTGATAACTTAGAGGGATTAAATCCAGAAGAGTCTCCAAATGTTTCATCATCTTCTTCGACTAAATCTGATGTTGAGGATGCAGTCACTGAAGCTATCCATCATACTATTCCAACGCAAGAAGTAAAAACCGTTATTGTCAATCAAGATGGTACAATTACACTGGCTCCTGTACATCAAACAGAGAGTAAAACTGCTGCTCAATCCATTGATCAAATTCCTGACGATCTTCAAGAGTCATCCGCTGTTTTGTCGCATAATTCCGATAAAAAAGACCAAGAAAGTGATTATGATCTCAAAAATAATATTGATAAAATAATCGCTGAAAATACTTCTGATGCGAATATTGAGAATATTGAAGAAAAATTTATCCCAATTCCTTCCCATGCAGAGAGAAATGCAGAAGTCGAAACGCACACCGCCACTCGCCCCACATCAGAAAATAGAGTTTTACCACAAAATTCAGAGAGTTATTATGTACAACTTTCCTCTCAACCAACGCATGAGTTAGCTAGAGATTCTTTGAAAAATATGAAATCCAAATTTGGATTCATTATCGGGTCTCGTCCTTTAAATATTCAGTCGGCTTTTATACCAGGAAAAGGAACCTATTACCGTGTCCGTATTCAAACGCAGAACCGTGATGAAGCTATAATCCTTTGTGAAACCATTAAAAATTCTGGTGGAAATTGCTTCGTAACACGCTAAACCAATCATGTAACGGTTGTTAAAACCGTTACATGATTTATTTCAATGATTTATCAGAAACTTCAGAAATTAAAATCATCTCCATCTTTTTGGTTTATGTATTTACCTCAACTTTATTCTTTAATCTGCATCAATTTTCGCCTTATTTAAAAGATTATGTTTCAAAAAAAATCACTGCGTACTCTTATAGGTATAAGGTACAGGAGGGGTTGAATTTAAATCTTTTTGAGGCGTTGTTATGCTCTGACTTGTTTGTGGAGTATTATAATGTGAACTATGTTCAGGAGGTCTTGCAAAAAAAGATCCTAAAAAACCAAAAACAAACCAAATAATAACCAGAGCAAGAAGAATAGCAAAAATACCCTTAGCGATTGAAACACGCTGTTCATGATCTTTTCTTTCTTCAGCCATACGTTCTTCATATGTGTGATAATTTTTATCAATCATAGTGGATTCCTTTTCTCAATCCCCTTAACCTTAAAATTTTTAGAAAATATGCATATATGAAATCATTCAGATACTTATTTTGAGAAAACGATAAAGAAAGATAAAGGTTCCAGATACCTTTATTAAAGTGAGGAAAGAGAACCGAGAATAGAATTAAAATATCTACCATAACCTTTGAACGCTATAATAAAACCCTTTGCGTTCTACAATAAAACATTGACACAAAGGATTTGCTAATAATAGAGTTATGAGCGAAATATCTCGTTATTTTTATTAAATAAAAAATAAAACAGTCTCAAAAGGTTTTTCTTATGAAATCTCCCATATCATCACTTCCCTTTACAATAGAAAAGAACCCATCACCTCTATCAGAAAAAAAACGTGAAGAAATTTTAAAAAGTCCCGGTTTTGGTCAATTCTTTACAGACCATATGTGCACTATTCAGTGGACAGAAGACAAAGGCTGGCATAACGCCGTTATTTCTCAATACAAAGCTTTAGAAATTAACCCTGCAAGTACCGTTTTGCATTATGGACAGGAGATTTTTGAGGGTTTAAAAGCATATCGTGCAAAAGATGGACGCATCTTGCTCTTCCGTCCTGATGCTAATGCACAAAGATTTATAGAGTCAGCACACCGGTTAGCGATGCCAGAATTACCAAAAGATATTTTTCTGGATGCCGTTCATCAATTAGTAAAAATTGATCAAAAGTGGGTTTCTGATCATCCTAACGTAAGCCTCTACATTCGTCCATTTATGTTTGGTAATGAAAACTTTTTGGGCGTTCGCCCTTCTCAAGAATATCTTTTTTGTATCATAGCCTCTCCAGTTGAATCCTATTTCAAAGGAGAGGAAAAGTCTGTCAGCGTCTGGATTGAAACAGAGTATAGTCGTGCAGGTCCAGGAGGAACAGGTGCTGCTAAATGTGGTGGAAACTATGCAGCCAGCTTACTTGCACAAAAAAGTGCGATTGAAAACAATTGTAGCCAAGTGCTCTTCCTTGATATGGTTGAACATACATGGATTGAAGAACTTGGCGGTATGAATGTCTGCTTTATTATGGACAATAATACACTCGTAACCCCTCCCCTTAATGGAACAATCCTTCCGGGAATAACACGTCATTCAATTTTACAGTTGGCTAAACAAATGGGATTAACGATAGAAGAGCGTCCTTATTCTTTTGCATCGCTTCAAGAAGATGTAAAGAGTGGACAACTTAAAGAAGTTTTTGCTTGTGGTACAGCTGCCGTTGTCACATCAATCGGCCGTTTTAGATATAAAGGAGGAGAATTTATTATTGGAAATGAAACAGTTGGAGAAGTCACAAAGCAACTTCAAGCACAATTGGTTGGTCTTCAAAAAGGAAATATAGAAGATAAAAATGGCTGGGTTTATTCTGTCCAGCTCTCATAATAAGACGATATTCTCATATCTATAAAGGCTTCCATGAAGATATATCGGCCTTCATGGAAGTGTTCGTGCTAAAAGTAATCTCTCTATTTTTTAGGGATGACAAAAAGGAAAACATTAATCAAATTTCGAATGATCTCTATGCTTTGCTTTAATATTGCGAACTGTCCCCGTATGAGAACGCATTACAAGAGTTTCCGTTTGAATGTAGCGAGGCGTGAATTTAACACCAGACAGCATGTTACCATCTGTCACCCCTGTCGCTGAGAACAAAACGTCACCCTTTGCCATTTCTTCCATTGTATAAACCTTATTGGGATCACTAATCCCCATTTTGGCTGCACGAGCAATTTTCTCTTCTGTATCAAGCAACAAACGACCTTGCATCTGTCCTCCAATGCAGCGTAAAGCAGCAGACGCTAAAACACCCTCTGGAGCACCACCAATTCCCATATAAATATCAATACCTGTTTCTTCTGGATCAGTTGTATCAATAACAGCAGCAACATCTCCATCACCAATCAAGCGAATCGATGCCCCTGTCTTTCGCACTTGCTCAATCAGTTTTTCATGACGAGGCCTATCCATAATACAAACAGTAATCTGATTAACAGCCACACCTTTAGCCTTTGCAAGAGCATGAATATTATCGGTAGGACAAGCATCTATATCCACCAATCCCTTTGGATAACCAGGACCAATAGCAATTTTGTTCATATAAACATCAGGAGCATAAAGGAGGTTACCTTTTTCAGCAATAGCAATCACTGCCAAAGAATTGGCAAGATTTTTAGCACAAAGTGTTGTTCCTTCCAATGGATCAAGTGCAATATCGATCGCCAGTCCATTTTGAAGACCTACTTTTTCTCCAATATAAAGCATGGGCGCTTCATCCCGCTCACCTTCGCCAATCACCACTGTACCCTCAATAGGCAATCGATTAAGTTCCTGCCGCATTGCATCTACAGCAGCTTGATCGGCTGCCTTTTCATCGCCACGTCCGCGCCAGCGCGCAGCAGCAACAGCAGCACGTTCAGTGACACGTACCAATTCAAGTGTCAAAATACGATCAAGTCCATTTAAAGTCTTCTGAGTTGTGGGCATATGAAAAAATCCTACCGAATAAATACCAGAAAAAATATGAGTTCTTAATTAAGCTCTAAAAATAAAGCTTTTGACAAAGATGAAAACTTTCCACAAGAGATAAAAATATTCCAGCTTGTCTTATCAAGATAAGTTATCAATTCTCTGCCATACGTTCAATACGAATGAATTGAGATTTTGCAACAAGATGTCCATCTTTTTCAATTTCTGCAAGTGCCTGTCGTACATTCACTTCTGTTGTTTCATGTGTGATTAAAATAATCGTTTTTTCAATCTGATTTTCTATAAAAGGTCTTTGAACAATCGACTCTAGCGAAATATGATTATCAGCCATATGCCTTGCAACCGCGGCAAAAACACCAGCACGATCATGAACATTTAAACGTATAAAATAGCCCCCTGCATGATGTGAAATGCGTGCTTTTTTATGAGGAGAAAGCTTTAAAGCTGGACGTCTTAAAACAGGTGCATAGTGAAAACCAGAACGTGCTTTTGCTATATCAGCCAAATCACCAATAACAGCTGATGCTGTTGCCATTCCTCCAGCGCCAGGACCAGAAAATAATAATTCACCTAATAAATCACTTTGAATAGAAAGAGCATTGGTTACACCATTGATCTGTGCAATCATTGAGGATGTTGGGACCATTGTTGGGTGAACGCGTTGCTCTATTCCAGAATCCGTTTTTAAAGCAACCCCTAAAAGCTTAATTCTATATCCCAATTCATCAGCCGCCCGAATATCAATTTGCGAAATATTATGAATTCCTTCAACATAAACATCATCCAACGAAACAGCTGTTCCAAATGCCAAGCTTGTTAACAAAGCTAATTTATGAGCGGTATCATTTCCCTCAATATCAAAAGTTGGATCTGCTTCAGCATACCCCAATCTTTGTGCATCTGCTAAACAATCTTTGAATGAAAGGCCTTCTGTAAACATGCGTGTTAATATATAATTACAGGTTCCATTGAGAATACCATAAATCCGCGATATATGATTGCTGACAAGCGATTCTCTCATCGCTTTAATGACAGGGATTCCCCCTGCGACAGCTGCTTCAAAATGAAGAAAAACGCCTTTTTGTTCTGCAATTATAGCTAGCTCTACCCCATATCGAGCGAGAAGAGCTTTATTGGCTGTTACAACATGATGTCCTGCCTCAAGCGCACTCTTAACAGCAGTATATACAATATCCAATTCACCACCAATTAACTCGACAAAAACATCAATCTCGTCAAAGGCAGCCATCTCCACAGGTGAATCAAACCATCTCATATTACTGAGATCAACTCCACGATCACGGCCTTTATCGCGCGCACTAACAGCAACAACTTTGATGGATCGCCCACACTGACAAGCCAAACTATTCGCTTTTTCACATAGAGCTCGAACAACTGAGGTACCAACCGTACCAAGTCCCGCAATACCAACTTTTAAAGCTTCTGCCATTATCTAACCATTGATCCTTATCCATATTGAAAATATCGTTTAAATGATGTGCCAATCAATACAAAGAATACTGGCAATACAAAGAATACTGGCAACAAAAAGAATATTGATATCCATCAGGACAAAAGAAATCCCCTGCTCCCTCCATACTTTTTTCTAATAGCATTATCCCCGCTTGTTCAATCAAAATTCCTAAAAATACAAATATTTATTTTCTTTTAAAATTTTAAAACCTTTATAAAAGATCTAATTCAAAATGAAAATCTACAAAATTGATAAATGCAAATTACCGTAAAAAAAATTGCTTTGTTTTTAAAAAGTAAAAGCCTTCTCATAAAAACTAATCTCTATCAACAAGGGATAGAAAAAATCTCTCAAAAAATAATCAATAATACGCAAAAGAATATCGAATATTTGGTAAAAAATACAAACATATCTCTTCCAAATCAACAAGTATTAAACAAAAAACATTCTTTCATAGGATACGTAAAGAGAATGGACAAAATATAAAGTGGATTATTAAATAATAATGCATTCCTTCCTACCATTATATAGCTTGAATTGTCGTTCTTTAATGTAAAGAGCTTAACATTCTTCTGTATAAAAATAGAACATTACATTAAATGTAAAAAACAAAAACTCATTTGTGTACAGCATAATTCTGAAAAATTATAAATATGGAGAATAAATTTGCAAAGTTTAAATATTTTACCTTAACTTATTGCCAATTTTTTTAAAAACGAACAAATTGCAATGACAAAAAACTCCATAAATCCTTTACCTGCACTGATTCATTTTCAAATAAAGAACTTTCTAAAGATGTGAGAGAACAAATAAAAATCCTTTAAATTTTTCACATCCATGTAAAGGTATAGTTGAGAAAAATAATTTTTAAAATATTTCTAAAAATTTCCTCAATATTTTTTATTTTTATCATACATATTTTCTTCTTGTGAAATTGAAAGAAATCTACAGCTTATGATTTGAAAAAACTTTTGTATGATTCGCACTCTTTGTTAACTTACTCATAAATATTTCTTTCTCTTTCATAAATTATATAAACTTTGCTTTATGATAAGCTTAAATAAGCAGCCTTCTGTATAAAGGCTCTCTCAAGTAAGTTAAAGGATATTCACATGTACAAGCATGAGACAAAAATGAGTAAAATACGTAAAAAATAAATATCTTTAAAATGCTTTTATGATCATTTTTATATAGGCATCAAACTGAAAGTAAACAACAAATATCATTCACTAAATATGATGTTCGCAGCAAAATTTTTTATCCATCATGATAACTCTATATTTTTTCTATAAAAAAACTTAGAAAATAAAATGATTTAAACAAAAGTCATTTAAAAATTATTCAATAAAACACATTTTTTTCAAAAAAAATGACACAGAGGGCTTGCGAAGTAAAAAGATCCTCTCTATAAGCCTCATCATTGGTTTGCGCCCATCGTCTAGCGGTTAGGACATCGCCCTTTCACGGCGGAAACAGGGGTTCGATTCCCCTTGGGCGTACCAATTTTTCTTTTCTTCTGTGTAAGATATTGATTTTACTTATGTTTTAAATATCATGGATCATAAATAAAAATCAAGGAACAGACTTTTAAAGAGGTCTTTTCTTAGAAAAGGTGTAAAAGTCATCTGATGATTCATTTGTCGTTTTTCCTCATAGAAAGAAGTCTAGTGTAGTCCTTAGTATCAATTAAAAAATTAATAAAATATAAGTTAGAGGATTTCTCTAGTGATACGGTGATTTTGTAAGCGGTATTTGTACGTATGCTATTAATTTTTAAATAAAAACCAACCACACCCTTTATATATTTCTTTCAACTTTTAAAACTGAAATTGATTACCAAGAAAGCATTTTAGATGAATCATCCCTCATTACAGGGCTTTTTATATCACATTAAATTTTTATAAACAAACAGTCCGTAATTTTAGATTAAATGGCGATATAAAAATAGATGCTTACTCACGAAAAAAACTCAAGAAACCCTCATTGAGAATACAATCAACTTATCAAAACGTTAAATAGGAAATTTGATGATAAAAATATATATCCCTATTCCCCAGAAACATCCTTAATTTATTAATTAAATTATGCTTTTTTCAGTTACACAATGATAATAGATTTGCAAACACATCACTTCTTTTCAAAAATTAAACTCTTCAATAAAGTTTTATACTCTATTGATCATATATTCCCTCCCCCACACACATTTACATGCCCCTTTGCCCCTTGTTTTTACTTTTCATTATAAACCTGAAAGTGCTATAAGGTAATATCACTTAAAAGAAAAAGGACTTCTAATGGCAAAGATCAAAGTAGAAAATCCCGTTGTTGAACTCGATGGGGATGAAATGACCCGTATCATCTGGAAATATATCAAAGATAAATTAATCCATCCCTATCTCGACATTGATCTCAAATATTATGATCTTTCCGTCGAAAACCGTGATGCAACCAATGATCAGGTAACGATTGATTCTGCCAATGCTATCAAAAAATATGGGGTTGGTATAAAATGTGCAACCATCACACCTGATGAAGCACGTGTTAAAGAATTTAACTTAAAAAAAATGTGGAAATCACCCAATGGCACTATCCGCAATATTTTAGGAGGCGTTATTTTTCGCGAACCCATTATCTGTAAAAATGTCCCTCGCCTTGTTCCTAACTGGACAAAGCCAATTATTATCGGACGTCACGCTTTTGGTGATCAATATAAAGCAACAGATTTTAAATTTCCAGGCAAAGGGAAACTAAGTATTAAATTTGTTGGTGATGATGATCAAGTTATTGAGCATGATGTTTTTGATGCCCCAAGTGCAGGGGTTGCCATGGCAATGTATAATCTTGATGAGTCAATTCGTGATTTTGCCCGTGCAGCTTTTAATTATGGACTACAGCGGAATGTTCCGGTTTATCTTTCAACAAAAAATACCATCCTAAAAACTTACGATGGTCGTTTTAAAGATATCTTTCAAGAAATATTTGATACGGAATTTAAAAATGAATTTGAAAACCGTAAATTGTATTACGAACACCGTCTCATTGATGATATGGTAGCTTCGGCACTTAAATGGTCAGGCGGCTATGTCTGGGCATGTAAAAACTATGATGGTGATGTTCAGTCTGATATTGTTGCCCAAGGTTTTGGTTCTCTTGGTCTTATGACTTCCGTTCTCATGACACCGGACGGTAAAATTGTTGAAGCAGAGGCCGCACACGGCACCGTAACACGCCACTACCGTCAATATCAAAAGAATGAAGAAACATCAACAAATTCTATTGCATCTATTTTTGCATGGACTCGTGGACTAGCGCATCGGGCCAAACTGGATAACAATAATAAATTAAAAAACTTTGCCACAACATTGGAAGAAGTTTGTATTAAAACCGTTGAAGAAGGTTTTATGACGAAAGATCTCGCGCTTTTGATTGGACCTAAACAAAAATGGCTTTCTACAACAGGTTTTCTCGACAAAATTGATGAAAATCTCAAAAAAGCAATGGACAATTAAGCAATAATTTAATTAAAATTCAAAGCTCTAAATAGAGCTTTGAATTTTTCTTGGTGAATTTAAAGAACTGCCTTATAAATAAAAAGAAAATAAACTTTTATTAAATAGCAAAAACAGTGAAAAAACAAAGCTGGTCTACGCTTCTATTGAGTAAAAATGGTCCTTGCTTTTTAACGTTTACAGGCGGAGTTGTGCTGCACGCCACCAACGTTTATATCGTTATTACTATTTTACCCTCCCTTATGAATCATATTGGCAATGAAATATATTATTCTTGGGTTGCTACTGTCTTCATTACAGCTTCTCTCGTAGGAACTTCCCTTGCAACAAAAATATTAGGAAAACTAGGTCCCCGTAACGCTTATGTTATCTCTGGAGTTATCTTTACCCTAGGGACTTTCCTGTGCAGCATTTCTTCATCTATGCCATTATTTTTAATAGGACGCTTTATTCAAGGATTTGGAAGTGGTTCTTTGTTATCCCTATCCTATTCCATGGTGCGTATTTTTTTTAATCCATCTTTATGGTCACACGCATTAAGTGTTATTTCTGGAATGTGGGGAATATCAACCTTATTAGGACCAGCGATCGGAGGGCTTTCTATATATTATGGCCTATGGAGAGCATCCTTTTGGATCATTGGTGTATTTGCTATATTCTTCTCACTCATCGCCTTTAAATTTTTACCAAAAAAGAATGAAAGTGATATTCCAACATCCCCTTTTCCTCTTCTCCAGCTTTTCATACTCACCTTATTGATTTTTATCATTTCGGTTGGAGGGGCTATGGAGTCAACAATGGCAAAAATCTGCGGGCTCGTTATCGGACTTAGTCTTCTCTTTGTTCTAGCAAGAATCGAATCATCTAATCTTCACCCTATGTTGCCGCATAAATCCTTTTCCTTTTCTTCTGAAATTTTTCCTGTTTACGCATTGATCCTCGTTATGACAACAGTCGTCTATAGTATAGAACTTTATTTTCCACTTTTTCTTCAAGAGCTTCATGGGCAAGCTCCACTTATTGCTGGTTATATAGCAGCACTCATGAGCCTAGGGTGGACATGTGGAGCCCTTTCAAGTGCTGGTATCTCCGCAAGAAAAATTCGCAACATCATTGTATACTCCCCCTTATTAAAACTGTTAGGCATCACTATTCTTTTATGGCTTATTCCAACAGAAGTTTCCACAGTTGAATATATTTTTATTATTTGCTTAGCACTATTTTCTATTGGGGTCAGTGCAGGTATAGCGTGGCCACATTTACTCACAAGGATATTACAATGTGCAAATGATGAAGATGCTCTGCGTGCAAGTGAATCCCTTACCTTTGTGCAACTATTTTCAGCGGCCTTAAGTGCAACTCTAGCAGGAGTCATCACTAATCTTGCAGGCCTCTTTAATCCTGGAGGAACAATAGGAATGATCTTAGCAGCAAAAACACTTCTTATCGTGCTTATGGGGCTTTTATTTTGTTTTGCTATTCCATTAGCGTTGCGCATTTCCTACTGCATATTTAAAAATCCAACAGGACATTCTAATAATAACTAAAAATAAATATAAAAATTTCTTCTTTACTTAAAAAAATATTAAGAACGCTTCTCCATAAACCATGAGATGCAAAAAACCATTAATCCGCAAAAAGTTAGAATACTTCCTAAAATGGCTGTATATTCATAACTATAGCCCAATTTTAAAACCAATGCTCCAGCTTCTGCACCAAGAGCGTTGGCAATATTAAAAGCAGACTGCATTAATGCTCCTGCCAAAATCTGTCCCTGTAGTGCAACATCCATAATTTTTGTTTGTATAGAAGGCATAGCCGCAAAAGAAGTCCCAACCAAAAAGCATCCTATTGCAGCTGTTAACGGAGCATAAGATAAAAAGAAAAAAACAAAAAAAACAAATACGCTCCAAAGCATAGAAAAAAATATCATCGGCGAAATGCCTATTTTAGTAGCCAATTTAGGCCCCAAGAGATTTCCTAACACCATCCCCAATCCAACTAAGGGCATGATAAAGGGTATCCACTCAAGTGAAAAACCAGAAATATGCATTAATGTTGACTTAATATAAGTAAAAACAGAAAATAATCCTGACGCTCCCACCGAAACCATTGTTAAAAGAAGCCACACCTGCTTTTGCTTTAATGCACCCATTTCGTGTAAAGGGCTCGTTCTTTTACTCCTTAAATCGCAAGGCAAAAAATTCCAAATAAGAAAACAACATAATAAAGCAATCATACCCACAAGGATGAAAGCAATCTGCCAACCAATAAGTTGACCAATCCAAGTTGCACTTGGTGCTCCTAAAACGGTTGCAATAGTTAAGCCAAGCATAACAGACCCAACAGCTTTAGAACGTTCATTCATTTTCACCATTGAAGAGGCAACCATAGCCGCAAGTCCGAAATAGATTCCATGAGGAAGACCACTGAGAAAGCGTAATACGACTAACATGCTAAAATCAGAAAAAAAAGTGCTCGCAATATTTGCTAAGGCATAAAAAAACATCAACCCTATCAAAACAGTTTTACGTGAAAATTGAGCAGTTGCAACAGCCAAAAGAGGAGCTCCAATCACAACACCTAATGCATAAGCAGAAATATATTGACCCGCAGTAGGAATATCAACATATGAACTTCGTGCCATCTCTGGAAGAAGCCCCATTGCAACAAACTCTGCAGTCCCAATAGAAAAACTCCCTACTGCAAGAGCTAAAATTGCTAAATGACGTATTTTCGAATCAATTTCCAACGCAAGAATATTTTGTTTATGAGAATCGATCATATCATCATTTCTGGATAAGATTTTTTGGATAAGATTTTTTGCTGTAGATATCTGTAATACGTAAAACTAAAAATTCAAAATATTGTTACATGCATGCTAAATCGTCCCCAACAAAGTTTTAAAAACATTTTGACATATAAGCATTTTATGAAATTTTTAGTAAGATTCTTTAATTAAAGATCTTTTAAAAACCTAACGGTTATAGATATATTCAACTATTTTTATGAGACCAGCCAGATAATAAACCCAAGATAATAAACTATGTCTCCTTTTTTCAGCAGTTTCAATTTTACCCTAAATCTTTATTTAGAATGATGTAGCACACGCTATAAACAATTCTAAAATTTATCGAAGAATACATTCCAAACAGATGAGCAATATCTCATCATTATCTTGATACAAATATAAAAACCTCTGCCTAATTTATTATTTCTTCGTTTTTATGACCTAAATCCCCCCCTCCAAATTGATAAGCTATAATTTCAACGCATATGCCATCTTATTATGGGTTATTATAGAATCTTTTAAAAATTCTCATGATAATCGTGCTTGATTTCTCCATTGATTAAATAATCCTATTCTCGAGATATTTATCCCTATCTCATCTTATAGATAAATAGCATAAGATCTTTTTTGATCTAATTCACTATCTGTAAATTTGAAATATCCATATAATATATTATGATTTTTTATATAAATATAATATTACTTTAATTTTCTAAGAATTTATCTTTCCTTTTGCATGTAATATATTCTTTACCTTAATCAATAAAAGAATACAAAAGAACTCATAAAAATACAATTTTCATACTTCTTTAAGAGTTCGCTAACGCCTCATTAACATTGTTGTTTTAAACACTCATCAGAAACAGAAATAAACTGTTTTTCTCCGGATCAGGTAGCGCGTACCGGAGTAACAGTTTCTGTTTTGCATGATAATTACAAAAAGAATATATGCCCCGTAAAATAATACCTTTACGTTTTAAGATAGTGCAATTTTATATTTTGGGAAGATATTTCTAATTTTATTTTTTGAGTAAAATTTGTAAGTAAAAAATAAAACACTATATTGAGATGAATGTTTTAGCGTCCTTGTGCCCATAGAGCACGCGTTTCAGCGCAAAAATCAGCATAACAGCCCTCTTCAATGGCATCACGAATTCCTTGCATCAATTGTTGGTAATAAAAAAGATTATTCCAGGTCAACAACATACCACCAAGAGATTCACCAGATTTGATCAAATGATGTAAATAAGCGCAACTATAATCATTTGCTGCTGGACAAAGTGACTGTGGATCAAGAGGATGGGGATCTTCTGCATAACGCGCATTCCGTAAATTAATTCTACCAAAGCGTGTAAAAGCTAAACCATGACGTCCTGCACGTGTTGGCATAACACAATCAAACATATCAATACCACGCGCAACACTTTGTAAAATATCATCAGGTGTCCCTACTCCCATAAGATAGCGCGGTTTATCCTCTGGCAAAATCGGACAAGTCGTATCCAACACTGCTGTCATAACATTCTGCGGCTCACCAACAGCAAGACCTCCAATCGCGTACCCTTTTAAATCCATTTCTTTTAATGCTTGAGCAGAACGTTCACGCAGTTCCATATTATCACCCCCTTGAACAATCCCAAACAATGCTTTATCTGGCTGTTTCCCAAAAGCTGTTTTACAACGTTGTGCCCACCGCAATGAAAGTTCCATAGCTTCTTCCATCTCTTTTTCACTTGCGGGTAAAGCAATACATTGATCCAACTGCATCTGAATATCCGCATCAAGAAGTCCTTGAATTTCGATAGAACGCTCTGGACTCATTTCATAGTAGGCTCCATTAACATAAGAGCGAAAAATCACACCTTGTTCGTTAATTTTACGGATGCCCGCCAATGACATAACCTGAAAACCACCAGAATCGGTTAAAATAGGTCCATTCCAGCGCGAAAATTTATGTAATCCCCCCAAACGGGCAACACGTTCAGCTCCTGGACGCAACATTAAATGATAAGTATTCCCCAAAATAATATCCGCCCCAAGATCACGTACTTGATCCATATACATAGCCTTAATGGTTCCTGCCGTCCCCACAGGCATAAAAGCAGGTGTGCGAACACACCCACGTCCAGTAATAATTTCGCCTCGACGAGCACATCCATCTTGAGCAATTTTTCTATAATGAAATGTCTTTATCATCACTCTTATTTTCTTGATTTGATTTCATCAATACATACTTCTATAGAAAGAAAAAATATCTCCCTTACGAGCATTGCCATAAATTTTTATGAATTAATTTTTGATTCGCTTAAACCAGTATAAAAAGATAAACGAGATAAAAGAATATTTACTATCAAGAAACCACCATAATAAAGAAATAATCTAGCTCCAGAAAAATAATAAATATCGATACTTAACGTACCAAACCTTAATAGAACTATGAAATTACTATCTCAATAATCTCATCTTTACGTACTTTCATAAGCGATGTTTTTGTAAGAATAGAAAAAATTTTAATCACATTTACTTTCGATATTTTTACTTTGAAAGATAATTTTTTACATATTATACAACATATTAATTTATAAAGATAATTTACTTTTTACATATTGTAATGAAAGGCCCAAATAGCGTAAGTTTCTCTTATTTCAAACCTATACCATATTGAATTACCCAAAATCATTTACTTATACGTTATAAACGACTAGGCCATGTGGAATGAAACTGTACAAGAAAAGACTAAAAAATACTTCTTGTGAGACTCTCAAGTGCCAAAAGCTGTCTCAACCTTAGGGTCTAGCACTGTGGTCTAATGGCGCCAGTTTGCTCTTTTATTAAACTATTAAGCATAAAAATGGTGTAGCTTAATGAATTTTATATGATTCATAGGGGTTTTACCGTGAGACCATTCAAGAAATGAACTTGGATGTGCTAAGAGATGTTTTTTTAAAACAAAAGCGTAAATATGCAACACAAGTGTAACAGTTTAAAGCATTTCTCCATAAAAAACGAAAGCGTAAGGCCATGCATAATCTTTATCATTTAAAAGATACTGCCTTAAATGATTTTGAAAAAGTAAATCTGAATTAAAAAGGAAATGGTAAGATTAATTTTTGTGTTTGCTTTTACGTCTTTATGTTCTTTCCAAATTAGGTCATCTTCCTATTTTAGAGATTACGCCAATAAGGATATACACAATACGCTCATACTTTCACCTTGTATATGAACACTGAAACAGCCAAGCTCTTATCCATCACAATATATATTTCAAACATGCTGCTGCATTAGGATTAGATTTTTCTATACAAACAGCAACAAAAGCACGTTCTTTTTTCAGAACAGGAGCAAAACCATTAGGAGACCAGCAATTGATCGAAGAGGAGTGTTGTTTTTTTTATAAAACACTTTGCCCCCCCCTAAAACAACTGGCTTTGCATTTTTTATCCTGACAGCTTTTTGTACAAATCCTTGGCGCCAATTCTTGTAGATCAGATTGAAAGAAATAATGGAGAGTTCTTAGCTTAAAAATGCAAAAGAAAAGCATGATACTACAAAAAAAATTCACATACCCTTATTGATCAGAAAAGAGTATTTTCTTTCAGACAGTTTATAATTGAAACGCATATGATTTATACTATTCTGCATCAGCAGCAATAACAGCTTTGGTAATTGTATCAGGATCATCGACAACAGGTTCACCGCGCTTAATTTTATCAACATTTTCCATACCCTCAACGACTTTCCCCCATATGGAATATTGACGATCAAGCCACGGAGCATCTGCAAAACAAATAAAAAACTGCGAATTAGCGGAATTTGGATTCTGACTCCGCGCCATAGAAACTGTACCACGCTTATGAGAAAGATTTGAAAACTCTGCGGCTAAATCTGGTTTTTCTGAACCACCCATCCCCGCACGTGATAAATTAAATTTTTCACCATCCTTCTTTCCAAACTGCACATCACCAGTCTGCGCCATAAAACCATCAATAACGCGATGGAAAATAACATTATCATAAGCACCTTCACGAACAAGTTCTTTAATACGTGTAACATGGCCAGGCGCTAAACCAGCAAAAAGTTCAATAACAACTCTGCCTTTCGTCGTGTCAAGAATTAAGATATTTTCTGGATTTTTATTCTCAACCATATGAAAACTCCTTTGATTTATCTTTCAATTTGTAAAGTAGCAGCATGAATAACATCAGGATTTGTTACAGATCCATTATTACTTGCAGTCCCTTTTTTAATTTTATCAACAATATCCATCCCCTGTATGACTTCTCCAACAATCGTATATTGACCATTTAAAAAAGGAGCATCATCAAAACAAATGAAGAATTGAGAATTAGCAGAATTTTGATCTTGTGAACGAGCCATCCCAACAGTACCGCGCTTAAACGACTGCTTTGAAAATTCAGCCGGTATATTGGGATAACTTGAACCTCCCATACCAACGCGTTTCAGATCAAAACTTTTACTGCCTTTTTTTCCAAACTTTACATCACCAGTTTGTGCCATAAAGCCAGGAATAACGCGATGAAACACAACATTATTATAAGCTCCCTCTTCTGCTAGTTTTTTGATTTGCTCAACATGTTTTGGCGCCAAATCAGGACGCAGACGAATAAAAACATCACCGTCTTTGAGAGATAAAACAAGCAGGCTTGCATCATTTGCTGGGTTTGCTGAGCTAAAATTATCAGCAACAGCGCGCAATGAAAAAAAACAAAATACACATATCAAAACGGCAAAGAATCTACGAGACACAATTATTCACCCTTATAAAGACTGGAATTTCAAACGTAAAGCTTGTGCAATATTGAGCGGAACAAATGGTGTCACATCCCCTCCCATAGAGGCAACTTGACGGACCAATGTAGATGTTATCGCACGTCCAGAAACGCTTGCCGGCAAAAAAACAGTTTGCAATTCAGGGGCCATAACAGCATTCATCCCTGCCATTTGCATTTCATAATCAAGATCAGTACCATCACGCAACCCACGAATGAGAAATGAAGCACCAACTTCACGCGCCTTTTCAATGAGAAGGTTATCAAATGAAAGAACCTGCAACCGATCAGAATCTGTACCAAACAAATCTTTCCCTACCTGCGTAATAAAACCAACGCGCTCTTCAAAACTAAAAAGTGTTTTTTTGCTCGCCTGTAATCCTATAGCAACGACCACCTTATCAGCTAACACAAAACACCCTTTCAAAATATCAAGATGACCGTTTGTAAGAGGATCAAAAGAACCTGCATAAAAAGCAATTTTCATAGATTGTACTCCACCCTCTTCAAAATTACTTTTCTTCGCTCATATCAACTGTATCAGAATGATTCTCACTTTCATCCTCTAATGAGCGCGTTTCATCTTCAGGTTCAGAAATACGCTCAACCGATACGACTCTTTCACCTTCAGCTGTATTAAAAATTGTCACCCCCTTAGTTGAGCGCCCTGCCATACGAATTCCCTCAACAGGGACGCGAATTAGCTGTCCCCCATCTGATACCAACATAATTTGATCTTGCGCCTTCACCGGAAAAGCCGCTACTAATTTACCAATTTCAGCAGTTTTAGATGGATCTGTTGCACGAATTCCTTTTCCACCACGTCCCGAAATCCGGAACTCATAAGAAGAAGAGCGTTTACCATAACCAAACTCACTCACGGTTAACAGCATCTGTTCGCGTGCATGGAGTTCTGTGTAGCGCTCCTCTGTTAACTCTGTCTCAGTACCCCCATCTTCTTCATCAAGAATGACAATATCTTCAATATCAGCATCTGAACCAGCAGCACGGCGTTCATTTATCACACGTTTAATATATGTAGAACGCTCAATGGACGTCGCTTCAACATGCTCTAAAATTGTCATCGAAATAACTTTATCGCCTTTAGCCAAATTGATACCACGAACCCCTACAGAATTACGCCCCGCAAAGACACGAACATCCACAACTGGAAAACGAATACATTGCCCATTCGCTGTTGTGAGAACCACATCATCATGTTCTGTACAGGTTTCAACAGAAAGAATTTCATCTTCTTCATCAAGTTTCATGGCAATTTTACCATTACGATTAACTTGAATAAAATCTGATAACTTATTACGGCGCACAGTCCCACGTGTTGTCGCAAACATGATATCCAGCGCACTCCAGCTTTCTTCATCTTCAGGCAAAGGCATAATAGTTGTAATACGCTCACCTTGTTGTAAGGGAAGCATATTGATCAAAGCCCGCCCACGCGATTGTGGTGTCCCCAGTGGTAGTCGCCAAACTTTTTCCTTATAAACAATCCCACGTGATGAAAAGAAAAGAACTGGAGTATGTGTATTAGCGACAAATAAACGTGTTACAAAATCCTCATCTTTCGTCGACATACCAGAACGCCCCTTACCGCCACGACGCTGTGCACGATAGGTATTAAGAGGGACGCGCTTAATATAACCACTATGGCTCACCGTTACCACCATATCCTCTGGTGCGATCAGATCTTCACTCTCCATCTCAGCGCTACCAAAACCAAAGACGGTACGTCGCGGCGTTGCAAATTCCTCACGAAGAGCACTCAACTCGTCTTTAACAATACCCATAATGCGTACACGCGATGCCAAAATATCAAGATAATCAGCAATATCCACGCCAATTTTATTCAATTCATCAGCAATTTCATCACGCCCAAGGGCTGTCAACCGTTGCAAACGCAATTCTAAAATAGCACGCGCCTGCTCTTCAGAAAGATTATAAGTACTATCCTCATGAATAATATGACGAGGATCATCAATAAGTTTAATCAAAGGTGCTACATCCGCAGCAGGCCAGCGTCGCTCCATTAATTGTGTACGTGCTGTCTGTGGATCAGGTGCTTTCCGAATAAGCGCTATGATTTCATCAATATTAGCAACCGCAAGGGCAAGACCAACCAAAACATGGGCCCGTTCACGGGCTTTACGCAAAAGATATTTTGTTCGCCGACTAACAACCTCTTCACGGAAAGAAACAAATGCACGAAGCATATCAAGCAACGTCATTTGTTCAGGTTTTCCCCCATTCAACGCAACCATATTACAACCAAAAGAAGTTTGCAGCGGCGTATAACGATATAATTGGTTTAAAACAATTTCCGCAACAACATCTTTCTTCAACTCAATAACAACACGATATCCATCACGATCAGATTCGTCACGCAAATCAGAAATTCCTTCAATGCGTTTATCGCGCACCAATTCGGCCATTTTTTCAATCATTGTTGCTTTGTTAACTTGATAAGGAATTTCACTCACAATAATTGCCTGTCGACCACTGCGAATTTCTTCAATATCAACTTTAGCACGCATAATAATCGAGCCACGCCCTGTTTCATAAGCTGAACGGACACCAGAATGCCCGAGGATAATTCCCCCTGTAGGGAAATCTGGACCAGGAATAATTTCAATTATTTGATCAAGTGTGATATTGGGATTATCAATTAGGGCGATACAACCATTAACAACTTCGCCAAGATTATGGGGTGGAATATTGGTTGCCATTCCCACAGCAATGCCCCCTGACCCGTTAACCAAAAGATTAGGGAAGCGCGCTGGTAAAACAACCGGTTCACATTCACGCCCATCATAATTATCCTGAAAATCAACCGTATCTTTATCAATATCAGCTAAAAGCGCTTCTGAGACTTTTTCTAAACGACACTCAGTATAGCGCATTGCCGCTGGTGGATCACCATCAACAGAACCAAAATTCCCCTGACCATCGATCAACGGATTTCTCAAGGAGAAGTCCTGTGCCATACGCACCAAAGCATCATAAATAGAAGCGTCACCATGGGGATGGAATTTTCCCATAACCTCCCCAACAACACCAGCAGACTTACGATACGGCTTATTAAAAACAAGCCCCATCTCATTCATAGCATGAAGGATACGTCGATGAACAGGTTTAAGACCATCACGGACATCAGGGAGTGCACGTGAAACAATGACACTCATCGCATAATCGAGATAAGAACGTTGCATTTCATCAATTATGCTGATTGGTTCAATACCAGTCAGCACATCACGTTCTGGTTGTGGAGTAAGATCAGTCACAATTTCAAAACTTTCAAAAAAGAATCATTTTACTTTGTTTATATCGAAAAATACACCCAAATGCTAATCTCTCTCCCATAACAAAGGAGAAATTTAACAATATTTTTCAAGATGTTATTAATTCCTAATAAAAATTATCAATAACAATAAACAGCTTCCACTTCGCTAAACTTCAAAAATCTGAAACAAACAAACCATAAAGAACGTGTAATACTGTCTTGTAAAGACTCTTAGAAAGGTACATCGTCATCTAATTTATGAGAAAAACTTTCTCCCACTTTGCTATCAGTTTGACCAAAAGTATTTTTCTGATTTGCGTTAGTATCTGTAAAACCCCCACTGTAACTGCCTCCTTGACCGGCACCTTGCTCCCCACCAGCTCCCCCACGCCCATCAAGCATTTGTAATTCCCCACGGTATTTTTGCAAAACAACCTCTGTTGTATAACGATCATTTCCATTTTGATCTTGCCATTTCCGTGTCTGTAACTGCCCCTCGATATAAATTTTACTGCCTTTTTTTAAATATTGCTCTGCAATTTTGATAAGATTCTCATTAAAAATAACAATATTATGCCACTCGGTGCGTTCTTTTCGTTCATTTGTATTCCGATCACGCCAACTTTCCGAAGTAGCAATACGCAAATTTGCCACTTGATCTCCAGAATTCAAACGGCGGATTTCGGGATCTGACCCGAGATTACCAATCAAAATAACTTTATTAAGGCTACCAGCCATCGCATAAACTCCAAAATTTTAATTCGTAAAACACTGTTATAGAACAGTTATAACCATCTTGACCTTCAATTTACACGTTTGCAATTGACCTTCAATATGGATATTGCTACCCTTTCCCAACATTGGATCCAATGTAATTATAACAAAATATGATAACAACGCATAGTTTATTCCATCAATAGAGAATAAAAAGCTGCTCATTTGTGTTTTCTTTTCATAAAACTTATACTTTCTTTTTGCGTTAAGGCAGTTAAGCACGTTTTAATTCTAAAAAAACAGTTTTATGCCATTTCAGAGGCTTAATTTCTGTCACATATGCCAAGGATAAAAGATGACTCATCAAAAATATATCTCCATTCGCGGTGCACGTGAGCATAACCTTAAAAATATTGATCTTGATCTGCCTCGTGATAAACTCATTGTTGTAACAGGACTTTCTGGATCAGGAAAATCATCTTTAGCTTTTGATACAATTTACGCTGAAGGACAACGCCGCTATGTCGAAAGCCTTTCGGCTTATGCACGCCAATTTCTCGAAGTCATGCAAAAACCAGACGTCGATCGCATAGATGGCCTTTCTCCAGCTATCTCCATTGAACAAAAAACCACCAGCCGCAACCCGCGCTCAACAGTCGGTACCGTCACTGAAATCTACGACCATATGCGTCTCCTCTTTGCTCGTATTGGTATTCCCCATTCCCCTGCTACAGGACTTCCTATTGAAAGCCAGACAGTAACCCAAATGGTTGATCAAATTATGTCCTTACCAGAAGGAACACGAATTTTTATTATGGCCCCCTTGGTGCGAGGTCGAAAGGGAGAGTATAAAAAAGAGCTAAGGGAACTTTTAAGAAAAGGATTTCAGCGCGCTAAAGTTGATGGAGAATTCTATGAAATCTCTGATATTCCACCTCTTGATAAAAAATATAAACATGACATCGATGTTGTGGTAGACCGCATTGTTGTACAAAATGATATCACCTCTCGCTTGGCTGATAGTATAGAAACCTGTTTACAGCTAGCAAATGGACTTGTCATTGCTGAAATGGCGGACCAACCCTTAGCACAAAAAGAAACGACAAAAGAAGCTGCTTATAAATCAAAAAACGACACACACAAACGGCTTCTTTTTTCAGAAAAATTTTCCTGCCCTGTATCAGGTTTTTCTATCCCTGAAATTGAACCACGACTCTTTTCATTCAATAATCCTTTTGGAGCCTGTCCTCTCTGCGATGGACTGGGAATCAAAAAGGCAATGGATCCTCAAAAAATTGTACCAAATAAAAATCTTACCTTAAAAGGCGGAGCCATTGCTCCTTGGGCTAAATCAGATTCACTTTATTATAGCCAAACCTTAGAAGCATTAGGAAAAGCTTACGATTTCAAACTCACAAATCAGTGGTGTGAACTCTCTAATGAAGCACAACAGGCTATTCTCTACGGTACAAAAAGAAATGAAATTTCTTTTATCTATAAAAATAATTCTGGTTCGCATAAAACGACCCAACCTTTTGAAGGAATCATCCCTAATATGGAGAGACGCTGGAAAGAAACCGATTCTGCTTGGTCTCGAGAAGAAATCGAACGTTATATGTCTTCTTCGCCCTGCCCAGCTTGTCACGGTTATCGTTTAAAACCAGAGGCACTTGCTGTAAAAATCAACGGAATGCATATTGGGCAAATATCAGATCTTTCTATTCTAAAAGCAGATGATTGGTTTGCCAATGTTCATCAATATCTCACAGAAAAACAACGTAATATCGCCGTACGTATTTTAAAAGAAATTCGCGAACGTTTGGCTTTTTTAAATCATGTAGGATTGGAATATCTTACCTTGTCTCGAAATTCAGGAACGCTTTCAGGTGGAGAAAGCCAACGCATTCGGTTGGCATCTCAAATTGGTTCTGGTCTTACAGGCGTTCTTTATATTTTAGATGAACCATCCATCGGTTTACACCAACGCGATAATGAACGTCTTTTGGAAATGCTATGCCATTTACGCGATCTTGGTAATACAGTTATTGTTGTTGAACATGATGAAGATGCCATTCGCGCAGCAGACCATGTTGTTGATATGGGCCCTGCGGCAGGGGTTCATGGTGGTAAAATCATAGCGCAAGGGACACCACAAGAAGTTATAGAGAATCCAACCTCTCTCACAGGCCAATATCTTTCAGGGAAAATGGCTGTTAGACTGCCGACAGAGCGACGCAAAATATCAAAATTGAAAACCCTTAAAGTCATTGGCGCCAAAGGCAATAACCTTAAGAATATCAGTGCAAATATCCCTCTTGGAACTTTCACATGCATAACCGGTGTTTCTGGAGGAGGAAAATCAACATTTCTTATTGAAACGCTTTTCAAAGCAGCATCACATCAGATCATGGGTAGTCATCATAGCCCTGCCTGCTATGATAAAATTGAAGGATTAGAATTTCTTGATAAAGTCATTGATATCAACCAGTCCCCTATTGGACGCACCCCACGCTCTAATCCCGCAACCTATACAGGCGCTTTTACACCGATTCGTGACTGGTTTGCCGAACTCCCAGAATCAAAAGCTCGTGGTTATAAAGCAGGGCGTTTTTCATTTAATGTTAAAGGAGGACGCTGTGAAGCTTGTCAAGGTGATGGAGTCATCAAAATTGAAATGCACTTTTTACCGGATGTCTATGTAACTTGTGATGTCTGTAAAGGAAAACGTTATAATAGAGAAACACTAGAAATAAAATTCAAAGGGCAATCTATCGCCGATATTTTAGATATGACAATCGAAAAGGCTGAGGAATTTTTCCAGGCTGTTCCCGCTATTCATAATAAAATGGAAACCCTCATGAAAGTAGGATTGGATTACATAAAAGTGGGACAGCAAGCAACCACACTTTCTGGTGGGGAAGCACAACGTGTAAAACTTGCAAAAGAGCTTTCACGCAAAACAACGGGACGTACACTTTATATTTTGGATGAACCGACAACAGGTTTACATTTTCATGATATTTCTAAACTTCTTGAAGTGCTTCATGAACTGGTCGAGCAAGGCAATACTGTCATCGTCATTGAACATAACCTTGATGTTATCAAAACAGCCGACTGGATTATTGATTTAGGACCAGAAGGTGGAGATCGTGGGGGGGAAATCGTTGCTATTGGGCGTCCTGAAGACATTATTAAGGTTCCCGCTTCTTATACGGGAAAATTTCTAAAAGATGTTTTACAGCGCCAATCTCTCTACAGTTCCAACTCTTAAAAAGGTTTAGTCTTAAAGGTTTAGTCTTAAAGGACTTACCTTGTAAGATACAGTATACGAACAAAGACGGTGTTTTTATTGTTGCCTGTAAATTAAATCTCATTCCAGTGCTGCGGTATGTTTAAAACAAGGGCTGAAACGATTTTTCGCGCTTTATAAGCTATTTTATCTTTCGTATTGCCTAATAAGAGAACGTGCGCATAATTGCGTATCTTTCCTCTATTTGTTTATATCTGAAATGACTAGATAGCCTAATTTTAGAAAAATACAAATTTTAAAGGTATAAAAAGTTTTCCTCTTTTCCATCTGCTTTTAATTCATCTTGATCTTGACGATTTTCAAAAGCATCTACAGCAAGATCTTATCAGAAAGGCTGCACATTGCTTCACACTTTTATTTATCGCGTTCCTTAACGGGATTCATTCCTCACGAAGGGACAGAATGTCCCAAACGGAATAATTGGCGTTGCCAATTCCAGACACTTGTTTTTAAAGAGATATTTCTACAATGCTTTAAAGCCCATTTCACGACATCCCCTGTAAATACTATTTTGATACATCGATTATTATACAGCAGCATCTTTAACTTATTGGCGGAAAAAATCGCCGCTATCATGATATTTAACTAATACTTACAGCTTCCCATTGCTATTCAGAAGCCCTTGCATTTAATATGCTATCCATTATAGGTATTTTATTTCCCTCTTAACCGTTTTTATCCACGCACTCGTATGGCTTATGATATACACTTAAATAATATACAAAAATATTGTTTTAATTGCTTGAGAATAAAAAGATCTAAAGTGAAAAAATCTCATGCTATTAGAGTTTCTTATTCGATATGAGAAACATTTAATTATCCTTATAAATCAAGGTATTAATAAATAAAAAAAGAAACATAACACTCTTATTATATTATTTTAATTCTGTACAAAGAATTGTAATTTTTTCCAAAAAAACAATATTTCACTTCATTGTACAAGAAACTCTCCTCCTAGAGCATAGACTATAATTATTTTCGAGTTTTTGTGTACAAAGTATCTGTTGGACATCTTAGAGTTGTCAATATAATGTGATGCGGTCTAAAAAGACAAAATAACGTTGGAGATAATTTCAGCATGAAAAAAATTGAAGCCATTATAAAACCTTTCAAACTTGATGAAGTAAAAGAAGCGCTTCAAAAAATTGGACTACACGGTATTACAGTAACAGAAGCGAAAGGTTTTGGCCATCAAAGAGAACATACAGAACTTTATCGTGGTACGAAATATGTTGTTGACTTTCTACCTAAAGTAAAGATTGAGATTGTTGTATCCGATGAAAAACTGGAACAAACTGTTGATGCAATACGCAAAGCAGCGCAAACAAAACATATAGGAGATGGAAAGATATTTGTTTTTTCCATTGATGATGCCATTCGTATAGGCACTGACGAAACTGGGATCGATGCTCTTTAATAAACAACGAAAAATTCGCCTTTTATCACCCTCAACGCCATATTAAGGAAATTGAATATGACAACCGCATCAAATATTATCAAACAGATTGCAGACAACGAAATCCGTTTTGTTGATTTACGTTTTACTGATCCACGAGGAAAATTGCATCACATTACAATGGATATCGCAGAGATCAGCGAAGATACCTTTAGTGATGGTGTTATGTTTGATGGTTCTTCAATTGCTGGTTGGAAAACAATTAATGAATCTGATATGGTTTTAATGCCTGATCCCAAAACAGCACATATTGATCCTTTTTTTGCTCAATCCACTTTGGTCATATTTTGTGATATCCTTGACCCTGTCTCTGGTGAGTTTTATCGTAGAGATCCTCGTTCTATCGCCAAAAGGGCTGAGGTTTATATGAAATCTTTAGGTATTGGAGATACAATCAATATAGGACCAGAAGCAGAGTTTTTTATCTTTGATGATGTGCGCTATAAAACGGATCCTTACAACACAGGATTTAAACTCGATTCAAGTGAACTTCCTTCCAATGATGATACAGAATATGAAACAGGCAATCTAGGACATCGTCCACGAATGAAGGGAGGCTATCTTCCTGTTCCACCGGTTGATTCCTGCCAAGATATGCGTTCTGAAATGCTCACAGCACTCAAAGATATGGGCGTGCAGGTTGAAAAACACCATCATGAAGTCGCAGCGGGTCAACATGAATTGGGGATTCGTTTTGATACGCTTGTTCGCGAGGCTGATAAGATGCAAATTTTTAAATATGTTGTGCATCAAATAGCAAACAGTTATGGAAAAACAGCAACTTTTATGCCAAAGCCCATTTTTGGTGATAATGGCTCAGGAATGCATGTCCATATGTCCATTTGGAAAGATGGAAAACCCATCTTTGCGGGAAATGAATATGCCGGACTCTCAGAAACCTGTTTATTTTTTATCGGTGGTGTTATTAAGCATGCAAAAGCAATTAATGCTTTTACCAATCCATCCACAAACTCCTATAAGCGTTTGGTTCCTGGTTATGAAGCTCCTGTCCTTCTTGCCTATTCGGCACGTAATCGTTCTGCATCTTGCCGTATTCCAATGAGTTCTTCGCCAAATTCAAAACGCGTAGAAGTTCGTTTTCCAGACCCAACAGCAAATCCCTATTTAGCATTTGCAGCCCTCTTAATGGCTGGTCTTGATGGCATAAAAAACAAAATTCACCCTGGACATGCTATGGATAAAGATCTTTATGATCTTCCCTTAAAAGAACTCAAAGAAATCCCTACCGTTTCAGGAAGTCTGCGTGAAGCACTTGAAGCGCTCGACAAAGATCGTAGCTTCCTTAAAGCTGGCGATGTTTTTGATGATGATCAGATTGATTCCTTTATTCAAGTAAAGATGCAAGAAGTCTTACGTTACGAAACAACGCCTCATCCTGTTGAATTTGATATGTACTATTCTGTTTAAACAATAAATACGCATTATCTTGATTTTTAAAATGGAGGCGAAAGCCTCCATTTTTGTGGATATCCGTCTTGTGCAAGAGTGCAAAAGACTTTTTGCTTATCTACTTTTCCTTTATAATCATTTTGAATCTCTTCAAATTAATTAACAAGGTTTCTAATGCCGCGAATTTGTTTTCTCATTTCTATTCTTTTATGCATTGTCCTTATCCCATCAACAACTCTAGCGCATACAATTAGAAACCAAAAACTCATAACCCTTGAACTTGAAAAAGCAACATCTGCTTATAGTAAAGCACTTAAAAATGCCGATGCAGATGCCATTTTAAACGCTATTCCCCCCAAAATTATTAACAGCTTAACAGCTAAAAAAAATCTTAGTCAATCGCAATTTCAACAAATCATGAAAAGCCAAATTGAACAGTTGGCAGAAAATTATAAGATTGAAAGTATCCATATTGATCAAAAACAAAAACGTGAAGGTAAACTTGATAATGGCATTCCTTATTTTGTTATCCCCGTAGAGCTTGTAACCACAACAAATGCTGGAAAAAAATGTTCTATTCAAACTGAAATTATTGCCCTACTTCATGATAACCAATGGTATTTTATCCGAGGTAATGACGAAGCAATCGTAAATATAATTGATGAAGTGTTTCCTGGACTTGAAAAAGTAAAAATCAATCCTCTAAAAATTACAAAAATACAATGATCGAAGAGAATATATATAAATAAAGGCTTTAACCTTATAAGCAAGTTGTAACGATTGTAACAGCTGCATTAAATTCAATTTTTTTATGAGCACGGCGTACCATTGTCTCTTTATCCATTCCCCACTGTTTCATCATCCAATCTTCATCTAAATGAGCAATAGACCAAGCATGATCCGCATCAATTTTTCCCACAGCGACCGCAAGAGCAATAAGAGCAGATCCCGTTAAAGTTGTCATCACATGGAGTGCTGCAAGCATATAAGGAGACTCAACGCTACGTAAATAATGACTCACGGCTTGAAGTGCTTCTGGTGATTGTTCCACATGCATTAGCCCTTCTGTCAAATAAAAGCGTGCTCCTAGTTTTTCTTCTGCCCAATCCAATAAAGGATCCCATTGTTTACATTGCCGTTGTACCAACTCTTTAGGAGTTTGTGCACGATAAAAGATCATATCACAAGCAACAAAACGCAATA
Source organism: Bartonella sp. MM73XJBT.G (assembly GCF_028618435.1). Taxonomy (GTDB): domain Bacteria; phylum Pseudomonadota; class Alphaproteobacteria; order Rhizobiales; family Rhizobiaceae; genus Bartonella. Next base: position 212,456 of record NZ_JAQISW010000002.1, read on the forward strand.
AATCCTCAAAAACAGCCTGCATATCATCAGCAATACCATCAATAACAGTATTAACAAGACGCGTCATCGGCATTATTGCTGGATTAACAACATTCTTTTGGCTCTCAAATTCCTGAGCAATGAATTCAGCAAACGCTTGCGTTGGCACAAGAAAATGACGCTTTGCGGGCGTTTTAACGGGACGTTCATCTAATAAGATCGCAAATCCTCCCTCCTCACAAGCAATCTTTACTTCTCTATAAAATCGTTTAGGATGTGGTTGGCATGAAAGATTTTGACTCTTCTGGACAGAACTATTTTTATTCGAAGGTCTATCAAAATGATTCAAAATTTCACGCATATTGTTTTACCTCTGACATTTCAAAAAAATGACTTGTTTTCAAAGCTCTATATATCTGATTTAAGATTTAAATTTATCTCTTTCTCTATCTTACAAGAAAAAAATCTTACTAATCCAAACTGATTTTAAAATATATCCTTTATTGAACACACAAGACAATAATGATTGCCTTTCATATATTCAATACAATCACAACTATAAAACAATTTTTAAAAGTATTTATCTTAATTAAAAAGCTAAATATATTGAATTTTATGGCAAAAATGTTCACGCTTTATCACTGTGCTCATTATCCACCCACAATAGCATTATTGATATGAACAGTTCAAAAACGCTGCTCATCCCCAAAATGATAGAGCAGTACGGTTTACTATCATCCGCCTTCGCTTAACCATTTTAATCATTCTCTAACATATCCAATAAATACCCCCTGCGTAGAATTTTTTCTGTTCAATGTCTACCCTAAACGACCATGTTTTATGGCATGATAGGATAATAACAAGACTAAATTGTATCGTAAATTTTCTTTCACATATACATATATTTTATAAAATACTAAATTAATTAGTTTATTGTGCTTGATATACTCTACATATTGCACTAGTTTAAATTTATTCGCATAATTAAAAGAATAGAGATCGTGCAATCTGAAAATAATATTTTTATATATACACTTGGCCCTGCAGATACTAACTGTGCAGCTGCAGCAAAATGGTGGCTTGATAATCACAATCAAAATATTTTATCCACTGACTTAAGATCCCGTATTATCTTATACGCAACACTTGAAGAGGCATTCAATGAACTTTCTCAGAAAAAAGATGGATATCTCCTGAGCTGTGCTGCTTACCCCAATTTGCATACACTCATATTTACGCGTTTAGATGATATGCAATTATTTGACAGTTTTATTATGCCTACCCACTCTATGGTTTTAGCTAAACGCAATAACTCTGATAAAATTAAAACCGTAGCTACTCATCCTGCCCCTCAATCTTTGGTAGCGAATCAATACGACAAAATATTTGCCAACAGCAATGCTGATGCGGCCGTTCTTTGTAAAGCTGAAAAAGCAGATGCTTGTATCACAACATCAGTTGCGGCAAACCGCTATAAGCTAAATATTGTGGAAAATTTTTGACAAGTGCCAATGGCCTTTTTGCTCCACTCGCTAAAGTCAGCTAATCATGAAACAATCTGAAGCACTTCTTTCCATTGTTAACTTGGTTGACAAATTCCGTATACGCCAAAAACTAGATGGTAGCATTAAGAAACCAACTTCAGCAGATATTAATATGATCAATGAATTGATCACTCTGCTGAACCACCATGTAGATATTATTGACGGATTATCTTCAGAACTTTTAGCTACCACTTCTGATGATCTTCATCAGTGGATGCTTAGTGGTTTAACTATCCCTCCTAAATTTGATAACACTTTAGCTGCTTTTAAAGCACCATTACCAGATGCTCCTTTGTTTTTCTTGGCTCCAATGCGTACAACTAATGGCTCCGCTCCAGAAGGATTCCGGCTGGAATTAATTACAGGATATCGTCATGAAACGGCCTATCTTGCAGACGCCTCAAAATATACAAATAATTATGTATCACCTTTTCAATGTATAAAAATGGGAATAGCATCAAAGGGTTTTTTAGAAGGCAATTGCATTGTTTTATTCCCAGAATCTGTAGCGACTGCTAAGAAAATTGATAAGCAAGCATTTGCTTTGTTTTTTTTCAGCAAATTCTTTGATATTTACAATAAGCAGACAATTGTGGAAGCTGAACGTTTACTCGGTCAAGATAGTAAATTCCTGTTTGGTCAATTGCATAGCCGTAACTTATCTAAAGAAGACATTTACGATATTCGCTGTTTGTGGGGCTATTATCATGACTATGCACATCATATCGGCCCGCGTCCATTGGATAAGAATCTATATATAAAATTAAATTGGTTCACAGGCCTTCTAGAAGAAACTAAAGTTGATTTAATTACAGTGCGTATTATGCTACAAAAGCATCCAAAATTTTGGAAAGAAATAACAGAGTTTGTCCTATTAGAACGCATATTTCGTTATCCAAAAGATTCTGATCAACATATGACTTTCGATGCTGGTACAGGTATCTTGCTTTTTGAAATATTCATGCGTAACAAAGCATTGATTGAAACCAATGAAGGTTATCTTCAATTTGATTTGAAACGTCTTGAAGAAGTAATAACATTGATGATCGAAGATATAGAAGCGCTTGAAGCATTTGATGATGACGCTTATTTGGTAGGAGCTAAGAATTATATCCAAAATAATCTTGGAAAACCGGAAACCTCACAGTTACGATTTAATTTTTCAACATCAAACTATGCACAGCGCGTTATTGGGGGATTAAATCGTTGAATTTCTTAAAAGGACGGTTATTCTTATTTACCTTTGCCATTCTCGCATTGTTTTCCATAAGTTGGTTATTATCTAAGAATTTGGTGAGCAATATACCAGTAATGCATGCGGTTGGACTGAGGTTGTGTGCAACTGCCACCGCTTTATGGTTGATTGCAGTCTTTCGTGAAAAAACTGTTTTCAGATCTCTATCATTGCTTTCCATGATACCTTCTTTTTTTATTCTATCTGTATTAGGATTCTCGTTATATTTTGTATGCAGCTTTGGTGCATTAAAATCACTCAAAGCCAGTGATTTAACCATGGTTTTAGCAACCATTCCAGGGATTACCTATATATTGGGTACACTGACGAATAGCCTTATGTTTTCGTGGTTCAAGTTTATCGGCATGATCATTGTCAGTGTAGCGGCTATAACATTCAATATAAACAGTATAGAGGGTGCATATTACAGTTTAACAGGAATAACTCTTGCTTTAACAGCAGCGCTTTCTTACTCTACTTATGGCTTATTGTCTAAACGTTACCTTAAAAATTTACCTTTGCTCACCTCACTGGCTTGGATCACAACAATTTCTGCAGCATCGTTTATACCATTATTCATTTTTGATCCTGCCCCACTCTTATATCTTCAGTTAGAAGATATATTTAAGATATTGATTTTAGGAACTGTTTGTTCGGCACCAGTTTACGTATTGTATCAAAAAGTTTTAGCCGAGGGAGGCGTATTATACGCCAACACTATCGGCGTATTATCTCCTTTTGCAGTGGTTACATGTGAATGGATAATAGGCTCGAGCACTTCTTTCAATATTATCAAAATAATTGCTATGATGATGGCTGTTATAGGGATGACACTCTTATTCATAGATGCATCAAAGGTATCTGGATGGCAACGAAAACACCGTTCCCAAAATTCCAAATTTAATGAGGAAACAAAGTGAAAAAACTCGCATTAGTTTGCCAGCGCAATGCAAAACTACCATTTATATTTGAAGCTGCAAAAGCAGCTAATATCGAATTAGTAATGATCTATGATACCGCTGAAAGTGCTCCTACTCAACGACCTACAGCAGTTACTTCAACTTGGCAACTTCCTGTTTTTGATAATCCAGAAGCAGCTCTAGACACTTTTTCAGCCGAAGTAAAAGAACGCAATATTTCTGGGGTCATAACCCTTCGCGAAGAAGCCATCCTATGGACAGCTTTGGCTGCAAAAAAAATCAATACTCCAAGTATTGAACCAGAAGTAGCAGCATTAACCCGCAACAAATATCTTATGCGTCAAGCTTTTGCTAAAGCAGGGCTTAGAACACCAAAATTTTTTTATATAGATAATCCAGAAGACCTTTCACAAGCACATTCCTTGGAGTATCCGCTAGTCATTAAACCCGTCTCTGGATGGGCTAGTACAGGCGTAATGTTAGCTAAAAATTCCGCCGAACTTCCTGATCTCGTCAAAGCAGTATGGAATGTTCAGCATAAAGACATGGCACGTTTTAACGATACAAAGAAGCCTTTAGGCTTAGTAGTAGAACAGTATTTGCCAGGAAAAGAGTTCGTCGTAGAATGCTTTGTTGATACAGCAGGTGTACATGTTCTAGCCGTTGGTGACAAAGGACAACCTGAAGGACCATGGTTTGAAGAAACAATTTATCGTCAACGCCGTGATATAGAAGAACCTCTAATTCTTGCTTTATGTGAAGTTGCATGCTCTGGAGTAAAAGCTCTTGGTATAAATATGGGGGCAGCCCATGTAGAGCTACGCCTAGATGTCAATAACTTGCCTTATATCATTGAGATCGGTGCTCGTATAGGTGGATCTGGTGTCTCCCATTTTATTGTAGAGCAAGGTACAGGAATTTCATTTGCAAAACTCTGTATGAATGCCGCTTTAGCTGAACCAAATCCAAACCTTCCCGATATATTCCCAGCTAAAAAAGTTGCTGCAAATTATATTATTCCTCTTTGTGGTCATGGGCGCTTTTGTGGATTTTCAGGTCTAAATAAGGTTGCACAACATCCTCAAACCGCTAGAACTATAATTTTCTTTGAAACCGATCATTTTTCACTACCTCCACCAGCATTTGGGGGATATCCTGGTTTTATTTTCTCTGTTCATGCCTCAGATCAAGAAGCACGCGATTACCACAAATGGCTTGATGACACCTTAAACATCATATGGAAAACCGATATTTAAATAACCTGGATAGAGATATTTCTACTTACTCTTAATGTTGATATGAATCTTATCAATACAGGCAAAATCACAATGCACTTTCCTAAAATTTTGCAAAAGCCTTCTCCTTAAAGAAGATGTTGAATTTTATAGTGATAATTGATCCATAACTTTGCACACTCTCCATCTTTAAAAGAGGTATTTACACACACACTCACATGTTTTTAAAATGCTTCTTACAGTCTATAAAGCGAAGTGGAAATATGAAGTTGTGTATTTTACGCATGACCCTTCTTTGCTTAACGGCAAAAGCTCCCAATTAAAAATCAATATCCTCCTTCATGTTATACTTGATATTCACCTCCTCAAACAACGGTGTTTTACAGCATAATAGGATAACAGTGCTGCTATTTAAAAAGCCGATGACGAATGATCTCATATATTTGTAACCCAAAAAAAGCACAAACAGATAAAAAAATAAAATCAAAGTGATCCTTTTATATTTATCAAAATACATGGATTATTTTGAAAAAAGATTTATTAAAAATGATAACGCAATCCACCAGAAAAACGAACGCCAGAAAAACCAGCCTTGGTTAGCTTATGCTGATAGCTAAAATCACTGTAAAGTGTAACTTTAGAAGAAAATTGTGCATTAATCCCCAAACCTGTTTCTAAAGAAGAACCAAAAGCCCCTAACTGGAAAACATCTTTTAGATGAACAAATTGTTTTTCACCAAAACGATGGGTAAGATGAATATTGCCATTTAAAGAAATAATACGATCTTTTTCATATGCCGTAAATGTTTTACTTAAATACCCTCCAATACGCATCAACCATTGATCTGCTTTTTTCATCTCAACATCAATCCCATCAATATCACAAAACTTATCAAATTGAAGATATTGATAAACAAGCTGAATCTGCGGATCAAAAAAAAGACCTTCCTGTCCTATCATAAACACTTTACCAGCAGACAACGAAACGCTCAGAGAATTTGCTTTTAATGTCGCCGTCTTACCCCATGAATGAGTAAGTACATCACCCTTAAACAAACCATAAGATAAAAGACCATCTCCATAAAAACCCGTATTGTGTTTCATACTACCGTATGCCGTAAATGTCCATTTATTAAACGGACTCTTTTGACTTTGTTCCACGTTACGAGGTTGTAAGGAAAGCTTTCCATAAGCCCCCATAATCCCAAAAGATATCGTACTATATGCCCTCTCTATTGTTTTGAGTAAAATATCTGTTTCTATAGCGTTATAATCAACATTTCCATCGTACCCATATTCAATGAGAGACAAATCTGAGACATAACGATAACTCCCCCCATAAGCATGAACAGATAAAGAAAAATTATCTTTAACTTTTAATAACTTACCAGAAATAGACCGCATAGCTTGCAACTGCTTTTGTTGATTACTAATACCCATCATCCCCACATGAAACAAAGCATTTTGTAACAGAAGATAGGTTGGAACTTGTGGAACCACTTCTCTGATCTTTAACTCAGAATGAGGGATAACAGACATCCCTAAAGCAGGCTGAATATATTTACTTTCAAGGCGAAAATCCCAAAAGTCACCCTTTCCTTCAACCAATCTTTGAGAAGCTTGTGCTTGTCCAAAAGAAGAAGCTGGACCATAGCCATTAAGATAATATTGATAAGGCAACCCCTCTAATGCGATATAAGCACGATTTAACTGAAAAGAATCTTCAGCTGCTTTTCCAGAAACCTGAATAAGTGAAACACTATGAACATTTTCACCGGTCGCTATTTCCCCCTGATTTTCTGCAATAAATTGCACATAAACTGTCGTTTTTCCAGAAACATCACCATGTATTAAAAGGCGATCAGTCTTTTTATTATCAAGCAACCCATCACGCCTGAGATAGGTATTAAGATAAATATCCGCACTATCTTGCGCACTATAAACTTCTTTCTCTCCCTTCCCAATATGAAGTGTCTGATATTCGTGAAACATTGGTGTTTCAAAAGCGATGAAACTATCCGAAAGTTTTACAAATGAAATAAATGAACTGGTAAGGTTTGAAACTTGCGAATCTATCTCTCTTCTTCTTGTCAAAAACCATTTTGATCCTCTTGTTAAATAAAGCTCAGCAATAGAATCATCGGTAACACGAGTGCTTCCCATCAATGAAGAAGAATCAGCTAAAATCGCGACAGTCCCTCCTTTTTCAACTGTTAATAATAAATCACCAGAAATTTTAGTATCTTCTGTTACAGCAATATAACTCCGACTATTATTATTATAAATCGCTGTTCCAGCTGGAGTTTCAAAAACCGTCTTTTTCAAAAAAACGAGTCCCTGTTCATACGCATGATTCTCCCCTCCCATTTCAAAATGCATACCATGATTGTTCCCTATTGCCTCAATAGTTGAATCTTCAATATTAATCCGCGAAATTAAAATATTTTCTTCCCCACCGACAGCAGATTGTGTGTTAAAATCTTGTCCAACTGTTAAAACATGCATATTCGTAGAAACAATATTCGTATTTTTTAAATAAACAGAACCCTGCTGTTTTACATTCAAAGCTGTATACGTAACTCTTTCATTTGTATTTTCTCTATGTTTTGTTTTTTGACGTTTTGAAGTAATGGTAACACTATCTAAAGTTGCACGCCCACCTCTCTCGACATAAAGCGCAGCGGCATCATTTACATCAATAAATCCACCTTTCATCTGAATACCTGCATTAGTACTAATGAAAAGAGCGCTCTCTTGACCAATACCCTGACCTTCCACTTTAATTTTTGTATTCATTAACGTAACAGATGCCCCTACTTTCTCTGCATAAGCAGCGACCTGAGAAGCTTCAATTATTCCACGATTAACTTCAATTATTCCATGATCAGCTTTAAGACCTACTGACACATTTTTAAAAGCTGAATCGCTCAAGACAATTTTTCCTCCTCTTGATACAACAGCACCATAAATATCTTCTATACCTGCAGTACCTTCAATCTCTATACGCATTGCCTGAATAACTGTATTTGGCTCCTGTACTCCTATAGCGGCAGGAAAAGCGAAAGAGCTTCCCTCCGCATTTTTTTGTTTAACAGCTGCCGTAAACTTATATATTTTATCACTAATTGTATGCTTTACACCATCACTGCATTCATAAGGTAATTTGTTTTCGTCACATGACAGTGATACAAATGAGCGAGAATGTGCCTCAATATTTATATTTAACAAAAAAGAAAAAATAACTGCCGTAAAAACACACGAATACAAGCGATTGTTAGATACTTTGATTATCATTGCTTTTCAAAACTTTCTTTTTTTCAACAAAAACAAAAAATGCTGACAAAAAATAAACTGTAAAAATTAAATACAATAAGAATAAAATAAACAAATTTATTTTGTTGTTTTTTCTGATAAATGACAGAGTCTAATAGTATGTTTTGTATTTTATGTAAAGAAAGAACAAAAAAATTAAAAATATCATTGAAGATGAAAGTCTTTTTAAAGACCCATACCACAAATGCTGAAAGCTAAAATACAAAGCACCAGGAAATTGATCTCAAAAAAAAACGCAAAGAAATACGAATTTTAAAGAAATATAATATTCAATTTATCTTATTTCTAAAAATAAAAATATCACACAATGAGATACAGTAAAATTTATAATCGCATGATTTCTTCAACCACAACAAAAAACCAAGAAAACTTTCCCTGAAATGTAAGCGAATGTACACAATTTCTACATTAAAGTTGCAGATATCTAGCAAAAAAATTAAATTAACAAACAAAGGTTTTCTTAATGCCGTATTATCAATGAGTTGAATGAATTAATAAAAAACTTTAGAAGATATGATTTAAAAAAGATCATAAAATAAAAAGCTATTTACATCAAAATCACTTGCATAACATTTTAGATCACCAGCTAAGAACTAAAATGCAGTAAAATATTTGTTCTCCTAAAGTTGAAAAACATCAAAATTAGCTTTATGAAAGCAATCTGGTCATTATCGTTAAAGTAGCTGTATTAACAAAGCTATTTTTTGCCACTTTTTATATCAAATAAATTTCTAAATGTTCCCCAATATTATCATCTGATAATAACACTATTGCAAATCTCAGATTTTATGAATTGGAGGTGAAAAAGAACTGTATTTCTCCCCTTTTCTCCTATAATATTTTTATTCAATTATTGCTTTAAAGATAAATATTTCACTTTTTCAAAGTTTTTTTTATTTGCTGTTTCTTTTTATCATTCTCAAGTCGTAACATCAAATCTTGCTCTTGCTTTGTCGAATTAGTTACACCAAAAGTATCATTATCCATCACCTGCTGATAACCTGCTATCATTAAATTGACTAAAAATGAATCACTTCGTGGCGCTGGTGAAAAATAGATTCCTTTTGAATCTTGCAATTTGTAGCGATAACCTGCTTTAGTCATGCACTCATAAATTGCTGCAAACTCACTTGCACGTGAATCCATATTTTCAGAAGAAGCATAGATTGGTTTCCAGCCACATTTTGATAGCGCTTGTTGGACCATAGACTTATTGACGCCTGGGCTTTTCCCATAATTCTAGCGTCGATGAAGGAGGTTTGTTAACACATCCAGCAGAGTTTAATAAAACTACAGCACTTAATAATTTTAATATTTTTTTCAATTCCCCCTCCTTTAATATTTACAATAAAAAGGCTGATAAGTCTGCCAATATTTTTCTCGTACGCAGGACAACTCTGAAGAGCATATAGACCATACATTGAAAAAGCAACCGCACCCCCTCCTGCGAGAATAAAAAAATATGAGGATTATTGATTACAGCAACCTCAACTTAAGGCTGACATTCGGGTTGTTCTTTGTTCTCTTCACAATGAGGACTATTCAAACGCCTCTCTACACTTCGCTGAGGAATAACAGCATTAGACTGACAAATGGGAAGATTTTCATATTTTTCACACCACTTAACCCTTCCCAATTTATCCTGAAAACCTGCTTGTATCATGCATGCATTCACAGACTCCTCTGTATTGAATTTCTCATCGGTACTTACTTCTGTATCAAGACGACCATCCAGATGCTGCATTCCGCACTCCAACAGAGCTTTTTTGATCTCAAGTTGATCTGCACCAGCCTTTCCCCATGTATCTACAGCCGTTTGAGAAGGCTGTTCTGGGTAACACCCAGCCATAACAAATAAGGCTATCCCGCTTAATAATTTTAAAATTTGCTTCACTTTCCTATCCTTGAATAAATTTAATATACAAAAACAATCTCTAAATTATTTCACATGCTGTTTTTTCATTTTCAAAATAATGACGTACATTATCACTTTTTATTATCGCTTATCTTTTCCAATGATTATTCTAAATGGCATTGTATCAAAAATACAGCAAAATTACTACTAAAATCATATCCTATAACGTTATATTTAAATATTATTTTCAATATTTTGATTACAATTGAAATAGATATTTTTATAAATGTTGTCCTACATTTGTATACCTCATGGATAAACAGCATTAAAGTGATTAGAGGAAACAACCCTACATGAGTATGAGAACACATGGCTGTGGAGATTGTTTCCATCAACAGTAAAATTTAAGGATAGCATTCATATTGTTCTAGATGCTTTTTACAAAACGGGCTGTTTAAGCGCCTCTTGACACTTCCTGTGGAATGATAGCGTCAGGACGACAAATCGGAAGGTTTTCTTCTTTAAAAGGATAACATCATCCTCCTGCTCTCGAAAGTTCCTCATGTTTATAGCGAATTTATAGCGAAAACCTGATTGAACCATGCAAGCATAAATTGTTGCTTTTGCATTAATGCTTACCTTTCTATTTTCTGAATCCTCATCATAAGGAGTTGGCATGCCACATTCTAAAAGGGCTTTTCCTACTTCAGTAAAATCTGCTCCGGACGTACATATACCCTGGAGAAGGCTTAAAAAAATTACACCCAGCTATAATAAACAAGACTATCACACTTAATAATTTTAAGATGTACTTCATTTCTTGCTCCTTGGTTTAATTGAATCAATTTGTATACGGTGAGATGAACCATAGAACGAAATACACACATCACTTCCATGACCATAACAAGCATGAACAGTAGGATAAGTCGTAAATATTCTCCATGCCTCGTTCCAGGGACCGCTGCCAGAAGGGATCTTATCAAAAGTAGCGGGATTTTTGCCAAACACAATACCAACAAAGTCATCTGCGTGGTTTTCCAAGCCAACAGAGGTTTGCTTGCCATCACTTAAATAATCAAGCGTATTCGCCATCGATTGAGCATTATAAGCAGGACCAAAAAGATTGATACTCGTGTTACCTGCTATGCCGTGAATACCACGTTTTTCAAAATCAAGCATCCCCTTTTTGCCTGCTGTCATGCTACCACGGCTGTGCGCATCAATATTTAACCCGTCATTGTCATAGGGAAACAAGATGTGCACTACAAGGTCAAGTTCACTGTCTGTGTAGACAAAGGAGCATAATCACAGATGATTTGATTTATATTTTGGCTATGATTCCACTCAAGAATATCTGCACAAATCTGTTTGCTTTCACCCACTTCAACAAGAGAATCTGTATAAATCTCTTCTGCCATTTTGAGAGTAATATAAGTGTTATATAGTTGAAATAATAAGGAAAAAATTATCACAATGAACCGTGAAAAAACAAGTGTCAAAAGCGAAGATTTGAAGGTAATTGTTGGCTTTTTTTCTTTTGTATCAAGGCTGTACATTATAGTAACGAAACATTGTTTACTTATAAAATAAACATTGTGATTGCAGTTTCTATCATGATTGGCTGTTTCGTCAATCATTTTTAATTTTTCAGAAACTAGATTAAGGAGAGCCAAATCTTGTAAATCAACGCGTACCTCTGCTGCCTCTCACTTCTTTCAAATCATCAGATATTCTTCCGCATACGGCATAGTTAATATATTTCTCTCTTTGAAATAGCACTTGGAATGCCCTATGAACTGATATTGTACGAAACGAAGTGAACGATAACTGCAATTTAAATGTACTGTTTATGATTAAAGAGAAAATATTTTTAATTTAACATTCTTTTTCAAAAAGATGTGGGCTTTCAATAATAAGCTTTTCTCGCGCTTTTTGTAACTGTTTAATGATTTCATCAATTTTTGATGGAGAATAAAGATATTCTTCGTTATTCAACAAATGCAACCTCTCCTTCCCTTCATATAAACATTGTATCTGAGATTGTAGTATTCTAATTTCTTGAAAGAAAAGACGTCCAGTTTCCTTAAAACCATTGTTAAGTGAAAAAAGTTGATCGGAAATGGAAAGCAAAATTTGTTTTAAAAAGCGCTCATTTTCTTGGCGTTTACGATATTCTAAAATAAGAGCATGGCTTATTTCATCTAATTGTTTTTTTGTAGAATCAATTTGACGCAATAAATTTGGTTTTTCCCCCATATCACCTTTTCTCACCTTCACAAGCATAGCATGAATTTCTAACAACTTAATTGCGGAATGAGATAAATAATCAACAATTGCAGGGGTATTGACATAGCTTTTCCGCGCAATCATCATAAATCCACCAAATAATAGCTTTTTACACCTCATCTCGCTATTTCGTTTTATTTTACAAAGCCATTCTAAAGAAAGTGCTAAAAAATATTCCTCCAATACATTATTTGATAGTTACCGCTCCTCTTTTTTTGCTATCGACCTGGAATCCGTGGAGAGAGAAAACGTAAAGGCGTATAAAGAATAAGATGTGTCGTTTTCTCTAATACACTGCTACTATCAGCAAGAAGCGCCTGACTAGGTGATAACTCTGTACCCTGCATAATTGTTGAAGCCAAAGACCCCTCTCGAGAAAGAGCCATCAACGTCGGTGAAGAAGCAAAAACATCATGCGTTCCACCATCAACATGAGAGAAATCAAGAACAGCTATGCCATTTTTACGTAACATTTCAATGTCAGAACCATCTCCCACCCGATGATGTCCACCGGTAAGACGTCCTGAAACAGCGAGTGCTTTATCCGCACGAGATACTAAAATGGCGGTTGGTTGAGGTAGTTTTTTAATATCATTAAGTTGGCGTTCAAATACATCAATATCAATGTCTGGCGCTGCCATTAAAAGACTTGTAATATGACGAATAGGTTCATATTTTCCCTGTAATGCTAGGGTCCTAAATGCCTCCATGATAACGAAGTTACCCATAGAATGGGCAATAACAGAAATTTGATCCGCCTTGGTTTTACTGATAAGTGTTAAAAGCTCTATGAGTCCATCCCGAGCAAAATTGGCGCTATCACGATCATAAATATAAAGAGGGACAGATCCAGCAGAAGGCCACGAATAATGCACAGTAACAACATCTAAAGAATAATCATATGTAAACTGAGCAGTACGAAATGTGCCATCTGCAAAATTGTTATTATAACCATGGATAAAAAGAAAAATTTCTCTTTTTCCTTTTGGTTTTTTTTCTAAAGCAGCATTTAATTGTTGTTTAAACTGTTCTTTATTATCATATTTTTGCAATGAGACTGCTGCAAAATACTTATCATGGGTAGGTTTATACGCATTTATTTCAACAAGTCCCTTTACATGTTGCTGAGGAATTCCGACATCAACGCGATTATAATGTACTTTATTCGATCGCTCTGAGCCATAAGGCTGAGCGTAATTATTTTGCATCATACGACTTGTTGCAACATACACCGGAACAATAGCTTTCGGAAGAATTGGTTTGCTTTCAACTTCCTTTTGCACTGCAATCATAGATGGGGTTGCATGTACCCCATGCCACAGGACGGCACGGGAATCACTACATGCTGATAATAAAGCAATACAAATAAGAAGTGTAAAATATCTTAGAATCACTCTACTTCTCACAGTAACTCTACCCCACCTATAAAAAATATAACGCTTTAAATGTACAAATAAAGTAATAAAAGATGAACAAACTATGAAGAAAACACCAAAAATAACACACAAAGAAATATTTCTCTATAATGGGAAAAAGTTTTCTATAATTTGCATAGACCACCTCTCTATATAACTTCTTCTCGTTACAGAGAAATTAATCGCCGATGGTGCGGTCGAGAAGACTCGAACTTCCACGGGTTGCCCCACAGCGACCTCAACGCTGCGCGTCTACCAATTCCGCCACGACCGCACGTGGTTAAGCAAAAAGTTCTGGCTTTCAGCCTTTAACAAATCACAAAGAAAGGTACAAGACAATTTTCTCTTTCCCATAATTTATTTTATTCAAACGATTTATAACTTAATAAAGATTACACGAAATATGGGCGTTACGATGATTTTTGAACCATCATCATAAAATGAGCTTGTGCAGTTTGATCTTTTTCATAATAACCATGAAATTTTTTTGTAATTGTTGTGGATCCCTGCTTTTGGATTCCTCTCATAGCCATACACATGTGCTCAGCTTCGATCAATACGGCTACACCACGAGGTTTCAGGTGCATTTCTAAAGCATGAGCCACTTGTGCTGTCATCGTTTCTTGTGTTTGTAAACGATGAGAAAAAATATCTACAATACGCGCAATCTTTGAAAGACCAACAATTTTTGCATCAGGAAGATAGGCTATGTGCGCTTTTCCAATAATCGGAATCATATGATGTTCACAATGCGAATAAAAAGGAATATTTTTTACGATTATCGATTCATTGTATCCTGAAACCTCTTCAAAAACCGTTCCTAAGGTTTCTTCAACTGATTGGTGATAACCATTAAAAAGCTCGCGATATGCCTTGGCTATACGTTTTGGGGTCTCTAAAAGCCCTTCTCTCCTTGGATTTTCCCCTACCCATAAGAGTAATGTACGAACCGCTTCTTCCACCTCTTCAATATTCGGACGCTTTTCTTCAGATAAAAAAGAATCTTTTGCGTCTTCTTTAACAACATTACGCATTCAAAAACTCCAACCTTACTCTATACAAAAACATTTGCAACAGACCTATTTCATTTTGTATAATCTCTATATAAGCGAATTAAAAGTTTAAACAATCACGTCTCTCAAAATTTCAGGCAATAGCGCATGAGTGGCAATATCTATAGTGATAAAATACTTGAATATGCTGCACATATAAGCAGAATTGGGCGTCTTAATAATCCTGATGCAACATCAAAAAGATATGCACATCCTTGCGGCTCAACAATCACTGTAGATTTAAAAGTGAAAGATCATATCGTGATAGATTTTGCTCATGAAATACATGCATGTGTTATAGGGCAAGCCTCAGCGTCACTTTTAGCATCTCATATCATCGGACAAACAACACAAGATCTTAAAATATTACGTAAAGTTATCTATCAAATGCTAAAGCAGAATGGACCTTCTCCTCAAGCTCCCTTTGAGGATTTTTCTTGCTTAGAGCCCATTAAAAACTATAAAATACGTCATGCTGCAACACTACTACCCTTTGATGCAACGATAGACTGCATTCAACAAATTGAAGAAGAAAGAAGAACATAAATGCTCAAATCACAGTTTCGACAAAAAAAAATAACTCGAAATTACACAGGGACTTGGCAAAAAACACCTGGACGATTACTGGGCATTTTTTTAATACGTTTCTATCAAATAACACTTTCGAGTCTTATAGGCAACCAGTGTCGCCATGCCCCAACTTGTTCAGAATATATATATGAAGCAATCGCACGCCATGGGCTTTGGGCTGGTACATGGATGGGTCTCTTTCGTGTCATACGTTGTGGTCCCTTTGGAACAGATGGCTTTGATCCAGTACCTCCTTCGCTTGGAAATTCTTGCTGTTTTTATAAACCTTGGCATTACTGGAAAATTTCTGAAAAACACAACAAATAATCCTTTTCTTTTTTCGTATGTATTGATAAAAAAATTAATCTATAAGCTTTTTGTTCAGTTTTCACGAAACCATCCGCAATCGTTGGCGGAATTGGATTAAAAGGGTGTTTTTATGTCTTGCTCTATTTCTCTTTCTTTTCCCGATGGTTCAAAACGTAATTACCCTGCCGAAATGACGGGCTTGGAATTAGCAGAATCCATTTCTAAATCACTCGCAAAAAAAGCAGTCGCCTATAGTCTTGATGGCATCATGCGAGATCTATCAGATCCATTAGGACAATCTGGTCAAATAGAGATTATTACCCGAGAAGATTCACGGGCTCTTGAGCTCATAAGGCATGATTGCGCCCATGTCCTTGCTGAAGCAGTGCAAGAACTCTTTCCTGAAACGCAAGTGACAATAGGTCCTGTGATTGAGAATGGTTTCTATTATGATTTTGCGCGCCAACAACCTTTTACGTTAGATGACCTCAGCGACATTGAAAAGAAAATGCGTGAAATTATTCAACGCAATGAACCTTTTAGAAAAGAAATTTGGTCTCGTGAAAAAGCAAGACAAGTTTTTTTTGAGAAAAAGGAATTTTATAAAGTTGAAGTTATTGACAGCATCCCTGACAATCAAGATTTAAAAATCTATTATCAAGGAAAGTGGTTTGATCTTTGTCGCGGACCGCACATGCAGTCTACAGGGCAAATTGGAAATGCTTTCAAATTAATGAAAGTCGCAGGCGCTTACTGGCGTGGCGATGCCAATAATCCAATGCTTACGAGAATTTATGGAACAGCATTTGCAAATGAAAATGACTTAAAAGCCTATCTTCATATGCTAGAAGAAGCTGAAAAACGTGATCATCGCCGCTTGGGACGTGAAATGAACTTATTTCATTTCCAAGAAGAAGGGCCTGGAATGATTTTTTGGCACCAAAAGGGCTGGAAAATGTTCCAAAATTTGATCAATTATATGCGTAGACGCCTTGATGATCACCAATATGCCGAAGTAAATGCACCACAAGTTCTCGATAGATCACTTTGGGAAGTATCGGGGCATTGGGGCTGGTATAAGGAAAACATGTTCAAAGCAATTCCAGCAGCAGAAGATTCAGACCATGGGAATGTTTATGCCCTTAAACCAATGAATTGTCCTGGTCATGTGCAAATTTTTAAACATGGTTTAAAATCTTATCGTGATTTACCTATTAGACTTGCTGAATTTGGTCTTGTTCATCGTTATGAGCCTTCCGGATCTTTGCATGGTCTTATGCGTGTGCGTGGTTTTACACAAGATGATGCACATATTTTTTGTACTGATGAACAATTAGCTGATGAATGTCTCAATATTAATGATCTTATTTTATCAACTTATGCTGATTTTGGTTTTAAAGAAATCAGTCTTAAGCTTTCAACACGTCCAGAAAAACGAGTTGGATCTGATGCATTATGGGACCATGCAGAAACTATCATGCAATCTGTCCTTAAAACAATTGAAACAAAATTTGCGGGACAAATCAAAACAAGTATCCTTCCAGGTGAGGGAGCCTTTTATGGTCCCAAATTTGAATATACATTAAAGGATGCTATCGGTCGTGAATGGCAATGTGGAACAACACAAATAGACTTTAATCTTCCTGAACGTTTTGGTGCATTCTATATTGATAAAGATTCAGAAAAACGCCAACCTGTTATGATCCATCGCGCCATTTTTGGATCAATGGAGCGTTTTCTTGGTATATTAATCGAAAATTTTGCTGGACATATGCCACTTTGGCTTGCTCCTGAACAAATTGTTGTCGCAACAATTACATCCGAAGCAAATGAATATGCCCAAAAAATAACTGCAAGACTTAAAGCTGCTGGGCTTTCGGCAACAACAGATCTTCGCAAGGAAAAAATTAACTATAAAATACGAGAACATTCTTTACAAAAAGTTCCCGTCATTTTGGTCTGTGGCAAACGTGAATCTGAGACAAACAGCGTAAATATGCGTCGCTTAGGAAGTCCGAATCAAACTTTTTTATCTGTAGAAGATGCAATTAAGCAACTCTTAAATGAGGCCACGCCTCCAGATTTACAACGTGTAATAAATGCATAAAATCACAGAAGATGGTAAGATATTAATTTTTTTACTATAAACCGTCAATTTTTGTACAAGGTCAAATGATTTGATAATGTCGTGTTTTTTATTTCATACATGATTACCGATTATCAGTAAAGCAAGTGGTAATATTTTACGAGGTCGGTTGAGGAAAGAATTTAATGTAAGCTCTATAAGCTGTTTAAATGCAATAATTGTAACTAATTGAATATTAATGACTTATTGATACATTAATCTTTTATATAGTAGAACGATGACGCTACTATTTTAAATAGATCATTGTTTACATCAACATCAAGAAAAAAAACTAAAAACAAAATTATTATAAATTACGTAAATTAGTTGAATGATGATGTTTCTTATTCATTGAGATATAACTTCATCAAAAAAGGTAATAATTTGATTTATAATGATGATATACAGTTATTTACATTAAACAAGATTCTTAAATATCAAAGGATTCTCTCACTTTAAATCTGTTTATGTAGCAGCAATCGAAATCATTCGTTTGCACGTGATAAGCGAGATAAGCCCGTGTGAATACAACCTATTTAGAAAGAACTAAAAAATGTCTAAACCATTTCAAATGCCAGAGTTTTGTTGCAATATTGAGTGCTAGCAAAATGTATGAAGCTACCCAACTTGTTTCTTCACAAACGTAAAAATAGTGCTGCTCAATGAATTTAACGTTTTCATTGATGGGGGCTGTTGCGAAATGAGCTCGAAAACCTTAAGAAAGATCTCTTTTAAACAAGGACGTGAATGATAACCAATAGTACTCTATAAAAACGCCTCGCAATCTACACTGATAAGATATCGCTTATAACTTCCCTTGAAGTTTATAAAGCTAAATCAAAGGAGAATTGATAAAATTGGGTATCCATTCTTTCCTCTCTTCATATTTGACCAAATTAAAAATTATTCCTAAAAAAATAGTCAACTATGCACATGAGGTATATGAGTTGCTCATTTAATATAGTAATCCCGAACCACATTTATAAAGCGTCTAAATATCTACAAAATACCTTGCGGCGCTAAATGCTACATATTGATTTATAAAAAACTTTTTAAATAGGTATTTTGCTAAAATGAAAAATATTATTGTTATCGTGCTCTATCAAGAACACGCTTACACTCAATGAGTTCAAACAGGATTTCTTGCAATAATGCTTTATCAGTTTTATCTCTGTAAAGATTCACAGAACCAACAGAGGTCTCTCCCTCATTTCTCATGAAACTCAAAAGCCCAAAAGAAGACTTTTTAGGCTTATTGCTCGTATTTTCAAAAGTTTGTACTGCATGTTTTTTTTCTATGACAACATTCATAGCATCAAGATCGCCATTACCAAATGCAGACACAAAAGCAACACCATTTTCTTTCAAAAGGCGCTGCACACCTTTTATAGTATAACCCTGATCGTACAATAACTGCTTAATACCATTAAGCAAATCAACGTCGACAGGACGATAGTAACGCCTTCCTCCTCCACGTTTCATTGGTTTAATCTGCCTAAAACGTGTTTCCCAGAATCTTAAAACATGCTGGGGAAGCTCCAATAATTCGGCTACTTCGCTAATTGTGCGAAAAGCATCAGAGCTTTTATCCATTTTGCAACCCCTTATCTAAAACACGACAAATGGTTTGATAATGCTTCATTACATCTCAACTTCTCAACAAGATTAGTCAAAAATAGGACCTTGACTACTTACTAAACAGCTTTTTTTAAAAAACATAAATCTTTATTTTATACATTTTTTAACAAATACCAAACATCACTATGGCATTTATTTATGAGAGATTATTTTTCTGTCTTGCACGATGCGAATCTAAAATTCTCTGTTTAAGGATATTTGCAGCCTTAAACGTCACAACACGTCGCGGCGGAATAGGTGCTTCAACACCTGTTTTGGGATTGCGTCCAATACGTTCATTCTTACTGCGAACCTGAAAAGTTGCAAAAGAAGATAATTTAACCGCTTCACCTCTTACAAGTGAGTTGCAAATCTCATCCAAAACCAATTCGACCAAAGCTGCTGATTCAGTATGTGACAAGCCCACTTTTTTACAAACTACGCTCGCTAAATCTGCACGCGTTACTGTCTTACTTGTCATTATAACCACCTATTAAAATATTTAAAATTACAAAATGACTTATACGTTTTATTCAAATATGGTCAAGTAACCATAATTTACCAACGAATAAGAACTGCTCCCCATGTAAATCCACCTCCCATGGCTTCTAACATGATAAGATCTCCTTTTTTAATTTTTCCATCGCAAAGAGCTGTCGTTAAAGCCAATGGAACTGATGCTGCAGACGTATTACCATGTTGATTAATGGTAATCACAACTTTATCTGGCGAAATTCTCAGTTTTTTAGCAGATGCTTCAATAATGCGCTTGTTAGCCTGATGAGGCACAAACCAATCGAGTTGTGAAGAATCCATACCTGCAGCTGCAAAACAATCATCAACCACATCCGTTATCATACCAACAGCATACTTAAAAACTTCTCGTCCTTCCATACGCAAATAACCTGTTGTTTGTGTTGTTGAAGGTCCACCATCAACATACAACTTATCGATATAAGCACCATCAGAACGCAACTTTGCAGATAATATACCACGCTCAAAAGCAATTCCCCCCTCAACTTCTTGTGCTTCCAAAACAGCAGCCCCCGCACCATCACCAAACAAAACACATGTTGTACGGTCTTCCCAATCTAAAATTCGAGAAAATGTATCGGACCCAATCACTAAAATTCTTTTAGCAGCTCCACAGCGTAAATAAGAATCTCCCGTTGTTAAAGCAAAAATAAAACCAGAGCAAACAGCTTGAATATCAAAGGCAAACCCATGGTTCATTCCCAAAGCATTCTGAATTTCAACAGCAGAAGCAGGAAACGTACGATTTGGCGTTGAGGTTGCTAAAATAATACAATCAATATCCTTTATTGTAAGACCAGCATTTATAAGAGCTGCTTGCGCAGCTTCAACGCCTAAAGAAACCGTTGTTTCATTTTCATTGGCAATATAACGTTGATGTATTCCTGTACGTTGAACGATCCATGAATCTGACGTTTCAACAAACTTTGCAATCTCATCATTTGATAAACTTCTTTTCGGCAAAGCACTTCCTACACCACGTATAATTGATCGAATCATTCAGCTCTCACCTTTTCTTCAGACTTTTTATTTCCATTATAAGAGCTCATCATAAGGATTCTCCACTCATCACCACTTCATCTTCCTGATCAAAAAGTGTATCTTTATTCTCATGAAACCGCCGTAAATCAGCCGTTATTTTTTGTAAAAGTCCATTATTAACCACTTCATAACCAACACGGATAGCAGAAGCAAAGCCATTAGCATTCGCACTGCCATGACTTTTTATGACAACACCATTCAAACCTAAAAGAACGCCTCCATTTACCCTATCGGGATCCATTTTATTTTTCAGTGTACGAAAAGCTCTCCGCGATAGAAAATAACCAAGAGATGTTAAAAAAGAACTGCGCAGTGCGGAGTTTAAAATCTCTGCTATCTGTCGCGCGGTCCCTTCTGCTGTTTTTAAAGCAATATTACCAGAAAAACCTTCTGTTACAACAACATCGACTGTCCCTTTTCCAATGTCATTGCCCTCAACAAATCCTTTATATTCCAATCCTTCTAATTGCACTTCACGCAATATCATGCCTGCTTTTTTTATTTCATAAAGTCCTTTAACCTCTTCCACCCCCACATTTAGAAGTCCAACACTTGGTTTTTCCGTATGATATAAAGCGCGAAACATCCCCGCTCCCATAACCGCCAAATCGACCAATTGACGAGCAGATGCGCCAATCGTTGCTCCAATATCTAAAACGATACTCTCGCTGCGAAGAGTTGGCCAGATACCCGCAATACCAGGACGTTCAGCCTCTGCCAACATTTTTAAACAAAAATAAGACATGGCCATAAGCGCCCCCGTATTACCAGCAGAAACGCAAGCATCAGCTTCACCATTTTTTACTGCTTCAATGGCATACCACATTGATGATTTACCACGTCCATTGCGAAGGGCTTGGCTTGGCTTTTCATCCATGCGCGTATAGCTTTCTGTAGGATAAAAGCACGATACAGAATCTAAACGGGGATATTTTTTTAAAACTGGCCGAACGACCTCTTCTATCCCATAAAATAAAAAATAAACATCTGATAAATATTTTTGGACAATTGCTGCTCCTGCAATAGCTGCTTCTGGACCGTAATCACCACCCATGACATCCACAGAAATTCTAATCACGCTTTCATATCCCACATCTTTTCATTTACATTTTTAAACACATATTATGATTTTGGGTGACTAAACACTCATAAAGCATATCTCGCGAAAAAAGCTCCACAGAAAATACCGTTTTTATCATAGCATACAATAGATAATTTTTTTATGTTTTTACAATCACTTCCAACTTTTCAAAACAGAAAATGGCGAAAACTTTTTCTCTGCTTCTTCTAAATTTTTAACCACATGCATTTTTATCCCCTCTTTACGTGGATAATGATTAATAGACAACTCAAAAAACTCTTCCATGATTGCACCAATATCAATTCGATCATTATAAAATACTTCCGGTGTATCAAGCCCTTCCACATCTAAAAACAATTCTCGTGTATCTTCTGATATTTTGGGCTTCGTTAAATTTGAATCTTCGGGAACAAAAATAACCTCAATATTTTCACGGAGAACATTTTCTAATGGCTCTAATGTAACAACACATAACTGTACTATATGCGCTTGCAACAAACCTTTTATACGCACACCGCGTTTTTTCCACGGAAGAATATGGAATTTTCCCTCACAAGATTTTACTTCAACTAAATCATGGTTTTGAGCTAAATGTGTACATTCTTTTTTGTTTGCACAAAGATGAACTCTTATCCCTTTAGCAGGAAGAGAACGGACGGATATTGGATAGGCCAAAGCAAATGCCATTTGAGAAACGTTTTGAACATCCATTGACAACTCCCAAATATGAAACTCCATAAAACACTGTGCTTTTATTTAGCTCAAGTATATTTCATTCATTTTTTTCTTTTCTAAAGAAATTCTATATGGCATAATTTGCTTTATAACAGGGAAACTCAATGTAAGCTACGGTAGATTAAGCTAAAATTAGAAAAACTTGAGGTTGCCTTCTTGTCGTACATCTCAGTATAAAAAGGAGATATCATTGTTTCAAATGCCTCACATAATGATCTTAATCAAACGTAAATTGTTGGTTGGTCTATCAATAGCAAGTATCATAACACTTGCGGGTTGTAGTCTTCTTGATTCTTCAGGGTCAAGCCAAATTTATAGAGAGGGCTATATTCTTGATAAAAATGCTCTAAGTTCTATTTCTATTGGCTCAAGTCAAGAGCAAGTTCTTTTAACTTTAGGAACACCTTCATTAAAAACAAAATATGATAATGAAGTTTTTTATTACATCTCACAAACACGTTATCGTGGGATGCAGTTTATGAAAACAAAGATTATTGACCGCAAAGTTTTAGCTATTTACTTCAATAAAAACAATCAGGTTACAAAGGTTGCTCACTATGGTCTACAAGACGGTCAAGTATTTGATTTCATTACACAAACAACACCAACTATAACAAAAGAACACCCTTTCTTAATTCAAATTATAAAAGGTCCTGTAAATCCACCAGCTTCTAATTAAAGTGTATTATCTATTTACTTTTGCAATCTTATTAGGTCTGATATTGTCAGACCTAATAAAGAAAGGGATTTTAACTCTTAAAAACGAACTTTTTTTGCCATACTGTCGAGAACTGCATTAACAAGTTTTGGCTCATCACCTTCAAAAAATGCTTTGGCTATATCAACATATTCATTCATGACGACCGCAACAGGAACATCTTTACGGTTGATCAACTCCCATAAAGCGGCTCGTAAAATTGCTCGCAATATAGAATCAAGACGTGAAAGAGACCATTCTGTAGAAAGCTGTTGATGAATCAGAGGATCAAGCTGCTTTTGGTCTTTTACAACGCCCGTTATAATCGCCAAAAACCATTGAAAATCAGCTTCAAGATACTGGTCTCCATCAATGTCTTTTCCTAAACGATAAGCCTCATACTCAGCAGCCGTCTCCATCACTCCCGAGCCCACAATATCCATTTGATAGAGAGCCTGAACTGCAGCCAGTCTTGCTGCACCACGTTTATTGGCTGAACGCGGAAAATCTCTGCTTTTTATATCAGCCATAGTTAACAATTATCTCCAAGTCTCTTTTTTAGAGCGATCATGCATAAAGCAGCTTCAGCCGCAAAACCACCTTTATTTTTGTCATCTTGTTTTGCACGCACCCATGCTTGCTCTTTATTTTCAACTGTCAAAATACCATTTCCAATAGCTAAGTGCTTATGAACAGCTAAATCCATCAAGGCCCGACAAGAATCATTGGCAACAATTTCAAAATGATATGTTTCACCCCGAATAACACAACCCAGTGCAACATAACCGTCATAAGATATCTTATTTTGTTCAGCAAAAGCTATTGCAGCTGGTATTTCTAAGGCTCCTGGAACTGTTATAATATCATAACTTGCTTCAGCTTTTTGCAAAGCACTTATAGCACCTTTCAAAAGTGCATCAGAAATCTGTTCATAAAAACGTGCTTCAACAATCAATACGTGAGGATTTTTACGTATCTCTTTCACCATAATGGAATTCCACAAAAAACGAATCAAAAAAACTCAAAGCTATAGAGCATAAAATGCTAAAAACGATCAATAGAGTTATAGCTTATTCAACTTCTCTTTTAAAAGCAAAAAGCTTAGCAGCATAACGAGCAAGCTGGTCAATTTCCAAATTAACCCAATCTCCAATTTTAGCTTGTCCCCACGTTGTCATTTCAAGTGTATGGCGAATAATAAGAACATCAAAAACACAATCTTCAACACCATTAACAGTCAAAGATGTTCCATTAAGCGCAAGTGATCCCTTAAAAACAATAAAAGGCATAAATTTTCTTGAAGCTTTTAAATAAAAACGAATTGCATCCCCTTCATTTTTTTGTTCAACAATTTCAGCTAAGCCATCAATATGACCAGAAACAAAATGCCCTCCCATTTCATCACCCAATCTCAGCGAGCGTTCTAAATTAACAAAAGTTCCTTTTTTCCATTGGGCAAGATTTGTTAAACGTAATGTTTCTTCCCACGCCTCAACAATAAACCAATTGGAGTCTCCTTGTTTAAAGCCTCGTTCTACAACTGTCAGACAAATTCCTGAACACGCAATTGACGCACCAATTGCTAAGTTTTGTATAGCATAGCGTGTAGAAATCTTTACACGCATCCCCTGCTTTAAAGGTTGAACATCCTCAACACAACCGATATCCGTTATAATTCCTGTGAACATAATGTCTTACGTCTCCATTTATAAAAACGGTCATTTCCAAACATTTTTGTCTCAACCTCATGAAATTGCGAAAGATAATTTTCAAAATGAGGGGCTTCAATACGTTTTTTTCCTAAAATAACCGGACTATAAAAACATATCAAATGATCAACACAACCAGCATTCAAAAACTTTTCCCCTGTCTTTACACCTCCTTCCAGTAAAACACTATTAATTCCATGTTTATAAAGCATCTGTAAAAGAGCAAAGGGTTCTACAAAACCATTATTCATCTCTACCGAATAAACAGACACACCATATTGTTCCAACGCATTTTTTTTGTTTTTCTTTGAAAGATCCCCATTACAAATAACCCATGTAGGAATTTTAATGGCTGTTTGGATAACTTTCGCATCAAGGGGAATAGATAAATCTGAATCTAAAATAATACGAATTGGCGAACGCATTTCCATTCCTGGCAAGCGGCAATTGAGTTGTGGATCATCGGCTAATATAGTCCCAATACCAACAAGAATAGCGTTGTTTTGAGCCCGTAGAATATGCGTATGGGTATGGGAAAGGGGACCACTAATTTTTATTCCCCCCTCCTCTTTTTTTCCCACACTATTATCAGCAGAAATTGCCATTTTAAAAGTAACAGCACAACGCTGCATCTTCTTTATACACCAATGCGTCCATAAAGCTTCAAAAGCCTCTTCAACTAAAATGCCCTCAACGACTTCAATACCCGCCGCACGCAAAAGAGCAAGACCACGACCAGCCATACGCTTATCACAATCGGTCAGAGCAACAACAACTCGGGAAATACCTGAATCAATAAGTGCACTAACACACGGAGAAGTTTTTCCATAATGTGCGCAGGGTTCTAAAGTAACATAAGCGGTCGCTCCTTGAGCCAGAGAACCAGCCATACGTAAAGCTTGCACTTCCGCATGAGGTCTGCCATGAAGAGCTGTTACACCATAACCAACAATAAATGACCCAGCACCGCCATCATTTTGCACAATTAGCGCACCCACGGAAGGATTCTCACCTGTAAGTCCCACATGACGCTCTGCTAAACGGATAGCGGCAGCCATAAACCGTTCATCTTGCACTTTCTTATTCATCAAAACGAGATTCTGTATCCGCTACACCCTTTGACAACTCATCGATAATATCGTGAAAATCGCTTGCATTACGAAAATCTCGATACACAGAAGCAAAACGGATATAAGCAATATCATCAATCCTTTTTAATGCTTCCATCACAAGATGCCCAATTTTTTCTGAAGCAATCTCTGGTTCTCCCAAACTCTCAAGCTGGCGTACAATGCCAGAGATTGCTCGTTCAATACGATCAGGATCAATATTGCGCTTACGTACTGCCACATCAACTGATCGCATTAATTTATCACGATCAAATGGTTCATATCGTCCACTTTTTTTAGTAACCAAAAGCTCACGCAATTGAACACGTTCAAAAGTTGTAAAACGACCACCACAGACAGAACACACACGGCGGCGCCGAATCACCGCACCCTCTTCTGCTGGACGTGAATCTTTTACCTGTGTATCCTCATATTGGCAGTAAGGACAGCGCATCTCTTTTTTACCCTTAACGCGTGCTAAGATAAGAGTAAAGAGGATATTGATTCGTTATATCTTCCACCTTTTTCTTAACTGCCATTTCAACGGCATGATTATCTTCATCACTTTTTGCATTCCGAAGACCATCAAGAACTTCTGCAACCAGATGCGCGACTTGAACAAACTCCTTTTCTGAAAAACCACGCGTTGTGGCAGCAGGTGATCCCAAACGAACTCCCGATGTTATAGATGGTGTTTCAGGATCAAAAGGAATGCCATTTTTATTGCAGGTAATATGAGCACGTCCTAAAGCCAATTCGGCACGTTTTCCTGTAAGATTTTTCGAACGTAAATCAACCAACAATAAATGATTATCTGTACCGCCAGAAACAATATTAAAATCATGACTCTGTAATGTTTTTGCTAAAGCTTTCGCATTAGCGACAACATGAGCACTGTAACTCTTAAAAGATGGATGCAAAGCTTCCGCAAATGCAACAGCCTTTGCCGCAATCACATGCATTAAAGGTCCCCCTTGAAGACCAGGGAAAATAGCAGAATTGATTTTTCTGGATAAACTCTCATCATTTGTCAAGATCAACCCACCACGAGGTCCTCGAAGCGATTTATGTGTTGTTGTCGTTACGATATGCGCATGGGGGACTGGGGAAGGATGTACACCACCAGCAACAAGACCAGCAATATGAGACATATCTACAAGAAAATGAGCACCAATCTCATCTGCAATTTCACGGAAGCGTTCCCAATCCCAGAATCGAGGATAAGATGACCCCCCTGCTATAATAAGTTTTGGCTTACGTTCTTTTGCAAGCCGCTCAACCTCATCCATATCAATAATCTGATCTTCTTGACGTACACCATAGGAAACAACATCAAACCATTTTCCCGACATATTGACAGATGAACCATGTGTAAGGTGACCACCAGCATTTAAATCCAACCCCATAAATGTGTCACCAGGCTGAAGTAACGCCAGAAAGACAGCTTGATTCATTTGGCTACCAGAATTAGGCTGTACATTTGCAAAAGCAGCACCAAAAAGCTGTTTTGCTCTTTCAATAGCTAAATCTTCAACAACATCGACAAATTGACACCCGCCATAATAGCGCTTTCTTGGATAACCTTCTGCATATTTATTGGTTAAAACAGACCCTTGTGCTTCAAGAACCGCTCTTGAAACAATATTCTCTGAAGCAATCAGCTCAATCTCATTTTGTTGCCGCTCAAACTCCCCTCTAATGGCGTTAAAAATTGCACCATCAACTGTCTGTAAATTATCATTAAAAAAGCGCTTTTGTGCGTCATTTTCTTGCTGATTCATAAAACACATCCCTAACATTAAAAAATAAAGTCACTAAACGATAACACAGCAAACTATGCAAACCAAACATTTTAAATCACTTACACTCAAAAATACTGATACAAATATCTATCTTATTCCTCGTCATGGAAACAGTAAAAAAACTTCTCTCGTAAGAAGAGTAAAAAATAAAATTAAGTTTCTTCTTTTGTGTCCTCATTTACACCTTCTACAAAAAGAATCTATAATCTAAAGGAATTCAATAAGTTAATGATTATTATTTAAGTTGGTAATGATTTAAAATAATTTATAATAAAAAAACTAGATATCGTAGGAAAAATTAATACAAGGCGTTTAAGAATGGTAACCAAAGTTTTTATTGATGGTGAACACGGCACAACCGGACTACAAATACAAAAACGCTTAGAGAAACGTACAGATTTAAAACTACTCTCTCTTGCTCACAAGGATCGCCATAATGTTCATCTGCGGAAAGACTATCTTGCTCAAACGGATATTGCTATTTTATGTCTTCCAGATGATGCAGCACGCAAAACTGTTCATTGGCTTAGAAAAAATAAAAACATTAGGGTTATTGATAGCTCAACAGCTCACCGTGTTGCTCCAAACTGGGTTTACGGTTTTCCTGAAATGACAGCAGGGCAAAAAAAACGCATTCAAACAGCCCATTACGTCTCTAATCCTGGATGTTATCCTACTGGAGCCATTAGCTTGATTCGTCCCCTTCGTGAAGCAGGATTGTTAGACGCCGATTATCCCATCTCGATTCATGCAATCTCCGGCTATACCGGTGGAGGAAGACAACTGATTACACAAATGGAAAATCAATCTCAAGAAAATATTCAGGAAAATTATTTTATCTATGGCCTCAATCTTGAACACAAACATGTACCAGAAATTAAACTCCATGGACAAATTAATCAAACGCCACTTTTTATACCCAGTGTTGGTCGTTTTCCTCAAGGAATGATTGTGAATCTTCCACTACACCGCCATTTATTCACAAAATCAGCAAACTGTTCTGATCTGCGCGAAATTCTTGCAAACCATTACGAAGGACAAAACATCATTTCAGTTGCATCACAAGATGAAACAGCTTCTCTTCAAAGACTAAATCCAGAATGTTTTGCCAATAAAGATGGTATGAAATTGCTCGTATTTGGAAATGATCGCGAAGGAATTTTTAATCTCTGTGCTCTCTTCGATAATTTAGGAAAAGGCGCATCAGCTGCCGCTATTCAAAACCTAGATTTAATGCTTTTAGCCAATTAAACGCCATCTGGATACATACTTTTATTCAACAACCTTTTATTCAACAACGTGATATGCCCCTTTTGTTGCTCGCCAGTGTGCAACCGCAAAACATAACACGGCTAATGCCATACTTTGATGAATGAGCCCTAAACTTATCGGAACCTCATGTAACAGTGTCAAGATACCTAAAAGTGCTTGGATAATGATCATAAAGCAGATAAAAAATGCCCGACGAGAATGGGTTGAATTGGGAATATTTTTTTGCACATAGAAAGCATGAATAACTGAGACAATAAATAAAAAATAAGCAAAAAAACGATGAATAAATTGAACAGTTAAGGAATTTTCGAATAAATTGAGCCAAACAGGACGTTGCTGCAACAATCCATCAGGAATGATCTGACCATCCATAAGGGGCCATGTATTATAGACTTTTCCAGCATGAAGCCCTGCAACCAAAGCGCCCAAATAAATCTCTATCAAAACGAAAATAACGAGCCAAGCCGCAAAATATTGCACCTTTTGATTGGCTGGTTTTTCTGAATATTCTGCAAGTCCTCGAGATAAATAAGTAACAAAAATAATAACCAAACATGCCGTTATAAGATGAAATGCCAAACGATATTGGCTCACGCTTGTTAGATTACTTTGGCCAATCCCTGAAGCGACCATCCACCAACCAATAAAGCCTTGAAAGGCGATAAGGATCGGCACAACAATAAGCGGGAGTAAAATATTTTTTTCAATACGCTTCGTCACCCAAAACCAAATTAACCCCAATAAAGCGACAAGACCAACAAGACGCCCGAGAACACGGTGCGCCCATTCCCACCAAAAAATGACCTTAAAAGCACTTAACGTCATATCAGGATTAAGCAACTTATACTGTGTTATCTGTTGATATTTTAAAAATTCCTCTTGCCATTGCTCTACACCAATCGGTGGAATAACGCCATGAATTGGCTTCCATTCCGTTATTGATAATCCTGATCCCGTCAAACGGGTTGCCCCCCCTACTAAAACAATTGCTAAACAAAGCAATAAAATAGAATAAAGCCACACCTGAATTTGCTTCCGATTTCTCTTTTGCACAGGTGTTAAAAGGTTATTGTTTAATCTTTTTACTGCCATCTCTAATTGCCCCACGCTTCTCTCCAACTACAATGCATTTTTAAATTTAAAACACAAAATCCTCGTACTTTAGTATGTACTATAACTTTAGCAAAAAACAAGCATACCACTATAACATGCAATACATATTTCTTTTTTTACGAAATTCATAATGCAACAACACGATACACAGTCTTTGGAAAGCGACTGACCATTCGCATCATCCAGTCCTGTTTATTAAGAACAGTATTAGAAATATAATAGTCCGTTAGCTCTGCAAATTGCTCAAATCCATATTTAGGTTCGCTTGCCATCTCTAAAATGATAAAATCATACTCTTTTTTAAATTCTTGTAATATGTGAGAAATATTATTTGAAAAATCTTGTGCAGAAACAGCGCTTGTTAATCCTTGAGGGAGAATATCAACCCCCGTATCATAATCACGGTAAATAACGTCATGCAACTGAGCATTACCGGTTAAAATATCACTCAGCCCCCGATGTGGACCAATGACTTTCTCTATTTGTTGGCCAGAGATATCAACCAACAAAATTGTTTTGTTCTCTTTTATAAGATGAAGTGAAAGTTTTGCCGCTGTCCGCGCTGCCTCTGGTCCAATGATTGAAATAACAGTTGAAGCACGCCATTTCAAAACATCAGATAATCCCTCTATCGTAATAAAGGCTTCAAGATTTTTCACTTCTTGAGAAACTAAAATATTCTCATTTTTCTTGAGGGCATTTTCTTTAGACTTCAAATCCTCTTCTGAGAGTTGATTTTTTTTGCTTCTAAAGCATGGATAAAATAATACTATTCCGAGCAAAAGAGTAAGGAAGCTCGCCAATGCACTCACAAGAATATTTTTTCCATAAAGAGCCATAAAAGAAATTGGCGCTAACGTTGTTGGCACAACCACTTGGATCTTTGTATTTTGCAAGAGAAGAGAATCATCATTCACCCCCCGATATAAACCAATAACTTTTTCCTTCCCTTGAGTAGACTTACTCATCGCTTGATTTTGTACATCAATCTCTGCTTTTATTTTATTTTCAAACGCGTTAAAGATTTGATCCAAAGAATGTGATTGATCTTTTACAAAAAAGCTCATCTTTTTTTTGAGCTGTTTTTCTAACTCCGTTGCAATAATTTCATCTGAATGAACTTGGTCAACGATCTGTGAAATTTTATTTTTTAATTGATAAGAAACCGCCTCTAACTCCGCAGTCATGGCCTTAATTTGAGGATGTGTCCACCCTAATTGCGCAGCCATGTGTGCTCTTTGTGCTTCCAAGAGATTACGTTTAGATTCCAGAGATACAATTGCTGAATTGCCTGCAATAAATGATAAAGACAGTAAAGACTGCCCTTTTTCACGCATCATGTTAATTGTTGAATTCAAACTTGTTAAATGAATACGCTTTAAAGTTGCTTGCGTTAATTGCAGTGAAAGATCATGAAGCTCTGTTTGTTTGACACCATGCTGAATAAAAGAATCAACAGAAGCACGAAATTCCTGCATAACATTAACGATCGCAGTATTATCATATCGCTTGTCTTTTAATTTCTCATTTAACAAAGATTGTTTTTGTTTTACGATTACTTGTGAAAATGTAGAAAACCAAGCTTCCACCCCCCATTGAGCTGCTTCAGGTGTTTCAGCTTCGAAAGTAAGATTAATAAGATCACCATGACGCGATAAACGAATATTTTCCTGTTTTTTTTTCTTATAAAAAGCAATTAAAGAAAAATGCGAATCATCTAAAAATATAGGCTGCGAAAACAAAAATGTGATAATATTGTCTTGTTTTTCAATTGGAAGTGGCTTTCCTACAGAATCAGATAATGAAAATACTAAAGTTGCTTGGTAACCACGAGGTTGAATAAAATAATACAACAAAATAAAAGAGATAGACAGAATTTGTAACAGCAAAACAATCAAAATGTTTCGCCATACTGTGCGTACGAACAGTCTTTTATTGCATTTAAGACTCATCTTTATTTTAACCAGCAAAATACTTCTTCATATCGTTTTATTAAGAGAAAGTAGTAACTATCCTCTTAACTTGCAGCCATATTATTTTGAGATAAGAAAAACATAAAATTTGAGTAAAAAATTTCAACAATAGCTTTTAAAAACTTAATTCATATTTTTTTTGATGCTCTCTAGTTGTTTTTTTGCTTCAGAAGTAAGAACGGCTCTAATGGTAACAGAGCCATCATCATGTCCTTCCTGCTTTATTTCTGCAGAGTTTTCATAAAACCAATCAATAAGCGACATTTCATGAGGTTTTAAAAGATATTCAATGCTTTTCACCTCTCCAAAAATTTGCTTTTCAATAGTTCTTAATAATTGATCGAGTCCGTCCCCTTTAAGAGCTGATACCATTAGAGCAGGATTTAGTCGTGTTTTCGCGCTCGTTTGTAAAACATTCAATGCTTGCTCATCTAACATATCAATCTTATTCCAAACTTCTATGATATGCTCTGTATCATCAATATCGATATCAAGACTTGAAAGCACTTCTAAGACATCTTGGGCATGGGCTCGATGATCAAGATCTGACATATCTCTTACATGCAGAATAAGATCCGCCTCAACCACTTCTTCAAGGGTTGCTCTAAAAGCTGCAATCAAATTTGTTGGCAAATTAGAGATAAAACCTACAGTATCAGATAAAAGAATAGTTTTTCCATGGGGAAGAACAACTTTGCGCAAAGTCGGATCAAGCGTTGCAAATAACATATTCTTTGCTAAAACATCAGCACCGCTTAAACGGTTAAAAAGAGTTGACTTTCCTGTGTTCGTGTATCCAACCAAAGCAACAACAGGATAGGATGTTTTTTTTCTTTTTGCTCTATGAAGTGTACGTGTTTTAATAACCGTTTCCAATTCGCGGCGAATACGAATAATTTTTTCTTGTAAAAGACGCCTATCTGCTTCAATTTGCGTTTCACCAGGTCCACCTAGGAACCCACGCCCCCCTCGTTGCCGTTCCAAGTGTGTCCAACTCCGCACAAGCCGCCCTTTTTGATAGGACAAATGTGCCAATTCTACTTGCAAAACCCCTTCTTTTGTTCGTGCACGATCACCAAAAATTTCAAGAATCAAAGCTGTTCTATCAATAACTTTACAATTCCATAATTTTTCCAAATTACGCTGCTGCACTGGCGTTAAAAAGTGATCTATAATCGCAAGCTCAATAGAATATTCATCGATATAATCGGCAAGCACATCTGCTTTACCTTTTCCAAAGAGAGTCGCAGGACGGGGTGTTGTAATATTAATTGTTTCATAACTAACAACTTCTAACCTTATAGCATGCGCTAAGCCCAATGCCTCTTGAACGCGAGAAGATATAGAACACTCCCTCAAAGAGTTTTCAATTCTATTCTCTTGAAAAATTGGTATCACAACAAGTGCGCGCACTTGTTTTATAATTTGCGAAAATACTCCTCCTAATCTCTCATTTTTATTTACCATAGCAATCTAAGTACTTTATAAAATGGGATAAGAGGTTTATCTTAAAATGATGTGTTTATTCAGGACTTTCTCCTTCAAACATCTGTACAGGCTGTCCGGGCATAATTGTAGAAATAGCATGCTTATAAACCAATTGCGCGTGTCCATCTCGGCGCAAAAGGACACAAAAATTATCAAATGAAGTTACAATACCCGTGAGTTTAACGCCATTAACAAGAAAAATGGTAAGGGAAATTTTCTGCTTACGCACCGTATTTAAAAATACATCTTGCAGGTGTTGTGATCGCTCTGCCATTATTCTTACACCTTCATCTCGATTGCATAAAATATTCGTGCATGCATATCGACTGAAAAATATTCAATTGTCAACGTAGAAGCTTCAAATTTCAGCAACAAATAACTGAAATTAGAAAAAAAACCGCTCTTTAAAGCAATAACAAAGTACAGCTTATGAAAATCTATCATTAAATTAAAAATTTTTTTCACGTTTACTTTTTTATGAAATTACAGTTAAGAAACAAATTTTTATACATCCTAATCTATTACAGATCTAAATCTATTACAAATGATGCACCCTTTCCTTTAGAATCAGTAAAAGTAAGCAGACAACAATTCGTTATCTAATAACATTTATTATCGAGCATCGATACTCAAAAATGCATTCGCACCGCATGATTTTTTGAACATTAATATATAATTGCCATTAAATTGTCTTTATCTCAAAGAAAATAAGTTAATAAAGTTTTTTATAAACACAAGTTGTAAACAGTATTTTTGTCTTTTTAAAAATCAAATAATAAATTGTTTTTATTACATTTTTAAACCTTCTTAAACGGAGTATAAGATACTGCATTAACTTTATTTTGATAAGTTTTCAATTTTTTTTCCTGGGCATATTCCTTTCTAAATAATTAACAGCTAGTATGCGGAAATTATGTGGAAGAGCATGTATCCCTTTTTCCCTTTGTAAGAGTACGAGACGAGTATGGCACGCAGAACTAAATTGCAAACATTTGAAGTTGAAGTTGAAGAAGCCCTCACCAAAGCGATGAACTTTGATTTCGATGACACAGCATTTGAAACAATATCATCCAATAACTCTGAAAATATTGTTAATGTTGACGATTTGATTCAAAAAATTGCAATGGCAGAAGAAGAGTTTTTTGCTGAAAATGGTCCTTCAACTTTTGTTTCTAATATTCATGATGATGCTGTTATTGACAAATCCGTTATTGGGCAGCTTTTTGCTCCAAAACCTTCATCTGATATTTCAGGGGGAACGGTTCACAATACGTTATTGTCAACGAAACTTTTTCCTGCAAATGATGATATAACAAGCCCTGTGAATTCTGGACACTTAAGGCAACGTTCTTCCTCTCGAATCTATTGGTATACAACAGCGCTTAGTGCTTTATGGGCAACAGGAGGAGCTTTTATTGCGCATAAGCTCGCCCCTGCCGGACTCAGTTCCTTGTCTAATATCGGCACTTTTTTGACATCCCAAACAGGACTTGCTGTAGCGGCCGGGACAGCAATTCCTATCCTTATATCTTGGGGCGTTGCTCAATTAACAAAACGTTCGAACGAATTGCATAATATTGCTCTTCTTATGACAAATGCTGCACAACGCCTTAGTGAGCCACAACAATTATCTGAAAAACAAGCTATTGCTATAGGGCAAACCATTCGTGAAGAAGTCGCGGCAATGAATGAAGGTATTGAACGTACCCTCGGACGTGCTGTTGAACTTGAAGCAATCATACAAGGTGAAGTTCACAACCTAGAACAAGCCTATGCTGAGAATGAATCACGCATTCATACACTCATCAAAGAATTGAGTAATGAACGCATAGCCATCTTGAATCATGCCGATCGTGTACAATCAACGATTAAAGGAACTCAAGAACAACTGAGCGATGAATTTGGCTTGGTTTCCTCTAAAATTGTAACCAATGTTGAAAAGCTTGCACAAACTCTTTCTCAAACTTTACAAAAACAAGGTGAAGACCTTGTTGAAAAACTTTCCTATGCTGGTGATAGTGTAACAAATCAGCTTGTTGAAAAATTTAATAAAACAACAACACAAATTCAGAAGAAAAATACAGAATTTTTCGATGAATTAGAAAAAAACTTTGATAGTTTTGCAAAACAATTTGATCATAATGAAAAACAAATAGAAAAAACCTTTAATGAAACAGCAACAAAAGCAGAAGTGCATGCTGCTAAAATTGCAACACATATACAAGCAGTAGCAGATCAAACTTTGCACGTTGTCGATGAAAAGTTTAACGCTTTAGATAAAGCTCTTCTTGATCGCAATAATCAATCTCTACAGAATTTTGATGAGAAGATTTTAAAGCTTGAGGACCAAGCGCATAAACTCTCTTCTGAGTTTGATAATGTAACTTCGCAAGCAATTGGAGCCTTTGAACAACGTTTAGCAACTGTTGATCTTTCTCTAAAAAAACACAGTAACTCCATTATTGATTCCTTCATAGAACGTAGTCAAGCTTTAGAGGATAATGCGGAAGAACTTGGTAAGTTCTTGGAATCTCATATTTTGAAAATAAATGAAAACCTCCAAGAAAAAACAGCAGACATTACCCATGCATTTATAAATGGACGTGAAACTATTTTATCTGCAATTGATAAAAGTAAAGAAAATCTGAGAGAAGAAATTCAATATGTCGACAATGCCATTGTTGATATTATACAAGAACGTTCACAAGATTTTAAATTGCAGCTTTCTGATCAACGAGCCATCATGGCAGATATGCTTGATAATGAGAAGAATAAAATCGCTGATGCATTAAGAAATCAGATTGATATCTTAGTCCAAAATACTTCTCATATTGAAAAAGTTTTGACTGACAATGCTCTACTCGTTGATAAACAATCTGAAAATCACATTGAAAATATCACTCAATGCACTAACAAGCTGCAAGAAGTCATTGTACAAAGCTGCAATACAACGCAAGATGCTTTAGAAGCTCAAGCGAGAAATATTGATATCCGTGCCGATGCTCTGCGTGACTCTTTAGCAATTAATAGCTTTTCTCTCAATGAAGTTCTTGCTGATCAAGCACGCACACTCGAGCAACGCATGGAAACAATCCATAACCTTATCGCAAAAAGTGATATACGGGTCGATGTTGCGTTGAAACAACAAATAGATTTAGTTGAGAGTGCAATTATCGCCAATAATAAAAACATTACTGAAACCGTTCAAGGTCATATCAAAAGCCTCGAAAGCCATGCCGAAATTTTAAAGAATACTCTCTCTCAATCGAGTGGTGTTCTCTTTGAAACACTTGAAACACGCATGGAATCATTTGATACAAATTTAGAAGATTGTGCACATAAAATTTTTGAACGGACAACAACGCTAGAGGAAACATTATCTGAAAAATTTAGCCAAGTCTGTGAGGCTATTGATATACAAACATCTGTTATTGAGGAACGTTCTGACACGTTAAAAACGTCTCTCATGCTTAGTAATGAGCAAAGTCAGATAATTCAACAAGCGCTGGAAAGCAGTGTTGACAATTTGCGTGTTAGCTTAGAAAATTCTGTTAATACAGTCACGGATGGTCTGCATAATGAGATTATAAAAGCTTCTGATATTCTTTCTTCTACGGGGGAACAAATTCTCTCTTCTGTTACGAATGTTACCGCACAAGCTGAAAATATTCTTTCAGAGTCGGGCAATCGCATTGTATCAAACGTTAAGAAAACAGTTTATGATACCAGTGAAAAAGTTCTGTCTGTTTTGTCTGAACAAACAGCACATACTGTTGAAGCTTTCACAACAGCCAGCCATAATGCACAAGCATTATTGAATGAAGCAATTCACACATCAACAACCACAATAGAGCAAGTCCTTAATGAACGTTGTGATGTTCTTCATTATTCTATGCAAAGTCTTAAAGATAATTTAGGATATCAGCTTTCTGATGTAACAAGCCGTCTGGAAAATGCGAAGAATCAGACAGCAACACAAATTTCAGAACACGTTGGAAAAATAACAGATCTGACAAATCACTTAAATCAAGCAGCACAAAGCACGACAGAATCTATTGATTCTCTAACACAACATATCGGTGAACAACTCTCTCTCTCTACACAAGATGCAGAACAAAGAATTTATGCACATAGTGAATCTTTAGTGAATAGCTTGAACAAAGCGAACTCTGAAACACTTCAAACAGTAACAGCTATGAAGGAAGAGCTTGTTAATAATGTCTCATCCATCTTACAGCAGTTGAATCAATCAATTTACAGCTTCCAAGAGAATAGTAATGTTTTATTATCAGCCGTTCAAAATATTGATGGTCAGTTTAATGAAACTACGAATAATTTTTTCCGCAATACAAATCAAGTAGCGGAGCGTTTATCAGCCTCAAATCAAACTCTTAATAATAATGTTGAAATTCTACAAGGACTTTCAAACAACACCTTTGAACAAATTAATCATATAACGAACAGTTTTGGTGAACATGCGAAAACACTTTCCCAAACTATTCATGTTCTTGAACAGTCTGAAAATTCACTCAGTGCAACACTTGAAGAAAAACATAATACACTTTCTACATTAAGTGATGCTCTTGTTTCAAAGTCTCATGAAATTAATCAAATGATTGAGCATTACGAAAAAATATTCAACTTAGCCCTTGAGCGCTCTGATAAAAATGCGCGTAACGCCACAGATTCATTTCAACAATCCCTTAATGGGCTTATTAGTGAAGCGTCAACGCGTTTTTCAGAAGCAGCAGAAGATATACGTCGCTCCGCGGATGAAGTTCGTTTAGAGCTTTCAAAGATTAATAATGATATTCATGAAAATGCTAAACAGCTTCCTGAAAAAACAAAAGAAACAACGCAAACAATTCGTACAGCTTTGAATGAGCAAATTACAGCATTAAAAGATCTCGTCAGTGTTATACAACATGATCAAAAGGGTGCAAAAGAACAGTTAATATCAGCATTTCCTCCATCTTCAATGCTTAATAAGAGAAGTGAGAGTTCCCCTGAGCCTATTAAAAAAATCATACCCCCTAAACCTGTTTTGCAACAAGATCAAAACAAAAAAAGACCCAATAAATGGGTATCAAATCTCTTAGAAAGAGCTTCACGTGAAGAAACATTTTATGATGAAACCTCAAATGATGCTGTTTTAACATCAGTTCAAACAAAACCACGTCCTACAAACAGTTCTCTTAACGCGTTAGCATCAGGTATCGTGCAAGCGATTAATCATAATGCCATTGTTGATCTATGGGATCATTATCAACGTGGCCAAAAAAACATCGTAACGGAGTACCTTTATACCTTGAATGGAAAAACAATATTTGAAATGATTAAGAAAAAATATATGAGCGATTTTGAGTTTAAACGTTCAGTGAATCAATATGTTTCAGATTTCGAAAAGCTCTTACGTGATATATCACGCAGTTCTGGTTCTTCCAACTCAGTTCGCAAATACCTGATATCAGATACAGGAAAAGTTTATACCATGCTTGCTCATGCAAGTGGACGAATCCAATAGAAGATAAGAAGAGTGGAGAAAATATTTTTTCACTTTTCTTTTTACAGTTATCTTAATTGCTCATCACAGAATGCTTTGCAATCAACTTAGAGCTTTGTACTTCAAAGACTGGTAATTGGCACGCGTTTTTCTTTGATAACCTAAGTGATAACACTAAAGAAAGTATAATAACTTATTCAACAGCCTATCATTCTTAAAAATGATAAAACATATTTTCTACTTCTTTATCCTCCATTTAATCCTTTTATTTTTTTATAGTTTTATAAAGAAACAAAACCGATAACATTATTTTATTTGCTAATTCTCAAAATTTTTTGTGCTTTTTATTAAAATAGCTCATAAGAAATATCTCTATTTCTTTCTTAAAGGTTTTTTATCCACATATTATTCTCGTTTGAAATATATAAGTAAACATTTTTTATTATATAGACAAATTTGGAATGGATGAATCTTATTGTATCCAAATTTCCCATTCAACATATGAGATATTTCATTCTAAATTATAAAGTAATGTGCTAGACAGAATATATAAATCATGTATAAAATGTGCACCATAAGTTTTTTTAAGTGACATCTTTGTTTATTATAACACATGACTTACCAGTATATAAAAAATACAGCTCTAAACGATTAGTAATTCAATTGAACAATAAACAACACACTTCCATTTTTAAAGTTCCCATTTTCTTATAAAGAGCTGAACAAACAGTCTATAACTTCCAAATTTCTGTTTTAAAATTCTTCTAGATCCGTATAGAACTTTTTATAAAATATATATTTTATAAAAAGCAAATGAAATGAACCGTAAACGCTCTTCTGTTCTTTCCTTATTTTGTGAGCATTGCAAAAACAATAATGGCTTGGTAATGTAAGCATTATTAAATATTTTATTTGTTTGTAGACTCATCAATTTTTACGCACTTTATTAAGGAAAGAAAACAAACGTGCTGCTGTCGATAAAATTATTTATGCGCATAAATGAAAAAAAACATCAAACTGGTTTTACGATCTGGAAGAATTTTCTCATGCTCATGCATTTTGGTATTCAGAGAAATGAGGATCTATTAGTGGACAAAACCTTATCGTAGATGGAACACTCATATAAACACACACTAACTTGGATATCATAAAAATGTCTAGAGAACGAAAGAGTAATTTCAGTTTACCAATAGCTGAACTTGACAGTGCTGCACTTTTTTATCACCAACACCCCAAACCTGGGAAATTGGAAATACAAGCAACAAAACCTCTTGATAATCAACGTGATTTAGCTCTTGCTTATTCTCCAGGCGTTGCAGCACCATGTCTTGCAATTCATAAAGATCCCAATCTTGCTGCTCAATATACATCTCGTTCTAATTTAGTCGCTGTTATATCAAATGGAACAGCTGTTCTTGGTTTAGGAAACATTGGCCCACTCGCTTCAAAGCCAGTTATGGAAGGTAAAGCCGTTTTATTCAAAAAATTTGCCAATATTGATGTTTTTGATATTGAAATTGATGCATCCGATATAGAACAAATGGTACAAACGGTATCTACCTTAGAACCTACATTTGGTGGTATTAATCTTGAAGATATTAAGGCTCCTGAATGTTTTGAAATCGAAGAAAAGCTGCGTACTAAGATGAATATTCCAGTTTTTCATGATGATCAACATGGGACGGCTATTATTGTTTCTGCGGCTGTATTAAATGCCTTAAATCTTTCAGGAAAAAAAATTGAAAATGCAAAAATAGTTACCTCAGGTGCAGGTGCTGCCGCCCTTGCTTGCCTTAACCTTTTGGTCCGTCTTGGGGCAAAATCTGAAAACATTTGGCTTAGCGACTTAGAGGGCGTGGTTTATGAAGGGCGCAAGACTCTCATGGATCGTTGGAAAGTCAATTACGCACAAAAAACTAAAGCGCGAACTTTATCTGATATTATTGATGATGCAGATATTTTTCTAGGCTTATCGGCGGGTGGGGTTTTAAGGCCTGAATATCTTAAAAGAATGGCTAAAAATCCACTCATTTTAGCGCTGGCTAATCCAGTACCAGAAATTATGCCCGAAGAAGCACATTCTATACGGCCCGATGCGATGATCTGTACAGGGCGCTCTGATTATCCCAATCAAGTTAATAATGTCCTTTGTTTTCCCTATATCTTCCGTGGTGCATTAGACGTAGGTGCGACTGCAATTAATGAAGAAATGAAAATGGCTGCTGTTCATGCGATAGCTGCCCTTGCTCGTGAAGAAACTTCAGATGTTGTAGCACGTGCATACGCAAAAGAATCGCCCAATTTTGGACCAGATTATCTGATCCCCTCTCCTTTTGATCCGCGTTTAATATTACGTATTGCTCCCGCTGTTGCTAAAGCAGCAATGGAAACGGGCATCGCACTTCGTCCTATTGAAGATATGGAAGCCTACTATGATATCCTCAATCGATTTGTTTTTCTCTCTGGTTTAACAATGAAGCCTGTTTTTGCGGCAGCAAAAACAGCAAAACGTAAACGTGTCATCTATGCCAATGGTGAAGATGAACGCGTCCTTCGCGCAGCACAAGTTGTCATTGAAGAACAAACAGCAACACCTCTCCTTATCGGCCGTCCACATGTCGTAGAAGCAAGATTAAAACGCTTTGGTTTGAAAATTCGCCCTAATATAGATTTTGAATTAACAAACCCTGAGGATGATCCACGTTTTCGTGATTATGTTAATTTATTTTTTCATTATACAGGAAGACGTGGTGTTACGCCTGAAATGGCAAAAACAATAGTGAGAACATCAACAACCGCTATTGCTGCCCTTGCCGTCATGCGTGAAGAAGCAGATGCAATGATTTGCGGCTTAGAGGGGCGTTTTGAACGTCAACTTGAATTGATCGAACAAATTATCGGACTTGATCCTCATGTTCACCGTTTTTCTGCTATGAGTTTGCTGATCTCTCAACAGCGTACTCTTTTTCTCACAGATACTTACGTTAATGAAAATCCTTCTGCAGAAGAAATCGCTGAAATGACTGTATTGGCTGCTCAAGAAGTTGAAGCATTTGGAATAACACCTAAAGCAGCCTTACTATCACACTCAAATTTTGGTTCTAAAAACACAGAAAGTGCCCGTAAAATGCGCCGTGCAACAGAAATTCTTGCCAAAGAACACCCTCATTTAGAGGCAGATGGTGAAATGCATGGCGATGCTGCCCTTTCCAAAGTTTTTCGTGATCGTGTTTTTCCTGATTCTCGTCTCAAAAGTGAAGCAAATTTGCTTGTCTTTCCAACTCTTGATTCAGCCAACATCACGCTCAACACTGTTAAAAGCCTCACAAATGCACTCCATGTTGGTCCTATCTTAATAGGGGCCGCACGTCCCGCTCATATACTAACGCCTTCAGTAACTTCACGAGGTGTTGTTAATATAACAGCCCTTGCCGTCCTTGCAGCAAATAGAAAAAATAAGCTCGTAAAATAAATGTGCAATAAAACTTCAAAGTTTTTTAAATATTGAGATATAGTATTTCACATACTGTAAACGCTCTTTCTTTTCTAGAAAAGACAGTTATATTCTGGATTAAGGCTTTTTTTAAAAGAGAAAAAAGGCTAGAAGAATAATATTAAATATATTTTGAATTTGCTAACTCTATAATAAGGAATCCATACATTGCCTTCCACGTTTGATAAAGTTGCTGATATTATTGCAGAAATCAGTGAAATTGATCGCAATACAATCACACCTGAAAGTCATACAATTGATGATTTGGGAATCGACAGTCTTGATTTTCTTGATATTGTTTTTGCTATTGATAAAGCTTTCGGAATAAAAGTCCCCTTAGAACAATGGACGCAAGAAGTTAATGAAGGTACAGTTGCTACAGAAGAATACTTTGTTCTCAAAAATCTTTGTGCAAAAATTGATGATCTCGTTGCCTTGAAAGAGGCGGAGTAATTTTTTCACTATGTATGATCAATCTGTATTCATCACTGGTATAGGTCTCATAAGCTCTCTGGGGGAAGGAACTGATCAACATTGGAAACTCTTAAATGATCCGATCTGTACACCAAACCTAGATTGTTCAACTTTTTCGCCCTACACAGTTCATAAATTGCCTGAAATTGATTGGAATTTACAAATTCCTAAAAAAAGTGATCAACGGCAAATGGGAATATGGCAACGTCTTGGTACCTATGCAGCTGGTCTTGCTCTTGATGATGCCGGCATGAAAAATAATGAACAATTCACGTCAACAATGGACATGATCGTAGCAGCAAGTGGAGGAGAACGCGATATCACTGTTGATACGCAGCTTCTTTCTAAAGCACGTGAAGTCACAGATCATGCCTCTATGTTAAATGTTGCACTTTCAACCGAACTTCGTCCAACATTATTTTTGGCACAACTTTCAAATCTTCTAGCGGGAAACATTTCAATCGTTCATAAAGTTACTGGATCATCTCGCACATTTATGGGAGAAGAAGGCAGTGGACTTTCTTCACTTCAAATTGCTGTAGCCCGTATTAAATCAGGACAAAGTACCCATGCTCTTGTAGGAAGTTCCTATAATGCACAAAGTTATGATATGTTGTTGGCCCATGAACTTGGTGGTCTTTTAACCCATAATGGATGGAGCTCGGTGTGGGATCGTAAAATTCGCCCAGGTGGTGGTATTATCACCGGTTCTGGCGGTGTCTTTCTAGTTCTTGAAAGTGGTGAACATGCAAAAAAACGTAACGCACGTGCTTATGCTGAAATTAGCCAAATTATTACAGACCAAACAGATAGAACCAAAACGCCGCTTAAGAAATCAATTGCAACAATGTTAAAAACAGTGGGCGCTAAAAGTTCCTTAGTCATTTCAGCAGCATCAGGTGCTCACGAAGCGACAAAAGCAGAGCAAAATGCTCTTGATGATGCCGATCTCTCTTACCGAGGTATTACAACATTATTCGGTTATATGCGAGAAGCACAGCTTCCTTTAGCACTTGCCCTTGCAGCACTTTCAATTGAAAAGAAACACTGTTTTCCAGCGTTAAGTCCTCATGAAAAACCTTTTTCTAAGGAAGTCCATGAAATATTTGTTACAACTATTGGTATAAAAAGAGCTGAAGGTGTTGTACGTCTTACGGCTGTTTGAAGGGGAATTTCTATTGTGAAATATCATGATCATTTTGGACGTCCACTTGTAGCCATAACTGGAACTGGCGTTGTTACATCACTAGGACAAGGAAAACATGAAAATTGGCAAAAATTAACAAATGGTGTAAGCGGCATCCATAAAATAACGCGTTTTCCTGTTGAAGGATTAAATACATATATTGCTGGGACAATTGATTTT
Organism: Bartonella sp. MM73XJBT.G; assembly: GCF_028618435.1. Taxonomy (GTDB): domain Bacteria; phylum Pseudomonadota; class Alphaproteobacteria; order Rhizobiales; family Rhizobiaceae; genus Bartonella. The sequence continues at coordinate 257,320 of NZ_JAQISW010000002.1, forward strand.
CTCAAAGAAAGTACGCTTGGCGCTTCGGCTCTTTCTGAAAAGCTTGCACATCTTTCTGCTGAAGAGGCTTTAGAACAAGCTGCTCTTGATAAAACAAATTTTAATGGGCCACTCTTTTTAGCTGCACCTCCTGTTGAGCTTGAATGGCAAGCACGTTTTAGTCTTGATCAAGAGGAAGAATTCAATAATGAGCCTTCTTATGCACATCTTCTTAGAATTTGTAAGCATAAACAGCATGAAGCACTTTTTGAAACCACACAATTTGGTGCCATTGCAGAAAAACTGCAAAAAACGTTTGGCACAAAGGGACTTCCTGTTACACTTTCCACGGCTTGTGCATCTGGTGCGACAGCAATTCAATTAGGTGTTGAAGCTATTCGACGAGGCGAAACAAATCGGGCTCTTACCATTGCGACAGATGGATCCGTTTCAGCAGAATCTCTTATTCGCTTTTCATTACTTTCTGCTCTTTCCACTCAAAATGAACCTGCAGAAAAAGCAGCAAAACCCTTCAGCCGAGATCGAGACGGATTTGTTATGGCAGAAGGCTCAGGTGCTCTTGTTCTTGAATCTCTTCAAAGTGCACTAAACCGGAATGCTACAATTTTAGGAATTGTAGCAGGCTGTGGAGAAACGGCCGATGATTTTCACCGTACACGTTCAAAACCCGATGCATCACCAGCCATTGGATCCGTTCGCAAAGCCTTAAATGATGCACAAATAACCATCCATGAAATTGACTATATTAATGCTCATGGAACCTCAACACCTGAAAATGAAAAAATGGAATATCTTGCGTTATCGACAGTCTTCGGTGATATTCTAGAGCATATTCCAGTTTCTTCTAATAAATCAATGATTGGACATACTTTAACGGCTGCTGGAGCTATAGAAGCTGTTTTTTCGCTCTTAACCATTCAATCGGGGATACTTCCACCTACAATAAATTACGATAACCCTGACCCTTCTATCCCTTTAGACGTTGTTCCTCATCATAGCCGTAAAGCCAAGGTCAATGCGGTTTTGTCAAACTCATTTGGATTTGGTGGTCAAAATACGAGTCTTGTTCTCACAGCCTATAAAGGATAATCTTTTCCATACTGACCAAAGTCAATCATACTGAAGCAATAGCAATTATCAATTGAAGGGGAATAATAATGCGTGCGCTACAATTGCTAAATGAACGTCAGCTTGAAATCACCAATATTTCCTCACCACCTTCACCTAGACCAGATGAAGTAACAGTACGGATCAAAGCTGTTGCTCTTAATCATATTGATGTATGGGGCTGGCGTGGGATGGCTTTCGCGAAAAGAAAAATGCCCCTCATCATTGGTGCAGAAGCTTCCGGTGAGGTTATACAAGTAGGAGATAACATTGAAAATCTTCAACTTGGACAGATTGTCTCAATTTATGGAGCACAAACCTGTGGGGTATGTCAAGCTTGTCGTGAAGGACGGGATAATCTTTGCACGGATGTAAAAGGAGTCTATGGTTTTCATCTTGATGGATTTGCTTGTGAGCTTGTCAATTTACCCGCGCGTTTATTGGTTCCAGCACCTCCCCAATGTGATGAACTCCAAGCTGCTGTCGCTCCAATTACTTTTGGTACCGTAGAGCATATGCTTTTCGATAATGCAAAACTACAAGCAGGAGAAACAATCCTGATACAAGCTGGTGGTTCCGGTATTGGCTCTGCTGCCATTCAACTTGCAAAACATATGGGATGTACCATTATCACGACGGTAGGTTCAGATGAAAAAATTGCAAAAGCACAGTCTCTTGGAGCAGATCATGTGATTAATTATCGTAAAGATCGTTTTGAAGGTGTAGTGCGCAAATTAACCCAAAAAAAAGGTGTTGACGTCGTTTTTGAGCATGTTGGGGTCGATACATGGAACGGTTCTTTGTTGTGTATGAAAAAAGGAGCACGTTTAGTAACTTGCGGTTCTACCTCTGGTGTTTCAGCATCAATAAATCTCATGCAATTATTTCAACAACAACTGAAAATATTTGGTTCATTTGGCTGCCGTATGGAAAATATGAAAAATGCCATGCAAAAAATGGCACAAAAAGCTGTACACCCTGTCATTGATACAATTGTTGGTCTTGATGAAATTGATACAGCTTTAAAACGAATGGAGAGCCGTGATATTTTTGGTAAAATTATTCTTAAAATCAATTAAATCATGATGAAACTTTCTCTTAAAAATCTCATCTATAGTATTAAAGTTATAGCTAAAAAGATATCCTACTTGTTATGGGCTTATCTGCTTTTTGGTTCTTTATTTATTCTAAAATGCTTTCCAGCCAAAATGGGAATTTCTCTTTTTTCTTGGTTGGCAAAAAAAATTGGTCCCCTCGTACATCGTCATCAAATAACACTTGCAAACCTTAGGAAGGCATATCCAGAAAAAACAGAGCAAGAACGCTACGAGATTGCAATCGAAATGTGGGAAAATATAGGACGCTTCCTAGCCGAATATATTTTTCTTGATAAAATTTTTGATTTTGATCCTCATGCGGATGAGCCAGGTTTTATTGAAGTTAAAGGAGCTGAAATCTTTGAACGATTAAAAAATGAAAAAAGGCCACACATTTTTTTCACAGCGCATACTGGAAATTTTGAACTTCTGCCTATTTGTGCACAAAGTTTTGATCTGAATGTTACGGTCTTATTTAGACCACCCAATAATCCTTATGTTGCCAAACGAGTTCTTAAAGCCCGACAAACTTCTATGGGACATCTTGTTCCATCAAAAGCTGGTGCAGCATGGGCATTAGCAGGTAAATTAGCAGAAGGTGAAAATGTTGGTATGCTCGTTGATCAAAAATTTCACCGCGGTATCATGGGAACATTTTTTAACAGACCTCTTAAAACAAATCCCTTAATTATAAAGCTTGCACGACAATATAACTGTGATATTTACCCAGCACGTTGTATTCGTCTGCCTGGAGGACGTCATCGTTTAGAATTATATGAACGTGTAGAACTTCCATGTGATGAAAATAATGATATCGATATCGCTGCTTCTACGCAAAAATTAAATGATATTGTTGAAAATTGGGTTCGTGAATATCCCGGACAATGGATGTGGTTACATAGACGTTGGGACATCTAACATAAGCTCTATTGCTTACAGAGGAAGTACAAATGTTAGCCTCAAAAAATATAAAAGATCTCACCGCAATTATCACTGCTTTACGCAATCCTGATAATGGTTGTCTCTGGCATAAAAAACAAACTTCTAAATCTCTCATACCTTATATGCTGGAAGAAGTTTACGAAGTCATCGACGCCATTGAACGAAAAAACCAAAAAGATCTCTGTGAAGAACTTGGGGACCTTCTTTTACAGGTTGTTTATCATGCTACCATTGCACAAGAAGAAGGTAGCTTTACTTTTGAAGATGTTGTTTATGCAATTACGGAAAAAATGATTCGCCGCCATCCTCACGTTTTTGGAAATAACGAACAAAAAAAACGAGGGTTTATGAAAGAAGAGTGGGAATATATAAAAAAAGAAGAACGGGCTGAACGAGAGAAATTGAGCAAAGAAAAAAACAACAATTCAAGTATTCTTGCAAAAATAAAACCGATCCAGCCAGCAGACCAAGAGGCTTTTGCTTTACAAGAAGAAGCAGCTAGAGTGGGTTTTGATTGGCAAGAAAGTGATAAAGTTTTTGCAAAAATAGAAGAAGAACTGGAAGAACTCAAAGAAGCCATCAAAAATAAAAAAAAATTAGAAATAGAGGCAGAATTTGGAGATCTCTACTTTATTCTTGTTAATCTCGCACGTCACTTAGCAATTGATTCACAAAAAGCATTAAAAAAGACAAATACAAAATTCCGAAATCGTTTTGCCTATATTGAAGAAAAGTTATCCACTCAATCTAAAACACTCACTGACGCCTCCTTAAATGAAATGGAAGCACTTTGGAAGCAAGCTAAAAATGAACAATAAAAAATATCAGATCTCTTATCTCCAAAAGAACAAGACACCTAAAATTTCTCAATAATAATTTCTTTAAGCTTGGATAATTTCACGAAGCTCGATTCGTTTTATATTGATCTTGAGGAACAGCACGGAGTTCTACCGACTCGCCACACCCACATGCTGAAACTTGATTAGGATTTTTAAAAACAAAACCAGAACGAAGTGTTGTTACTTCATAATCCATCTGTGTTCCTAACAAAAATAACACCGCATCATGCGCGATAAAAACACGAGCACCATTCACTTCAACAACATCCGCATCTATCCCCTCTTCTTTGACGAGAGTAATTGTATATTCCATCCCTGCACAACCGCCTTTTTTGATCCCAACAAGAATACCTCGTGCATCTTTTGCATCCATAATCGCTTTAATACGATTCACAGCGGCTTGTGTTAAACTTATTACCGAAAAACGACTCATCGTTTGCTCTTTTCTTAGCTCAATAGACACTTTAAACGTTTTTTCTCTACCATATTCTATCTGGTATTTTAGAAGAAAAACAACAAGACATAAATTAAAACACCCTACCCTTTTTATTGAGATAAAAATTTATTAGGATAGAAATACATCTTCATAAAATAAGATTTTTGATTGTATAATCTAGAATTTACAATTTTTTGTCCTCATAAAACACAAAAACACCTCTACCATAAAAACTTTAAACGAAAAAAAACGTTTCAATACCATACATTCAATTCCAACGTTTTAAAAATATTTATTTTTTTATGACCTATAAGATAAAAAAATAGATCTTCTGTACTTATGGGCGTTCCTTTCCTACCCCGATACCCCTAAAATTACAAATCTTCTCTCGTCTCAATCTGCAAAAAGAATTAAATGCATAAATCTATTAATTATAGAACTCCAATTTGAACAGTAACAAAAACTTTACAGATTTTTGACTTATCTTGAACGAATAACAATCTATTGGTAGGCGAAATTTTTCACTTTCAAAAATTGCAAGTGTAAGAGCATTTTAGATTTTGTTCTATTTATTTTTCTCTTGCCTTTAAAGAAACAGTCATTTAATCGTTTCACACGGATTCGGAGCGTAGCGCAGCTTGGTAGCGCACTTGACTGGGGGTCAAGGGGTCGTGGGTTCAAATCCCGCCGCTCCGACCATTTTTAAACGCTATAAAATAAGCTTATTTTAAAATTTTTTATTTCAATTACACAACCATGATTTTTTCTTCAACATGATAAGACATTGATTTATAATGATAATCTAGCGTTATTCATATTGAGTTAGACCTTCGAATAATGTAAGTTCTCTCATTTCAAATCTCTCTATCTTGAATCAATCAAAACCACTCATTTGCACATAACAAGCGGGATGAGTGTGTGGATCAAATTTGTATAAGAAAGGAGTAAAAATGCTCCTTATGAACCGTCTTAATGCAAGGTCTGTCGCAACATTGGGGGCTGGCAAATATAATGATGGTGCCGGCTTGCTTCTTCATAAGCGTAAAGATGGTGGTGCTCAATGGATTTATCGTTATACCCTTCATGGACGCCACCGCGAAATGGGCTTGGGTGCTTTAAGAGATGTTTCTTTAAAACAAGCCCGTGAATTGGCAACGGGGTGCCGTTCTATTCTTCGTGAGGGTCGTGCCCCCATTAAGGAACGTGAGAAACAAAAGCGTGAGGCAATAAGCAATCTTCATTATTTAAAAGATATTGCCATAGATGCTTTTGAAAGTCGTAAAACTGAATTAAAAGGTGATGGTAAAAATGGTAAATGGTTTACACCTTTACGCCTTTATATTCTTCCCAAATTAGGCTGTTTACCGGTTTCAGAAATTACGCAAACAGAGATACGCAATACCCTTGCCCCTATTTGGCATACAAAAGCTATAACAGCAGAAAAAGCACTCATCCGCCTTAATATTTTTCTCAAACATGCGGCTGCCTTGGGATTGGATGTGATTTACAAGCAACACAAAAAGCACGCGCGCTCTTAGGTAAACAACTCCATAAAACACAAAATATACCAGCCATGGATTGGAAAGATGTTCCTGTTTTTATAAAACGCTTTGTCAAAAAACAACCATGACAAATTTAGCTTTACGTTTGCTTATTTTTACAGGTGTTCGTGCTTTTCCTTTATGTCATATTCGTGAAGATCAAATTGATGGAGATATATGGACTATTCCTGCTGAAAATATGAAAGGAAGGCGTGATGCTACAACAAAATTTCGTGTGCCTCTATCAACAGAAGCATTAGAAATTTTGAAACAAGCGCGCCTGCTTTCTCGTAATGATTTCTTCTTTTCTGCAACCGGTCACGGTCCCCTCGCTGAGAAATGTATGGCTCAATATATGAGAGACAATAAACTTGAAGCCTGCCCCCATGGTTTTCGCTCTAGTTTACGCGATTGGCTTGCTGAAACAACCGATGCCCCCCTATGAGGTCGCTGAAACTATTCTAAGTCATACGGTCGGGGGGCAAGTAGAGCGTGCCTATCGTCGTACTGATTATTTAGAACAGCGCCGTGTTTATATGGATAAATGGGCGGCTTATGTTACAGGTCAAGCTTAAGATATGGGGTGTAATACCCCATTATCTGTGGATAACTTTCTATCTCTCTTCTCTCATTCTTTCTCAATGAGACTCATAAATTATCACATCAGAAAATGTATAATAAAATACTGTTTTTTATAGACTAAATCCCTTTCCAATGATTCGAAAATATGGTTAATAAATACTTATGATTTGTTCCCATTTTTTACTCTTGAAAGAAAATTATAATGACAGAAAACGATATTCTTTTAACAGACCGTGAAAGTGCAAAATTGCTTCATATGAGTGTCTCAACATAGAACGGTATGCAATAATATTTTTATCATCAATTTGAAGAGAACGTTTTTATGAGAATCATCTTCATTCTCACGAGAACATACAGGAAACGCGAGACCTTTGCCTCGCGTTGCATTATTTTTAAAAACTTATAATTATTTATTTTTCATATTTTCTAAGTTTTCTTTATGCGACAATGCCGTTATTATCATTTTTTGTAATGGATGGTGACGTTTGCACAGTTATTTTTTTGGGTTTTAATTCAGCTGGCATTTCCCTTTTAAGCTGAATATGAAGGAGCCCATCCCCAAGCTCTGCCCCAATAACCTTTACATGATCAGCTAAATGAAAACGTCGTTCAAAAGCACGCGAAGCAATGCCTCGATAAAGAAATTCTCGTCCTTCATCATCCTTTTCATGTTTTTTATCTCCCTTAACGATCAGCTGATTACAATGCGTTTCAATATCAATTTCATCTTGAGAAAAACCTGCAACAGCCATAGAAATTCTATAAGAATCTTCGGTTAAACGTTCAATATTATAAGGGGGATAAGAAGAAACTTCTTCTGGTTGTGTTCTTGAATCAAACCAGTTAAAAAGATGATCAAAACCTACTGTGGAACGATAAAATGGTGAAAAGTCTACTTGACGCATGATACTGCCCTCCTCTAGAGCGACTACAATTTATAATTGATTCACAAAGTTCCCAAATGGCAAACTTAATTGTAAATCCGTGGACCCATCATGGCGACCACATTGTATTATTTGGTAATCGTTTTCTCTTATTTCAACTCTTTTATACCTGAATTGACAAAAACTATCTAAAAAACAACTTACCCCTTTCTTAATCCTTCTTCATCATTACATAAATATCACAAAGCCCTCTCATTATCTCATGTTGAACTCAGCGGCAAATACACTTAAAGGATTTCAATTGAAAACACCTCTTCATCCAATAGACTGGAGTTCCACTCCTCCTAATATCCATTATGGTACCCTTAAAATATCAATAGATCGCGAAATTCGTTTTGCAACAACATATCCTGAGGTAAAACAATCCAAGGGAACAATTGTTATTCTTGAAAACAATACAAATGCTTTAGAAACATATTTTTTACCCATAAATGAAATTTCTAAACGCGGTTTTCATACAGCAATATTTGACTGGTTTGATCAAAAAAAAATATCCTTCACAACAACAAAAAAAAGCCGTCATTATTACTTTGATATAAATAATGATATTAATGACTTATATGAATTTCTTAAAAATATTGTTTATCCTACTTGTCCCCCCCCTTACTCTATGCTCGCCTATGGTATGGGAGGATTGATAGCCCTTAGCGGCTTAGATCTCATTAATCATAAGTTTAGCAGATTGCTCTGTATTTCCCCCCTTTTTGCTCCATTCGGCAATAAAACGAATGGTTTACAACATAAATTAACACAATTTCTTTCTGATATAGGTCTTGGTTTTATACCATTGAAAGAAGGAAAAAAATTAAAAAAAACAAATATAAAAAATATACAGTTAAGGCATATACATCAAGGGCTATTCCATTCCATTAAGCCTCCAACATCCCAATGGATGGCTTCGGTATTTAATGCGATTGATTTTGTGAAGAAAAATATAGGCCACGGACATTTACAAATTCCAACACTCTTTATTCTCGCTAATCAAAACAATCTTGCCAACAACATTGAAGTACGGGAATTATGCCAACACACCCGTTTGACAGAGAGTATTACTATTACAGGCGCTGAACTTGATACAATTATGTATAACGAAGATTATAAAAAACAATTTTGGGCGGCATTTGATGCATTTATCTGCGATAATACATCAATGAAATAATACAAAACCTTAACTTCCATTTCTTTTCAACAAAAGCAAAAATTCCCATGAGCAACATCGTTCTATAATGGATTTCATTTTCTAACCACTTATATGATTCGTTTTATAGACTTTATAAGCAACCTATGAAATAAATATTCATCATAACTCATAACAAAAATAACAAATATACAAATTATGTTATCATATCAAACGATAATAATATTATTACCATTATAAGTAACTAAATAAAATAAACATAAAAAAATTATTTTAATACATCATTATAAATCTTTTATAAATAAGACATCAAAATACTATTCTTGATATATAAAAAATTTAAAAATAAAAATTATTTATAACATTTATTTGCTAGTTTCTATAAAAACAAATAATTATAAGAATTATATTTTTTTAGAATAATCTTTTAAAAACAATAAATTAACATAAAATTCTTCTAATTTTCTAATATAAAGAATCCCTACAGCAACGGTTTTTATAATTTTTTTTAATGGAGTTCTGGTAAAAAATAGATAATTTTAAAAAAATAGCAATGAATCATTTTAAAAGTTTTAAATCATCTCTTCTTTTTTTAATTCACATATATTCCGAATTTAACCAACTCACAACGAATATGTTGTATTTTGAATAAGAATAAAGAATTAACCATTTTGCCATTCATTTCAATTATGAGTATTTTCCCATCTTTTTTATAAATACTCTATATTGTATAATCGGTGTGGCAAAAACTCTTACAAATGGAGCCATTGGAACACAATCATGAAACGAATCCTGCTCGCAGAAGATGATAACGATATGCGTCGCTTTCTCGTAAAAGCCCTAGAACGTGCAGGCTATGAAGTTGCCGATTTCGATAATGGTATTAGCGCATACGAACGTTTACAAGAAGAACCATTTTCTCTTCTCCTGACTGACATTGTAATGCCAGAAATGGATGGAATCGAACTGGCACGACGCGCTACTGAGATTGACCCTGATTTACGAGTCATGTTCATTACAGGTTTTGCAGCGGTTGCACTCAATTCAAATAGTGATGCTCCTCCCGATGCAAAAGTTCTCTCTAAGCCATTTCACTTACGTGAACTTGTCAATGAAGTTGAAAAGATCCTTATTGCTGCTTAAAAAGACGTCTTTCTAAATTATTTGTATCTGTTTTTAAGAGAAAATGAAATTAAACATTGACGTTTGTCATTCTATATGGTGTATGCAACATCGATGAATGGGCGTGTAGCTCAGCGGGAGAGCACTACGTTGACATCGTAGGGGTCACAGGTTCAATCCCTGTCACGCCCACCATTCAGCCTTTATAACATCAATAACTCAGTGGTCTGTCGTATTCCATTATGTATGATTATTTTTTATCATTAGAATCAAAATTTGAAAGCCGCGTCATATCAATTGGCACGGCTTTCTTTTTTGGAGTTCTCTCTTTTATGAGACGTTTTAAGGAATGCATCTTATAATGCGTTTATAGCGATAAAGAAGGCGCCTCATAGGCCTGTTATTTGTTCTATTTCTCAATCTTGACAACCTCATCACTCTTATAGACCTCATAATTATCAGGAACCAATTTTATCTTACTTTGTATATCTATTTTTGCTCGACCATAGGCACGACCCCAGACTTTGACATAACCAGAGATTTTCGCATTCCCATAAACAGAGCCATAAATCGCGGCACGCCCACTCACTATAGCATTGCCATAAACCTTGCCATAAATCTTTGCAAAGCCTTTAATAGCAGCTTGTCCATAAATTTTTGCACTGCTGTAAATACAAGCAGACCCAGAAACCTTTGAATGACCATAGATCCTTGCATGATCATAAACAAAAGCATCATGAGAAACGCGCGCATGATTATAAATATGGGAATTGCTATAAACACGGGCGCAACCACTCACATGAGCTTTGCCATAAACATTCCCTGCTACATGAGCACTGTCATAGACACAAGCATGGTCATAAATTTTTGCATATCGTGTGATTACAGCCTTGCCATAAACCTCTGCATTGCCATAGACACGCCCCCGCACAT
>NZ_JAQISW010000020.1 GCF_028618435.1 Bartonella sp. MM73XJBT.G
ACGCCTTTCCCCATCCCCCATACTTTTTCATGCATCCCTTCGCACCGCCGCGCCTCTTGTACACAACCATTCAAACCTATCCATACGCACTTTCTCCCTCCTCCACTTCAGCCTCTCGTCCCCCCCCACACACACTTACCTCTCCCTCTCCTTCCCAACCTATCCCCCCTCTAATCATGCCCCCCTTTTCATCCCAACTTCTCTCCCTCTCACAAGAGGCTCTCTTCCAGTCACATCTCCTTCCCATCTTGCCCCCTTCACAAACTCTTCACCTCCAATCCTCTCTCTTCATTCCACGCCATAGCAAAAGCACAAACCACACCCCAAAGATTGCACAACACATCAATCCTTCACGGCTTAAACAACCCTTTCCCATTTTTACAGCTACACGTTTTTACGCTTTTATATTTTTACAGAAATATCTATACAAAATGATGAGACCCCCCTTTTTTTTAAAACGCCTTTAAAATCTTGTGTCCATTTTCTCTTCAATCCTTCCCACTTTAATTTCAATCCCCTATTTTAATTTCAATCATAGAGATAAACCGGTTTATTATTTTATTGACCAGCACAAAATTTTGCGCTCCCATTTTGGTGATCAAAAGGGGGCATAAAAAGCATTGTTACAATTTTTTAGAGAATCTTGCCCCACAAGCGGTGCTTTTTTTTATGATAAACAAAGATCAATTGAATGGATTCACTCTCAGAAAGTTGTACATGAGAAAATTTTTTTGATTTTCGCCTTCAACATTCACAACGATAAATTATTTTTCTATGCCAATGTTTTCTATGCCAATGGTTTTTATGTCGATGTTTTTCGACCTCAATATTTTTTTGCAAGGAGAATTATCATCAAAATGCTCATCTTTTTCTAAAATTTTTCTAAAACAAAAGCTTCACAAAAAAGGAGATATCGAAAAAAAAAGGTAAAAAAAAAGAGGTTTGTTTCTGAGAAACAAACCTCTAGAGAAAATTATTGAGATAGCTTTTGAAATTTTAAACTACTCCCTCTAAAAGCATCTAAAATACTTCAGAAGCACCAAAATGAATACAAAAGGTTATTTAGTACAAAGCAAAAAAAAATCAAGAGAAAAAAATTTTATCGTTAATGTGCCCTTAACAAATGTAGGCTTTTTTACCTCCACCACCACTCGAAAACCCAACAGCTCGCCCCCCCTTTTAAAGCGAATCCTTCCACATCATATAAAAATAACGCGGACTTAAAAAAACTTATACCCCCCCAAAACGACAAACCAAGTTTTTTTACAAAAATTGAGAAGATCAAAAATCTTGATGAATCAGTGTCCAATAAAAAAAGAAGCGGATTTTTTAACAATTCCGCTTCTTTAACCGTAAAATTATGATGAAGAATAATTTAAAAAAAATTCAAGACTGTGAAGGGAACCAATTTGACAACAATTCATACCTTACAGGATCATCAGCGCATTGTCCGCCACCACATTCCAATATAGTCGAAATCAAATTTGCCGCAATTAAAAACACGAACAAGAAACTTGCCGTTTTACTCAAGATTGGAAAAGAAGAAAATTCTTTAAACTTGTGTGCCAATTCGCCTAAAATCATAACGAATGCAACAGCAAAGATACAAAGGACAGAAATAATGAAAGCCCACGTATAAAAATGCAATCCAAAGAACGTTGAACCATATCCCAAATCATCAGGTGTGATATGCAAAAATACCTGCCTTGCAGCAACAGCACTGGTGACCATACAACCGATAATAACCATGCCATAATGGGTATTTTTCACCCTGTGGTGAATATTGAGTAAGAACCCACATCCTGCCAGCATCAATCCAACGCGTTGCAGCAAACAAAGGGGACAGGGCAACTCAAATTTTACCAATTGATAATAAAAAGCGACCACCAAGACAATAGATAATCCAATCAGCCCTAGTGTATTCATAAAAATGACGAAATGAGGGTTTTTTTGTTCAACATTTTCCATGGCTATTCTCTCAAAAAGATAAATTCAAAGTAGAAGTTGCGTGATGATTAAAGGTTAGAAGAATAACAACGAACAAAATAGCCCACAAAACATAACTTATATTTTTTTTGCCATACACCGTTGTTATTGCAGTGCCTAAAGCGATTAAAAATGGAAAAAACATAACTTTTAAATCTCCTTATCTTAAATATCTGGTGTTTAACTGTTCTTTGCTTAATTATCAGAGTTCAACATATTAAAAAATTGGGCAAAAAAGAGACCATGGATTTATTATTCACAATTCATCCTTCACTTTAATATTGTCTTATATTGTCGTTATATTTATGGTCTTATCATTTCATTTATATGAAGAAAGAATGAAAGAGATAATCGCTAAAAACGCGTTTGAATAAAAGCGTTAACGCGTTGATTATTCAAGTTCTTTATCGCATCAATTATTGAAAGAGCCCCTTTTCCCCCATACTTAAACAGCAAAATAAAACGCCTTCGAAAGATAAGATATTCCTCTGTTATTTTACGGGAAAAAATATCCTTATTTACAACGCAGTTTTGCCATAGAAAACTCTTTTTATCATAAACAGTGTTTCAAATTGCACCGTATTATACAGTATATGGGACGGTATTTGTTTTAGCAACAAAAAATTGAGACATTTTCTAAAAACCTTATAGTCTTCAAAAACTTTTTCAGAATATATTCTCATCATGTATTTTTTCTTTTTTGCTTCAAAGTACCTTTATTTCAAAGAACAGCGGCATTACTTAAAGGGCATCACTTAAAGGGCATTTTTAAAGTAAAAGACACTCTCGCTGTTTAACCACTTCCCCTCTAATATATTGAACAGCAAAAAGCTCAAAGGACAGAGTTTCATGAGCTTCAAGAGGGTGTTTTTGAACGACTGCATTTATCCTTTAAATTTTGACCTTTCAATCTTATTTAAGGAAAAACTGTTTTTCTGCCATCAATTGGCTTTGCAAAGAGATTATAAAACTCTTAAAAAACGAATGATAAAGAATCGCCTTGAATCTTTGAAAAGGATAGAGAATAATGAAGAAATCATGTGATGTCGGGATTTTAATGGGGAGTCAATCGGATTGGCAAACGATGTGCCATAGTGCCGATATTTTGACGGCTCTTGGCATTTCTCATAGTTCGCATATTGTCTCAGCCCACCGCACCCCTGAACGCCTTTATCAATTTTCCAAAGAAGCAAAATCCGCAGGTTTTAAAATTTTAATTGCCGGTGCTGGGGGTGCAGCGCATCTTCCTGGGATGCTCGCAGCGCTTACGCCCCTTCCTGTTTTTGGCGTTCCAGTGCACTCACAATCTCTCTCTGGTCAAGACTCTTTGCTTTCAATCGTGCAAATGCCAGCCGGCATACCAGTTGGTACCTTAGCCATTGGCAAAGCAGGGGCAATTAATGCGGCTCTTCTAGCCGCCGCCGTTATGGCTGTTTATGATCCTGATCTTGCCCAACGCTTAGAAGATTGGCGTCAGCAACAAACAGCCAATGTTGCCCTCATGCCTGTAACGGAGGTTTAAAATGACACCCTCTTCCAGCAACACTTCATCAAACACCACGCCCTCCAGCATACCCGCTTCATCCAACATGCTCCCTCCAGGCAGTGTCATTGGTTTGATTGGCGGCGGACAATTAGCACGCATGCTTGCCATAGCGGCTGCAGAATTAGGATTTCGAACGGTTATTTTTTGCCCTGAAGCCGATTGCCCCGCTGCTCAAACAGCCAATAATCATATTATTTCCTCCTATGATGACCGATCCGCCTTAGATGATTTTATTGCTCAGTGTGATGTTGTCAGCTATGAATTTGAAAATCTTTCGCTTCAAACGGTTCAATATGTAGAGAAAAGCAAGCCTGTTTATCCTTCTTCTAAAGCCTTAGAGATCGCGCAAGATCGACTTTTTGAGAAACAATTTTTACAAAACCAAGGAATCAGCACCGCCTCATGGCATGCTGTTGACGATTTTTCTTCTCTTATTTCTGCTCTTGATACCTTAGGCGGGCGTGGTCTTTTAAAAACACGTCGTTTTGGTTATGATGGAAAAAACCAGATCAAGCTTGATCATCCTGATGAACAAACCTGTAAAGAAGCCTTAAATTCTTTTGCAGGTCAGCCTTGTATTTTGGAAGAAATCGTTCCTTTTTTATCGGAAATTTCGGTTCTCTCGGCACGAACTAAAGAAGGGGAACATATTTTTTATGATTGTCCTGAAAACCAACATAAAAACGGCATTCTTCATAAATCCTTTGTTCCCTCTCACACTTCCCTTGAAGGACAAAAAGCCGCACAAAACATCAGCCTTACAGTAATGGATGCTCTTAATTATGTTGGTGTTCTTTGCATTGAATTTTTTGTCTTAACGGATGGTCGTCTTTTAGTGAATGAATTAGCCCCGCGTGTCCATAATTCTGGTCATTGGACGCAAAAAGCCTGCATCACCTCACAATTTGAGCAGCATATCCGTGCGATTTGTGGGCTCCCCTTAGGCAGCCCCTATCGCCATAGTGATTGCCAAATGATCAATCTTCTTGGGAACAATTTGAACACTTTAAAATATTTTCTCACACAAGAGCACACTTCGATCCATTTATATGGCAAACGCACTGCCCAACCCTACCGCAAAATGGGCCACGTCATTCAATTAACCAGACCAGCAAGCAAATCTTAACCCCTCCTATACAAATGTTTCCCCCATTTTCCCCAATACACTAAAAAAAACAAAACCTCCGCCGCTCAACAATCTAACGACTCAACAGCGCCTCCTCCTAACCCTTGTCCCCACTCTCACGGCTTTCTCTCCTCGCAATACTCTTTTCCTCCATGCCGCCCTCTGAAAAAAACCATCCACTGTCCCACTTAAGTTTTGTCTTCCCCCCACCTTTCCCAAGCATCATTTCCCAAGCATCATTCTTCCCCTATCCATAGCCTTTTCATTGCAAATTTTAAGAAATAGACTAGCCGCTTACGCCCATAGAAAAAGCACTCTCACAATGCCGCTCTTCTTATCTCACATCTTTCCTTATATTCATTTTCTTCACAGAGAAATGCCAAGCTTCGCGCTCCCTACCCAATATCTATGGACAAGATATAATTATAAGTCGATATAATGATTAAGTACTAAGCTTATCCATCACCGATAACATCCCTGCTAATTCAATAGAATATCTTGATTTATAATAATAAATAATCATTTTAACTTGAATCACTTAATATCCCTTGCTTTCACGTCGAAAGGAGAGCGGGCATATGCGTAAAAATGTGGAAAGAAAATACCCCTCATGAATCCTCTCAAGGACCAAAGGTTATCGCAACATTTTAGAGCTGATAAAGAGTGCGATGGTATCGGCTTGTTACGATAAGCGATATGACCTTTATCATCTTTTCGAAGGCTTTAAGCATCTCTCTTTACCTTATGGCAATAAAGCTTACAATAACAGACGGAAAGACTCTGATACACTAAAAGAAAAACGTCAATTGAGCATAAGCTCTAAAACAACAACCGTTTCTCACGCAATTAATATTGATCACTTACTTTATGTTTATAGCCTTTGTTTTCACCTCTAAAGTAGCTTATTCACATTTAAACGCCTAAACGACTCTCAAGAACGAAGAATCCCATGTCGATCTATCCACAATCGCGCTTTCCTTAAAGCAAGTTCAGACGACTTGCACCCTACATATTAAATACCTCTTAACCTGTGGATCAGTTATAAAGATAATTGTACGCACGAAACAAATCGTTTATACAGAAGAGTAAGGTGAAAGTACATATCTAACAAGTCATAAGAAAAGATGTGCAATAAACGTAGTAAATTACTCATATTATAAGTATAACAAGTAGAGAAATCTTTTTTTCATCTTAGAATATCGTGAAAAATGGGATCGTTTACTTTATCAGAGTGCAAAACATTTAAGCAACCAACTGGTATCAACATGACAACACAAAAGCCAAATATATCAAGCACCTCATCGGAACAACGAAATAATACATATTCTCAGTGGGATTTAGTCCTTGATATACAAAAAGAAGTTAAGGAAATAATAAAATATGGTGTTGTTTCACTAAAAGAATTTATACTCATCATCTTTATAAGCATCTGTTTATACATTTTCCTCTCTATAATAGGCAATGCGGATAAAGCTCAGATGGATGCGCCAACTGTAATAGGGCTGATGTGCGTGTTAATTTTGTACGGTTCGATACCAGTCTCTTTGGTGCTATACATCATAATAAAGAAGAAACTCAAAAAAGTAATAAAGGAACTGGACGAAGCTGTTGCTAACCACAATCCACTAGGGAGAGAAAAATGACTGAAGCAATAATATTAGGGCGTATTCTAGGGATTATAGGCGGTTGTGCAATAATAACATTATCGGTTTGGCTTATCTATTCTGTCATTAAATATCGAAAACTGTATCGTAAAGCCCTTACAGGACGAGATCTAGCGATTCAAGAATGTAACAAAGAAATTGATAAATGAAAAATAAGAGATTAAAAATACTATAATCTTTATTTTGATATTTCGAGACTTATCTAATGTGATGAGAGTCCAGTTATTTAAGGTATTAAGGCACTTCATCAAAAGAGCATTTGAAATTGTAAGCATAATATTATGTGTCGTATGCCAAAGTACAAGAAACAATATTATTCCCAACGCTAGCAACTACGGGCGCCACCTTTATCAAAAGATCCAAGCAAATGAAATAATCGAGAGACGGAAATCATTAAAAAACATAAAGCAATAAATTATGACCTTATATTTTGGCAAAAACGCCTTTTACTTTTACATCTCGTGAGACTTTCTTCCCTTTCAACAGCCTTAACTTTAATAAAGGTTGTTGTTTTCAAAGCACATAATTTCTTGATATTTTCTCTACTCTTTTTTCTTCTTTTCAGATCGATTTTTCTTAATCTCACGCCCCCAGCTTTTTTAGTCTTTTTCCATCTTTTCTTTAAGTTTATTCAGACAATGAATGATCAAGAAACGATAAGACGCCTCAAGAACCCTAGAATACCGATTGATTTTATACCCTATTTTTATAGCATTTCGCACAAAGCCTCCCTTCTCGTAAGGCTTCTTTGTTTATGCAATAGGCTTATCATACATAAGACTAATCATACATAAGATTAAGGCATAAGATAAGGCTCTTCTCTCTCTTGGCTTAGCAATATCATTCATCAAGACCATCAAAACAGCACTTCACAAAGCTCCAAATTTTTCTCGTTTCAAGCATCTTTTAAGAGCACCGAAAGCACCACCTCCTCCTTTCTCCCCTTTCAACTCTCCCTGATAAAACGCTCACGCCCCTTGATAAACCCCTTTACCTTCCTTTATATAAAGAGAAAATCCTAAACAGCTCAACAATCCAACAGTTTAACAGCACGGCTTAATTCCTTCAATACTCTCTAACAGAGCGTATTTATTCAAATCTGAGAAGCTAAAATCTTATTTTCACTTTTTATCTTTATTTTTCTTTTTGCTCAAATATTTTTATTTTCAAGGCAACCATCAAGCCCCTCCTTTTGTCACAGACAAAGCCCCTTGACAAGGGTAAGGCTTCTTGTTAGATTTTCCTCACTTTTTTACAATTTTTACTTATTCGTTGTGCTGATGAAGTATTTTGGTGCGTACCTTGAAGGTGCGTTTTTCTTTTTATTATCACAGTGGAAAAGTGTATCGTAAAGAAAGAGCGTGTTGTATTGTGTTATGATGCAATGACACTATCGTAATAACGCTATCATAGGACAATGTTTGTGTACCCACATTGTTGTTGTAATGCTGTGTTATGTAAACTGTTTAAACGGTGAGTATGATGAAAATTAAAAATTCGCTTAAAGCACTCAAGGAACGCCATCGTAACAATCGTTTGGTGCGTCGTAAAGGACGTGTTTATATCCTCAATAAAACGAACCCACGTTTTAGAGCACGTCAGGGTTGACTTTTTCGTCAGAGCTGATCCTTTTCTAAAGGAAATGGTTTAATGCCTACAAAAAGTAGGCATAATGGTTTTCTTTTGAGATTTTTTGGGGGTATAAGTCTGTTGATTACGAGTCCACTGTTTGATAGTCCACTGTTTGATAATGTTTAGTGATTTATCTTTTGAGGGCTTGTTTTTATGGGTCTTTTTATTTTAAAAGCTTTTCGACTTTTTCAGGGGCGTTTTTCCTATCTTTTTTTCTATCTTTTTCAGCATGTTTTTTTTCTGTCTGTTATAGGTCTTTTTTGTTTTATTTCTTCTGTTTATGGACAAAATCCTCCTTCACTTCCTGAAGATCGTCCTTCTCCACAATCGCTTTTACCGTTAGATGATCTCATCCCCAATTCTCCTCCCTCTTCCGCAACGCCCTCTGATTCTGATTCATCCGCGATGATTCTTGAAGATTTCGACTCAGAGAAGCTTTCCTTTGTTGACAGGGTTAAGCAACACAAAGAGGCAGAAATTTTACGTTTATTAAAAGAGTTAAAATATTGTGCTGATGTTGCGAAAGCAAAAAAAATCAGTCAACAGCTTCAGCTTTTATGGTCCCAATCGGGAAGTGAGACGATTGATCTTTTAATGTCATGGGCTGAAAATGCGATCAATAATGATGATTATGGACTTGCGCTTGATTATATTGATAATGCCCTTTCACTTTTGCCGACTTATACTGAAGCTTGGGTAAGACGTGCTTGGATTCACATTCAACTGAATGATTTCAAACTTGCCATGCTTGATCTCAATCATGCTCTTGAACTTGAGCCGCGTAACTACATTGCCTTTTTTGAACTTGGGGTTACCATGGAAGCAACAGAGCGTCCAAAACTTGCTCTCAAAGCTTATGAAACAGCCTTAAACATCTATCCACAAATGCAAAAGCTTCAAAAGCGCATTGAGGCTTTATTAGACGAACAGACACCGCAATCTCTTTGAACGGATCATACTTAAAACAAAACGCCTTAAGCCTATTTCAAGTTTGCATAAAACACGCATCCCAAGCTGAATAAATTATCCCTGCTTCCCTCCAGCACCCCCACCCTCCAGCACACGCCCCATTGGCACGTATTTTGACAAACTTAGAAAATGATAAAAGGCATCCCTCTGCATGTCTTCATAATTGATAAAACAGCCTTAAAATACACTTCATAAGGTAAAAAACGTCAAAAATGCCTGGTGTGAATTCAAAAAATATCCTTGAATTAAGAAATATTTCCCTTCAAACTTCCCCGCAAACATTTCCGTAAAACATCAAAATCAAGCCTTATTCCAAAAGGACAAATTAAACATTGCTCTCCAAAAGCAAATCAAACATTACCAATGAAAAAAAATTGTTTCACTCACCCATCCATTATTTTTTTGATTTTTTTACTTTGAATAAATCGTCCATCCATTCTTCAGCGCTTTCCAACAATCACCAGCAAGGGGGTAAAAAATCTCTTGTAAAACTTGATAAAAAATAAATAGTTTAAGTTATTTTATCTCTAGCAGAAGCTGTGAAATTGTTTTATATTAAAGAGGGTGTTCTGCGCTTCTCGACAGGAAATAACGTATTCCTGAGACCTTAGTGATCTCCAAGGGAGCTGTCCCTGATGAAGCCCGTGGGCTTTTTCATATGGCGCCCACCTATTTGTATAGGTTCCCGGGATCAACTTTTTCCATCGGCTGTTGTGGATCACCCTTTTTTGCTTCATTTTTTCCTCATACTTTTCCTCAAAAATTGATCATGCCCTTTTGCATGAAACGCCCTTTTCTGTAAAACTCTTTTTCTGCGAGCCCCTCTTTTCTATAAAGCGAGAAGCTCTTTTTAAGAGATCAAAATGATGATAGGCTTTAACTTGATGAGATTTGCAACAGCTGATAAAAAGAATAACCTCAGCTTTATCGCTTCCACGCAAGAGCACGCGAGAGCGGTTTATCGCGTCGTGATGCCCTTTTAACAAGAAGAGCGCCCCTTAAGTTTCATAAGGCTCATTCCACGCACAGAGCTCTTGTTTCTAATGGCGGTTTACAAAAGACCAACCATGACTACAATGGGGAAAACCGCTGAATAAGTGACAAGACTGAATAAGTGATAAGACAATGACCCAAAATCTCTCTTCTAAAACAACTTCATCGCTTCGCGCAAGAGCACGCGAGAGTGGTTTATCGCGTCGTGATGCCCTTTCAAAAGAAGAGCGTGCCCTGTTTTCACAGCGTGCTTGTCACCACTTTCTTGAAACCCTTGAAAAAAAAGGAACGGATTTTTCACGCCTCATATTAGCAGGCTATTGGCCGATTAAATCGGAAATTGACCCTCGCCCTCTTCTTGATGCGATAGCATCACGCGGGGGGCGTTTAGCCTTACCAGCCGTGCTTGATTCCACCACCATGATTTTTCGCGCATTTTCACCACACACGCAACTTCAGCCCATGCGTTTTGGCACCTTTGGTCCCGGTGCAGACAACGCCACTGTTATCCCCAATAATGTTCTTGTTCCACTTTCTGCGTTTGATCGTCACTGTCACCGCCTTGGCTATGGAGGCGGTTATTATGACCGAGCCGTTGAAACCCTTGAAAAACAGGGACATCAAATGGCATTATGGGGCATAGGCTTTTCGTGTCAGGAGGTTGACTCTATTCCCGCAGCAGAACATGATCTACAGGTCCAGGGAATTTTTACAGAAAAAGGTTTCCTAAAATGCTAAAATGTGATTAAAGCGCCTATGCGTTTTTTATTTTTGGGTGACATTGTTGGGAACACAGGGTGTGAAGTTGTTTTTGAGCATCTTCCTCAACTGATTGAGAAATGGCAGCTTGATTTTGTTGTGGTCAATGGGGAAAATGCCTCTGATGGTTTTGGCCTCAAGCAAGAGACGTATCAAGATCTTTTAATGACGGGTGTTGATGTTGTCACGACGGGAAACCATGCTTTTTCCCACAAGGAAGCCTTACAGTATGCGCATGAGAGTGATCGTTTTTTACGTCCTGCTAATTTCTCGAAAGAGACTCCAGGAAGAGGAGTGGGTGTTTTTACAGCAAAAAATGGTGCACGTATTCTTGTTGCCAATCTGTTGGGCAATGTTTTTATGCCATGCCAAGTAGAAGATCCCTTTGAGATAGCAGAAAATATTCTGCTCGCCTGCTCTTTAATGGAGCAAGCCGATGCGATTATTTTTGACTTTCACGCGGAAACGACGAGCGAGAAGCAATGTTTTGGTCATTTTCTTGATGGTCGTGTGAGTGTTATTGTTGGAACGCATACACATATTCCCACCGCCGATGCACAAATTTTAGAAGGGGGCAGTGCGTATTTAACAGATGCCGGCATGTGTGGCGATTACAACTCCTCCCTTGGCATGGATAAAGAAGAACCGTTACACCGTTTTCTTTACAAAACAAAGCAAGATCGTTTTGAACCAGCCCGTGGTCCCGCCACCCTTTGTGGTTTTGCGGTTGAGATTTCAGACCGCACCGGCTTAGCAGAAAAAGTTTCAGCGGTACGCATTGGTCCGCATTTAAAGCCTGAAGTTCCAGATTTTTGGTAGGTTTTAAGCGCCCCTTCCTTTAAACTGCGCCCCTTCCTTTAAACCGCACCCTTTAATAGATCACACACCACGCGTCCCTTTTGAAAACTCAGCAGAGGCGATTTTTCTCCTCCCCCCATCAATTAAGAGATCTCTCTATCATTTTCACGTATTTTTATGAGTGGGCATTTATTAAAATGAGTGCAGACATTAAAAACGATTAAAGTATAAAGCGACCTTTTTTCCTGGAGGAAACGCTAAAGGATGATAAAAGCCCCCTATATTTATAAGGATAAATTATTTTATTGACTTTAAAAGTCTTAAATTTTGAAAAGTATTTATTTGTGAACAATAAACCTTCTTTATTATTCATAGTCTCTATTGTGTATTTATCCATCGGGGGGTTAATTTCTACGGATATTTTTCTCCCCGCCCTTGGAGATAGGCGTCAATATTATCAGGGAAGCGAGTCTAAAATTCAAAGTGCGGTAGCCATTTTTTTACTTGTCTTAGCTGTTGGACAACTGATTTATGGACCGCTCAGTGATAATTTGGGACGTAAAAAGACGCTTTTGTTTGGCTCACTTTTGTGGCTCTTGACCACCCTAAGTATTATTTACACCGCTCATATTCAAACTTTTTTTATACTCCCCCTTTTACAAGGTCTTAGGCCGCCTGTGCGGAACTTGTTTTAAGTCGCGCGATTATAAATGATTTGATGGATAAAAAGGCCGCAGGAAAGCTTTATCTCGTTATTTTTTCTTTTGTTGGAACATCACCAGCACTTAGCAAAATTAATTGGGGGGGTGTTATTACAAGTTTTTCATTGGCAAACCACTTTTATCTTCTCTAAGCCTTTTTATCCTTTCAACCATTTGTTTGTGTTATTTTGTCCTAACAGAGCCTCCTATCAAACGTCACTCTTTCACGTCTGTGGGTGTTATTAAGGGCAGTTTAGACGTCCTTAGAAACAAGCAATTTATTTTTTACGCATTGATACCCTGTTTTGCCCCCGTATTTTGTCTATGCAACTTATTTTGCTTACATTGTAGAGCCGCCTTTTTTTCTTACAGCTTTGGGTTTATCAACTGCCTCTATTGGATAGAGTTACATTGGTGTTTCTTGTAACCTCATGTCTTAAGGCAACTTGGTTGCACGAAGATTTTTTAAGCAAGAATCTATGGAACGAACCATTCGACGTGGATATATTATTTTTGTCTTCAGAAGGAATATTATTTGGTCTCCAAATTTATGTGAGTGCGTGACCCCTTGTTCCGCGTTTTAAGTTGTCACGCGTTTTAAGTGCCCTTTCACTTCTAACTTTTGGCAATGGCTTTTTATTGCCATGAGGCAACAGCGTTAGCGATTTCCTCACATCCGCAAGCAGCTCTCAGCAGCATCCAGTGTGATGGGGTGCCTTACAATTAGGAAGTGCAGCATTAAGCGCCGCAGTGACATCGAAAACTATCCGGCCATAATCCATGAGGCTGTTGCCCTTTTATTGGCAACATGTTGTCTTGTAGGTTTTAATCATTTATATTCGAAAAGCCAATTATTTTATAACCATAAATCAAGTCAAATAACCAAATTGGGTCGCTATGCTTAAAAATCTTGATGTCCCTTTGCGTGATAGGGGTGTTTTCTTTTTCTATCGATTACATCATTGAACATATTAAAAATCTAACAGCTGCTCAAATTGAATATATTGAAATCGGCGCCCCTAAAGGGTACCCATAACGTGGGTTAAACGGCTTTATGCTCTAACGAGATTCATCTCTTCCATGATGCTGTTCGGGGTGCTAAGCCCGTTATGCTTACCAAGCCATCTCATATTCACCAATCGGGACATTGGCAAATTAAAGAATAAGGGCCCCCCTGTTAGTCCTTTTAAATTTGTGTAAAAAGGAAACATTTTACAAGAGAGATAAAATTTACAATGGAGATAAAATCTTGCACCAAACGGAAAATCTCAAGAGCCATTTTTTTACCCTATGCTTTTTTAACCCATATATCAAAGCTCTCACGATTTTCTTTTTGCCTTTAATAATTGAAGCATTTATAAATTAAGCGTTACAAGAGAATAAAATATCTTTAGAGTTAACTAAAATGTCTTTAAGGTTAGAAGAGGAGCTCATGTCTCCAAACTCTACAATAAAAAGTGCGGGGCCTTTAAACGATATGAACATCATCTTGTTCTTACACCGAGAAGACCAATGGGAAACAAAGGAAATTTTTGCTCTTCTTTTAAAAAAACTCTTTTTAAAAGAGAGATTTGAAGAGTATAAGCTTTATTATCCGTAAAGCTTAAATGCATATGTGTGGAGGCTCATTGTGTTATGACGCATAAAATCATCAATAAATAGGCATCAATAAAGAGAGGCATTAGCCAATAGAGGGAGGGATTTATGAAAAAGAAAGTTCTTGTATTACCAGGTGATGGTGTGGGACCAGAAATCTGTGATGCAGCACTGATGCTCTTAGAGCCATTTCAATTGCCCATTGAATTCATGTATGGTGATATTGGTTTTGAGTGTTGGCAAAAGACAAGAGATGCTATTCCTCAAGCCACTTGGCAAAAAATCGCTAAAAGTGATGCACTTTTGCTTGGAACTGTAACAGAGAAAGGAAAAGAAGCAACTTTAGAAGAAGGTGCAGCGCCTTTAAAAGAGCAAAATCTTTCCTACGTTTCTCCTCTCCTTCAACTTCGTCAAAAGTTAAGCTTGTTTGCCACGATACGCCCCATAAGATACATTTTCGGTCCGAAAAAACCTTTCCAGTTTTGTGTCATCAGCGAAAAGAGCGAAGGTCTCTGCACAAAATTAGATTTTCGAGGGATCACACCGGAAACAGCCGCCTGGCTACAACATCGCAATTTAGCAAAATATGGTGCTAAAGAAGCAGCGTGGACAGTCCATTTGCACACACGCTTTGGTTTAGAGCGGTTATTTGAATACGCTTTTTCTTATGCACGTGGGCGGAAATTTAAGCGGGTTACCTTTGCAAATAAGCTGAATGTGATGTGCGAAAGTGGACAATTTGCTCAAGAAATTTTTGAAAAAATCGCACAAAACTATCCAGAAATTGAAGCCGATATTCATGATGTTGATGCAGTTGCTTTGTGGATTACAACAAAGCCAGAGCAATTTGGTGTGATTGTTGCTGAAAACATGTTTGGCGATATTCTCTCAAATCTTGCCGCCGGGGTGATGGGGGGCTTGGCGCTTGCAGCGCATGCCCATGTGGGGGATAAGATGAGCTGTTTTCAACCTGCTCATGGAAGCGCCCCCCACCTTGCTGGGCAGAATAAAGCCAATCCTTCTGCGATGTTTTATACCGCGTCTTTACTCTTAGAGCATTTAGGCTTTTACGAGGAAGCAAAAGAATTATCTCAAAGTGTTGATCAAGTTATTCGTACAGGGAAAACACTCCCCCATGATCGAGGAGGGAACGCCTCACCCCGTCAAATGGCACAAGCTGTTGGCAATTTTCTTACAAATCCTATCTCTTCCTATCGTGCAGCCATTATCACCGTTGGTGATGAACTCCTTTCAGGACAATATTTGAATACGAACTTACAAGATTTAAGCCAAAGTTTGGGAAAAAGAAACATTCAAGTCACGCGTCATTTTGTTTGTGCGGATCAATTACAGCAAATCAGTGAGACGATTGTCTCTTGTCTTGGACAAGAAGATTTGATTATCATCAGTGGGGGATTAGGCCCAACCTCTGATGATAAGACCCGCGATGGGGTCGCTCAAGCTGTAAGAGAACCTTTGGTGCATCATGAAGATGTTTGGCAAATCATCAAAGGTCAATTGGAACGGTTAAAGATTGCGCCAGATAAGAATAATGCGCGTCAAGCCTTATTTCCGCAAACAGCAACAGTGCTTGACAACCCGACCGGCACAGCACCAGGTTTTTACCTTTCTTGTGATGGCAGCGCCCTTGTTGTTTTGCCTGGTCCCCCCTCACAGGCTTTTGCCCTTTTAGAAGATTATTTACAGCAAAATGAGAAGAAATATTCTTCACTATCGCGTGCAGAATATGCTTGGACTTTGATTGGAATTGATGAAAGCACCCTTGCACATTGGGTTGACCGTCATTTTGCCAATGCACCCTTTGAGCGCCATTTTTTATGGAAAAGCCCCTATGTTTTGGTGCAACTGGTTGGTCAATCATCCACCCCCTTGGCCCCACCTCTCATCGAAGAATTTGAACATCATTTTCGCGCCCATTTGGTTGGCAGAGAAGTCACCACAGCGTGTCAACAACTCGCAAAATACGCACAGGTACATTGGTTGATCGATGATCCGCTGCTTTTAAAATATTTTCAGACTCCAGAAACAAGTCCCCAAAATATCCCACAGATTGAGGTTGGCGTGAGCCTCTCCCCTTCCATTGAACTGTTAGAAAGTCAGCAAGAGAGCCTTGGCCATGCAACCATAACGGTGCAAATGAAAGGATATGATGATGATCATCTGACGTTCCCCTATACGCGCCCCCTTTTAGGTGTTGTCTTACAAGAATATGCCGCTTGGTTAATTTTAAAAAGAGTTTTGCAAACGGAAAAAAGTCAATGAGACCTATAACCCAATGAGCTCTTGATAACAGTGTCAAAACATTGGAACAACGCTTGTGGGCATTCGAATACAGTGATGAGACCCCTTCACTGTTACATGGTCTCCTCTGTTACATGGGATACGTTTCCCTCTTACCCATGGCGCTTTATTTGCACCGCCTTTAAGAGTAAAGGATAAGAACTTTATGATTTTTTAAATGAAAAGGAGGAGATTTTCTTGGGATATTTCTGCGAGGAAAAGGTCAGCACCCACCACCACAGCACCCGCCACACAGCACCTGCCACCACAGCACTCCCTTCCTAAAAAAAACGATCGAATAATTTATTATGGAGAAAAAAGACTCTTTAAATTTTTTTACACGCATGAGAAATCAACCAGAAGGCTGTTTTCTAGCTTTCACGTGTCATTTTTCTGACCCATTGTGGAACACCTTCTTTATGCGTATTCCGGGAGTCTGAAAGTACTGACCTCGAATCAGCTTTTTTGCTTTTAGTGCGAACACACCTAGACATGGCAAAAACTCTCGGAATTCCGTATTCCTTATAGACGAGCTCTCACGGCTCACTCCCCCTGCCCCATTGCGAGCGCCCTCTTTATGCGTATTTCGGGAGTCAAAAACACTGAGCTCAGTCAGCTTTTTTTGCTTTTAGTGCTGCACACCTAGACATGGCAAAAACTCTCGGAATCTCACGCTCCTTATAGAGAAAACAAATATCTCCACTTTGGATTTTCAAGGCTTTGGGTTCTCCCATAAAATTGCACTGTACAACGAGAGCCCTTATACTTTATGCATAAACTTATTCATAACTTATACTTATTCATGAAATCATTTCAAAAGAGCAGCAATAAAATTTAAAGGCTTTCACAAGTGTATTTTCATCTCTCAGCAATCAAACACAAAATTGCCTTTTGTTGCTTAGGCTTAAGCTCTCTAAAACTTTTCAAAAGAGTATGCTCTTCTTTATTAGCAATTTCATCATAGGATGTATTTTTTTCTTTTGTTGCGATATCGGCATAAAAAAAGAAAATAGAGATATCCAGGATATCAGCAATTTCTTGTAAACGCCCTGCACCAACGCGATTGATACCCTTTTCATATTTTTGGATTTGTTGAAAGGTAACCCCTAAACGATGCCCTAATTCTTTTTGAGAAATTTTCAACATTTCTCGTCTCAAACGAATTCTTTTGCCTATCAAAATATCGTTAGAATGTGGATTTTTAGCTTTCACTTCAGGTTCCCCCTCCGGTTGCGAGCGCCCTCGCATAAGTATTCCGGGAGTCAAAAACACTGAGTTTGGATCAGCTTTTTTGCTTTTAGTGCGCGAACACACCTGGACATGGCAAAAACTCCCGGAATTCCGGGATACCCACAAAAGTGAGTTCATTTTTATGTACCAAACTCTAGGGTTTTTGAAGCCCTCTTGGTCGTTGCGTAGACGACCAAAGTTACCCTTTAAGTCATAAAGTAATTTCGGAAGATTAGCAATAAAATTTAAAGGCTTTCACAAGTGTGTTTTTATCGCTTAAGCAATCAAACACAAAATTGCCTTTTGTTGCTTAGGCTTAAGTTCTCTAAAACTTTTCAAAAGGGTATGTTCTTCTTGGCTTGAGGTCATTTCTTCATAAGGAAGCAAGACATGTTCTTTTGTTGCGATATCGGCATAAAAAAAGAAAATCGAGATATCCAGGATATCAGCAATTTCTTGTAAACGCCCTGCACCAACGCGATTGATACCCTTTTCATATTTTTGGATTTGTTGAAAGGTAACCCCTAAACGATGCCCTAATTCTTTTTGAGAAATTTTCAACATTTCTCGTCTCAAACGAATTCTTTTGCCTATCAAAATATCGTTAGAATGTGGATTTTTAGCTTTCACTTCAGGTTCCCCCTCCGGTTGCGAGCGCCCTCGCATAAGTATTCCGGGAGTC
>NZ_JAQISW010000021.1 GCF_028618435.1 Bartonella sp. MM73XJBT.G
CCTTTTTTCACATCACCAAAATCTCTTAATGCTCTAATTCTGTGAAGTGTATTAAAACCAACCTCTATTGTCTCACCCGTAAATTCGTATTTTTTTGCAGGCTCTTGTTTATTATTAGATGCGGTTTTATTTGAAATAGAAGAAATAACGGGGGTGTTTTTTGAGATATTTGTCATATTAAGATTCCTAGTAGTTTAAAAAGTTTTCAATTGACAGCCTATAAAGGCGCCGGGTGTTGAAAACACGGCTACTAGTCCGTTGGTATGCTTTTCCTATAAGGTATTGTATAGCATGACCACACCCGACAAAATCATCATATATGCTAATCACAGCATAAAAGATAGTCAGTATTTTAAAGACTTTGGAAAGGCTGTATCGTAACCTATCCGCTAGTAGTTTTAGTGTTTTCATCACTTGATTATTTATATAACAAAATACGTATTTATTGTCAATTATTATTTTATCTTTTTTGATATTTTTTATTATTTTTTAAATGCATTGTGTGTATATATTTATCATATACTTCTTTTGTATTTATGTGCTTTTAAAGCTATATTATGGGCGTTATAAAACGATTGCGTTATTTTCTGAATCTATACATTTATAATATTTAGAAACGCTCTCGTGATGCGTATTTTTATCTTTATAACGTATCATGTTTTTTACTAAATGAATTTTAAAATTTTTGTGAATTTCTTTTATAACACATTTGCAACTTAATAGCTTTTATAGGGACTGTCTTTATAACAAATGATTTCATTTGCCTTATGATTATGAAAGCCTGCTTTTTCACGCATTCTCTATAGCTGTTATGTTACTTATAGCTCTTATAGCCATGGCATTATTTTTCATTTTCATAAGAGAAATGATAATTGTGATTTATTGTCTGTTATGAAATCTTTAAAGAAAGATTGATAACTATAGAGAGTAGCAAAATCGCTTTTAATAGACTTTTGTCATTTTAGTCAGTTCTTTTTAGACCCTAGAGTATTTTTTTAAATGAGATAAAAAATTAAAAACATTATATTTCAATATGTTAGTAATTTAATGGTACAACCGTTATTAATATACAATACGTAAATTCAACTCGTAATATATATTTGTCAGTTATGTGTCAGTAAATTGAACTGACAAAAGTGATCATTTTAGAGAATGATTAAACCACGTCTTAAAAAAGCATGTGATCCTTTAAAGCCTTTCAAAAGACAGTTTATAATCATAAGAAATGCTATCAAGATCATTATGCTTATGAGTTTTGAAGGGGTTTTGAGTTTTGACGGTTGCTGCTTTTAGATAAAAAAATAGTAAAAAATAAAAACATTATATTTCAATGTGTTAATATTTTTAAATCTTTCAAAAAACAACCCATATTGATAACACAACCTATGAATTCAACTAATGATATATGTTTTGAGGGGGTTTTGACAATTTTTATACCTTCAAAACCTATAAGCAAAATGAATATACATAACTCTCTTTCAAGAGATTTTTTGAAAGCTATAAAGCTATCATTTGAGATTACGGTATAATCTTTTAAAGGCAATGTAAAAAAATCTAATTCACTTTAAGAATGGATTTCTTATAAGTCTTAAAGCAATCCAAATGACAGTGTTTAAAAATACAAATGATTTCTTTTTAGAATAACGTATATAAACACTCCTTTTAAGATTGTAGATAATCAACTTACAAGAGAGGTATAGATTATAGTTACAAGGCTCTATACCCCTTATGAGTTTTAAAGTATTATAAGCTTATTCAATTTCTTTAATTTCTAGTTTTGGTAAGTTCTTAACAATTTTCATTGTCTCTAAACTTACGGTAATAACCCTTTGGAATAACTCCAATGGATAAGCAGGATTGCCAACGGTTTCAACAGCATAGCGATTAGCATCATTCACAATGCCGCTCTTTTTATCAGTCTTAACACATTGACGTTCCATAACCCATTCAAGAGCAGGCTTGCCATTGACGATATACTCATAAGCTTCAAGAGGGATATCTGTTATTGTGATATTGCTATTGTAAAAAACTGTAGATTTATCTTTTATCTTATTTTTGCTAAAGAATTGCATTTCAGTCACGTAATAAAATTCTTCGGGATTAGAGATCTCTGTCTGTTTTGGATTACCCTTTTTAAAGGTCACAGGATAAGGTTCTACATCTTCATAATTCACGTGCAAATGACCCAGTTTACGTCCTGCTGTTACAAATTTCCAAAAGTCTTCAGCGCTTTTTACGTAAGGAATGCGAGGCAATTCTTTGTATAAATTATGAGCATAACGAGCGCGATAATCTTCCGAATGAAGTAAACCGTAAACGTAATAAAACAGATCATCTTTAGTAATAGCTTCATTAGGATAAGCCGCTTTAAAATGTGCTAGCCCTTCATCCGTAATGGCATCACGCCTCTGTAAACCAAATGTTGTGTTTTCTTCTGTAGAAATTAAAAATAAATGTGACTGTTTTGCACTTTTATTTTTTAAGACCGTAGTATCTTCGTAAATATAGCGTGGAAAGCATTGGCCATTACTTATCACCTGAACATCAGTCAAAACCTTACTCATCAAGACAGAAAATCCCCCCATTGCTCCTATGCCTGTAACTTGAATCACCTTATTATCAATCGTTTCCCCTATCGGAAATATCCGCGGCATTTGTAAAACTCTCTCATTGAACGTGCGATTATAATAGAGCCATTGCTGTGAAAAAGGACGGTACAAGCTTTGAGTAAGAGATGTACCTTCAAATTCAAAGACTTTTCCTCTCACCAACTCTTGTTTAATGTTATGGCTCCAACTAATTTTTCTTTCATCCGTGATGACAAAATTGTCTACAGCCTTTTCAAGTGTTTTACGGTCAGCATGTGGATAAGCATCATTAAAACGTTCAACCTCACTGTTATAAAAGGCAATCATATTACGCATATTTTTTTCTAATGTTTCACGGCTAGAATTGTATGCCCATGCATCACGACTAGTGACAATACCACAAGAAAACGTTTCAAAGAGCTTTTTATAATGCCCTTTTTTAACACCTAGAGCTAGGAATGCCTTGAAATTGTCATCACGTTGACCAAGCCAATCACCATGTCTGTCTGGTGTGATTATTTGCCAACTATTTTCACGTGTAATACCGTTAATACTACCAAAATCCTTAATTGTCTTAAGCTTTTTTTCTCTCGTGAGATAATCTCCAATATCACGGAAATATATCTTCCCACGCTGCTGAGATTCTGGATTTTTCACGAGAATAGAAATCGCTATAGGGGCTCGAGAACCTTCTCCAAAAACTCCCCCACTTTCTTTCTTACGTTGTTCTCCAGAAGTTCGTGCATTCCCCCGCAAATGGAAAATATAAAGGCTCGAAAATTCCTCAACGAGGCATTTGCGTAAGCCAGCCATAGCATTTGCATCTACAAAGCTTGCATTTGTGACAAAACCAATAACACCACAGTCTTTTATACGGTCGCTTGCCCAGCGAATAGCACGAATATAACTATCATACAAATTTCGTATAAGATTTGCATTTGATTGAGCAGCATAAGTTTCTCCAATACGGTCATTCAATATGGGATAGGGAGTATTCTTTGCATTGTCGTTAGCACTTTTTTGACCTGTTGAATAAGGAGGATTGCCAAAGATAACTTCGATATTTAGATTTTTCTGATGCTCTAAATATTCACTGTTTTCTTTCATAGTACCTTCCATCAGATCTTTTTTCTCAAAAAGATGAAACGTATCAGTTAAACCAATATGCTTGAATGGGATATAATTCCCTTTCATAAGACCATGATAGGTTGCTTCGATATTAATGGCTGCTATGTAATAAGCGAGCAAGACAATCTCATTAGCATGAATATCATAACGGTATTTATATTCCATATCCTCTGGTTTTATCAGTTTAGATTGTAACAACCGTGTGATAAAGGTACCAGTACCCGTAAAAGGGTCAAGAATAGAAACACCACGTGACCCCAAGCTTTTTCCAAATTCATGACGCAACACATCATCAACAGAATGAATGATAAAATCAACAACCTCAATGGGAGTATAAACAATGCCTAATTTTTCTACTGTACGCGGAAAAGCATAACGGAAAAATTCATTATAAAGCTCTACAATTAAACTTTGTTGTGCTTCAAGAGTGGTAATTCCACGCGTGTAAAATTGTACACTCTTAGAAAGATTTTTGAGATCTTGAGATTCTTCTTTAAGAGTAAAGTTATCAAGGGCATTGAGTACACGTTGTAAAGCACAAGATACGGGATTTTCTTGAACAAACTGATGCCCCTCAAATAAAGCATTAAAGACTGGACGCGTCACAAGATGTTGCGCAAGCATTTCAATCGCATTTTGTTCGGAGATAGTTGTATTTAAATTGCTACGCAATTCGGTCATAAAATCATTAAACACCCGCCGTGTTTCAGTTTCTGATTTCGTCAAAACTTCAGTTAAGCGTGTGATATGAGTTTGAGCAAAATCCCCAACATTTATTGCCCATTTTTTCCAATAGCTAGGGTCGTAAAATCTATTAACAATAGCAGCTTTAATGACATCTTTACATTTAGAAAAAAGGGGGAGTTCTCCTTGTACTTCGTGTGTTTGAGAGGGTTCATAAGTTGCTAACCCAATATTAAGTCCTGAATATTCTAATTTTGAGCGTGTAGGTAAATCATTAATAACTGTAGTCGTATCTTCTAACGCAAGTTCTTGAGAAGCAGCAACAATTTCAAGAGCATCGCTTACGTCTTGTTTTTTGTGCATATGGTGAATTATTTTATTAAAGTTATCATCATGGGCACGTAAAGCATTGAGAACTTGCCAAATGACATTATACTTTTGGTTTTTTTCTAAGGCTATTTCCGGTGGAATGCCAGCGGGTATCCCAATGGGGAGAATGATATAGCCTCTTTTTTTACCCTCTGCTCGACGCATGACGCGTCCTATCGCTTGAATAATTTCAATTTGACTTTTGCGCGGGTGTAAAAATAGAACGGCATCAAGAGCAGGAACATCAACACCTTCAGAAAGACAGCGCACATTGGTAAGTACGCGACACGTATTTTCTCCCGCATCTTCCTTTAACCAGTCAAGTTGTTTTGTACGCTCTTTAGCACTAAAGGTTCCATCAATATGAGCAAGGGTACAGTTAAGAGGGGGAGTATCTTTATAGTTCTTATGAAGAGCGCGCAAAGATTCTTGCACTTTTTCTTTTTTGAATCTTTTGCATATGCGTTTAGAAGTCTCAATATCTTTGCAAAAAGCTAAAGCTCTACGCATGGGCTTAGGGTCATCTTCAAGATCAAGTTTCAGATCCATTTTGGTAAGGGCTCTATAACAGCCATTAATCTTGGTCCTATCGTCAAGAATAAGCTCATAATCCTTATCGGTAATCAGATGTTGAATGGATTGACTTACTTCTTCTTCGTTGACAACTAATATGATAACTTTACAAGGTGATAACAGCTTATCCTCTAAAGCACGTGAAAAGTTGTAAGTGAAAAGTTGTTTGCCATAGAGTTTTTCATTATCCATGGACACCAAAACGTTATTAGATAAGACAGCATTCCTTTTCAACTTGTCACTAAAGATCTTTGGGGTTGCTGTCATATACAGACGTTTTTTACCCCGAATAATGCTGTTATCATGAACTTTGATAAATTCAGATTCATGCTTGTCTGTTCCTAAAACAACTCCTGTTGTTCTATGAGCTTCATCACAAATGATCAGATCAAATTCGGGTAAATCATATTCCTTTTGTGCATCGGAAATCACTTGAATGGAATGATAAGTCGAAAAGACCACAGTCATCACATCAAGAGAGGTCTTATTGGCTTTACGTGCAAGTTCTTTTGCATCCGTGGTCGCCGGTAAGACAAGATCTGATGCATCGAGACCAGCTTCATCATCCTGTTTCCCTTTACGACGCTTGCCTACCTGTGTATCCGAACACACGGCAAAGGAACGCAAGGGGATTTCTGTATCAAGGGTCCATTCACGGATTGTTTGTGACACCAAAGCAAGGGAGGGCACCAGAAACAAAACACGCTTGCCTTTTCCTGCTATTTGTTCTGCACTCTTAAGACTGGTGAAAGTTTTCCCCGTTCCACATGCCATAATCAGCTTGCCACGGTCTGCTTCTTTTAAGCCTTCACAAACAGCTTTCAGTGCTTCTATCTGGTGATCTAAAAGCTTTTTTTTCGGTTGTTCTTTAAGGACAGCTTGTCCTTGTTCTTTATAAGCGCCCCAATCGATTTGACTGTTTTCTAAATCAAACAGATTAATCTGTTGAATACGAACCTCTTGACCATCACAAGTGTTGTTCGCATTATCACTCCAATTGCTTTCGGTACTATCAACCAAAATACGACGCGTGAATATTTTCTTCCCAGAGGCAGCGATAAAGCTATTAATATCTTCTTTTTTAATGATGTGAGAAGCATCATAGCATTTACATTGAATAGCCGCATAACCTCCTTCATCGCGGATTGTAGCGACCAGATCAATGCCGATATCACGCCCATCTTCATCATGTTCCTCAGCCCATTCCGAATAAGTTTGAACCTTTTCGTATTCCTGCTTTTGTAAAGGGTCTTCGGATAAATAAGCTTTTACAAGGTTTTCAAACATCGTTCCCAATTCACGGGGTGATTTAGCTTGTTTGCGATAATATTCCAACAGAGAGCGTAGGGTGATTTTTTTGTTATCAGACTTAAGAGATTGCAGCATATTACAACAGAGCCCATTTTTTTATAATGTGTTTAATTCTTTTCAAAAGAATCAAAATGAAGCTTATTAAATCCATTTTGAACGAATTGAGAAAAAATGCAGAAAAATGCAGAAAAACGGATAAATTTTTTCAAAAGAGGTTTTAAAAGGCTATTTATCCACAGCCTATGACGTAAGTCAGATCAACAACAGAATAGTGAAATTTGCTATTTATTTCACATATCATTCAAGACGAATGCACTATGGGCTTTAAAAGAATCAGAGTGAGTATTTTGATAGGTTTTATGCGTCATTGAAATGATCACTTTTGTCAGTTCAATTTACTGACAGATAACTGACAAATATATATTGTTGATTGAATTTACGTGTTGTGTCTTAATAAGGGTTGTATCATTAAAATACTAACATATTGAAATATAATGTTTTTAATTTTTTACCATTTTAAAAAAAATGCTATAGGGGCTAGAATGAACTGACTAAACTGACAAAAATGACAAAACTCTTTTTACAAAGCCACTCAGATCATTTGCTTTTGGAGAAAAGTTCCTTGATGAGAAGGTCATAAAAAGAGTTTTGCGTGGTTGTTTTAAGACTTCAAAAGAGGCTTCTTTATTGTTTTATACTGTTGTTTTTGACCAAAGGATGCCACTCATAGCGTTTATCCGGACGTCGACCTAATTCATTCCCCTCTATAGGAAATTCACGAATATAGTTACAACGGCATAAGAGCTCTAAAGCTTGCTTAACGGTTTGATTATCTTTTAAAGAACTCCAACATCGTCTATAGATATCTCTTGCCGTAAAAACATCGGGTAAATGATCATAGCGTTCAACAATCAATTTTGCACGCTCTGCTGTTACTGTATCCCCCGCCGCATAAAGACGTCTGGTATGGTTTTATTCATTTTCAAAAGATGTGCTTGTAAACTTGTAGAGAAATGCCCCCCTTTGATTGTTTTTTGAAATTGTTCCCACCATTCACGAAACATCTCTTGAGCATCAGTAGAAAAGCGTATGATAATGGGGTGTTTGGGCGATCCTAAAGGTTTATTATAAAGAGAACGAAAGACCTCTTGATAGTTTTCCCATGCCTTTTGATTGGGCGGTCTATCAACCCAGTCACGCTCTTTTCGTTCCTCGGGAAAGACCAGCATTTGAAACCGTTGCAATAAACCATCATCATTTATTCCATGGTGCATGGCTTGAATAATGGAAATAATTCGAGAGGGTTGAATGCCCCCAATGACGGAAAGGGTTGCATTGGAAATATGAATGGTTCCACGCTCTATACGGTCATAGGTAAATTGATCATCTCCATTGAAAGCTGTTAAATAGAAAGAACGGTCTGTTTGATATTCCTTTCTCTCCAAATTGGCTAAAAAACCAGATAATTCATCACGAACCAACAACAGACCACGGGGGTTTTCTTTTAACAATTCTCCAAGCTTTTCGACCGTGACATCATCATTTTTACGAGTAAGAAATTAATTAGTGTGCAAAGTGATTATGCAATCATATTAGTAACATTAGAAAATAATAATTTGCTTCAATTACCAAATAAATAAAAATACAGTTGATTAGGGAAATTTTTGCTTTGTATGAAGCACACGTAAAATACGCACAACGCCATTTGAAATATCATAAATCATGATATAATTTGGATGTACAATAAGTTCACGTGTATTTACAATTCGTCCTAAACGACCAAGAGTAGGAAGTTTGACAAGTTTTTCTACCTTTTCAGATAAAAGTTGATCAAACTTTAAGGCAGCAGAAGGATTATCTTGTGATATGTATTCACGGATCTTCTTGCGGTCAACGTGTGCTACTTGTGTCCAAATTAGCTTCATAAAGTTGATTTATCTAGTTTACTTTGTGTTTTTAAGCGCCATTCCTTTGCTTCTGCTTCGATTTCTTCAGAAGATATTATATCGCCTGCATTAGCAGAATTTATTCCTAATTGAACTTGTTCCCGAAACCATAAATCGTGTGCACTTTTTTCTTTTTGTTCTTTTACAATATCGCGCATATAATCCCGCAACAATTGTGCACCAGATCTATCGCACGCCTTTGCTGCTTTGGAAAATTCATTTTTTAATACATCATCAACGCGAAAGGTAAATGTTGTTTCAGCCATTTTACCGCCCCTTAAAGTGTTATAAAGTAGTTCTAATATAATACATTTTTACTATTTCTTCAATAGCTACTGTTAGAATAGATATTTTATATCTATTTTGCATTTTCATAGACTTGAAAGGGACGCCCATAAATTCACGGGCTCTGATAACAAACCAGACAGCAGAGACAGACCCGTTTCAATGCCTTCACAAATAACCAGATGTTTTGGATTGTCTTGGCTTAAATGCACAGCACCGCCCATAACAGACCCCAACATGGCTTTTGCTGGTTTCTGATCTGTTTTACAGCCATTGGCTTGTAAAAAGGTTCTATGAATGGCAAAGGAACCAGCCCCCTTAACAAGCGCCACCAACGCGGGCAGTGTCATTCCTAATGGGTGTGGACAGTTGTCGTGAAAGCGTAAATCAGCAGGCAATTCACAAGTAATACCCCGCTTGCGTAAATAGGTTTCTGCTAAAGTATCTTTGATCGGTTGGCTTTGTTGCCAAATTGCTTTTGCTCTCTCTGCTTTCTGTTTTACTCCTTTGAGATCAGCAGAAAACTGTTTTGAGAAAGAAAGCCTATGATCATAAGCTTTATCAACAAAGGCTTGTTTCCCTAGCAAGCTAATTCTTCTAAGCGCTTGTATGATCTCTCTAAAAGAACAGCCAGCATAACAAGTAAGTAAAAGACGCCCATCATGTCCATTGGCAAGGGATAAGCTAGGCAATTGATCATCATGGGTTGGACAACGGGCACTTCCATAACGCCCATACCAAACCCCACGCAAGGCATTGGTGATGCCCCGAGCATTTATATAAGAAAACATATTTTTTTTATCCTATGATATATTGCACCATAGGACGGATTTTGCTATTCATTCTTTGAGTGAAAATGGGAAGCCTTGTCCGTCCTTACGTGACAAGGTTTTCATTTATGCGACGTCGTTATAACGTTGCTGTTTTGCTTGCTCTATGACATTCAAAAGATCCGATTGTAACCAGCGCGATAAAAAACCAAATTTTAAAGGTTTTGGGAGAGAGCCATTGGTCACATGACGGCGGAATGTTGAAACACTCATATGAAGCAATTTTACACTTTCACGGTCAGTTAAAAGAATATCGTTTTCTGTCATTATAATTTCCTTTCATAATAAAAAATGGGAACAAATCATGCCCATTTATTAAGCACATTTTGGAATCATTAGAAAGGTATTTAGTCTATAGAAAACAGTATTTTATCATACATTTTCTGATGTGATAATTTATGAGTCTCATTGAGAAAGAATGAGAGAAGAGAGAGTAAGTTATCCACAGATCATGGGGTTATGCACCCCATATCTTAAGATTGACCTGTGACATAAGCCGCCCATTTATCCATATAGACACGGCGCTGTTCTAAATAGTCAGTACGACGATAGGCACGCTCTACTTTACCACCCACTGTATGAGCTAGAATGGTTTCAGCGACCTCATAGGGGGCATCAGTTGTTTCAGCAAGCCAATCACGTAAACTAGAACGAAATCCATGGGGACGTGCTTCAAGTCCAATCTGTTGCATATATTGTGACATACAATTCTCACCAAGAGGACCTCGACCAGTTGCAGAAAAGAAAAAATCATTGCGAGAAAGCGAGCGCGCTTGTTTTAGAATGTCTAATGCCTCTGTAGATAAAGGCACACGAAACTCTTTTGTCGTATCACGCTTTCCTTTCATATTTTCAGCAGGAATTGTCCAGACATCATCTTCAATTTGATCTTTATGGATATAACGTAAAGGACGTGTACGAACCCCTGTAAGGATAAGCAAGCGCAAAGCTAAATGTGTCATTGTTATCGTTTTACTGAGTGTCTGATAAAAGGCAGGAACATCTTTCCAATCCATGGCTGGTATATTTTGTGTTTTATGGAGTTGTTTCCCTAAGAGAGCGCGTGCTTTTTCTGTTGCTTGTAAATCAACATCCAACCCTAATGCAGCCGCATGTTTGAGACAAATATTAAGACGATTCAGTGCTTTCTCTGCTGTTGCAGCTTTTGAATGCCAAATA
The DNA here is from genome assembly GCF_028618435.1 of Bartonella sp. MM73XJBT.G. Classification (GTDB taxonomy): domain Bacteria; phylum Pseudomonadota; class Alphaproteobacteria; order Rhizobiales; family Rhizobiaceae; genus Bartonella. The sequence continues at coordinate 10,894 of NZ_JAQISW010000021.1, forward strand.
GGGGCAAGGGTATTGCGTATCTCTGTTTGTGTAATCTCAGAAACCGGCAGACAGCCTAATTTTGGTAAAATATGAAGTTTTAAAGGTATAAACCAGTTCCCATTCTTACCATCCCCCTTTAATTCGGCTTTACGACTTTCAAAAGCATCTAAAGCAATATCTTTTAAATAATGGAGATTGCTTATTGCTTCACGCTTTTGTTTATCGCGTTCTTTAATGGGGTCACGCCCTTCACGAAGAACAGAGCGCCACCCCGTTGCCAATTCACGGGCTTGTTTTAAAGAGACATCTCTTAAAGCCCCCAAGCCCATTTCGCGACGACGCCCGTGAATGGTATAACGGTAAATCCATTGAGCACCTCCATCTTTACGCTTATGAAGAAGCAAGCCGGCACCATCATTATATTTGCCAGCCCTCAATGTTGCGACAGATCTTGCATTAAGACGGTTCATAAGAGCCATTTTTAAATCCTTTCTTATACAAATTTGATCCACACACTCATCCCGCTTGTGATGTGCAAGGGAATGGTTTTGATTGATTCAAGATGAACAGCTTTGAAATGAGAGAATCCTACGTTATTCGGGACTCTCATTCAATAATATAAAACAATTAATTATTATTATAAATCAAAGCGTTGTAGCAAAATGAACTCACTCAAAATACGTGTTAGACAATATTTTTGCGCGTGATCAAGAATATATTTTATTAACGCGTAAAATATATTAGTTTGTCAAAATCATTCACTTGTACCTCATAAGCGAGGTCAGCATAGAGAGATAGAAACTATTAAAATGGTTCTTATAGACGTCAAGGATGCTAGAAAATAAGTCATGATATATAGGGATATGACGATTTCAGCTTTCATCTTTACTCCGTAAAGAGCTTCCATTGGAATGTTTGCCCTCTTCTTGTCCAACTTTCATATAAAAGATTTAAAATCCTAATGAAATAAATGCTCCCGTGACATTCATATTTTATGTATATAATTTTTTGATGAGGGGCTTATTTGATTGCTACAAAAAAGTTTTTATGGATATCAATTCTATTATTCTATGCTAATAAACCTGATACAGTTATCCATATGATAGAGTTTCTTCCATGAATTATCGGCATATTTACCATGCTGGCAATTTTGCTGATGTTTTTAAACACATTATTGTCATGCGCATTGTGGAATATCTCAAACGCAAAGAAAAAGCTTTTCGCGTTATAGATACGCATGCTGGTATTGGTATTTATGACCTCTCTTCTTTAGAAGCCTATAAAACAGAAGAGTGGCGCGAAGGTGTGCAACGAATTTTTTCAACGCCAATCCCAGAAGATTTAAGAGCACTCCTTTATCCATGGTGTGATATCATTGATTCCTTCAATAAAGGGGAAAAAGAAATTGTATTTTATCCTGGATCTCCTGTTCTTATTCGCCAATTATTACGGAAACAAGATCGCCTCACCGCAATAGAATTGCACAATGAAGATTATCATGTTTTAGCAAAAAATTTTGCTGGCGATTATCAAACAAAAGTTCTGCATTTGGATGGTTGGCTTTCCTTAAATGCTCATTTACCACCAAAAGAAAAACGCGGTTTTATCCTTGTTGACCCTCCCTTTGAAAAAACTGGGGAATTTTTCCGCCTTATTGAGGGATTAATGAAAGCCTATCGCCGTTTTTCTGGAGGGATTTATGCTTTATGGTATCCTGTAAAACATGATAAAGAAATTGAAAGTTTTCTTCACGCGCTTTATCAAACAGGAATTCCAAAAATTTTACAGCTTGAAATGCGTATCCGAAAGAGTTCAAGTCCACCGACAATGAATGGAAGTGGGATGATTATTATCAACCCCCCCTATCTTTTGAAAGACGAAATGAAAAAACTCAGTCCCTTTCTTATCAACCGTCTTGGACAAGATGAAAATGCTCAAATAACGCATAAGTGGCTTCAAAAAGAACATCTAAATTAGACTTTTCTCTTACGTTTTCCTTTAAAAATACCCTTTTTTAAGTTACAAAGGCGATAAGATTCTATTATTTCTTAGATAATATCAACATATAAGATAATAATGATAAGCTTATAACGATTATAGGAGTCATAGAACAATAAAGTCACTCCTTACGGCTCATAAGAGGAATTATTTTTAATCCTTTCTTGTATAGTTTCACTCCACGCGACTTTCTCCGCTTGTAACATACAAAAATTGTAACATACAAAAAAACATCGGTTTGAAATGAAAAAAATTTACGCTATTCAGAAATTTAATTTAATGTCGATAATGATAAACTATCTTTATAAGTCAATACCTTATTTGTAATTATTTTTAATGAATCAATAGAATTGAGCGTGTTCATAAAGCTGTCATAAATAAAAATTCTCATATTTTTTTATGAAAGAAAAGTACTCTAAAATCACACTCTTATGCTATAATATGTTATTGATGGACAAAAGCTATTAAAGACATAAATAATCGTCATTTAATGGAATAGGAATATTTAATAGAATAAACAAAAAGCATTTCTTGATAAACGGAATGATCCTAAAAAATAATACAACTTGTCCGAAAAATAAAAGAGAAAAGCTTTCTTTTCTCTCTAATTTGACATGGAACAATGCCAATCAAAGCAACGAAAAAAATAAATTCCAAGGTGTCAAATTTATACAAGAGTTTGTTAGACACCTTCCCCATAAGCCGGGAGTTTACCGGATGATTGGTGAAAATGGTAATATTCTTTACGTTGGCAAAGCGCGTAATCTCAAAAAACGTGTTTCAAACTATACACGTGAACAAGGACACAATAATCGTATTACCTGTATGATTCGTGCAACATATCATATGGAATTTATCGTTACCCATACAGAAACAGAAGCACTCCTTTTAGAAGCCAATCTCATCAAAAGATTGCATCCCCATTTTAATGTATTACTCCGTGATGATAAAAGCTTTCCTTATATCATGATTACAAATGATCATCGAGCACCTGCACTTTGCAAACATCGTGGCGCTCGAACACAAAAAGCTCATTATTTTGGGCCTTTTGCTTCTGCTGGTGCGGTGACACAAACAATTCATGTTTTACAACGCGCTTTTTTATTACGGACCTGTACCGATTCAATTTTTGAAAACCGTACACGCCCCTGTTTACTGTATCAAATTAAGCGATGTTCTGCACCTTGTACCCATGAAATTAGTGACAGTGATTATAAAGAACTGGTAAGAGAAGCAAAAGCATTCCTTTCGGGAAAAGATCAATCTGTTAAAAATGATATGGTTCAAGCTATGCATAAAGCCGCAGAAAATCTTGATTTTGAACAAGCTGCTTCCTATCGTGACCGCTTATCAGCCCTTTCTCACATACAAAGCCATCAAGGAATTAACCCTCAAACGATAAAAGAAGCAGATGTCTTTGCAATTGCTCAAAAGGAAGGAATGACTTGTATTCAAGTGTTCTTTTTTCGCATGGGACAAAATTGGGGAAACCGAGCCTATTTTCCTAAAGCAGATCCCTCTTTTTCCTCTACTGAAATTTTAGCGAGTTTTCTTACCCAATTTTACGATGATAAACCCCTTCCTAAAAGCATCCTTTTATCCGAAGAAATTGAAGAAAAGACGCTTCTTACAGAAGCATTAAGTCTCAAAGCCAATCACAAAGTGTCTCTCTCTTTACCCAAGCAAGGTGAACGGAAAACACTTGTTAATCACGCCTATCTTAATGCCCATGAAGCTCTAGAACATAAGCTTGCTGAAACAGCTACCCATACAAAATTACTTCAAGGGCTTGCTGAAACATTTCAACTGCCTTTTCCTCCGCGCCGTATAGAAGTTTACGACAACTCTCATATTATGGGAACAAATTCTGTAGGTGCAATGATTGTTGCTGGTCAAATGGGATTTGTTAAAAATCAATACCGAAAATTCAACATTCGCTCAACAGATATCACGCCTGGCGATGATTTTGGCATGATGAAAGAAGTGATTAAACGAAGATTTTCACGCCTTATCAAAGAGCATGATTTGCCAAATAAAAGTCATGACATACAAGATCAAGAAAATGATCTTTTTCCCGTTTGGCCTGATCTTATCTTAATCGATGGAGGTGAGGGACAAATCAACAGTGTGCATACAATACTTGCTGAATTACAATTGAATAACCTGATCACCGTTGTTGGAATTGCCAAAGGTGTTGACCGCCATGCGGGACGTGAACGATTTTTTATAAAAGGTACCCTTCCTTTCACACTTTCCCCCCGTGATCCTATCCTCTATTTTTTGCAACGTCTACGTGATGAAGCACACCGTTTTGCTATCGGAACGCATAGAATAAAACGAAAAAAAGCAACCTTTAAAAATCCACTTGATGAAATCGAAAATATCGGTCCGTCAAGAAAACGTGCATTGCTTCATCATTTTGGAAGTGCCAAAGCTGTTGCTGGTGCCTCACTTGAAGACTTGAAAAAAGTTACGGGAATCTCTATCGCAATCGCACAAAAAATTCATAACCATTTTAATGAAAAATAGGCTTGTTTCACAACCTTAGCCTTGTTACTTACAGGGAATATGTTCTCCTTTACAAGAATTGAAAATGACTCTATGAAAAATCATACTTTTTCTTTTCCAAATCTTTTAACTTATGCACGAATTGTTGCAGTCCCAATGGTTGTTGCTTGCTTTTTTGTAGAAGGACGCCTACAATCAAATGATATCGCACGCTGGATTGCCGTTTCCATTTTTATCGTTGCCTCTATTACTGACTTTCTTGATGGCTATCTTGCCCGTATTTGGGAACAAACATCCAATATTGGTCGCATGTTAGATCCAATTGCCGATAAACTTCTCGTCTCAGCTTGTTTGCTCTTGCTTGCCGCAGACAGCACGATTGCTGGATGGACATTATGGGCAGCAATTATTATTCTTTGTCGAGAAATTCTTGTATCAGGATTACGTGAATATTTAGCTGAATTAAAAGTGAGCGTTCCGGTCTCTCGTCTTGCAAAGTGGAAAACTTTTGTACAAATGATCGCTATTATCTTTCTTTTAGCAGGACCAGCTGGTAATAAAATTTTCCCTTACACAGTAGAATTTGGCATTACTATGCTTTGGATTGCTGCCCTCCTTACATTATGGACAGGATGGGATTATTTTCGCGCCGGTTTAAAACACGTCATTTCATGAAATCGTCTCTTGATTTATAATGATAATCTATCTTTCTACAACTTAAGAAAGAAAAGATACCATAAACCTACTTACTTTAAATCTAATGATGATTAATCAATTGAAACACTTCTTTTAACCATCACAAACGAAGTTGGCGCCTAGTTAAAAGACATTCAAAAAAAGAATAAATAGGCTTTGTCCCCTCGCAAAAAAGTTGCAATATTAAAGGTAAAAAAATGATAAATATATATATATCTGTCAAAGAGATTTAAATTTTTTTGAAGCAAAAGCCCAAAACACTATGTTTTAGGTTTTTGCTTCTTATTTGCGCTTTTATTAACCAACAATTTCTATCTCAGAAAACCAAAAAGCGATTTCTGTTTTTGCTGTTTCAGCACTATCGGATCCATGGACAGAATTTTCACCAATCGACAGAGCATAAACCTTACGAATTGTTCCTTCTTCTGCATCACTGGGATTTGTAGCCCCCATCACTTCACGGTTTTTAGCTATTGCATTTTCTCCTTCCAAAACCTGTACAATTGTTGGACCAGAAGACATAAATTCAACCAATTCGCTAAAAAAAGGGCGTTCTTTATGAACAGCATAAAAATTTTCAGCCTCACGCTTGCTCATCCACACACGTCTAGATGCAATAACATGCAAGCCCGCATCTTCAAGCATTTTGGTAATTGCGCCTGTCAAATTACGACGTGTTGCATCTGGTTTAATCATCGAAAAAGTACGCTCTAAAGCCATTTACTCACCTTTATTTCATTGATAACATTCTCTAACTGTTTCTATAGCGAGCAGGCAGCCCTTTGCCAAGTGACTTTGCAAAAATTATGCAAATTCTCAAAAATATAGAATGGATTGTAAAGAAGAGTTCAATAAAATAGATACAGCTATAATTAACCCTCCCATCATAAAATGCCCATCTGCCTCTTAGTAAATGTTGAACTCCTTATTATATTCCTAAACGCTTCCCATCAAAATTATCATTTAAGCAATAACAATTATAAGAAAAAACAACAGTAAAAATACATACCTTCTATGAAAACCTTCTTTTAAAAAAGAAGACAGATCTAGACACTTCAGGTCTAGGTTTTAAAATTCTCTCACCAGATCAATTAAAAAATTTCCTATAATTAGAAACTATAGCGTACCCCTAAAATGCCTTGAAGGGATTGTTTTGTCTTACGCCCTTTAACATAATGGGCCTCACCATATAACTTCAACTGCTCACTCACAAAACTGCTTAAACCTATGCCTAATTTACCCGCATTACCTGATAAATCCGTGGTAAATGAATGGTGTTCATTAATCAGTGTTTGATTGTCATCTTTATTCTCACGCAACCATGCTGCTGTAATATACGCCTGTGAGGAAGTCGCCATGCCAGAGCCAAATTCATACCCTAAAGATAACCCAACCTCACTGCGCAGTGACGTAAAGGGACGTACATCACCTCTCATGTCATTCGATAACTTGATTTCTTTTCCCTCAACCTGCA
>NZ_JAQISW010000022.1 GCF_028618435.1 Bartonella sp. MM73XJBT.G
CCCCGTGGTAAAAACACACCATATTTGGCAATCTCTGGATTAGCTTCCAGTGTGGCTTCACAATAGCCCCTCAATGACCCAGCTTGCCTCCGATCCCCTAAAACAGACAAGGCATGGTGATAACAAACGAGGTCTAAACTCATATCCTCTAATTCGACCACAAGCTGCTTTGCGGGGATCTTCATGGACTATCCTCCTCTTGATATTGACCCCCTTGATATTGACCTTGTGGTTTTCCCCCATCAAAAAACGGCAACAGGCTAATGGAATAGCGAATACGCCCCGATTGACCAGAGCGGCTAATATAGTCATGATCTTTCGTGACACTGGTAATCACCACGGATCCAAGCATTAAAGCACTGTAGCTATCATCACTCATCCAACGGATCATCTGAACGGGTTGAGCCGCACGTATGGTTCTGGTGATGGCATCAATGGCAACCCGGTCACCAAACTCTTCTGGAAATAATACCCCGTGGATGGTTTTGGGATCATTGCCATAGCCGGTAAATTGTAAACTAGGGGCCCCACCAAAACGCTCTAGACAAACCCATGAGGCAGAAAACTCTTCTTCAAAGGATTGGAAGTTCAGCCAGTCCACATAAAATTGATGCGGTCCTAACATCAGTAAAGGATCTTGCATGGTCTATTCCCCCTCATTCTGTTTTTTGCATTATTCTGTCCAGCCATTTCTATCTTGCTTTAATATACCCATGAATATTGGCATCAAAGCACATCTGACCATTAATAAAATATCATGAGGAAATTCTGAGTGCCTTATAATATTGCACTAAATACTAAAAAGTATTTTTTAAATATAATAAAAAATACATTATAAAATAAACTTAAATATTGCGTATTTAACGATAAATTCAACTTTACCTTTGACAGAGAAAAAAAAATAAATTACCAAAGCTACGAGTAATTAACGAAAAGCAATATCTATTTTCTGTTCTTCTTTTGAAAAGTGCGGGGAAGTAAATATTGGGGGCTTTAAAAGGAGAGTGTCCGTGTATAAAAAATCCCTTCTGTCATCTATGGCAACAGCAGCTATCGTGCTGCTTAATATCCAATTCAATGTCCATGCTGCATCTCTTGAAGTTTCTGGAGAAGGGCAAGTAGTCACTGGAGAAACCGGAAAAGCCTATGAAATCATTCATGCAAAAGAAGGTGGAAAAATCACTGGTGAAAATTTAACAGTAACCGGAAATAAAAATACCAGCGAAGGGTCTGTAGAATCATTCGCTGCTGTAACAGCTGAAAGTAAGGGCAGTATAATAACATTAACGGGGGATAAAACAACCATTAAAGGAACTGATTCTGCCATTATCGTAGGTGTTGGAGCAACAAACGGCGGCGCGATCTTTATGAATGGAGGCTCTATTAAAGCTTCACAAGCTGGCGCTTACTTCACGAACAGTAATAGCGACAAAAACAAAATAAAAGACGTAGAAATATCAAGTAATGAAGACGGAAAACAAATAAGCTTTGGAATAAAAGCAAAAGAGAACAGTACAGTTACTTTAGAAAATGTAACCGTACAACAAGCAGGAAACGCCATTCTTGCAGATAGTAACTCTAAAGTAAAAGTCACTGGAGGCTCATTTGCTTCAAAAGAGGCAACAATAGCTGCCTTGCAAAACAGTGAAATCACTATAGAGGGAGCTCAAATTACATCATCTGGTAACTCTGGGCTCATGGCACAAAAAGGTGGCTCGATCTCTATGAATGGAGGCTCTATTAAAGCTTCACAAGCTGGCGCTTACTTCACGAACAGTAATAGCAACAAAAACAAAATAAAAGACGTAGAAATATCAAATAATGAAGGCGGAACTGCAATACTTTTTGGAGTAAAAGCAGAGAAAAAAAGTAAAGTTTATTTAGAAGGTGTAAGTTTCTCTCAAGCAGACAGTGGTGTATCTGCAGATAGTAATTCTGAAATAACAATCTCTAAAGGAGAATTTGACTCTAAGAAGATAACAATACACGCTGAAAATGGCAGCACAATCACTTTAAAAGACAATACTAAAGTTACATCATCTAATAACGTTGGACTCGCAGCAGAACAAAAATCAATAATCAAAATGACCGGAGGAGAAGTAACTGGAAAAACAGGGGCCATTGTGGCAAAAGAAGGCGGGCACATTACGATCGAAAATGTTACTCTAAAAATAGATGGTGCTGACCCAGTTGAAAATAATGATTTGATTACAAGTGGCTTTGGTGTATTTTCTGAAGGTAAAGACAGTCTAATTGAATTAACAGGTGATGATACAAAGATTAAAAATAGTATAATTGGACTTCAGGCAAAAAAAGATGGTGCAATCAGTATGAATGGAGGCTCTATTAATGCTTCACTCGTGGGTGCTCGATTTACCGAAAGTAAAAACAACAAAAACAAACTAAAAAATATAGAAATATCAAGCAATAAAGGGAATGAGCTACTCATTAATGGAATCAAAGCAGAAAAAGAAAGTACAGTTGCTCTAGAAAATGTAAATGTAAAACAAGTCGGAAACGCTATTGTTGCAGATAGTAATTCTAAAATAGAGATCACTGGAGGATCATTTAATGCAAAAGGAGCAGCTATAGTTTCTGAAAACGGCAGTACAATCACTGTAAATGATTCTACAATTACATCATCTGAGGATGAAGGACTTCTTGCAAAAGATGATGGCGCGGTCAGCATGACAGGGGGATCCATTAAAGCTTTCTATAATGGTGCAACCTTTAAAGGTAGTAACAGTGCCGAAAACAAACTAGAGAATGTGACCATATCAAGCATTAAAGATGAAGATGATGCACTATTACGCTATGGAATAGATGCAAATAAAAGTACCATCATTTTAAACAATGTAACCGTGACAAAAGCAGAAAGCGCCATCTTAGCCGATAATGAATCTACAATAACAGTCTCTGGAGGCTCATTTGAAAGCAAAGGAGATGGAATATATGCAAAACAGGGAAGTTCCATTGCTTTAAACAACGCTACGGTCACATCATCTTATGGAAGCGGTATCTATGCAGACGGTCCAGATTCAAAAATTATAATGGTAGGAGGAAGAGCAACTGCAAAAAGTGGTAGTGCAGCATTATTGACAAAAAACAAGGGACAGATCGATGCCACAGATGTTACGCTCACAACAAATGGCATAGGGACCGGTGCACTTGCGCTTGGTGAGAGCACAATTCAATTGCATGGCAATACAACAATCAACAATACTTTAAACGGTCTTAGAGCAGCTGATGGTGGTAAAATTACCGGTGAAAATTTAAATATCACCGGAGGAAAAGCTATCACAGATCCCGACACAGAACGCTCTGGTCTAACGACAGAAGGCGCTGGCAGTGAAATTAACTTAACAGGTAAAACAACTATTAAAAATGTTGATGAAGGTCTTTATGCAGACGGTGGAAGCAAGATCACCAGTGGCGATCTAGTAATGACCGGTGGTGAGAGCGAAAAAGTGACCATAGCTGTAGGCTCGTGGGAACCTGAGAGCAAAATTGAATTAAATGGGAACACAACCATTAAAAGTTTTGATCTTGGTCTTGCAGCAAGCAATGGTGCCTCAATTATCATGAAGAATGGCACTAAAAATGAAATAGACGTCAAAAAAGTTGCACTATTCGCAGCAGCTAGGGGAAAGATTGACCTAGCAAATACTGATGTAAAAGCAGAAAGAATAGGTATGCAACTAGTGGCTTTATCGAAAACCAATACAGATGAATTAGATGATCTACAAATATATGGAAATAGCGAAATCAATCTAACCAATAGCAATATTCATGTTGAAAATGGCACTGGAATTCTTGTTGGAGCTCTTGCTAAAAAGAGCATTGAAGATATTCCTACTCTATCAATCGGTACAGTTAATCTTAATAATTCAAAAATCCACGCCGATATGTTATTAGATGATGATATTTTTTGGGACAAAATTTCTGCCAACGATAAAAATATCTGGAATGATGAAACCATGAAGAAGATCTCCAACGGTAGCTTTACCTTAAATGCAGATCATTCCACTTTAGAAGGCAGAGCCAACATTTCACAAGAGAGAAATGTACACTTTGATCTGAAAAACGGGACACAATGGTTCTTAAAAAACAGTACACAAGAGAAAGATGCTGAAGGCAATTTGCTTGATATTGCTCAAAGATCACGTTCTGACATTTCTGTTCTGGATCTCAATGATAGCTCTCTCATTTTTCAAGAGCCAACAGAAGATCATTACCACACATTGCATATAGGCTCTGGAAAACCAGAGACCAAAGCTGTCTACAATGCAACAGGCAATGCAAAAATTTATTTCAATACAAAATGGACTGATGGCACACCAATCACAGAGCAAGAAACCGATCATCTTCTTATTCACGGCGATGTTTCAGGCTCCACAACAGTTTATATTCAAAGCGATTTAGGAGATAAAGAGAGTGTCATAAATGCTTCCGATCCTTCTAACATAGGCGGGCTTTCACTGATCCAAGTTTCCGGAAAGGCTGATGAGAATTCTTTCAAATTAGCCCATGGTTATATCACAAGGGGTGGTTCGCCTTATAAATATACGCTAACAGGTTACGGACCAGAATCAAGCTATGGCCAAGCGAATATTGAACAAAGTCTCTTTGATGAAAAGAATGAGAGTTTCTGGGATTTCCGCTTACATAAAGAATTTCTTCCTGATTCAAAAGTAGAAGCGCCTGTAGCACAAATGGCAAGCTATTTGGTCATGCCAAATGCTCTCTTCTATAGTGGATTGACCGATATGGCTGAACAAAACGCATTGTTGGCAAATATCAGAACATCGCTCATAGATAAAGGACAAGAAAAACAGAATGGCTTTTTCTTACACACCTATGGAAGCAGAGGAACCTTATCCTCTGAAAGCGCGCCACGTCAATATGGTTATAGCGGTGCTGATCTTCGCTATGCCGCTCTACAAGGAGGGGTGAACTTTGCAACACTGGAAGGGCATAATACCACAACACGTTTCGGTCTTTTAGGAACCTATGGACAGCTTTCCTTTACGCCAAAAGATATGCAAGATGCTGGGAAAAACACCGTTGATAAATGGTCCCTCACAGCCTATGGAACCATACAATACGACAATGGCTTTTATCTTGATACGTTGTTATCCTATGGCTTCCTAAAAGGAGAGATCACCAATGCCCTCATTGGGACAACCGCAAAGTTGAAGAATGCCAAAATGTTGAACATCTCCACCACTGTTGGCAAACAATTCGCAACCAGCCTTCAAGGTGTAACGTTTGAACCACAAGCACAAGTTGCTTATCAACATTTGACATTTGATACAATTTTAGATGCTGATAATCTGACCATTGACATGCAAAATCCTCATCAATGGATGATCCGTGTTGGCGGACGTTTGACCAAAAGCATTGCCGCTGAAAACAACCGTCCTATGTCCTTCTATGGAAAAGTCAACTTGATCAAAACCTTTGGAGATGATCAAGCACTCCATATTGATAATGATTATAAACTTGATGCTATGGGGGCTGCGATTGAAGGTGGGCTTGGCATCAATGCACAATTGTCCACGAACCTCTCCCTTCATGGTGATGTGAGTTATCAACAAAAGCTGCAAAAAACCGGTATATCGGGAGCAAGTTTTTCAGGCGGAATACGCTATCAATTTTAAGGTAAAACGTTAACAACAAGTGTATTGTTATTCTATACACTTCATCAAACAAAAAAGGCAGCATAATAGCTGCCTTTTTTATTCTATGACGATTTGTTTTTTAAATGTTTTTTTAAACAGAAAACAGAAAAATATTTGAAGACTGTCATTGATCATTGGATTTTTTTACAAAAACTCTTCTTTTATAAAGAATAAAGCTTAGCATTTTCCAATAAATCATGCCTAAAACTATAAAAAGAGTACAACTAAAAAATAAGATGATATTATAAAATAATAAGAAGCTTTTTCGGAATACGCAGCCATTATTCTCTTCTGTTATTTCTCATACATTTAATGCTTAAAATCTTAAAATAAAAAAACTAAACATAAAATGATAAGCAAAAAAATAAGATAACACTATCAAACAAAGAGTTTATGTTAAATCACTTATATATTTCAAAACCAGAGTTCGAATAGGATTTTTAAATATTATAGCTCAAACACTATCCAGCAAATTCATAACTAAAAAAAATCCTATTATCCTCCCTTCCCTTTCAACAAAGCCGCCAAACATCTCCGAAAACTTCAAAACAGAAAAAATATTTTTTCTTCTGGAAAATCGATCACGCTCTTTGTTCTCTATGGACTATAGGCTCAATACTGGCTTCAAAAAACTCTTTTGTATAATCGTGTTGTGCATGGAGATTACGCAATTCATCATTGCTAAGTTCTTCAAGTATAATTCCTTTATGCATAATTCCAACCCGTTCACAAATATGGGCAACAACAGAAAGATCATGAGATACCATCAAATAAGTAAGTTTTTTTCTCTCGCGTAACGATTTCAACAAGTTTAAAATTTCAGCCTGCACCGACACATCCAATGCAGATGTTGGCTCATCAAGCAACAAAACCTCTGGCTCGATAATTAAAGCACGAGCAAGAGCAATACGTTGACGCTGCCCTCCAGATAATTCATGAGGATAACGATAAAGAAATGAAGAATTTAAGCCAACGGAATCTAAAGCATCCTCCACCCTTTCTCTTTGATTATCCATGCCGTGGATTTTGAGCGATTCAGAAAGAACCGTATGAACCATTTTTCTTGGATGAAGAGACGCATAAGGATCTTGAAAAACCATTTGAATACGGCGCAGAAAACTCTTGTCCCTTTTTTTTGCAACCTCTTCTCCATCAAAAAGAAACTTTCCACTATATTCTGGAATAAGCCCCACCAATGTATTCAAAATAGTTGATTTTCCACATCCGGATTCACCAATTAAACCATAAGCTTCACCACGCTTAATATGAAAATTAACATTTTTAACAACGGTTACAGCCTTGTGCCTGTGCCCAAACGTTACAGATAAATTAGAAACATCAATAATATTCTCACAATTTGCCATGAGGAACCTCCTCAACACCATTAACAATCGTAGGATTACACAACCAATCAGGATCACGCTCAGGAACAGCCAAAACATCAACAGGATTATCAAGCCGTGGCAAACTTGCTAGCAAAGCCTTTGTATAAGGGTGACAAGCGTGAGACAAATCAGAAGCAGGCAACTCTTCTAGCACACGTCCCGCATACATCACCAAAATACGATCACAAAAATCAGCAATCATATTCAAATCATGACTAATGAAGATAAGCCCTGATCCAGACTTTGTCACAAGTTCATCTAATACAGATAAAACTTGTCGTCTGACCGTAATATCAAGCGCAGATGTTGGTTCATCGGCAATAATTAAATCAGGTTTTGGAATGAGCATCATTGCAATCATCACACGTTGCCCCATCCCCCCAGATATTTCATGAGGAAAGAGACGCATCACATGTTCAGGATCACGAATATGAACAGATTCTAACATAGATACGGTTCGCTCCCGCGCTTCAGCTTTTGAAACACGATAATGAATACGGTAAGCCTCCATAATCTGCTCCCCAATCCGTATTAAGGGATTAAGTGAATATTTGGGGTCCTGTAAAATCATTGAAATACGCTTACCTCGGATTTTTCGCATCTGAGGTTCACTTGCAATCAATAAATCGACATCCTCAAAGCGCATTTTTTTAGCTTTAACAATGGCTGATTTTGGACTCAGCTTTAGTATTGCCCGTCCAGTCATTGATTTTCCAGACCCAGATTCACCAACAATGCCAATTTTTTCTTTTCCGACAGAAAAGCTAACACCGCGCACAACTTCTGCAATGCCGCGCGTTGTAGGAAAAGAAATACGTAAATCTTCTACTTCTAATAATTTATTACCCATTGCGTGGATCCAATACATCACGAAGACCATCACCCAACAAATTGAAAGCAAGGCTTGCAAATAATATTGCACAGCCTGGTATTGCTGCCAACCACCAATTTGTCATCATAAATTCCCGCCCCGAAGAAAGCATCGCCCCCCATTCAGGACTTGGAAGTTGTGCTCCCAACCCTAAAAATCCAAGGCCAGCAGCTGTTAAAATAATCCCAGACATATCTAAAGTTAAGCGTACAATCACTGAAGGAATACACATGGGCACAACATGAAACAAAATAATTCGCCAAGCAGAAGCACCCTGCAAGCGAACTACAGAAACATAATCAGAAGAACGTATCGTCAAAGTTTCAGCACGCGCTAAACGTGCAATTGGTGGCCATGCTGCAATTGAAATTGCAATAGAAGCATTTTCTATCCCCGGTCCCAATGCCGCTGAAAAGGCAAGAGCTAAAATCAAACCTGGAAAAGCGAGAAAAATATCGACAATGCGCATGAGCACAGTATCAACCCATCCTCCCATATAACCAGAAACAGTCCCAACAATAAGCCCTATTGGCCCAACAATAATTGTTGTAAGAAAGACAACATAAAGAGTAATACGAGAACCAAAAACAAGGCGACTAAAAATGTCACGTCCTAATTCATCTGTCCCAAAATAATGGGCCATAGAGGGAGGCTGCAACCGATGACCCAAATCATTGCTAAGAAAATCGTGCGTCGCAATCCAAGGAGCAAAAAGTGCACATACGATAATAATACAAATAATAAACAAACCAAATACAGCCGAAAAGTTATGAAAAAACTTCACCAGTGCATGGTAAATTCTTTGTATGTTTGCTTGAATTATGGACCGTGGAACAGAATCGTTTAACCAAGAGCTCAAAGAAGATGATGATTGTGATTTATGATGATTACTGACTGTCATATTCAACGTGTCCTTGGATCAAAAATGCGATAAAGCAAATCAGAAAATAAATTAATGGCGACAAAGATAAATCCTACAAGTAAAGTACATCCTACAACTGCATTCATATCTCCAGCGAGAAGAGCATTAGTCAAGTAATGTCCGAAACCAGGCCAAGCAAAAACTGTCTCCGTCAAAACAGCCCCTTCTAATAAAAAAGCATAAGAAAGTGCAACAACAGTAATAACTTGAACAGCAGCATTTCGAAAGGCATGCCCCCAAACAGTTCGCGCCCATGATAATCCCTTTACACGTGCTGTAATGATATATTCCTGATTGAGTTGCTCAATCATAAACCCACGAGTCATACGACTAATATAAGCCATAGCCCCGAAAGCCAAAATCAAAGCAGGCGTAATAATGTGGCTAAAGACATTCCCAAAAGCCTCCCATTGTCCTTGGCTAGCAGTATCCCAAAGGAAAAATCCTGTTTTGGGTTCAAAAGAAAATTCATAAAGAAAATCAAGACGCCCTGGACCACCAACCCAGCTAAGCTTAGCGTAAAATATTAACAATGCCATGAGCCCCAGCCAAAATGTCGGCGTAGAATAACTCAAAAGTGTAAAAACACGGACAACATAATCAATAAATGAATCGCGATACATTGCCGCAAAAACACCAAATGGGATTCCAAGAGTCGTGCCAATAACAATAGCAACAGTTGCAAGCTCTAATGTTGCAGGAAATACACGCATAATATCTTCTAAAACAGGACGCCCAGACGTTAAAGCATCTCCAAAGTCAAATAAAAATACATTATGAAGATACTTCCAATATTGAACAATCAACGGCTTATCAAGACCCAGCTTATAATACATGGCATCATAAGCTTCCTGGCTGATATTATCACCAAGAATAGAGAGAACAGGATCGAGAGGAAGAAGATGACCAAGAAAAAAAGTAATCGTCACCAACCCAAGCAATGTGATAAAAACTGAAATAAGAACTTTTAATCCCTTGAACAAAAAATTCCATAAAAATAATTTTCTCTGCTTTTCTGATACAGCTCTTTCAGTCTCTGAAAGTGGCAAAACCATTATAAAAATCCCCTCTGTAGCGACAAAACATAAAGCGAACACTTTTTTTCATAGAATGGAACGATTTATTATTCGGCATGTTTTGCAATTCTTCTCGATAACAATGCTTCTTTTTATTTTTCTGCTTCATTGTAATAAAGTCTAAAACTATTCCAAGCCCATTTTTTGACATCTGGTCCCATCCCAACAGTATAATATGTCTGAAATAAATAAACCATAGGGCCATGTTCAAATACATAATTCTGTAAAGCACGATATTGCAAAAGACGCTTATTTTGATCTTTTTCAAATAAAGCATCCATCACCATTTTATTGATATTTTCATCATAATATCCAGTGCGCCAAGCTAAATACATATTGTGCTTTTCTGTAAATGTTGGATCAGGATTAAAAACATGATTTAACGAAGCAGGATGCCCATCAGGATCAGCACTTCCCCATCCCATAAGTGCACTATCATAATTTCCACCACGCACACGGCTTAACAATTGATTTTGTGCCATTTTTTCAATGGTAAAATCAACACCAATTTTGTGCGCATTGGCTTGAATAGACTGCGCGACAGAGGACATATAACTAAGACTCCCCACTAAAAGATTAGCTTTAAAACCATTGGGATAACCAGCCTCACTAATCAACTGTTTGGCTTTTTTCAAATCTAACTTAAAGGGCAATCCTTCTTTTTCATCCAAAGCGCCAGGAATTCCCAACGCCATATAGCTCGCGCGTGGAATGCCAATACCCTTTAAAACAGTCTTTCCAAGCCCCTCATAATCAACCAAATAACGAAGCGCCAAACGTACTTTTTCGTTAGCAAAAATTGTATTCTTATTATTCAGCGACAGATAAATAATCTGTGGTCGCAAAACGCGACTAATTTTGACTGGTCCTCCCTGCTTTTCAATATCTAAAATATCCTCTGAAGAAAGATCACGCGCTATATCCACATCACCCTTTTCCAAAAGAAGTCTTTGGCTTGTTGAATCCGCAACGTGCTGTACAACAATTTGTTTAATTTTAGGCGCCTCTCCCCAATAATGTTGTGTTGCTTCCAATACAACTTTTTCTCCAGGAGACCAACGTACCAATTTATAAGGTCCTACACAGGCTGTATGGGTAGCCAAATATTTATTACCCATGTCACCATTAATACTTTCTGCTTCAACTATTTTTCGATCAAGCAAAGCAGAAGCATAGGATTGTCCAATAGCAGTCAATATAAGCTGAATAGGATAGGGTTTATCTAATTTTAGCTGTAAAGTTTTATCATCAAGGGCTTGAATATACGTCTCTATATTGTCTTTATTAAAGCCATAATCCTTCAAAAACTGAGAATACCCTAATCCCAATTTAATAATCCGGCGCATTGACCAAGCAAGAT
Source organism: Bartonella sp. MM73XJBT.G (assembly GCF_028618435.1). GTDB lineage: Bacteria > Pseudomonadota > Alphaproteobacteria > Rhizobiales > Rhizobiaceae > Bartonella. The sequence continues at coordinate 11,296 of NZ_JAQISW010000022.1, forward strand.
CTTGTGCTGTAGCAACCCTTCCATTATCAAATTTCAAATCATCACGAAGATGAAAAATAATTCTTTTCCCATCATCTAATACATCCCAAGATTGTGCCATAGCAGGACGAATTTTTGTAGAATCATGCTCATCATATTGCACAAGCGCACTGCAAATATTCGTCAATAATTCACTTGTCACAACTTCAACAGTTTGCGCTGGATCAAAACTACTAATTGAATCAATATTCCATGCCATCACCAATATATCTTTAGACGAAGCACTGAATACTGATACTATAGCCCCATTTAAAAATCCCATTGTGCTTAATAAAATACAAATTCTTTTCAACACTCTTTTTTCCCCATTTTATCTTTTCTTTTTGTGCTCCTGTACCTTTTCATACAAAGTGCTTGTGATTTCATCTTTTAAATAGCATGATATCAAACATCAACTTCATTTAATCAAACTAAGCATCAAAGTCATTTTCTCATAGAGAGATTTATTATTCAGATGAAGAAAATCTGTAATCATAAACAGAAAAAACTCACCAATATAACTTCCCCTCTTCATCCCTCCTTATAAAGGACCTCAATCATATACGTCCCTCCCCCACAATTTCATACCTCTTAAAAGACTGAAGAACTCTTATTTAGGAGAATATTTTTACCATGTAATGATGCCTCAAAGCTCTTTTTATCTTGGACGGCACGAAAAAGCACGCTTATTTTTCAATTGCACTATAAAAAATACGCGGCGCACTATTCCAAACCCATTTTTTGACATCAGGTGTCATCGCGATAACACTATATTGTTGATAGATAAACGCATAAGGGCCTTTTTGCATCAATTCACGTTGTAAATCAGCATATATTTTCGCCCGTTTTTGTGGATCTTTTTGAAATAAAGCCTCTTCAACTTTTTGATTCATCTCTGCATCAAAATACCCATGCTTCCAACTAGGATAGGCTGTATTTTTTGCCTCAAACCGATTATCCGGATTATAAACAAGACGTGAAGCCATTGTATGAGGATCTGCAGAATCATTATTCCATCCGATAAAAGCCGTATCAAAAGCCCGTGCATTTACTTTTGAAAACAACTGTGTCCCTGCCACACGTTCAATTTTAAGATGCACCCCCGCCTGTGCAGCACTATCCTGGAGTGACTGAGCAAGGAGCAAAGCATAAGGAGTATTTGAGACGAGAAAATTTGCTTCAAATCCATTCGGATAACCAGCTTCTGCTAAAAGTTTCTTAGCTTTTTGAATATCAAGCTTAAAGGGTTGCCCTTCTTTTTCATCCAAAGCTCCAAAGTTGCCAAGAGGAATAAAACTTGCCCGTGGAATACCAATCCCTTTGAGAAGCTTCTTACCAAGACCTTCATAGTCTACGAGATAGCGCATCGCCAAGCGTACTTTTTCTTTAGCAAAAATGGGATTTGTCGTATTAAACCCCCAGTACATCATGGTTGGCACTAATACTTTTTCGATTTTAACATCTGTTGTTTTTTGTAGATCTGCAAGATCTTCAGGGGTCAAATTACGAGCAACGTCAATATCATGTTTTTGCAACAATAAACGTTGTGTTCCGGGTTCTGCAACATGACGAATGAGTATC